>JANQFR010000082.1 GCA_028277745.1 Phycisphaeraceae bacterium
GCTCCTTTGTGTTGAAGGGGACTTTGCAACAGGAGTATGGACGCGAACTGCGCTGGGCGCAAGGGTTTAGGGCAACCGCGCATAATGTCCACGCATGCGAGGCTTCCAACAACAAGACCCCGGGCGGAAGCCCGGGGCCTGGGTGCGCCGAGGTCACGAGGCTCGGGTCAGAGGAAATCGGTTTCGAGGGTGACGCGGAGCTTTTCAAGGGCCTTGTTCTGGATCTGCCGGACGCGCTCCTTGGTGACGCCGATGATCTTGCCGACCTGTTCAAGGGTCAGGGGGTGGGGCTCTTCGTCGGCGTCGTCGGGCTTCTTGCCCAACGCGAAGCGGTGCTCGATGACCTCCTGCTCGATGTCGGACAGGTCGGCGCGGTTCTGCTTGACGATGTCGCGCAGCTCGTCGACGCAATCGTCTTCGTGCTCGGCCCGCTTCTCGTTGATGTGGTTGGACTTCTCGAGCGTGGGGTCGAAGTCGGTCGGGAACATCGAACGGTATTTGCTGAGCTTAAGCCCCTGGCGGGAGAAGGCCTTGAGGATCGCGCGGCAGGCGTAGGTGCTGAACTTGAAGCCCCGGCTGATGTCGAACTTGTCCACCGCCCGCAGCAGGGCCATGTTGCCCTCGCTGACCAAGTCGGCGAAGTCGAGCTCGGACATACGGGTCCGCTTGGCCATCGCCAGGACGAGGGCCAGGTTCGTCTGGGCGATCTGATCGCGGTAGAGCTCGGCCTTGCGCCGCCAGACGAGCAGTTCATGCGCGACGCCCGTGTCGATCACGTGATCGTCGCGGACCTGGTCGCGGAGCACGCACACGCGGAAGCGGCAGTAGTTGTACTGCAGGAACAGAGCCCGCTCCTGCTTGGCGCTGAGCAGGACGCTGCCGACGTTCTTCTGCGAACGGGCGTCGGCGAACGTCGAGTCCATGACCGGGTGGTACCAGCTGGTGTCGGGCTTCTGGATCTCCGGCGCCTCGTCAAAAATCTGGCGCTCGGCCTCTTCGGGCGACAGGTCGAACAGGTCGCTGTCGATGTACTCGTACTTCTCGGCGAGCACCTGGCTCAACGCCGCCTCGTCCGCCCGGCTCAACTGGCGGGCGTGCTCGGTCATCCGGACCCGGTGCGAGCGTCGGGCCTGGGTCAAGGGGGAGAGGGTTTCGGTTCCCGGTGAGGTGGACGTGGTCATCTTTGACGCGCCTTTCATGGGCGGGGGCTACCATCCTATTCGGCCGGCCGACGCATCCTGGCGACGACCTCGTCCCGGCTTCTCCCGCTGAGTCCGCCACGCCAACCCAGATAACGGACCTTGTTCATACGTCACAAACGGGCTTCCGGATCAGGCTTTTCCTTTAAAATGCGGAACTGGGGGAAGGATGTCAACCCTATTCTGGACGATTTCAGAGCGATTTAGAATTCAGCCAACCCCTTCAATTGTATAAAACTATTTATAATAACATTTTAAATCTCAAAAAGAAATGAACGTTTTGAATGTTTTTCTTGTTCTCGGAAGCGAAAAACATTCAAAACGTTCTCGCCGCAGGGCCGGTTGACCCCGCCCGATCACACTCCTAAACTCGCTGACCGTCGGGCTCTGTTGCGACGGATTTTCGCTCCACCCTTATGGCAAACCCCGCGGCCTCGGCCGCTTATTCCCCGAACCGGAGAACTTCCTCATGGCTTTTGAACTGCCCCAACTGCCTTACGCTTACGACGCCCTGGAGCCCGCCATCGACGCTCGGACGATGGAGATCCACCACACCAAGCACCACAACGCCTACACGACCAAGCTCAACGACGCGATCAAGGGGACCGACCTGGACGGCAAGTCGATCGAGGCCATCCTGGCCGGCGAGATGAGCCCGGCGGTGCGTAACAACGGCGGGGGGTACTACAACCACTGCCTGTTCTGGGAGGTCTTGAAGCCGGGCGGCTCGGCGCCGTCGGGCGACCTGGCGGCGGCGATCGACAGCGACCTGGGCGGGTTCGACCAGTTCAGGGCCGACTTCTCCAACGCCGCCGCCACCCGCTTCGGGTCGGGCTGGGCGTGGCTGTGCGTCAAGGGCGGCAAGCTGCAGGTCTGCTCCACCGCCAACCAGGACAACCCGCTGATGCAGGCCATCGGTGACGCGGCCGGGTGCGGCGGGACGCCGATCCTCGGCCTCGATGTCTGGGAGCACGCCTACTACCTCAACTACCAGAACCGCCGGCCGGACTACATCGAGGCGTTCTTCAGCATCATCAACTGGGACAAGGTCGCGGAGAGCTACGCGGCCGCGAAATAAGCCCAAGCGGTTGCGATATGTTTGAAATAGCCGGCGGGCTACGCCCGCCTGGACCAGGGCCGCGTAGCCGCCCGGCTATTTCTACCTGCCGGCTACGTGCTCGCGCAGAACCGCGTCAACGTCGTCGCGCCCGGTAGGGATCGACTCGATCTCGAAAGCGCACCCGAGCTTCAGCAGCGTCCGCACGACCTCGGGGTAGCGGTCGCTGCTCGTGCCTTTCCACCCGTGGACGGCGCCGTAGAGCGCCCACCCCAACGGGGTGGCGTGCTCATCGTGGTCGCGGTCTTCGAGGGGCGGGTCGTGGGGGAGGATGACCTCGAGCAGGTCGGGGTTGCCGTGGAACGCGGCCCAGTGCAGGGGGGTGGCGCCGTGCTGGCCCCGGGCGGTAACCGGGAAGCCGCGGTCGAGGAACGCGCGGACGGTCTCGGGGGCGTTGTGGCGCGCGGCGTCGGCGACCTGTCGCGTCGCTTGCTCGTCCAGCGAGGCGACCAGGCCGGGGTGTTCGGCCAGGACCGCGTCGGCCTCGTCCGGGGCGCCGGACCAGACCGCGTCCAGCAGCCGCTCGGCGGGGGAGGCGTACTCCAGCAGCACCGCGAGCGCGTCGGCCCGGCTGAAGTTCCGCGCGACCTGGAACACCGAGTGGTAAAAGCCGAGCTTCCACTGGTAGATGTGCCCGCCGTTCTTGGGGTTGCTGATCATCGGGAGCCATTCCTGGCTGACCCGCATGCGGACGCGGGACGGGTCTTCCTCCAGGTGTCGCCGCACGAGCTGGGCGTCGCCAATCGCGCAGGCCATCAGCAGGTCGGTCCGGGCCCCGTGTTCGATCAGGCGCTTGCACAGATCGGGCTGGTCGACGAGGTACTGGGCGGGCGTGGACCCGTGGTCGATGTCGAGGGCGTCGATCTCGGCGCCGCGCTCGATGAGCAGGTCGATCACCTCGGTGGAGCCGGCGAAGTGCAGCGGACGCATGCCGTCGCCGCCCTTGGCGTTGGCCAGGGCCGGGTCGTCGTCGAGGAACCGACGGAGGTCGTCGATGCGGTTGAGCCGAGCGGCGGCCCAGACGGTCATCTTCACGCCGCGTTTCATAAACTCGTCGACCATGCCGGGGTCGACGCGGTCCATGAGCCCGAACCCGCCGGCCCACCAGTCGCTGACGGCGTTGACGTCGGCGCCGTGCTCCGCGAGCAGGTCCAGCAGCGCGGTCCAGTGGCCGACCTGGTGCACCGCCCGGCCGCCGAAGCCGAACAGGGGGTCGTTGATCCGCTGGCGCACCTCGGCGTCCTGCTCCAGCAGCGTGCGCACCTGGGCGATGTCCTTGGCGTTGACCGCCGCGACGAACCGGTCGGTCGGGGTCTGGGTGAGCGACTCGATTTTCCGCTTCATCGCGGGCCACCCCGAGAAGCCGTAGCCCCGGGCGATGACGAGCTGGGCGTCGGCGAGCTTTGCCTCGGCGGGGGCGGGCGGGTCGGGGTGGAGGGCGCCGAACCGCTCGACGGCGTCGGCGTCGCCGGCCCACACGCCGCGGACCAGCCGCTTGGCGAGCTTCTGCTGCTTCTCCAGGCTGGGCTTGCTCGGCAGGGGCTCGATGAAACGCTTGGCGGATTCGTCGTTGCTCATGCAGCGCCCCCTTCCGCCTTGACTTGCTCGGACGTCTTGGCGCCGAGCGAGCGCAGCCAGGCGGCGCAGTCGTCGTGTCCGGCCATATTCAACTCATCGAGGGGGGTGGTCCCGACGACGCTGAGCGGGTTGAGCGGGGCGCCGCGGTCGAGCAGATAAGCGATGCAGTCGCGCTGGCCGTTGATGCCGGCGACGCAGACCGCCATCTTCAACTCGCCGGCGGGGTCGGAGGTGCTGTCGCGGTGGGGCATGTCGCCGTGGGGGTTGTGGAACGACCCGTCCGGCTTGAAGAAGGTTTTCACGAGGTCGAGCCGGCCGGCGCCGGCGGCGAGGGCAAGGTCGAAAGATGCGCCGCGTTCGAGGAGGCGCTGGGCGCATTTGAGTTGGCGGAAGATGACGGCGTCGACGAGGGGCGTGCCGTTGCCGATGACGGCGCCGACGGCGTCGATGTCGGCGCCGTGATCGAGCAGAAAGTCGAGGGCGGCGACGTCGTCGCTGCTCGCGGCGTGGTGCAGGGGCGTCTCGCCGGTGTGGTCCGGGCCGAAGCGGGCGTTCACATCCGCGCCGCGATCGATCAGGAGTTGCAGCGTCTGGACGACACGCGACCAATGCCCGGGGTAATCGACCGCCACGCGGATCAACAGCTCGTCGTTTTGACCTTCATAGGCGTAACGCATCGTGGCCAGTTCGGGCGTTTGGTCCAACAATTCCGCCAGCGCTTCAACATCGCCGCGGATGACCGCGCTCACCGCGGATTGAAAACGAAAGCGCAGCGATGTGGGATCGGCGAGCTCCTGGCTGGTCATCCCGCCGCGGCGGCGCAATTCACTGATCGCCTGCTTGGCGTTGCGTTGGATCGCAACATCCAGGGGGGTCCCGCGGGCGTCGTTGAGCCGATCGCTGCCCTCGGCCTTGTTGACGTCGGCGCCGCGTTGGGCGAGCAGCTCGATCACCGACCAGCGGTTGTGGTAAGCCGCTTGCTGCATGGCGGTCCCCCAATCGGCGACCTCGTCGATGCGTTGGGGTTCGGTATCGAGGATGCGTCGCACCGTCCCCGACGCGTTCCACGCGGCGGCCTGTTGCAGGTTGGCGGGGAAGCCGCGCTCGATGAACAGGTCCATCACGTGGCCCTTGCCCTCGTGGGCGGCCCAGTCGGCCGGGTGGCCGCCGAAGAGCTTGTCGGCCGGGGCGTCGAACCGGGCGCCGTGGTCCAGCAGCAGGCGGGCGATCTTCACGTCGTTGCCGGACGCCGCGTGGTGCAGGGGCGTGCCGTGGGCGTGAAAGCCCTCAGGATTGAACGGCTTCGGGTCGACCCCGGCCTGCAGGAGCAGGCGCACCGATTCAACTTGATGATGGGTCACGGCCGCGGCGAGCGCCATTCGGCGTTGGGCCTCGTCGGCCCCGGCGAGCATCTGCTGGACCTGATCGGTCAACCCCAGCCCGGCGGCTCCGGCGAGGTTCAGCTCCGCCCCCAGCCGATGGAGCGTCAGGCAGGCGAGCGTTTCGCCGTGACCAAGGCCTGCGCCGAACCCGTCGTTCGGGTCGGCGCCATGCTGAACGAGGTTTTCGAGCAGCGCAACGGTCAACCCACACTGCCGCGGCACGCAGCCGGAGGCAACCAGCGCGATCACGGTCTCCCGCCGGTCCGGATGGGAGCTGGCGTTCACGTCCGCGCCGGCGTCGACGATCACATCCACAAGGTCGCAGATGTTGGCCGGCAGCTTGCCGTGGCGGACCGGGTTTTCGGCCGTGAAGTGCAGCAGCGTCGGGCGGGTGAAGTAGTTGCCGTCGAACGAGACGTGCTGATGCACGAGCTGGGGGTGCATCGCCAGGTGCTCGCGCAGGCCGTCGGCGTCGCCGGCGTCCAACAGGTCAACCGCCCGGCGGAACGCCGGGTCCACGATACGGTCACGATACGAATCGGTCATGACGGACCTCCTTCAAGGAAGGTGAGGCCGGGCGTCCGCGGGGTCCGGCGAAGGAAGTTCGTCACACTGGATGTACGCAATCAGAACAGGTGGGCGGCGCCCTTCCCGCGGACAGGGTGCGTCCTGCAACGCGGGGTTGACCATAACTGAACCAATCTGGGATTTCAAGGGATTTGGTGAAACCGCAGATGAACGCGGATGAACGCAGAGGCCCCCGGGCGGAGCCCGGGGCTAACAGAGGCGTAAAAGAAAGACACCGAAACAATCGGCGTTCATCCGCGTTCATCTGCGGTTTCATGATTTAAAGACCGCGAGTCTGCTACCATCCGCGGCCGATCTGATGGAGAACGTTATGGAAACGCAACGCACCGACTGGTTTGAATCCGCGCGATTCGGCATGTTCCTCCACTGGGGGCTTTACGCCCTGCTGGGCCGGGGGGAATGGGTCAGGAACCGCGAGCAGGTCCCGGCCGACGAATACGCATCGCTCGCCGACCGGTTCGACCCGGTGGATTACGACCCGCGGGCGTGGGCGCAGCTCGCGGTCGAGACGGGGATGAAGTACGTGGTGCTGACCACCAAACACCACGAGGGGTTTTGCCTGTGGGACTCCAAGGCGTGCTCTTTCAACGCGGTCAACAGCGGCGCGAAGCGCGATCTTCTGGCAGAGTATGTCGAGGCGGTGCGTGGCGCGGGCCTGAAGGTGGGGTTTTACTACTCGCTGGGCGACTGGCATCACCCGGACTGGAAGGCGGGCTACGAGGGCGACACAGGCGCGGCCGACCGGTTCATGGACTACACGCACGAACTGGTGCGCGAGTTGATGACCGGATACGGGCGGATCGACATTCTCTGGTACGACCTGCCGCAGAACTACAGCGCGGCTCAATGGCGCTCGGTCGATCTCAACGCGAAGGTGCGCCAGCTTCAACCGCACATCCTGATCAACAACCGGGCGATGACCACGGAAGACTTCGCGACGCCCGAGCAGCACATCACCGCGGCGCAGGCGGGCCGGATGTGGGAGTCCTGCATGACGCTGAACCGGTCGTGGGGGTACTGCCCCAGCGACACGGACTACAAGTCGCCCCGCGAGGTGGTCCAGTCGCTGGCGTCGGCCGCGGCGGGGGGAGGCAACCTGCTGCTCAACGTCGGGCCCGACCCGGCCGGACGCATCCCCGAACCCGCCCAGGAGGTGTTGCGCCAAGTCGGCGGCTGGCTCGAAACGCACGGCCAGGCCATCTACGGGTCGCAACGCCACGGCATGAGCTGGAACCTCTGGGGGCCGACCACCGCCCGCGACAACACCGCGTACCTCCACCTCGAACGATGTTTCGGCGATCGGCTTACCGTCGGCGCCCTGACCGGTCGGGTCGAGCGGGCCTCGCTGTTGACGACCGGCCAGGCGTTGCGGGTGGAGCAGGATGAATGCCGGGCGATCCTCACCGGCCTGCCCAAGGAGGCGGCCGACCCGCTGATGAGCGTGGTGAAGCTCGAGCTCGACCGCCCGCCCGCGCAGGACTTCACGCCGAGCCTGGGCACGGCCGACATTTTCCCCGATCTGCCGGCGTAGTTGTAGCTTGTGTGGACCTTTTCCACGTCATCCATGCACCTGTGGCTCTTTTCGCAGCCGCGACGTCGCGGTCGCGGTCGAGTCACCGCAAGATTAGCGCCGTGGCGGACCGCGACGGGGACGTCGCGGCTAATAACCAATACAAAATACGCGGAACAACTGCGTGGCCAATGTCCACGTCATCTAAGAATATGAGTGAAAAGCGATCCAATAGAGTGTGTGATCCATCCGGACCTTCGCTCCGCTCAGGTCCGGCTTCACATGCGCATTCTTGAGGCCAACGCTAAACGGGCCGTTATTGTCTACCCGCCACCTGCCCCCCAGGCCCGCCTTCGAGTTCTTCGATGCTGCGCGGCCAGTCGGACTTGAGCAGGCGCGACAACGAGCGGTCGGCCAGGAGCTTGCCCCCGGTCTGGCACGTCGGGCAGTAGTTGGTTTCGTTCTCGGCGTAGCGGATGCGTTGGATCGGGGTGGAGCACACGGGGCAGGGCTGCTGGAACTTGCCGTGGGCGGCGAAGTCGGGGCGGAAGGCGGTGATGTCGCCGGGGCCGGGGAAGCGGTCCTTGAATTGATCGCGGAGGACGTCGATCCAGTGGGTAAGGGTGTCGCGGGCGGCGCGGTGGAGTTGGGTGACCTCGTCGTCGCTGAGCTTGGCGGTGAGCTTGACGGGCGAGAGGCGGGCGGCGTGGAGGATCTCGTCGGAATAGGCGTTGCCGATGCCGTCGAAGAGGCGGGGATCGGTGAGCGCGCGTTTGAGGGTGTGGTTTTCGGCGGTGAGGCGGTGGGCGAACGCGTCACGATCGGCGTCGAGGACGTCGAGGCCGGCGCGGCGGTGTTCGGCGAGGGCGGCCTCGCCGCGGACGAGGTGGAGCGACGCGCGTTTCTTGGGGCTGGCCTCGGTGAAGAGCACGGCGCCGTCGGGGAAGCGGAACACGGCGAGGCCGATCTTGCCGGGGGGCTTGGCCCGGGGCTGGTCCGACCAGCGGAGCCGGCCGGCGATCATGAGATGGAGGACCAGGGACAACTCGTCGTCGAGTCGCCAGACCAACCGCTTGCCCAGCCGGTTCACCGCCCGAACGGTCTTGCCCTCGGCGTCAAAGAGGGGCGGATCGACGCTACGGAGCACGAACGGGCTGGAGAGCACGACGGCTTCGAGCCGTCGCCCTACGATCGTCCGCTCGAGGGCGTCCAGGTAGACCACGATGTCGGGCAGTTCCGGCACGGCGCCCCTTTTGCATGAATTCCGCAAGCACGGCTGGTGTGGGCCATGCGGCCCGCTATTATCGGTGGGCCTGCATTTAGTTTCACCACGCTTTCCGCGACAACCGATACCCGCAATACCTCAACACGATATCAGGGGATGTAAGGGATGAAGCATTTCGATTGTGTCATTATCGGCACGGGCCCGGCCGGCCAGAAGGCGGCCATCCAGGCCGCCAAGCTCGGCAAATCGGTCGCCATCATCGAGAAAAACAACGTGCTGGGCGGCGCCCAGATCAACACCGGCACGATCCCCTCCAAAGCGCTGCGCGAGGCGGCGCTGCACCTCACCGGCGCCAGCAAACGCGGCCTGTTCGGCGAGTCGTACCGCGTCAAAAAGAACATCACCATCGCCGACCTGATCAGCGTCTCCCAACGCGTCATCCGGCACGAGTGGGAGGTCATCCGCGACCAGTTCGAACGCAACCGCGTCGAGCTGATCTGGGGCGAAGGGCACTTCGAGGGCCCCAACCTCGTCCAGATCAGCCGCGCCGACGAGACCGAGATGATCACCGGCGACAAGTTCCTGCTCGGCGTGGGGACCCGGCCGGCCACGCCGTCCCACGTGCCGTTCAACGACTACAACATCCTCAGCTCCGACAGCCTGCTCAACCTCGAGTCCCTGCCGCGCACCATGATCGTCGTGGGCGGGGGCGTGATCGGCGTCGAGTACGCCTGCATCATGGCCACCCTCGGCGTCCGCGTTACCCTCGTCGAGGGCCGGCAGCAGGTCCTGGGCTTCCTGGACCAGGAGATCGCCGAGGCGTTCCAGTACTTCATGCGCCAGTCGGGCATTACCCTGCGCCTCGGCGAGAAGGTCGACAAGATCAGCGAGGTCGAGGACCACAACGGGACCGTCCACAAGCTGGTGCAGGCCCAGCTCGAATCCGGCAAGACCCTCAAGGCCGAGACCCTGCTCTACTGCGTCGGACGCCAGGGCGTGTGCGGCCAGCTCGGCCTCGACAACGTCGGGATCGAGTACGACGACCGTGAACGCCTGCACGTCAACGAGAACTACCAGACCAACGTCGGGCACATTTACGCCGCCGGCGACGTCATCGGCTTCCCGGCGCTGGCGTCAACCAGCATGGAGCAGGGCCGCCGCGCCATCTGCCACGCCTTCGGCCTGGAGACCTCCAAGTTCAACAACGTCTTCCCCTTCGGCATCTACGCCGTCCCCGAGATCTCCATGGTCGGCCAGACCGAAGAGCAACTCACCGAGGAAGGCGTCCCCTACGAGGCCGGCGTCGCGTCTTACAAGGAGATCGCCCGGGGCCAGATCCTCGGCGACGAGTTGGGCATGCTCAAGCTGCTGATCCACCAGGACAACAAGAAGCTCCTGGGCGTCCACGCGATCGGCACCGGCGCGACCGAGCTGATCCACATCGGCCAGGCGGTGATGGCGCTGGGCGGCACGGCGGAGTTCTTCGTCGATAACGTCTTCAACTTCCCGACGCTGGCCGAGTGCTACAAGGTCGCGGCGTACAACGGGCTGAACAAGCTCGCGCACGTCTAACGACTCATCATTTGCGACATAAATAGCCGGGCCGCTACGCGGCCCCGGACCAGGCAGGCATCGGCTTCACACCGGCGTCTGCGCCTCGGCCTCCGCCGCGGCGACCTGCTCCTCATAACGGCGGCGGTTGGTGCGGCTGTCCATCAGGATGAACACGCGGTCGCGGTGACGCGCCGGCACGTGACGCTCCAGCGTCTTGCGGGCATGGCCGATATGCGTGCGGCGGGAGAGGTGCGTCAGGATCACCGCCTCGGACGTAGACGCTTCCAGCAGGTCGATGATGTGATCGAGATGCAGGTGCTTGCCCACGTTGGCCCGGCTGCGGTGGCCCTCCTCCAGGAACGTGCACTCGGTGATGAGGATCTGAGCGTTCAGCACGTCTTCACGCTCGAAGTGCTTGCCCCACATCGTGTCGCCGGTGTAGCAGACCAGCGGGATGTTGAGCAGCTGCGTGATCTCCCGGCCCTCGCTCTTGAGCTTCACGAGTTCTTCCTGCGTCAGACCGGCGTATTCGGGCTTGAGCTTGGAGCGTTTCTCCACCACCACGTAGCCCAGCGACGGAACCGTGTGAACCGTCTCGAAAGCCCGGAGATAGATGTTGTTCTTGATCTCGAGCTCGCCCTCGGGCTCAAGGGGGGAGACCTCGTAAGGGGTGCGCTGGGCTTCGAGCGAAACCCAGGCGTCCATCACGCCGCGGATCGGCCGCTCGAGGGAGGGGTGGCAGACGACGGTGCCCGTGCCCATGCCCTGGAAATGGCGTTGGGAGTAGTAATAGGCGAGCCCGGCCGAATGGTCCATGTGGCCGTGGGTGAGGGCGACGTAGTTGGAGGACAGCGCGGTGCGGGGAGCGACGCCGATATCAAAGCAGACATCGAGTTCGGGGACCTGCACGAACGACTGCTCGCCGGCGATGGAGATGCCCTGGATGCGGTAGGGTGGGATGTAGAGGAAGCCGAGCGAGGGGTTGCGGGAAGGTTCGCGAGGGATCATGGGTGTCCGGGGCGCAGCGGTCAGACAGGGGATGCGAAACATCAGGCGACCGCTGCGCGGGGCGAAGGCCTGAACGGATCGGAATCGACCGGTGCGGGGATCGAACCCGCCACGCCGTCGGGGCGACGCCGACGGAAGCCTGACGCAGGGCGCCACGGTCGGGCGGGCGGCGACGCTCGCCGCCCTCTTATTCGGAGTATCGCATCCCGGCGTCGGAGGGTCAATAGAAACCGACGCACGCCGGTTCGCGTTGCGGGGGCGAGACGTTACGCTGGACCTATGACGCAGACGGACGCTCCGCGATGGCGTTTCGGCGAAGTGAAGCCGGTGATCGGGATGCTGCACCTGCCGGCCTTGCCCGGTTCGCCGCGGTTCGGGGGCGACCGGGGCGCGGTCCGCGATGCGGTGCTGCGTGACGCCGAAGCGCTCGCGGCCGGCGGGGTCGACGGGCTGATGATGGAGAACTTCGGCGACACGCCCTTCTTCAAGGACCGCGTGCCGGCGCACACCGTGTCGCACATGACGCGGCTGGCGGAGGAGGTCCGCCGGGCGTGGCCGGACGTGCCGCTGGGCGTCAATGTGTTGCGCAACGACGTGATGTCGGCCCTGGCGATCGCGGACGCGGTGGGCGGCGCCTGCGTGCGGGTTAACGTCCTGAGCGGGGCGGTGCTGGCCGACCAGGGGATCATCGAAAGCCGGGCGGCGGAGGTGATGCGGTACCGCTCGGCGCTGGGCGCGGCCGACGTGGCGGTGTGGGCGGACGTCGCGGTGAAGCACGCCGCGCCGTTGGCGGCCCGGCCGCTGGAGGAAGAGGCGCGGGAACTGGTCGGCCGGGCGATGGCGGACGCGTTGATCATGACGGGGTCGGGGACCGGGCGGCCGACCTCGATGGAGGAGTTGGCGGCGGTGAAAACGGCGGCCGGGCCCGCGCCGGTGCTGGTGGGCAGCGGTGTGGCGCCGGAGAACATCCGGGAGCTGTCGTCGGTCGCCGACGGCTTCATCGTCGGCAGTTCTTTGAAGCATGGCGGCCGGGCGACCGAGCCGGTGGACCGGCAACGGGTCCGGGCGCTGATGGAAGCGTTGGCGGGATGACGCACCGCTTAGCGCCGGCCCGCAGGGTCGGGCTGTCGCAGTGGACGCGGGGAGAAGCGTATGATTGATCTGGAAGACAGGAATCGGCCAAGAGGCGGGTCATGAATCAACGCGACAACCCAACCGCCGAGCCCTCGGGCGACCGACTCGCGGCGCTCCAGGCCCGGGTGGAGCAGCTCGAAAAAGAGCTGGCGGCGAACCTCAGCGCCCAGCAGGAGTTGCGCGAAGCCGGCGACCTGCTGAGCCGGCACCTCGACAACATGCCGCTGGGCGTCCTTGAATGGGACAGCGAATTCCGGCTCGTCCGCTGGTCGGGGACGGCCGAGCAGATCTTCGGCTGGAAAGCCGAGGAAGTCTGCGGCAAAAAATACGGCGAGTGGCGGTTCGTCCACGACGATGACCTGGACGACGTGAACGAGATCGCCCGCCGCCTGCTGACCGGCGTCGAGCAGAGCAACATCAGCAACAACCGCAACTACCGCCGCGACAATTCGGTGGTCTTCTGCCAGTGGTGCAATTCGGTGCTGCTGGACGAGGAAGGACGGCTGGTGTCGATCCTGTCGCACGTCCAGGACATGTCGCGCCTCAGGCACGTGCAGAACTCACTGCACGAACTGAACCGGGCGCTGCAGCGAGAGGCCGCCGAGCGCCGCCGGGCCGAGGCCGCCCTGGCGTCGGCGAACGAACGGATGCACTTCCTGCTCGCCGCCACGCCCGTGGTCATCTACAGCTGCAGCGTGGAGGGCGAGCGCAACGCCACGTTCGTCAGCAACAACATCGAACAGGTTTTCGGCTACCGCGCCGAGCAGGTCATCTCAACGCCGGGCTTCTGGATGCAGCACATCCACCCCGAGGACCGCCAGCGCGCCGCGGACTCCATCCCGCCCGAGGCCGGCGACGAGCCGCGCGTCAACGAATACCGCTTCCGATGCCACTCCGACGAGTATCGGTGGGTCCGCGACGTGGTCCGCCGGGTCCACGCCTCGGAAGACGGGGCCGACGAGCTGGTCGGCTACTGCCTGGACATCCAGGAGCAGAAGCAGGTCGAACAGCAGCTGCGGCTCGTGCAGTCCGCGATCGATCAGGTCGACGAGTCGGTCGTGATCACCGATGCGGTGGTCGACCGGCCCGGGCCGCACATCATCTACGCCAACCCCGCGTTCTACCGCGTCACCGGCTACACCCCCCAGGAGGTGATCGGTCGCTCGCCCCGCATCCTCCAGGGCCCCGCCACCAGCCGGGCCATTCTCCGCCGGGTCCGCGCCAGCCTCATGGCCGGCCACTCGCTGCGGGAAGAGGCGATCAACTACCGCAAAGACGGCTCGATCTACCACGTCGAATGGCAGATCGCCCCCGTCCGCAACGAAGCCGGCGAGATCGTCAACTGGGTCTCGATCCAACGCGATATCACGCACGCCAAGCGTCAGGAGGAGGAGGCCAACCGCCGCGATGCGGAGATGGCCCACGCCGCCCGGCTCAGCACGATGGGCGAGATGGCCTCGGGCATCGCCCACGAGCTCAACCAACCCCTGGCCGCCATCGCCAACTACGTCCACGGCTGCCAGCAACGCCTGCGCTCAGGCCGGATCAGCCCCGAGGAGTTGTCCACGGTCCTCGAGCGCGTCGTCGGCCAGGCCGAACGCTCCGGCGAGATCATCCGCCGCATGCGCAACTTCGTCCGCAAGCGCGAACCCCAGCGCGAGGCGGCCGACGTCAACGACCTGGTCCACAACGTGGTCGGCCTGCTCCAACCCGAGGCCCGCCGGCGCGGCGTGCAGATCGACCTCGAACTCACCGATGACCCGGCCGTCCTCCGGCTCGACACCATCCAGATCGAGCAGGTGATCGTGAATCTGCTGCAGAACAGCTTCGACGCGATCGCCTCCAACGAGCCGGGCGATCGCCGCGTACGGATCCGCACCGTCACCGAGCCCGACGCGGTCCGCATCGAGGTCAGCGACAACGGGCCGGGGCTCAAACCCCAGGAACTCGACCGGATTTTCGATCCTTTCTACACGACCAAGTCGGAAGGGATGGGCGTGGGCCTGAACATCAGCGAGTCCATCATCCACTCCCACAACGGCAAGCTCCACGCCACGAATAACCCGGATCGCGGAACGACTTTCGTCGCGATTCTGTTCCGCCAAATGGCGTCCAATCCGGTCTAAATCAGGCCGAATACGGGTTTATTCTTAGCATTAATAGGGGGATTTGGCAGGAATTCCGCTCATTTCAGCGGAAGCTTACGATAAACTAGCAATTAGTCCGATGAGGGTTTCATCGTAGTTTGATGAAACCGCTTGTTTGCGTTTGCGCAATTCGCTTGAAGAACATGGGCGCCGCCCTGTCTGTCGTTGGCTTTCCGTCCAGGGGAATCTCAAATGGTGTCGACAGCATCACCTACCGTGTACGTCATTGACGATGATCAAGCTGTACGTGAGTCGTTGCAGTGGCTGATCGAGTCGGTCGGGCTCAACGTCCAGACGTATGAGAACGCCAACGCGCTGCTCCAGGAGTGCGAAGAGATCCGCTCGGGGTGCCTGGTGGTCGACATCCGGTTGCCGGGGATGAGCGGGCTGGACCTGCAGGACCGTTTGCAGGCGGAGGGGTGCCACTTACCGGTGATCATCATCACCGGGCACGGCGACGTGCCGGTCGCGATCCGCGCGATGAAGGCGGGGGCTTTCGACTTCATTGAAAAACCCTTCAGCGACCAGGTGTTGCTCGACCGTATCCGCGAAGCGCTCAAGGAAGACGAGAACCGCCGCATCAGCTCCGCCCGCGCCGCCGAGATCGAGGCCAAGCGTAAGCTGCTCACCCCCCGGGAGGTGGAGGTCATGGACCTGGTGGTGCGGGGCCGGCTCAACAAGCAGATCGCCGCCGAGTTGGGGCTGAGCCACAAGACCATCGAGGTCCACCGGGCCCACGTCATGGACAAGATGCAGGCGCAGAGCCTGGCCGAGCTGGTCCGCATGGCGGTGGTGCTCGAACAGGAAGAGGAAAGCGCGGCCGTCGCGCCCAAGCTCAACTGACAAGCCAGGCCGACCGCGCCGCCCAGCCCGGCGATGGCGGGCCGGCGCCGGCTGCGATACCATCGCGCCATGTCCACCGCTCCCGGTCGTTTCCCCCACACCCGACTCCGCCGGATGCGCCGCTACGACTGGTCGCGTCGGCTGGTCCGCGAGTCGAGCCTCTCGCCGGGCGACCTGATCTGGCCGCTGTTCGTGCACGACCAGGCGGAGCCCGAGCCGATCCCGACGATGCCCGACGTCATGCGTCTGTCCCTCGCCGGCGTCGTGGAGGCCGGGCGGCGGGCGGTTGACCTGGGCATCCCCGCGGTCGCCATCTTCCCGGCGGTCGACCCCGCGCTCAAGACCGACGACGCCCGCGAAGCGGTGAACGCCGACAACCTCGTCTGCCGCGCCGTGCGCGCCCTCAAGGACGCGGGGCTCGACCTGGGCGTGATCTGCGATGTCGCCCTGGACCCCTATTCGTCCCACGGCCAGGACGGGCTGGTCCGCGACGGCGAGGTGGTCAACGACGAAACCGTGGACGTGCTGTGCAAGCAGGCGATCGTCCAGGCCCAGGCCGGCTGCGACGTCATCGCGCCCAGCGACATGATGGACGGCCGGATCGGGCGGGTCCGCGAAGCCCTCGACGCGGGCGGCTTCCAGCACGTGCAGGTCTTGGCCTATGCGGCGAAGTACGCCTCAGCGTTCTACGGGCCATTCCGTGACGCCGTCGGCTCGTCCGGCGTGCTGCGGGGCGACAAGAAGACCTACCAGATGGACCCGGCCAACACCGACGAGGCGCTGCGCGAAACCGCCCTGGACCTGGCGGAGGGCGCCGACGCGGTCATGGTCAAGCCCGGCATGCCCTACCTCGACATCGTCCGCCGCGTGAAGGACGCTTTCGCCTGCCCGACTTTCGTCTACCAGGTCAGCGGCGAGTACGCGATGCTCCGCTTCGCGGCTCAACAGGACGCGCTGGACCTCGACCGCGTGATGCTCGAAAGCCTGCTGGGGTTCAAGCGGGCGGGCGCCGACGCCGTGCTGACCTACTTTGCGCCGCACGCCGCGGCACTGCTATGACCCCCGTCACGGTCTATACGCACGACCCGGCCCTCGCGCCGGCGGCGCAGCGGCTGGCGCAGGAACTGGACCTGCCGTTCGGCGAGAGCGGCGCCGTGCTGCTCCTGACGCCCGACCGGCTGCGGCTCGACTATCACGCACATGACGCCGATGCGCCCGGCCCGATGACGCCGGTCTCGGCCGACCTGGACGCCCTCGACGTGACCGGCCCGGTCGGCCGGTCGCTGAAGCAGCCGATCGCGCGGGCCGTGGGCCTGCGCAAGGGCGACCCGCATCGCCCGACGGTGCTGGACGCCACCGCGGGCTACGGGGAGGACGCGTGGCTGCTGGCCGGGCTGGGCTGCCGGGTCACGGCGGTCGAACGCGACCCGGTGCTCGCGCTGCTGCTGGCCGACGCGACCCGCCGCGCCGGACGCTGGCTGCCGGACGTGGCCTGCCGTGTCCGGCCGGTCCGCGCCAACGCGATCGACGCGCTGCATACGCTGCCGCCGCACGAGGTGGTCTATCTCGACCCGATGTTTCCGCCCAAACGCAAGTCGGCCCGCGAGCGGAAAGCGATGTGGGTGCTCCGACGGATCGTGGGCGCAGATGAAGACGCCCCGGCCCTGCTGGACGCGGCGCGGCGCCGGGCGACGCGGCGGGTGGTGGTCAAGCGGCCGCGCCACGCCCCGCCATTGGCCGATGCACCGCCCGCGGCGACGCACCGGGGCAAGTCCCATCGCTACGACGTGTACCCCACGGGCTGAACCCGCGTGTTATCCGCCGCCCCTTAGCCTCGCATGCGCATGCGGGGCTCCGGCGCTCTCAACGTCTACGTTTTTCTTGTGATTTGTGTTACTTGATCAGGACCTCGGCGCCGCCCTTGTCGGCGGACTCGTAGATCGCGTCGAGCATCTGCTGGACCATCAGGCCCTGCTCGGCGGCGATGATCGTGGGCTTGTCGTAGAGGCAATGGTCGACAAAGTCGCGCAGCTTCAGGTTGAAGTAGGTCCCAAAGCCCTTCATGTTCCCGACGTAGGCCGGCGTCATGTTCATCATGTAGCCGTTCTGGTCGGTGAAGACCTCGGACGCGCCCCACTTGGCGCCGCCCTTGGTGCCCATGATCTGGAAGTCCATGGTCCCGTTGTGCTCATGATGGGCGGCGAACGAAGCCTCGACGTGGATGACGGCCCCGTCCTCGAAACGGATGTGCCCGATGGCGAGGTCCTCGACGGTGTAGGTCTTATAGTCCCAGCCGGCCCAGTTGGACGCGACGCGTTTGGAGGGCTTGTTGCCGAGGTAGGTATCGGTCATGCCGACGGCGGCGACGGGCCGGGGGCTGCCCATGGTGTAGTGGCACATCTCCAGGACGTGGACGCCGATGTCGATCATCGGGCCGCCGCCCTGCAGTTCCTTGCGGCCGAACACGCCCCAGTTGGGGATGCCGCGTCGCCGCAGGGCCTGGACGCGGCCGAAGCGGATGTCGCCCATCACGCCGTCGTCAACCAGCCGCTTGAGGAACACGGTCTTGGGGTCGAAGCGGTACTGAAAGCCGATGCAGAGCTTCTTCTTGGCGGCCTTGGCGGCGGCGATCATGGCCTTGGCCTCCTTGGCGTTGAGGGCCATGGGTTTTTCGACGATGACGTGGGCGCCGGCCTTGAGCGCAGCAATGGATGCCGGGGCGTGCAGGCCGTTGGGCGTACAGACGTTGACCGCGTCCGGCTTGAGCTTCCGCAGCATCTTCTTGTAATCGGTGAACAGGTTTTCCCGGGGGATGCCGTACTCGTCGGCCTTTTCCTCCATCGGCGGCATGGCGACGTCGGAGAGGCCGATCACGCGGACATCGACGAAGTTCTTCAGGGCGCTGAGGTGGGCGTTGGCGATCCCTCCGGCGCCGATAAAGGCCATGGTCAGGGTTTTCTTGCCCTGAGAACGGGCCGGTCGAGTCTTACTCATTGAACTCTCTCAATCTGTGAAAAGTAGTGAAAATGGGCGGGGCATTCTCGTGATTTCGCAGCCCCGACGCAACTTATGCCAATCATCCTACTGGACAAAAACCGGTAATTGGTGTTCAATGAAGGACCCACGCGATCCGTTGCGGCTCTGATTATCCTAATCAGGCGGTATCTGACCTATGCCAGGCGTTTCGTCTTTGGAGACCATGCGATCATGCTGACGTTCGGATTTGCCGATACGCAGCCGTCGGCCCCGCCCCCGCCCCCGGAACCAGACGAGGGCGACGCGAACGACGCCCCACAGTCCGAATCGCTCAACGAGCTGGCGGCGGTTGAAGAGGAGATGGAGCAGGACGACCAGCCGTCGGTCGGCGAAGAGGTCAACGCCACCCTGATGTCCCTGCTGCCCTGGGGCATCTCGATCATCTTCCACGCGGGGCTCGTGCTGCTGGCGGTCTTCATCGTCTGGTCGACGGTGACGAGCGTCGACGAGGAGGAAGTGATCGTCCCGGTCATCCGCCTCAGCCAGACCCCCGGGGCCCCGCTCCAGATGAAGACCACCCAGCGGGTCCAGCGGACATCGAGCGCGGCCCGACGCAGCGTCTCGCGCAGCACCGCCACGAGCACGGCGCTGCGGTCCACGGTCGACACGCGGAACACTCTCATCGGCGTCACCGGGGGCTCGGCGGGCAAGGCCAGCCCGTTCGGGACCGACGTCGCCGGCGCCGGGCAGTTCAAGACCAGCTTCTTCGGCGCCGGGGGCAACGCCCGGCGCATCGTCTTCCTGGTCGACGCCTCCGGCTCGCTTATCGCCGAACTGCCCTTTGTCATCCTGGAGCTGAAAAAAACCATCCAGCAGCTCAGCGAGAAACAGTCGTTCACCATCATCTTTTTCCAGGGTGACAGCGTGATCGAGGTCCCCCCCCGCGGCCTGAAAAAAGCCGACGCCCAAACCAAGCAACGCGTCACCGACTGGATCGATACGAGCAATCACAATATCGTCGCGGTCGGAAAATCCAGCCCCATCAAGGCGCTGCGCACCGCGCTGCGCTACAAGCCCCAGTTGCTTTACCTGCTCTCGGACAACATCACCGGCGAAGGACGCTACGAGGTCGACCAGCGCCGGCTGCTGCGTGAGATCGAGGAAGCCAACAAGAGCAACACAAAAATCAACACGATCCAGTTCCTCTACCACGACCCGCTGACGGAGTTCGGCCTGAAGGGGACCCTGGAGTTGATCAGCAACCGCAGCGGCGGGGTGCATCGTTTTGTGCCGGAAAGTGAATTAGGGATTCAATAAGCCATGCACACCCGCCCCTGTTTGTCCCTCCCGACCGCGTTGCTTCTGATGCTCGCCGCGTTCACGACCCGCGCGGACTCGGTCCAGCTCTCGGGCTTCTGGTACGACGGGGTGGCGATCAACAGTTTCGCTGACGGCCGGATCGTCTTCCTGAACCCGGGGGGCAACGAGGTGAGCGAGGAGCTGATCAAGCTGCAGGCGATCAAGGTCGCGGCCATCCCGCAGGTGGAGCAAGGCGACGCCGCCCTGGCGGCGGGCGACGCCAAGGCCGCCGCCGCCGCGTTCGAGGCCGCGCTGCCCAAGGCGCGGCCGGACTGGCTCAAGCAGTACCTCAACTGGAAACTCACCGACGCGTACAATCAATTGAACGACGGCCCCAAGGCGGTGCGGGCTTACCTGGCGCTGGTCAACGGCAAGGCCGACCCGTTCTTTCTGGAAAACCCGCCGCTCAAATCGGTCGCGCAGTCTTCGGACCAGCAGAAGGCGCGGATCGTCCGTCAGTTGACCAACGCCCGGCGGCGCGCAGCGCCCGCGGCGCAGGCGGTGCTGGACGAGCTGATCGCGGCCGCCCAGGCCGAGCCGGCCGAAGCGGGGGATCCGGCGGGGGCGGCGGCGGCGCCCGAGGCGGCCGCGTCCGCGGTGGTGCTGCCCAAGGATGTGACCGAAGACGACCCGGTCGCCGAGCTGTTGCGGGCCGGCAAGTTCGCCGAGGCCCGCGCGGAGGCCGACCAGCAGCTGTTATCGAGCGGCAATATGTCGGAAAAACTTTATCTGCACGGCCGGGCCCTGCTCGCGTTGGCCGATGCAAGCGACGACGAGGCCCTGTATAAATCCGCTGGGCTCAGCTTCGTCCGGGTGATGGTGTATTTCCCCAAAAGCCTGATGTACGGCCCGTCCGTGCTCGAACTCGGTTACATTCACGATAAGATCGGCCGGCCCGACAAGGCCCGCGAGCTTTACGACCGGGCCACGATTGAAATCGATGAGGAGGCCGACCCCGACTACCACCAACGGCTGATGAAGCTCACCGGGGCGGACTCATCCTGAAAACTGTTTTTCTATTTATAGCAACGATTTCGTCTTCGCCACCTTGTAAGGAATGACCTTCATGCGTCGATTGATCTTTCCCGCTCTGGTCGCGCTCGCCGCGGCGTCGCCCGCCGCCGCCCAGGAGACCACCGACACCGTCAGCTGGTTCACCCAGTTCCTGTGGGCCGACGACCTGTTGGGCCTGGTCATCATCTGGTTCCTGCTGGCGTTGTCAGCGGTAAGCATCGGCTACACGATCAAGGTCGCCCTCGCCTACCGCAAGACGACCGTGCTGCCCGAGGAGACGCGGAGCGAGATCGAGGAACTGATCGCGGCCAAGAAGTACCGCGACGCGATCGAGTTCGCCGCGACCGATGAGTCGTACCTCGGCAAGGTGGCGTCCGCCGGGCTCAACGAGGCCGCCAACGGTTACTCGGCGATGGAGCGGGCGATCGAGGAGGTGGGCGACGCGGAGACCACCCGGATCCTGCGGCCGCTGGAATACCTCAACGTGCTGGGCAACATCGCCCCGATGCTGGGCCTGTTCGGCACGGTGTATGGCATGATCGTGGCGTTCCAGCAGTTGGTCGCCTCGGGCGGCAGCGCCGACCCGGGCGCGCTGGCGGCCGGCATCTCCACCGCGCTGGTCACCACCTTCTGGGGGCTGGTCGTCGCCATGCCCGCCCTGGCCGCCTACGCCCTGATGCGGAATAAGGTCGACGCCCTCACCAGCGAAGGCATGCTCATGGCTGAGGAGTTGATCAGCCCCTTCAAGCCCAGCAAGAAGTCGTCCAGCTCCAGCAGCAAGGACCGCCCCCGCGCTACGCCCAAGCCCGAATGAACCGCCCAAGGATCCCCGCCCCGACCCCCGTTTCACCCACCCCCTGACCGTTTATGTCCAAAGTCCATCAACGCGGCCCGGCCAAGCCGGAGATGAACATCACCCCGCTCATCGACGTGGTGTTTCTGCTCATCGTTTTCTTCATGCTGGTCAACAAGATCGTGGCGGAAGAGAACGTGGAGATGGTGGTGCCCGACCTGGCCGACCCCAAGACGTTCGAGCTGGGCGAGGTGGACCGGGTCGTGGTGAACGTCGCCCCGATGCCGGGCGTGCGCGACCGGAACAACCCGCTGATGTGGGACGGCGAGCCGGCGTACGTGACCGTGTCACTCACGCGGTTCAACGTGGGTGATCTCGACGGCATCACCAACGCGCTGCAGGCCGCCAAAGCCAACAACCCCGAGGTCGAGGTGCTGCTCCGCGCCGACAGCGCCCTGTATTACGAAGCCGTCCAGCCGATCATGGGCGCGATCACCGGCGCCGGCATCAGCAAAGTCAACCTCGTCGCCTTCCTGCCCGACGAGGGCCCCACCCCCGGCGACCTCGGCGAGAACTAAGCGAGACCCCACCGCCCCGTGCCACCCAACGATCCCCAACAACCCGACCACCCGGAACAGGTCCCCCACCATCAATCCGCCCGGAAGAAGCGCGGCCTGCCCCCGGCCAAGATGCAGCTCAATCTCACGGCCATGATCGACGTGGTGTTCCTGTTGCTGATCTATTTCGTTCTGACCGCCAATTTCAGCGTCGGCGAAGGCGTGATCCTCGCCAAGCTGCCCCAGGGCGGCGGCACGCCCAAGGAAAGCATCAAGCCCCCCGACCGGCCGCTCAACATCAACCTCACCTCCGCTTCGCTCGCCGGGGTCCGCATCAGCATCGAAGGGGCCCCCAGCGTCAACACGTTCTCGGACCTGATCCGCGTGCTGATCGGCCTGCAAGACGACCCCGAGCGCGGGCGCACCACCGGCGCCTACCGCCCCGACAACCCCGTCATCATCCGGCCCGACGGGCGCGTCCGCTGGCAGCACGTGGTCAACGCTTTTAACGCCGCCATCGCGGCCCGGTACAGCAACGTCAGCTTCGCGACCGCGCAGCAACCTTCCCAGTAGACCGAGGAACCGCCGATGACCCCAGACCGCCGCAGTTGGACCGCCCGCCTCTCGCGAGCCGTCGCTGCGCCGATCTGTACGCTCGCCCTGCTCATGGCCCTGCCGGCCGCGCCCGCCGCGGCGCAGCTGTCCAACCTCGACAAGGGCATGCTTGTCGACGGGCTGGCCAACGAGGGGATGAGCGAGCTGTTGCTGCACCTGGTCGAGACCGAGCCGTCGGACGACCCCGTGCTCGACCGGCTGATCGAGATCGCCCAATACCGCATCCAGTACGGCGACCCGGGGCTCGACCGCGAAGAACAGCTCATCGCGTTCGACAACGCCCTCGAAGGCCTGCGCAGCCTCATCAAGGACTATTACGATCATGAGCAGCGCCCGATCTGGCAGACCGATCTCGCGGAGCTGCTGCTGATCGAGTACCTGCAGGTCATCCGTCAGAACGCAGCGGAGTTCTACGCGTTCGGCGTGCCGACGGCCGACCAGGAACAGGCGTACCGCGCGGTCGTGGCCGAGGCGTTCGAAGCGGTGAGCGACGCCGACCTGCGCTTCTTTCAGCTCCAGGGCCTGTTGCCCCGAGACGCCGACCACACCGCCAAGCGGGTCAACACCGGCCTGTGGACCCGCATGATCGATGAGTACTGGAAGAAACGGACCCAGTACTACCTGGGCATGTCGGCCCTCTTCACCTCGCTGCTGCCGGACGACGCGCCGTATTTCGCGAACCTCGGCCGCAACGAAAAGGTGCGCAGCCAGGCCGCGACGCCCGACGAGGAGCGGCGGCGGCTCGCCGGGCTCACGATCGAGAAGCTCAAGCCGTTCGTCGACGACGCGTCCGACCTCGCCGGCATACGCGACCCGTCCATGGTGTTGACCGGCCGGGCCCACAACCGGCTGGGCCAGCCTGATCAGGCCCTGCCGCTGCTCGACCCGGTCATCGCCTCCCGGCAGCGCGACCTGGCCGATCTCACCGCCAACCTCGCCCGCGCCGACGCACTCAATCGGCAGAAGCAGACCAGCGCCGCGGTTGACAGCCTCATCGCGTTGGAGAACCACCCGGTCGTCAAGAGCAACCTGCTCTACCGCCTGCTGGTGACCGATGAGGCGTTCCGATTCCTGCTCCAGCAGGCCGCGTCGCCCGCCGAGGTGGCCGACGCGTACGAGATCTATCTCGACCTGCTCAACGCGCCCGAGCTCGGCGAGCAGGCCGATCCGTTGAAGAATTACATCTACACCCGGTGGGAACAGCAGCTGTCGCCCGACGCCGATCTGTCCGGGCTGCCGCCGATCGTCCGGATGGCGATCGGGGAGGTGGCGCGCATCGAGGGGCAGAACCTCGCGGTGCAGGCGCAGCAAAACGGCGACGCCGACCTGGAGGTCCAGGCCCAGGACAAGCTCCAGCGCGCGATCGTGGTCAACGAATCGCTGGTCGGCGCGGGGACCCCGTCGGCGGTGCTCGCCAACGCGCGTTTCAACCTGGCGCTGGCGCTTTACTGGTCCGACCCGGACAGCCTCGACAACCTGGCGCGGGTGGCCGACCTGCTCGTCACCGCAGCGGATGAGAGCCCGGATCAGCCGGTCGCGGACGACGCGATCGCGATCGGGGTCGACCTGCTGCGCAGCATGCACCAAGCAACGCCCCGCCCGGCGGGCATCGACGAGGCCTACCGCCGTGCGGCCCGGGTCCTGTTCGAGAAGTACTCCGTCTCGCCGGCGGCGGACAACGAGCGGCTGTATTACGGCTACGCCATCGAGCAGCTGGCGGGCAACTACGAGGCGGCGATCGCCCAGTACGAGCGTGTCCCGTTCGACCACCCGGCGTATTTCGACGCCCAGCGCGAACGGCTGTTCAGCATGGCCGAGTTGTCCAAGGCCGGCCTCAAGCCCTGGGAGCAGACCGCCGAGGAGGCGGATCGGGTGCTCAACGCGGCCCAACCGGCGATGAACGACGCGGACCCCGAGCGCGCCGACGCGGCGATGCGCGCCTTGGCGGGGGCGACGCTCGTGCTCGCCGACGCCGACGCCGCGGGGGGCGACGCGGACGCGGCCGTCCAGCGGCTGGCGAACTTTGAGAACCGTTTCGCCGCCGCGCCCGATCTGGTCCGCCTCGGCTACGAGAAGCGGATCGTCACGCTCGTGAACGGCGGACGGCACGACGACGCGGCGCGCGAAGCCCGCGCCATGATGGCCGCCTTCCCCGACGACGCCGCGGCAGTGATCGACCAGGTGCTCACCGACCTCGACACGGAGATCGCCCGGCTGCGGCTGGCCGAAACCCAGACCCTGGTCGCGGCGGAGAAGCAGCGTCTGGAAAACCAGGCCCAGTCGCTGGCCGCCACCGCCGCCCGGCTGGCCAACGTGCTCGCCGAGTGGGCCGCCGGCCAGGGCTTCTCCGAGGAAGAGATGCTCGCGTTCCGCCTCATCCAGAGCAAGTCCCTCCGCCTCGCCGGTGAGACGGACCAGGCGCTCGAGGTCCTCCGGCCGCTCATCGCCGCCTTCCCCGACGACGCGGCCGTGATGAGCGAGTACGCCGACACCCTCTTCGACGTCGGCGACGAGGCCTCCCTCATCAATGCCGCCGGCTACTACGACCGGCTTATCAACGGCCTCGGCCAGCCTTACCCGCCCGAGTGGTGGAACGCCTGGCTCAAACGCCTCACCATCAACGACCGCCTCGGCGAGAACACCGAAGATATCCCCCTGCGTGTCCGCCAGCTCCAGCTCACCGATCCCAACCTCGGCGGTCCCGCGTTCAAACGCGGCTTCGACGCCCTCGAAGCCAAACACTCGCGCTGACGCCCCTGCGACCGGGATGACGCGCCCGGCGCGAAACGATTTTCATACCGTTACCAATGATCCCCCCGTCTCCCGCAGACGGCGTATCATATCCGCATGGAATACCGCGACATCCCCGGCGCCGACCTCTCCGTCTCCCTCCTGGGCTTTGGCAACTTCGTCTTCGGCACGAACTGGTGGGGCGACTTCACCGACGACGACGCCGTCCGGATACAGAACGCCGCGGTCGATCATGGCGTCAATTTCTTCGACACCGCCCCCGCCTACGGCAACGGGCTGGCCGAGCAGCGCATGGTCGAGACCATCCGCTACGCCGGGCGCGACAGGCTCGTGCTCTCCACCAAGTTCGGCTACGACTTCTACTCCGACCCCGGCGAGGAGGGCTCGCACCGCGAACGCAGGCAGGACTTCTCCCCCGCCTTCATCCGCACCGACCTCGAACGCTCCCTCCAGCGGATGAAGACCGATTGCATCGACCTCTACCAAGCCCACAACATCAAGCTCGCCCATTACGCCGACGAGGTGTTCGAGACGCTCGAGGCCCTCAAGGCCGAGGGTAAGATCCGGGCGTGGGGCATCGCGGTGGGCCCCGCCATCGGGTGGCGTGAGGAGTGTCACCAGGCGTTCATCGAGCGCGACGCCGCGACGGTGCAGACGGTGTTCAACATGTACGAGCAGGACCCGGGCCGGGAGTGCTGCGAGATCGCCGCCAAACGCGGCCGCGGGGGCGTCATCTCCCGCGTCCCGACCAACTCGGGCATCCTCGACGAAGAGTTCAAGTCTCCCGACCACCGTTTCGATCCCAAAGACCACCGCAAGTTCCGCGACCGCAACTGGCTGGTCTACGGGCTGAAGAAGAACGAGATCGTCCGGCCCATGGCCGAGCGGCTTGGGCTGAGCATCCGGCAGTTCGCGTTCAAGTGGCTCGCGTCACAGCCGGGGCTGGTCTCGATCGAGCCGAACATCCTCAACGAGAACGACATCGCCGAGTTCGCCGCCGCGTGCGAGGACACGCGGCTGCCCGACGACATGCTCGCGAAGATCACCGAGCTGTACGCGGACGACTTCGGCTTCGGGCCCGACGCACACGCCTGCGACTTCAAGTCCTCCGTCGCCGAGGGCGGCGCCGAGCGCAGCAGTTACCAAGCCCCCGTTTTGACCGGCTGAAGCATGACTGGGGGCGACACCCACAAACTGACCGAACGCGTCCGGCGCCTCGTCGCCACCAGCGCCTTCCAGTGGTCCGTCCTGGGCGTCATCATCGCCGCGGGCGTGGTGGTCGGGCTCGAGACCAGCCCGTCGCTCATGGAACGGTACGGCGACCTGCTGCACCTGGCCGACCGGATCATCCTCTGGCTGTTCGTCGTCGAAGCGGCGCTCAAGATGTTCCAGCACGGCGCGAAGTGGCACCGCTACTTCCGCGACCCGTGGAACATCTTCGACTTCACCATCATCGTGGTCTGCTTCCTGCCGCTGCACGGCGAGTTCGCGGCGGTGCTGCGGCTGGCGCGGGTGCTGCGGGCGGCCCGGCTCGTCAGCGCGGTCCCGAGCCTGCAACTGCTCGTCGGCTCCCTGCTGCGCAGCCTGCCGTCGATGGTCTGGGTGGGGCTGCTGCTGTTGCTGCTGTTCTACATCTACGCGGTGCTGGGCGTGTTCCTGTTCCGCGGCAACGACCCGACCCATTTCAGCGACCTGGGCACGGCCATGCTCACGCTGTTCCGCGTCGCCACGCTCGAAGACTGGACCGACGTGATGTACATCCAGATGTACGGCTCGGACCGCTACGCCGGCTACGTCAACCAGACCGACCTGCCCCGCACGTCGGAGGCCAGGCCGATGATCGCGATCGGGTTCTTCGTATCGTTCGTGCTGCTGGGCACGATGATCATGCTCAACCTGTTCATCGGAGTGATCATCAACAGCATGGACGAGGCCAAGGCCGACGCCGAGCAGCAGCGCCGCGAGCAGCATATCGCGGAGACGGGGCGCGCGACGCTCTCCGACGACCTGACCGCCCTGGAGCGCGACCTGGAAGCGATCCAGCTGCGCATCCTGGCGCTGCGCAGACGGGCCGAGAAAATGGGCGATGGCGGCCAGGATCAGCAGAACGACTGACTTCTCCCCCGAACGGTCACATCAACACACCCCACAAAGCCGCGGATGTCATCCGCGGTCCCCTCGCCCGACCGTAAACCGTGGATGACCGGCCGCGGCGCCGGACCATCGACCGCCCCGCCGGCGAACGCCGGACGAACGGGGCGCGTACAATGCCGGGATGAACGCGCATCTGGACAACGCCGCCACCGTGTTCGACGGGGCCCGGTTCACGGTCCGGGCCCTCGAGCTGGACCGCCGCGACGGGGGCGTGATGCGCCGCGAGGTCGTCGTGCCCAGCGACGCGGTGGTGATCCTGCCGCTGCTGGACGAGCGGACCGTGGTCATGATCCGCAACGAACGCTTCGCGGTCGGCCAGACGCTCTGGGAGCTGCCCGCGGGGACGATCGAGGCCGGCGAAGACCCCGACGCCTGCGCCGCCCGGGAGCTGGTCGAGGAGACCGGCTACGCCGCCGGCGAGATCGAGCGGCTCACGAGCTTCTATCCCTCGCCGGGGTTCTGCACCGAGCTGCTCACCGCCTACCGGGCGACCGGGCTGACCCACGAGGGGCAGAACCTCGACGAGACCGAACGGATCACGCCGGAGATCCTGCCGATACAAGACGTGATGACCATGATCCGTGACAACGTGATCCGGGACGCAAAGACGATCGCGACACTGCTCTTTCACGTGTCGTTGGGGGCCGCGGACAAACGCTGAGACGAGGACGATGGATGGCCTGGCAAGATCGCGATTATCACCAAGGCACGTCAGATCACGACTTCTTTAGCCGTGTGAAGGGCAATTCAGTCAATTTCTGGCTGATCATGATTTGTATTGCGGTGTTCTTCATCGACGGCTTTTCCGCCCGGATGATGGGCCGGCCTTACTGGGCTGGCGGCATCCTGACGCAATGGGGCAACTTCAACGCAACCGACGCGATCCGGTATGGGCAGGTTTGGCGATTCCTGACCTTTCAGTTCCTGCATGCCGGCCTGCTGCACATCATCTTCAACCTGGTGATCCTGTTCTTCCTTGGCCGATTTGTCGAGTCGTATCTGGGATCGAAACGCTATCTGGCGTTCTATCTGATCTGCGGGGCGGGGGGGGCGCTGCTTTATCTGCTGCTGCTGGGAGCGGGGATGCTTGCCGGACATCCCAATATCCCCTTTTTCCTTAACGATGGCGCGGGAACGCCGCTGGTGGGGGCGTCGGCTGGGATCTTCGGCGTACTCGTAGGCGTTGCAACCGTTGCCCCGGATAAAAGAATCCATCTGCTCTTCCCGCCTATTGCGATACCGATCCGTGTCTTGGCGTGGGTGCTGATTGGCATTGCGTTCTTCATGGTCATGGTTGACGGTGAAAACTCCGGCGGCGAGGCGGCCCACCTCGGCGGGGCGCTATTTGGCTTTATCCTCATGAAAAAAGCTCATTGGCTCGACTGGGCCGACCGCCTCTCGCCCTCCGCGATTCAAAGAGGCGTCAACGACGGCCGGTTCAAGCGGAAAAAGGAGAAGGAGGCCGCGACCGAGGCGGAGGTCGACCGTATCCTCGACAAGGTCCGCACCCAGGGGCTCCAGAGCCTGACCCGCCGCGAGAAAAAGACGCTCAACGAGGCGACCAAGCGGCAGAAACAGGCCTCATGAAGCGGCGACCGGGGCCGAGGCGGTATCATCCGCCGCGATGACGGCGATTCAGTTCGAGATCGAAGACCGCGATGCGACCAGCCGGGCCCGTGTGGGCCGGGTGACGACGCCGCACGGGGCGTTCGACACCCCCGCGTTCATGAACGTCGGCACCCAGGCGACGGTCAAGGGGTTGCTGCCCGAGCAGGTCGCGGCCGTGGGCGCCCAGATCATCCTCGGCAACACCTACCACCTCATGCTCCGACCCGGCAGCGAGCTCGTCGACCGGATGGGCGGGCTGCACGCGTGGATGAGGTGGGACGGGCCGATCCTCACCGACTCGGGCGGGTTCCAGGTGTTCAGCCTCAGCGACATCAACCGGATCAACGATGATGGGGTCACGTTCAAGAGCCACCTCGACGGGGCGATGATCGAGCTGACGCCCGAGCGGTCGATGCAGGTGCAGAACCAGCTCGGCGCGGACATCATCATGGCGTTCGACGACTGTCCCCCGGCGCAGACGAAAAACGACCACCAGCTCGCCCGGGCCAAGGGGATGGGTTTGCCCGCCGAGGCGGGGATGGACGACGCGGGATACCACCAGCGTGTTCAAACCGCCAACGAGCGCACGCTGCGCTGGCTGGAGCGCTGCATCCGGGCCCACGGCCGGCCGGCGGAGCAGGCGCTGTTCGCCATCGTGCAGGGCGGCACCGACCTCACGCAGCGTGAGTGGTGCGCGAGCCGGGCGGGCGAGCTGGACCTGCCGGGCTACGCGATCGGCGGGGTCGCGGTCGGCGAGGGGACCGACGACATCAAGCGAGTTGTCGACCACACCGCCCCGCTGCTGCCCGACGGCAAGCCGCGGTACCTGATGGGCGTGGGCTACGAGCGCGACATCGTCGCCGCGGTGCGGGCCGGGGTGGACATGTTCGACTGCGTGCTGCCCACGCGCAACGCCCGTAACGCCTCGGCGTTCACCCCCACGGGCCCGATCCGGCTGCGCAACGCCCGGTTCCGGGACGACCCGGCGCCGATCGACCCGGGGTGCGACTGCCCCGCGTGCGGGGGCGGGTTCAGCCGCAGCTACCTGCGGCACCTGTTCGCCGCCGACGAGATGCTCGGGGGCATCCTCGTGAGCCTGCATAACATCCGCCACTTCCAAAGGCTGCTGTTGGACATCCGACGGGCGATCCGCGAGAATGACTGGTCTTTCGTCGCCGACGCCTGGCCGGTCGCCGGCGTGTGACCCGACCGATCCGCCGGCCACGGCCGCCTACCGCAAGCGAGACTCACGAATGTTCGACGCGATCCCGACCTTCCTGGCCCAGGACGCCCCGCCCCCCAACGTGCCCGACGCTCCCGCCGCCGGCCCCGCCAACGCCGCGCCTAACGCCGGCAACGGCGACGCGACCACCACCGCCGACGGCGGGACCCAGACCGGCAACGCCCCGGCCAACGCCCCCCCGCCCGGCATGGGCTCGGAGATGTGGCTGTTCCTGCTGCTGATCCTCGTGGTGATGTGGGTCTTCATGATCGGCGGGGGCCGCAAGGAGAAGAAAAGAAAAGCCGCCATGCTCGCCGCCATGGGCAAGGGCGACAAGGTCCAGACCGTCGGGGGCATCCTCGGCACCATCGTCGAGGTCCGCGACGACGAGGTCGTCGTCAAGGTCGACGAGAACACCAACTCGCGCCTTCGTTTTTCCAAGTCCGCCATCCAGGCCGTCCTCGACAGGGAAAAAAGCTAACCGAACGGTAAAACCCGATGACGCCCCGCCGATCCGGGCGGCGCCCCAACACCGAGCCCAGCTCACCCGTCATCCCCTTTTCCACTATGAAATACCCGCTCTGGAAACCGATCGTCGTCGTCCTGGTCATCGCGCTGTTCGCGTTGCTGCTCTATCCGCCGTCGACCCGGCTCAAGCCCGGGATCGACCTGGCGGGCGGCACGACGCTGATCTACAACGTCAACATCCCCGAGGACACCGGCCGCAGCAACGAACAGATCATCGACGAGACGATCTCAGTGCTCCGCGAGCGGGTCGACCCCAGCGGGCTGATGAACCTGGTCTGGCGGCAGGTCGCGGGCAACCGGATCGAGATCCAGATGGCCCTGGCGTCGCCCGAGGTCAAGCAGCGCCGCGAGGCGTTCAAGGAGGCGGAGAAGGCGCTCTTCGCCGGCCAGCTCAACCCCCGGCAGGTTGAAAACGCCATGCAGATGCCCGCCGAGCAACGCTCGGCCGAGCTGGAAAAGCTTGCCAAGAACAACCCCCAGACCCTCGCCAAGCTCCGGGAGCTGGCGACGCTATACGACGCGTTCGCCGAGGCCTCCAACGTCAACCAGCAGACCCAGGCGGCCTACAACGAGGCCCAGGCGGCGTTGAACGAAGCGGTCGGCGATGAACAGGAAACGCTTCAGAAAACCGTCGACAACCTCCTGCAGGAGCTGATCGTCCACGCCCGGGCGTACAACGCGGCGCGGGACGCTTACAACCAGGCGCTGAACCAGAAGCTGGCGTCCAACGTCACGCCGGCCGAGTTGGAGAAGGCGTTCGCCGCCGAGAACACCCGCCCCGGCAACGCGGGGGTGAGCGCGCGGGACGAGGCGATCGATCAGCTCGTCGCCGACCACCCCGAGCAGGCCGAGCAGATCCGAAAGGTCGCCGCTGATTACGCCTCCTACGAGGAGGTCAAGGGCCCGCTGGACGACCCCAACGACCTGATCACCCTGCTGCAGGGCTCAGGCATCCTGGAGTTCCGCATCGTCGCGGCGACGAACGAGCCGGGCCTGGACGTGGAGGGCTACCTCGAGCAGCTCCAGGAGCGCGGCCCCAACGCGGGACGCTCCAAGCCGTGGCGGTGGTTCGCGATCGACGATATCGCCGAGTACGTCGAGTCTGACGCCTCCCTCGCCGCCCTCGAACGCGATCCGGGAACCTTCTTCAACTCGCGTAACATCATCGGCGCCGAGTACGGCGGCCGGTACTATCTCCTGCTCGCGAACATCCCCGGCATGGCGATCACCTACGCCGACGAGGGCTGGGAGCTCACCGGCGCACGGCGCGGGGCCGACGAGCTCGGCCAGCCCGCGATCGACTTCACCCTCAACGCGGTCGGCGGGCAGCTCATGGGGTCCCTGCACCGCGCGAATCAGGGGCGTGAGATGGCCATTGTCCTCGACGGGCAGGTCATCTCCTCCCCGCGCCTGTCCAGCGACGGCGGCATCATCACCACCCGCGGCCAGATCTCCGGCGGACGCGGGGGCTTCAACCAGACCGAACTGGCCTACCTGCTGCGCACCCTCCGCGCCGGCTCGCTCGAGGGCACGATCGGCGAGTACCCGATCTCGATCAAGACCACCGGCCCGCAGCTGGGCCAGGACAACCTCGAGGCCGGGCTCAAGGCGGCCATCGCCGCCCTGATCCTCGTCGCCGTCTTCATGGCCGCCTACTACCTGGCCTTCGGCCTGATCGCCGACTTCGCCCTCTTCACCAACATGGTCCTGATCCTGGGCACGATGGCGATGTTTCAGGCGACCTTCACCCTCCCGGGCATCGCGGGCATCGTCCTGACCATCGGCATGGCCGTCGACGCCAACGTCCTGATCTTCGAACGCATCCGCGAGGAGCTCGCCCGCAAGGCCGATTTCAAGACCGCGGTCAGGCTAGGCTACGAAAAGGCGTTCTCCACCATCATCGACGCCAACATTACCACGTTCATCACCTGCGTCGTGCTGTTTTACACCGCGTCGGCCGAGGTGAAAGGCTTTGCGATCACGCTGATGATCGGCATCCTCGCCACCCTGTTCACCGCCCTGTTCGCCACCCGGGTGATCGTCGAGATGGCGATCGTCTTCGGCAAGGTCCGCGGCCTGCCGATGCTCCCGACCCTGATCCCCGCGATCGGCAGGACCCTCTCGCCCAACATCAACTGGGTGTCCAAGCGCTACGGCTTCTTCGTCATCAGCGGCATCCTCATGATCTCAGGCATTTCGATGGTCGCCTACCGCGGCGTGGACATGCTCGATATCGAGTTCCGCTCGGGCACGCAGGTGAGCTTCGACCTCAAGGACGACCAGACCCTGCCGATCGGCGAGGCCCGCGAGCGACTGCAGGCCTACGGCGCCGTGGCCGCCCTGCTGCAGAACAGCGAGCCGGTCCCCGCGGACCGGCAGACGATCGCCGACCGGCTCCGGACCGTCGTCGCCGAGGCCGAGGAGCGGGCGGCGGAAGACCCCAACGCCGACCCGCTCGATTTCAGGCTCTTCGAGCAGGCCAGCGTCGTCACCGAAGGCGAAACCACCGGCGACGCCGCCAACGCCTTCGGGGTCTCGACCCTGATGACCGACGCGCTGGCGGTCTCCGGCCTGGTCAAGGCCGCGTTCGCCGACGAGTTGGCCCAGACCCGGCCGATCGACTTCGCGCGGATGGACGCCGAACGGATCGGCAACGCCCCGGTCTTCCCGATCCGGACCGCCAACCTCGGGGAAGACATCGACCGGCCGCTGGTCAACGTCGACGCGACCGACTATCTCGGCGGCGCCGCGATCGTGCTTGAAGACCTCCGCCCCGCGGTCACCATCGAAGATATCGAGGACCGTATCGCCCGCATGCGGATGCAGCCGGCGTTTGAGAAGCTCGGCTTCCGGCAATACACCGTCGAGCCCATCGGCGCCCCCGCCTCGACCGACGCCGAGGGCAACCGTTACTACAGCGCCGCCGTCGTGATGACCCGCGACGAAGGGACCAACTATATCGAAGACCCCGACGCCTTCGCCGACCGGGGCGGGCTGGCCGACACCGAGTGGAGCCTGGTGGTCGACGCCCTGCGGCGCGACACCAGCCTCGCCAGCGTCAATAACTTCTCCAGCCAGGTTTCCGGCACGATGCAGCAGCAGGCGATCGTCGCCCTCTCGCTCTCCCTGCTGGCCGTCGTGGCCTACATCTGGCTCCGCTTCGGCTCGATCCGCTACGGGCTGGCGGCGATCATCGCGCTGGTGCACGACGTCGCCCTCACGCTGGGCCTGGTCGCCATCAGCGGCTACCTCCAGGCCCTGGACGTGTTCGGACTGTTCCTGCTCGACCCGTTCAAGATCGACCTGGCCATGGTCGCGGCGGTGCTGACGATCGTCGGCTACTCGCTCAACGACACGATCGTGGTCTTCGACCGTATCCGGGAGAACCGCGGCCGGTTGGCGCGGGAGACGCCGCAGATCGTCAATGACTCGATCAACCAGACGATCAGCCGGACCGTGCTGACGTCCGGGACGACGCTGCTGGCGGTGCTGACGCTCTACATCCTCGGCGGGGCCGGGGTGCATGGGTTCGCGTTCGCCATGCTGATCGGCGTCGCGGTGGGCACGTACAGCTCGGTCGCGATCGCCTCGCCGGCGCTGCTGGCGCTGGGTGGGGGGTTGCGGGCGCCCGAGCCCCCGCAGGCCGAAACCAAGCCCCCCATCGCGGACAAGGACATGGCGACCGCCGGGGCGAAGTAAAGCAGGTAGCCGGGCCGCTCCTCGGACCGGGCGAGCGTAGCCCGCCGGCTGTCGACTTCCCTCAGAAGCCCCGCCTGCATCATCCAGTCAGGGGTAATACTGGAAGATATTGCCCACGTCCGGCACGAGCCGGCGGGCTTCGTCGCCGATCGCGGTGAGCCGGTCCAGCGCCTCGGGGGCGGCGGGCTCCGCCATCGCGGCGGCGTTCTCGCGGGCCTGATCCGCGTTGCGGGCGCCCAGCAGCACCGAGGTCACCCCGGGCTGGGCCGCGACCCACTGGATCGCCAGGTGCGTCAGCGGCTGGTTCGCCTCATCCGCGATCCCCTTCGCCTGCTCGGTCAACTCGTAGAGCTTCGGCCAGACGTTGTCCTGAAGCATGATCATCTTCCGCCGCCCGTCGCCTTCGGGGAACGTCGGGTTGGGGCCGAACTTGCCGGTGAGGATCCCCTGGGCGATCGAGGAGTAGGTGACCATCGCGACGCCCTTCTCGCGGCAGTAAGGCATGAGTTCGTCTTCGGGGTAACGCCAATACAGGTTGTAGCAGAACTGGTTGGCGTCGATCCGGCAGACGCTGGAGACGTCCTCCATCTGCTCGACGGAGAAGTTGCTGACGCCGATGGACCTGATCTTGCCCTCGTCGCGGGCCTTCTCCATCTCGGCGAGGACGGGCTTCATGTCCTTGCCTGCGCGGGGCCAGTGGATGTAGTAGAGGTCGACATGGTCGGTCTGGAGGTTTTCGAGGCTCTCTTCGAGCGAGTCGCGGATGTCCTGAGCCGTGGCCTTGGGGGTGTTGCCCTTGGTGGCGAGGTAGACCTGATCCCGCTTGTCCGCGATGAACGCGCCGACGAGCCGTTCGGAGCGGCCGCCGCCGTAGGCCATGGCGGTGTCGAAGTGGTTCATCCCGCTGCCGTAGGCCGCCTGCATCGCCTGCCGGGACAGGTCATCATCCTGCCCGCCCCACCCCCCGCCGCCAAACGCCCAGCAGCCCAGCGCGAGCACGCCGTGGGACTTCTCGACGGGGGGAATGGTCACCTGCGGGATGGGGTTCACTGCTTCCTGGGTCATCAACTGCTTTCCTTACTTAAGTGTGGTCATTCCATCGTGATCTGCGCCTTGACCGACGTGTCGGGCATGTCGCAGGCGAAATCGAACGCGGCCTTGCTGTGGGCGAAGTCGAACGTATCGGTGATCAGCGGCTTCACGTCGATCTTGCCACTGCCCATCAGCGCCAGGGCGCGGGGGTAGACGTGAGCGTATCGGAACACGTGCTCCACCCGGGCCTCCTTGATCTGGGCGGCGACCACGTCGTAAGCGATGGGCTCGCCCGGCATCCCGACATACACCACGCACCCGCCGGGGCAGAGCAGGTCGAACACCCCGGCCGCCACCTTGGAGTTGCCGCTGCACTCGAACACGAGGTCGGCGCCCCACCCCCCGGTCAGCCCATCGATCACCGCCCGGGCGTCCTCGTGGGCCACGTTCACCGGCGTGATCGGCCCGAGGCCCGCCGCCAGGTCCAGCTTCGGCTGCTTCACGTCGGTCATCACCACGCGGCTGCACCCGCCCGCCAACGCCGACAAGGCGGTCACCATGCCGATCGGCCCGGCGCCGGTGACCACCGCGACGTCGCCGGGCGTGATCTTCGCTTTCGTCGCCGAGTGCATGCCCACCGCCAGCGGCTCGACCATCGCGCCCTCGGCGAAACTGACGTTGTCGGGCAGCTTGAAGGTGAACGCCTCGGGATGCACCACGGTCGGGCGCAGCACCCCGTGAACGGGCGGGGTGGCCCAGAACCGCACCGCCGGGTCGAGGTTATAGATGCCCAGCCGCGCCGCCTTGCTATTGGGGTCGGGGATGCCCGGCTCCATGCACACGCGGTCGCCCTCGGACAGCGTGGTCACCTCGGCGCCGGTCTCGATAACCGTCCCCGCCGCTTCGTGGCCGAGCACCATGGGCGCCTGGACCACGAACGGGCCGATCCGGCCGTGCTGGTAGTAATGCACGTCCGACCCGCAGATGCCGACGATATGGATCTTGATCCGCACATCGTGCGGGCCCAGCGGCTCGGGGACATCGATATCGCGGAGGTCCAGCTGAAGGTCGGGCTCGAGGACAAGGGCTTCCATGGCGCAGGCTCCCGAAAACAGGTCCGGTTTGCTTCCTCACGATAGCGAGTCCATCGCGGGTGGCAAACGCATTGGGCGCGGGGGGACGGAAAACGTAGAATTACCAGCACTTGTCGCCGGAGTGGTGGAATTGGCAGACACGTCGGATTCAAAATCCGATGCCCCTTAAAGGCGTGTGGGTTCGAGTCCCACCTCCGGCACTTGCCAGAAAGCAGCAAAGCCAAAAGCGCAGGAAGTAAAAGGCGTTTCTGCGTGGGAACTGTGTGGACTGCTGGACCGGCCTGCTGCTTGATGTCGCACGACCGCCCCATCCTGTTCACCGCCTTCGAGCCCAGCGGCGACGCGTTGGCGGCGCCGGTGATCGCCGAACTCAAGCGGCGGCGTCCCGATCAGCCGGTCGCGGCGATGGGCGGGCCCAGGATGGCCGACGCCGGCGCCGACATGATCGAGATCACCACCGGCGACCCGGTCATGCTCGCCGAAGCGGTCGGCCACGTCTTCGAGCACCGACGACGGGTGAACGTCCTGCGCCGATGGATGGGCGAGCACGACCCGATCGCGGTGACGCCGGTCGACAGCCCGGCGGCGAACTGGGCGACGTGCCGGCTGGCGCGGCGGATGCGCCCGGATGCGAAGATCGTCCACCTCGTGGCGCCGCAGCTGTGGGCGTGGGGGTCGTGGCGGATCCGAAAGTTGAGGCGGCTAACCGACCATGTAATGTGTCTGCTGCCCTTTGAGCCGGCCTGGCTCGAGGCCCGCGGCGTGAAGGCCACGTTCGTCAGCCACCCGATTTTTCAGGACCTGCCCGCCGCGCTGGACAGCCTGCCGGGTGACGGCGAGCCGAAGCTCGCCCTGTTGCCCGGCTCACGGTCTTCGGAAATCAAACGCAACTGGCCGACGATGCTGGCGGCTTACCACGACCTGGAGGCCCGGTACCCGGCGATGCGGGGCGTGGTGGCGGCGGCGGATGAGCCGCGCCGGGCGCAACTCGCCGAAACGGCCCCCGGCCCGCTGCCCCCGTCGATGCAGGTGGTCACCGCCAAGGCGGGCGAGGTGCTGGCGTGGGCGGACCTGTCGCTGACGGTGTCGGGCACCGCGACGCTGCAGACCGCGGCCCACGGGACGCCGATGGTGGTCCTCTACAACATCGATCGGCTCTCCTGGGAGCTGGTCGGCCGCTGGGTGGTGCGGGCCCGGCCCCTGTCGCTGCCGAACGTGATCGGCGAGTCGATGGGGCTGGGATCGGTCGCCCCCGAGCTGATCCCGCATTTCGGGGCGGTGCGGCCGGTGGCGGACGCGTTGGAGCCGCTGATGACCGACGGGCAAGCCCGTATTTCACAAAGGGTTGCGTTCGACACCATCCGAAAACGCTTCCAGGACATCCCCTTCACGGAAACCGCCGCGGCGACGCTGCTGGACCAGATCGACGGGTGAGGGGACGTTCAGACGCCGCCGCGGTCCGGGGCCGCCGTCTGAAGACGTTTAAAAATCATGCCAAAAACAAAGAGACGGCCCGTTTGGGCCGTCTCCTTGGTTAGCTCCGAGGCGCTGTGTTTCAAGCCTTGGTGTGAGGCCCGCCAGTATTTCGGAGCGGCGGGCGTTCACGCGAGGAAGACCGCGACGACGCGCCGCGGTCAAGCGAATCAATCCATCACTTCTTCTTCTTGGTGGCCTTCTTGCGGGTCACCTTCCGCTTGGTCGTCTTCTTCTTGGCGACCTTCTTCTTAGCGACTTTCTTCTTGGCCACTTTCTTCTTAGCGACCTTCTTGCGGGCCACTTTCTTCTTGGCGACCTTCTTGCGGGTCACCTTCTTCCTGGTGGCCTTCTTCTTCGTAGCCTTCTTCTTAGCCATGGACATGTCCTTTCAGTTTCACCCTCGGAGCTAGGGGTTCAACCATTCAAGAATGTAACCAACGAATGAAAAACAAGTCAACATAAAAAAGTCCAACGCGCGACATTTATCGGCATCACCTCGCGCTCTTCTTGAGCATTCGCCGTCAACTTTTCACGGTTTCGCCGATAATCCGCAAGAGGTTCGCATGGCTCAGCCGCCAAATGACAAGCCCGTGGATGGTTATCCACGGGCTTGCAGAGAGGTCGTCGCGGCTTGCGGTCGCTGTTAATCAGTCGTCATCCTCTTGCGGGGTGTATTGCGACACCACCTTTTGCTGAAGGTTGGCCGGCAGGGGATCATAATGATGAAACTCCATGGCGAAGCTGCCCTGGCCGCCGGTCACGCTCTTGAGCTGGGTCTGGTAGTTGGAAACCTCGGCCAGGGGCACGATCGCTTTGATCAGGGTCTGGTTGCCGGGCAGCATGTCGGTGCCCTGGATCCGGCCGCGTTTGCCGGACAGGTCGCCGGTGATCGCACCGACGAAATCATTGGGGGCGGTGACCTCCAGTTCGACCAGCGGCTCGAGCAGCGCCGGCTTGGCTTTCCGGACCGCATCGATGAACGCCCGTTTGCCCGCGGTGATGAAGGCCACTTCCTTCGAGTCGACGGGGTGGTGCTTGCCGTCGTAGACGCTGACGCGGATGTCCTGCATGGGGTAGCCGGCGATGGCGCCCTCAAGGAGCACCTGGCGGATGCCTTTCTCGATGGCCGGGAGGAACTGCGCGGGGATCGACCCGCCGAAGGTGTCGTTCTGGAACTCGAAGCCCGAGTCCCGCTGGAGCGGCTCGATCCGCAGATACACCTCGCCGAACTGGCCGGCCCCGCCGGTCTGTTTCTTGTGGCGGTGGTGCCCCTCGGCCTTGGCCTGGATGGTCTCGCGGTAGGCGATCTTGGGCGGCTTGGTCTCGACCTCCACGTGATACCGCTGTTTGAGCTTCTCGAGGATCACCCGCAGGTGCAGCTCGCCCAAGCCGTGGATGACGGTCTCCTTGGTCACGTTGTCGCGGGTAACCTTGAAGCAGGGGTCTTCCTCCTGGAAACGGGCGAGGGCCTCGCCGATCTTCTGCTCATCGCCGCGTTTGGTCGGCGTGATGGCCAGGCCGTACATCGGCGCGGGGAAGTTCAGCGGGCGCAGGTGGATGCCATCTTCGTCGTGCGAGTCGTGCAGCACCGCGTCAAAGTGGACCTCCTCCACTTTGGCGACGGCGGCGATGTCGCCGGGGATCGCCCGGTCGATCTCGACGTGCTTGGCGCCCTGCAGCTTGAAGAGGTGGCCGACCTTGAACGGCTTCTTCGACTCGCCCTCACGCACGTCGTCGATATACAGCTGCGTGTCTTTCGTGATCGTGCCCTGATGGACGCGGAAATCGCAGAGCTTGCCCACGAACGGGTCGACCTTGATCTGAAAGACATGGGCGAGCACGTGTTGATCCGGGTCGGGGACGGCGTGAATCTCGGCGTCGGGCTCGGCCTCCTTATAGAACGGCCGGGGGTTGCCCTCGGTGGGGTTCGGCGCGAGCTTGACGATGACATCCAGCAGCTCGTCCACGCCGACCATCTTGTCGTGGCTGGCGTGCGGGCGGGAGGCGGTGAAGCAGATCGGCACCAGATGCCCCTCGCGCAGGGCCTGCTCGAAGGGGGCGTGGAGCTGATCGGGCTTAACCTCGCCCTGTTCGAGGTAGACGGCCATGAGTTCCTCATCGACCTCGACCACCTGGTCCACGATCGCGGCATGGGCGTCGGCGACCGAGCCGAAGTCCGAATCGCCGTCGGGGTTGAAGAAACAGTCCACCACCTTGGCCCCGCCGTCGGCGGGCAGGTTGATGGGGAGGCATTCTTTGCCGAAGGCGGCCTGGATCGCCTCGACCAGGGCGGGCAGGTCGGCGTTCTCGGCGTCGATCTTGTTGATGACGATCATCCGGCAGAGCTTGTAGTCCCGGGCCCGCTGCATGAGCCGCCGGGTCACCGACTCGATGCCGGCGTGGGCGTCGATCACGATCATTGCGGTCTCGACCGCGGGCATCACGGCGATCGCCTGGCTCAGGAAATCCGGATAGCCGGGGGTGTCGATCAGGTTGATGTGCTTGCCGTTGAAATCGCAGTGGCAGGCCGAGGCGTAGAGCGAATGCTCGTGGTCTTTCTCTTCCTCGGTGTGGTCCGACACGGTGTCGCCTTTTTCCACCGACCCGGGCGAACCGAGGACGCCGGCTTTGAACAGCAGCGCCTCGGTCAGGCTCGTCTTGCCCGAGCCGGCTTGACCCATGAAGGCGATGTTGCGGATATCAGCTGTAGAGTAATCGGACATGGCGAAGGCTCCTTTCAATTCAACATGGCCGAGCGGCCAAGAACAAAAGGCAATTGTATCCTTGATGACGCCCCGCCGCGACTTCAACACCGACCCGCGCCTAGGCAGGCCGATCGATCGGTTATGGATATGGGAATCGCCCGGAATCCCGCCCGGCCGTGGCGGTCAGGCGTCGGATCCGCGGTGGGTCCGGAGGTTGTACTTGAGGATGCACCAGATCGCCCGGACCCCGTCCTTCCAGCCGATCTTCTTGCCCTCGTCGTAGGTGCGGCCGCTGTAGCTGATGCCTATTTCGTAGATCCGAAGCCGCTCGCCGTTCAACCGCATCCGCGCGATCTTGGCGGTTACTTCCGGCTCGAAACCGAAGCGGTTCTCCTCGATCCGGACCGCCTGGATCACCTCGCGCTTGAAGACCTTGTAACACGTCTCCATGTCGGTCAGGTTGAGGTCGGTGAACATGTTCGACAGAAGGGTGAGGACGGTGTTGCCCAGCGAGTGCCAGAAGTAAAGCACCCGGCGCCGCTCACCGCCGGAAAACCGTGAGCCGAACACCACGTCCGCTTCATCGCCGAGGATCGGCTGGATCAGCTTGGGGAACTCGGCCGGGTCGTACTCCAGATCGGCGTCCTGCACGATGACCAGATCGCCCGTCGCTTGGGCGAATCCCGTGCGCAACGCCGCGCCCTTGCCCTGATTCACTTCGTGATAAAACGCCCGCACGTTGTCGTAGCGCTCGGCCAACGCTTCGAGCTTTTCCCGCGAGCCGTCCTGGGAGCAGTCGTCCACCAGGACCAGTTCCATATCCACCTCCACCTGGCGCACCTTCGCCACCAGGTCCTCGATCGTGGCGGCTTCGTTGAACACCGGGATCACCACCGATAACTGCGGAGCGGAACGGGATGTCGGATGGTCCATGGCTTGCGTCACTGGGGGTCAATCGGCAAAAACCGGCCTGAAGCACGAACTATTGGCGGGCGGCGGAAACAATGGAGCGCAACAGTGCGATAATCCTTTTGGCGCCCGGCGCGCCGCCTTTGAGCCGTCGGGATCACGGCCTATGCTATGGACATGATTTCCGACGCCGCCCCGATGATCGAACGCGACCTGGCCGTGCTCTGGCACCCGGGCAGCCAGATGCGCGACTATCGGTCGTTCCCGCCGCTGGAAGTGGTCGCCGCCGAGGGCCCGCGCCTGTTCCTGGCCGACGGCCGATCGATCCTCGACGCCATCTCTTCGTGGTGGTGCAAGTCGCTGGGCCACCGCCACCCGCACATCGTCGACGCCATCCGCGACCAGCTCGACGCGTTCGAGCACGTCATCCTGGCCAACACGACCAACGTCCCGGTCGTCCGCCTCTGCGAGCGCGTCCTGGCCGCCGCCAACGGCCGGCCCGCGGCGGACTGGGGCGCCGATGCGCCGCCCGGCGTCAAGCCCGGCCACTTCAACAAGGTCTTCCTCGCCGACAACGGCTCCACCGCCGTCGAGGTCGCCCTGAAAATGGCGCTCCAGGCCCAGGCTCAACGCGGCCAGCCCCAGCGCCAATCCTTCATCGCCCTGCAGAACGCCTACCACGGCGAAACCACCGGCGCCCTCTCCGTCACCGACTGCCCCCTCTACAGCACCCCCTACCGGTCGATGATGTTCGACGTCGCCTTCCTCACCGACCTGCCCTATCGCACCGGGCCCGACGACCCGCGATGGCTCGACTGCTCCGACGAGTGGCCCGCCATCGAGGCCCAGCTCAACCCCCTCGCCGACACCGCCGCCGCCGTCATCTACGAGCCCGTCCTCCAAGGCGCCGGCGGCCTCCTGCTCTACAGCCCCGACCTGCTGACCCGGCTCCACCAATGGGCCCGGGCGCACGACATTTACCTCATCGCCGACGAGATCGCCGCCGGCATGGGCCGGCTGGGACACATTCTTGCGGGCCATATGGCAGATGGCAGATGGCAGATGGCAGATGGCAAGAAGACAGTAAAGGATGATTCCATCCATCCGCCATCTGCCATCTCACATCGACCATCCTCCCTCCCCGATTTCGCCTGCCTCTCCAAGGGCCTGACCGGGGGGACGCTGCCGCTGTCCTGCGTGCTGACGACGGACGCGGTCTACGACCTCTTCGACGCCGACTACCACGACCGCCGGGCGTTCCTGCATTCCAACACCTACACCGGCAACGCCCTCGCCGTCGCCGCCGCCAACGCCGCCCTCGATGTCTACGCCAGCGAGGACATCCTCGGCCTCGTCCAGCAACGCGCCGCCGACCTCACCCGCCGGCTGGCTGACCTCGCCCCCGGGCGGCCTTATATCCGCAACGTCCGCGGCTGCGGGTTCGTCGCCGCCCTCGACCTGCGACAGCCCGACGGCTCGCGCCTGCCCAACCGCGACCGCACCGGCTACCGGGTCTATCGGGAAGCCGTCGCCCGCGGCGCCCTGCTGCGGTCCCTCGGCGACAGCCTCTACCTCATGCCCCCGCTCAACACCCCCGACGAAGACCTCGACGCCATGGCCGCTATCCTCGCCGACAGCCTCGACGCCGTGCTCGAAACCGGCACGGCATGACGCCCCCTGACAGATGTCTCAAGCCGCCGGCGTTCACTCACCCCGACGTTCGACGGCCGCGACGGCGTAACGTCATCCAAGCCAGACCGGTCGCCAGCAGGGTCGCCGCGGCCGGCTCGGGAACGACCCGAACGGTGATGTTGTCGAAATGGCTTTCCAGGTTTCCGAGCAATTGAATCGAGTCGATTCGAGACAAACCCAGACCGGCGGTGTCGAATGTCGCGAAGACGCGCGAATCCACGTCATACCCCACGGCCGCAGTTGAGCCTGGGCCGATGAATCGGACGCCTGATGTCCTGTTGAATCCACTCCTGTCTGCAATGTCGATAGCGACATAGTCCACATATTCACCGGGTGCAAGATTAAACGTCACGTTCACGGTAATGGGCGGGTCACCGCTCCCAAAAAGCAAGTGCCCCGAACCCGTGATGAAATCGTCCATAATTTCCCAGGCAGGGCCGTTTAATCCCTGGCCCAGAAGCTCGTAATTGAAGAACGGGTCGAAGCCCGCGACAGTTCCATTTTCAAAGTCTTCGATCTGAAACGTCTCAGCCGAAACCGCCGGGCGCCATATAGCCACGGAGGCGCAGATCAATACCAACCGGCTAAACCTCTCAACAAACCACCTCATGACCAAACTCCCAGGAATCTTGAATACAACTGCTTGCAAAATCAAAACATAGCCACAATCTGAACTGCACGGATGTTAGCACAAAATCCATAGCCTTGGCGGGGCATCATCTCGTTTTAATGTGAAGTCGCCCCTGTGCCCCGCCTGCCACATCGACACCCAGCTAAGCCTCGCCCCGGCCGCGCGGCAGGCCAGCCGGGTCCAACCAAGAACCATTGAATCTCACAAATATATTCAAAACAATGGCTTAAACTTCATGCCTGACGCCCTCCGCCCGGCACGCCCCTTGCCCCGAATCTGGCACCAATGCTCAACGTGCGCCCGCACCAATCCGCCCGGCTCAACGTCCTGCTCACCGAGGACCGCGATCACGCGCCCGAGCACTGGACCCGCACCCTGCCCCGGCTCATGCAGCCCCTGGGCGTCGAGTCCTTCGTCGCCCGCACCGGGGAGGAGGCCGTCGACGTCACCCAGCGCATCGACATCCACGCCGCGCTGATCGACCTGGCCACCCCGCGCGACAACCACTCCGCCGCCGACGACGCCGGCCTCTGGCTCCTCGAGGTCCTCACCCGCCAGCCCAACACGCCCCCCATCGTCGTCGTCAATAGCCGCGCCCTGACCACTATGCAGGTCCACAAGTTCCTTAACGACGCCCTCCGTCTGGGCGCCTTTACCGTTGTTAACCGCCCGGTCCAGCTCGAGTCGCTCCTGGCCGTCATCCAACGCGTCCTCGACCGACACTTCGACGGGACCTGGCCCAATCGTCCCCCTCACGCGTAACCACCTTTTCCCCACAGGAGAAAACCATGAAAGTACGTCCGCTCGGCGACAAGATCCTTGTCCAACGCCTCGAAGCCGAGGAAAAGACCGCCTCCGGCATCTTCCTCCCCGAGTCCGCCAAGGAGAAGCCCCAGCAGGCCAAGGTCCTCGCGCTCGGCGCCGGCAAGGTCCTCGACAACGGCGAACGCGCCCCCTTCACCGTCAAGGAAGGCGACACCATCATCCTCGGCAAATGGGGCGGCACCGAGATCAAGGTCGACGGCGAAGACTACATGGTCATGGGCGAAGACGAAGTCCTCGCCATCGTCGAGTAACCCCACCGTACATCGCCGTGGATGGTATCCGCGGCATCACCCGCACAGAACCGCGGATGCCATCCGCGGCTTTATCAAAGGAGTCAATAGACATGCCCCCCAAATCCATTAAGTTCGACCAGGAAGCCCGCGGCGCCATCCTCCACGGCGTCCGCAAGCTCGCCCGCGCCGTCAAGGTCACCCTCGGGCCCTCCGGACGCGTCGTCGTCCTCGAAAAGTCCTTCGGCTCGCCCACCATCACCAAGGACGGCGTCACCGTCGCCAAGGAGATCGAGCTCGACGACGCCCTCGAGAACATCGGCGCCCAGATGGTCAAGGAGGTCTCCTCCAAGTCCTCCAAGGACGCCGGCGACGGCACCACCACCGCCACCATCTACGCCGAGGCCATCTTCGCCGAGGGCCTCAAGAACATCACCGCCGGCGCCAACGCCAACCAGATCAAGCGCGGCATCGACAAGGCCGTCGACGCCATCGTCGCCGACCTCGCCAAGCAGTCCAAGAAGGTCACCTCCTCCGAGGAGATCGCCCAGGTCGGCACCTGCTCCGCCAACCAGGACCAGACCATCGGCCAGATCGTCGCCGACGCCATGGACAAGGTCGGCAAGGACGGCGTCATCACCGTCGAGGAAGGCAAGTCCCTCGACACCTACGTCGACCTCGTCGAGGGCATGCAGTTCGACAAGGGCTACCTCTCGCCCCACTTCGCTACCGACACCGGCCGCATGGAGGCCGTCCTCGAAGACGCCTACGTCCTCGTCCATGAGAAGAAGATCAGCAGCGCCAAGGACCTCGTGCCCATCCTCGGCAAGATCGCCGAGACCGGCAAGGCCGTCCTGATCGTCGCCGAGGACATCGACGGCGAGGCCCTGGCCACCCTTGTGGTCAACCGCCTCCGCGGCGTCCTCAAGGTCGCCGCCGTCAAGGCCCCCGGCTTCGGCGACCGCCGCAAGGAGATGCTCCAGGACATCGCCACCCTCACCGGCGGCACCGCGATCATGGAAGAGCTCGGCATCGACCTTGAGAAGCTCGAGCTCACCGACCTCGGCCGCGCCAAGAAGCTCGTCATCACCAAGGACGACACCACCCTCATCGAGGGCGCCGGCAAGACGTCCGACATCAAGGCCCGGATCGAGCAGATCAAGGCCCAGATCGACGCCACCACCTCCGACTACGACCGCGAGAAGCTCCAGGAGCGCCTCGCCAAGCTGTCGGGCGGCGTGGCCCAGATCAACGTCGGCGCCGCGACCGAGTCCGAGATGAAGGAGAAGAAGGCCCGCGTCGAGGACGCCATGCACGCCTGCCGCGCCGCGGTTGAGGAAGGCATCCTCTCCGGCGGGGGCACCGCCATCCTCCGCGCCCGCAAGGCCGTGGCCAAGCTCGACGGCCTCGTCGGCGACGAACCCGTCGGCGTCGACATCGTCAACCGCGCCGTCACCGCCCCCATCAAGCAGATCGCCGAGAACGCCGGCCACGACGGCTCGGTCGTCTGCAAAGAGGTCGAGGACGGCAAGGGCGCCAACTTCGGCTTCAACGCCCTCACCGGCGAATACGGCGACCTGCTCAAGGACGGCGTTCTCGTCCCGACCAAGGTCGAGCGCATCGCCCTCCAGAACGCCGCCTCCATCGCCGGCCTCCTGCTCACCACCGACGCGGTGATCACCGAGATCAAGGATGACAAAAAGGCCCCCGCCGGCGCGCCGGGGATGGATGATATGGATTACTGATCCACCCACTACAAAGCCGCGGATGTCATCCGCGGCCGCACGCCAAACCGCCGATGCCATCGGCGGCTTTATACCCGACCCGACAACCCCCGCCGCAAGGCGGGGGTTGTCGGTTGATATAATTTGCTTATGGTCGGCGTAACGTCGTTACAATTATTGTGGATGCAACATGGTGGAACACGTTTACAACGTCTGGTGTCGCCGCATCAGAAATGGATGATATGGATCAATGATCATGGATAATTTCCGGGTAGACAACACGTAGTACTAACACCACGGCGGGGCCGCGTAAGACGGCCCGCCGTGGCTTCGGTTATAGGGGCTTTATTATGCCAGAGAATGAAGATAATCCTCGTGCATTCATTAGTCATGCGTCAGACGATAAAGAAAGATTTGTTGTTCCATTTGCCCAGGGGCTGCGTGCAAATGGAATAGACGCGTGGCTTGACAAATGGGAAATCAAGCCCGGCGACAGCATTGTAGACAAAATATTTGAAGTAGGGATAGCAAAAGCCAAAATCTTCATAGTAATTCTATCAAAGAATAGCATTGAAAAGAAATGGGTAAAAGAAGAACTCGATGCTGCGATAGTGGCGAGAGTATCAAAGCAATCTCGCATAATCCCAATTCGCCTAGACGACTGCCCGGTCCCTGAAGCTTTGAGAGCTACTGCTTGGATTAACGCAAGTGACAAAGAGGTGTCAGAGATAGTCATGGAGGTTGTAAATGTTGCATTTGGCATTACGTCAAAACCACCAATAGGTGATCCGCCAAAGCAAGCAGAAAATGCAGGCTTAAAGGAGATTAATGGGCTCACAGCTTTGGATGCCAGGATTTTGCACATGGTGGTGGATCAGGTTATTGAATCGAATCGCGGTATAGCCGATCTTAGTGAAATCCGTCAGCAGTTGGTAAACGATGGATTTAATCTTCGAGATATTGAAGATTAAATAAAAGTGTTAGACTCAGACGGTTATGTCAAAGCGCACTTTGCGCTTAACGGGCCGCCTTCATCAGTGAGCGTAGAAGACTTGGGTATTCAACAATCATTGCTTGTTCGCGATGATGATTACCATGAGAAGGTTACAAGAGTTGCAGCTGAGATTGTTAATCTTAATGCACATGCAAGCCGGCAAGTCGTAGAGACTACAAATTATCCTGAGGCATTTGTTGATCATGCAGTTAATGTCCTCGAAAGTCGAGGATATCTTCAGGCAAGTAGAAGTTCGTTGGGATTACATATTTACAACTTGTCACCAAAATTGAAACGTGATCTGATGGGTTAGCGTCACTAGGCACGAAACGAGATCAGACCCCGTATCCACCTCTATTATGAATCCGATTATTATAATCCCAAGCAAAAGTTTGAAGATGAAAATTGAAGGACAACAGATTTTTTGGATGGTGATCTATGGCTAACGGGCTTCTGTTAAAACAACCCATCACCGACGAGCAATGGCGCCATCGAATGGCATTAGTTGGGGCCATTATCAAGCAAACATTGACGCTTGACACTGCTTCTATCATTGCAGTTACTGCATTGGCCGGTGGATTTTTCGATGATCCAAAAACTCCATGGCTTCTTGGTTTAGCCGTAATCACATTCATTGCGTCAATTTTCGCTTGCTATTTGGCTTTATTATTATCAATTGTGAACACCGATGAATCTTACGAAGACGATCTCAAAGACAACAAATTCCTAGCCTATCTGTTTGTCATCGGAATCAGTTGTTTCCCTGTCGGTCTTATTTTCTTAGCTATTTTTGTATGGATAAATACGGTCGGTTGATATGAACAATTTATAGCTAAGTTATAATTTCAGAAACACATCACTCGACAGATTTCCAGACACGCGGTGACGTAGAAAGCGACCTCTCTCATGCTCCTCTTCCAAGACTTCTTCCTCGAGATCGTCAGGCAGGGTTTTTTCTCGATCGAGTTCGAGCCGCTGCGGGCGGCGTTGCGGCGGGCGAATGAATGGATCGACGAGACCGGGGCCGACGTGGTCAACGTCGAGACCGTCGTGCTGCCCAACATCCATGACTACAACGAAGAGGGGACGCAGGACACGGCGTTGCGCGCCAGCGGCGAGACGTACAGCGAATGGCATCAGTTCATCCGCGTGTGGTACCGCCACGACACGCCGTGATGACGCGGGGGCCCGCCGGCGTTGCCAGCGGCTTTACAACGGACGAAACGGCGGTTGTAAAGCCGCGGGCAATGCCCGCGGGCGCAGCGGGTCAGGCACGGAGCTGGTTGAGGGCGCCGCCGGGATCGACGCCGCAGACGCGGCACCAGCGGATGAACTCGATCGGGTCGATCCGGCGTTCGCCGTGCTCGATCTTGTAGACCGTGCTGTGGGGTTTCTTGAGTTTCTTCGCCACGTCGCGCTGCGTAAGCCGGGCGGCCTCCCGCATCTCACGGAGGCGTTTGCACATCTGACGGTACGCCACGCTGTGCTGCGGCTTGGTTTTGGTGGTCGGCCTTGCACCCATTTGAGGCGCAGGCTATGACGTTAGCGGCTTGCGCCCAGATGTAGGCCAAGTGACTACCCCCCGGAAGCGGCGGGCGGCGCGGCGAGCCCTTCCCGCGCCGTCCGCTTGCTTGGCCTTGCAATGGGAAGGCCCCGGGTCAGTGACCCGGGGCGAAGTAGAATGTTGTCATGCCGACCGACGAGAGTTTCTGGGACAAGATCGCCGAGCGCTACGACCAGACCTCACAGAACAAGGGCCCGAACTACGCGGCCCGGCTCGAGCGGGTGAAGGCGGTGTGCACGGATTCGGACAGCGTGCTGGACGTCGGCTGCGCGTCGGGCGAGATCACGCTGGACACCGCTCCGCACGTCGGCCGGATCCGCGGCATCGACCTGTCCGGCAAACAGATCGAGATGGCCAGCACCAAAGCCAAAGAGCGTAGCATCGACAACGCCAGCTTCGATCGGTTGAACGTGATGGACCCGAGCCTGCCCCCCGGGTCGTTCGACATCATCACCACCTACAGCGTATTTCACCTGGTCGAAGACGTCTCGGCGGTGATCCGCCGGATGAACGAGCTACTCGCGCCCGGCGGACACCTGATCAGCGAAACGCCTTGCCTGGGCGACCGGGGCTGGCACTTCGGGCCGCTCATCACGGTGATGAGGTGGATCGGCAAGGCGCCGCGGGTGGTTCATCGCCTCAAGGCGATGGATCTCGAAGCGATGATCCGCGACACAGGCTTTGAGATCCTGGACAGCCAGGTTTACAACCCCAAGAGCCGACAACATTGCATCCTGGCGCGGAAGACAGGCGGATCGCCCGACTGAGGATGAGCTGGGTGCGGGGTGTGGCTTGACGCCTCGCGCATCTCGAACGGGCTTCTCGCCGTCCGCCTGATCCGCCTTGAAGTGGAAGTGATGCCGGTGCGCTATAAAGCCGCCGATGGCATCGGCGGCTTTATACACGATACACATCTCAACGAGGCTGGCGTTGTAACACCTACGCCCTAAACCGCATAACGAATAGCTCATAACCCGTTGCGTCTCCGCAAAGGGACGGGCTTATCCGCACGATGACATGACCCACTGAGGCAACTCACCCATACGTTTGGCGAGGACGGCGAGGTTTTGCACGTGGAAGTCAGCCAGTGTGGTGTGGATTGTGTTATTGAACGGCGCAAGCCAGTGATCTTCGAGATGGCCGGGCCCGAAGTAGGCGCCGAGGATGGAGCCAGCGGTTGCCCCGTAGCTATCGGTATCGTTGCCTTGCATGACTTGTAAGCAGATGCCGTGGCCGACGTTCTTGGCAAAGCGCAGCGTATTCACAAGGGTGGCGCTTTCCTGAAAAACCCTGCAATGGGAGTAAGCGCCATACTTGGCGTGGATGGCTTCGTAGGCTTCCATCCAGTCGTCGGCGTTCTTCACGACCGCGATCGCTTCATAGATGACATCGGCGAAACGGCTGCGCTGTGGAATGTACTTAACCGCCGTCTCGACAATATCGATCGGATCGTCCGTGACCATCGCGGTGGCGATCGCGGCGGCGGCGAACATCGTGCCGTAGATCCCGCTGCGCCGATGGGTCCAACTCGCATCACGCCAGGCGAGTTCAGCCGCGTGTTGCGGATTACCCGGGCAAGCGTAGCCGTAGGCGTCAGCGCGGATCATCGCGCCGCACAACTCATCGCCGGGATTAAGCGTGTTGCCCCATCGATCGAGGTTCTTGGTCGATTCGGTGAGCGTGTCTGCCGCGGCGCGGACCAGCAGTGTCCGTTCCGGACCCCAGGTCCAGCCAGGCGCCAACTGATGGAACCACTCATCTCGCAGATTGTCCTGGGTGAATGATGCGCCGTATTTTTCCAGCACGAGCATGCCCATCACGGTGTAGTTGATATCGTCGTCCGGGGCTACCCACGCGATGCGTTCGCGCACCGTTTGCGTCCAGCTCTCGTGGAGCTTGCGGAGCCCGCCTTCAGTCCGCACGCGTTCGCTGACATATCGGCTGATCGGCCATTCGCCGATGGTCTCGAAAGCGTCGCGCAGTTCCGCGAGCGTGGGGTTGATCTCCAGCGGCTTACCCAAAACGCAGCCGCAGACCGACCCCAGGAAAGCCGATTCGATCCGCGCCGCCGCATCCTTTTCTTCGATTGGCCGAATTACGCTGTCGTACCGGTCGGGCGCCATCTGCGCCACGATGCTATCCCAGTCATTCGGCTCGTCGTGCGGCCAATCGTCACGTAACGGCAGGGAGGTCAATCCGTCCGCGAAGGCGAGCAGTTCATCGATCCGATCGGGCACGCTTTCGAGTCGTTCGGCCAGCCCATCGGTCGCGTGCCCCTGCTCGTTTTTCTCTTTGATGATTCGTACGATCATCTGTCTTATCTGGCTGGGTGTTTCCAGCATCAATCCAACTCCAGCAAATAAAGGAAAGCCTCGGCCGCATGCCAGGTATGCGGCGCCGCGATGCGTTCGGTCTCAAGCTCGGATGCGATTTCACGCATCCGCCAATACTCGGCCTGGCTGGCTTGAGCTTCCCATGTCAGAGGGGTTTTGGCGCCTAGCAGATGCATTGGCGGCGCGTCGCCGTAGAAGTGGGCTTCCGCCCAGGTCAGGTAGGGATAATTGACGCCGACATCACCTTCGAAACACCTTTCGCCAATGTGTTGATCCTTGTAATCCCACCAGAACAGCGACGAATACTTGTCCTCGATCGCCGGGATCTCGTAAGGATCGTCCAGCCCCAACGCACGCAGTCCAAACTTCATCCATTTGGTCTGGTAAACCGGGCGCTCGGCGAAATCGGTACGCCCCAGGAGGTGGCGGTCTTTTGGCCCGCCGACCTCGTACTGCCTTGAGGCCTTGAGAACGCGTTCGACGATCGGGTGCTTCGCCCCGCCATCGATCAGCGAGACGATGTACAACAACTGCCCCAGATTGTCCGCCTCGCATTCGCCGGCGTTGTTGTTGTCGTAGACCTGATGGAGGCCGGCGATCCACGGCTCAACCAGGCCGAGGTTGCCTGTTTTTTCGAGCACCATCAACATCATCGCAGAGTCACGATACCACGGACGCGGGTATGCGTGAAGGTTCGGCACGGGTCCGAAAGGCATCAGGTTGACAAGGATCTCAGCATGCAGAGCGCGCAGCCATGTTGCGTGCGGGTGTCCCTTGAACCGGGGGAGGCAGACGCCGGACGTTCCATATTCCTGGCAATTCCCGTCCTCCGACACACGCAGCCCACTCTCATCTTCGTGGATGCGGACCACTCCCGAATCAGTCTCCAGCGTGACTCTGTGTTCATGCGGCTCGATGCGTTCGCTGTGGGACTCCCACCGACGCAGCACAGCGCCGCTGGCGACATCTCGCAACAGGCCGTCTCTGTAGAGCAACTTGGGGCGCCGCGGCCCCATCCCAAATATGAGGAAAGGTTTAGAAGACAGCAAGGAGACTGGTTGATTCATTGCGTTATCTGACCATAGGTTTAGCATCTTGCATCAGATAAGTAAAGTTTGGAAGGACGTGCGTCTGGTTCATCATACTTAGGCCGAACATGTCCAGGGTTGAAAACTAAGAAGATCACCTGGCGATCCGGCGAGGCGAGCAGATACCACCCGGCTAGTGAATCAAGTGTCAAACACCGTGAGCAAGGCATACCTAGACCGTATAAGCGAAACTCATAAAGCCCGCCCAGCGATAAAGAGCGCCAATTCTCCCGGTTCGAGTTTGACCTCCGCTTCCGGGCATACCAGCCGTTGCGTAACAGCCGTGGTTGCGAGGTCGATGCGAGTCAGTGTGTCGAATCCATCAACGCTGAGCCTAGAGCAGATCGGCACATCGCCCTCGTTGAACGTGAGAATCCAATGTGTATCGCCGTGGCGCAAGCGTCTCATCCGGAGCCACGGCTGTGGCGGATCCGCCGTCAGGCCGGGTGAGGCCACTTCCTGCAGGCGCGCCACAAAATGATCGTCCTCCTCGTTCTTCAGCAACCAACATCGATCTGGCGGCAACGTAGCCAAGGCGTCGATGCTCGACGAATGAATCGAATCCGCGACGGCCACTGCCGCGCGGTAGTGCATGCCTGCGAGACGTATGCCGTTTCGATCTAATATGGCGTCTTCGTTGAGATGGCGTTCTTCGAGATAGTGGAAATCGATCTGCGCTTCAAACAGGCGGCGGGCCGGCGCGACCGGCAGGTCGGCCGCGCCGCACACCAAGGCGACATCCACAACGGGTGTGGCGTTGGCGTTGAGCCAACACAGGCGGTGACAGGCGGCGTGGAAGCGTCGCAGCGTGTCGGTCGTCCACCACGGACTATGGGGGCCAAGCTGGGGCGGGCATTCGTCGATCCGCGGGCCGCGGATGGAGTAGAAGTAGGCGTGCGGGATCAGGAGGTTACAACCACGAACGAGCAGCCAGTGGGCAACAAACTGGTAAAGCGATAGAGGGATGTCATGGCCATAGGCGCCCATGAATTCATTGGCGTTGCGGGCGCGACCCAGATGAACGGCGGCGGAGGCGGCCGCCTTGGCCTGGGTCGATTCGACGCCGGTCACGGCGGGTTCACCCGGACAGATATCGCCTAGGATCACGTCCTGCCCAGGCCAGTGGAAGTGGCGCAGATGGCCGATCTCTTGCGGGGCGGCGGGGTGGCCGGTGAGGGCGACGCCGTGGGATGCGCACCAGTCATGCAACGGTTGGTAGTAGGTATGTTCCAAGCGGCGGTTGATGGCGTGTCGGTAGTTTCGGCGGTGCCGTTGTGCGTCGGGCTCATCATCGTGCCAGAGCGCTGAGAGATGGGGCGTGAAGTCGTAGCCCAGATAGTCGTTGACGTGTTCGAGGATGCCGGTCGTGCCGGGGCGGGCGTCATAAGGGTTGCCGCGCCCGAGGACCATAGGCTCGTCGGTGAACACCGCGACAATCGTCTTACCGAAGTGATCAGCGAAGGCGTCGAAGTAGCGTTGATAGCTGTGGCGGATGAAGCAGGCGACAGCGTCGGGATTGAGCAGATCGGCGGCGGGCGAGCGCGTCTCGGGCGTGTCGCGCGTCGGCCAGGGGTTGGGCGACCGAACGTTGTCATCGCCGGTGTAGTGCAGGCCGCGGATCCATGAATCGATCGGCTGATCAACAATAGTGACGACCGAGCCATCAACGCACTGGCAGACGGCAACGCGGCAGCGCCCCTCGGGCAGGTTCTCGACGACGCCGTCATACCGCACGAGACCGCGACAGGCGTACGCCGGGTCTTCTGCAACGACGTGCCCCGACGCCGAGCCGGAAGGATACATGCCCTCATCGTAGAGAATCACATGCATGCCGCGGCGTTCAGCGTGCTCGATGGCGACCCGCATGAAATGCAACAACTTCGGTGACATCCATCCGCAGTCAGCGGGAAGGCCGACGCGGGGGTGCAGCACGAAACCGAAGACCCCGTGATCGGCGAAGCCGTCGATCTGACGCGTAATCTCGCGTTCATCAAGCGTGTCGTTCCAGAACCAGAACGGCGTCAGCGAATAGGCCTTGGACGGATCGACGAAGCCATCGGGCAGGGCAGCCATCGGATTGCGCGGGCTGGCGTCGTGCATGAAGCGGTTGTGCGGCCCGCGTTTCAAACCGCGGCGTACTCTGCGATCTCCAAGACCTGCCCGGTTTCTTCGAGCATGGGCCGCAGCTTGCCGTAGTCCACATCCTGAACGGCCACACCATCAACGATCGCGCGGTTCGCCGCGCAGGCAGCACTCTCGCCGAGCACCATGAATACCGGCTCCATACGCGCTGAACCGTAAGCGATGTGCGATGCGCTGAAGCAAACCGGCACGATCAGGTTTTCACACTGCCCACGACGCGGAACGATCGCACGGTAACTGACGGGATAGGGATCGGTCGGCGGAACCTGAACGTCGCCCTCATTGAGCACGCTGGGGCTGCCATCAATCTCCGCCACAAACCGCGAGCAGTTGTGCGAGTCCATGTTGTAGCTGCCCATGCCTACCGAGTCTTGAGATCGGACCTTCCCGATGCAATCGTGCTCGGTGATGACGTGATCGGCGACCATCCGCCGGGCTTCGCGGGGATAGAGTTGGTGCGACCAGTGGCCGGTATCGACGAACTCGTCCTTGGACAACCCCCAGCGTTGGTAGATAACCCGCAACGCGTCCGGAACGCGCGGGTCATTCGCCATGAACCAATAGAGGCCTTTCTGGTAACGGACATGCTCCTGAAAAAGACGTTCGCGGACAGCATAGTCGGCGGTGGGCCAGGCGTAATTAGCTCCGATGAAATCACTGCTACACGGGCCGTGATTATTGACATCGGCCTTGTGCAGGTTGTCGGGCGTACGCCGGTCGAGGACGTCAAACTTCTTGGGAGCCTGCTCGGGGACCTCAGACGGGTTGTGCGGCAGGATGGCGTTGTAGAAGCCCCAGGCATCGCCGCGGAGCCAGCGGGCGGCCAGCTCATATTGCAGCGCGTCGTAGCCTTCCGGCTGTTCCCAGTCGATCCGCAAGGCCGGGTCATCGGTCAGGCAGACGCGGAAGTTATAGGCCTGCACCTTGTGATCGGCCTGGCCCTGGTCACGGCGGAGGTCCCGGCTCTCAACGAACGGCAGCAGGCCCGAGGACGGGTCACCCTCGATCACAAACGGGTCGACGCGGTGCGGCTCGAACTGATGCGTCTCTCGACATTGCACTCCGTTGAGTGTTTCGCCATAGGTCGCATTAGACTCGCGCCCGATGGCGTAGCTCACCCCGGCGGCGGCCATGAGATCACCCTCGTAGCTGCAGTCGATGAATTGCCTCGCCTTGACCGTTAAGCCGCCGAGCAGGGTGATGGCGTTAATGCGTTGGCCGTCCATGCTGACGCGGTCGAGATAGGCGCGACGGCGGACGCCGAGGCCGACGTCGGCGACCATGCGTTCGATCCGCCGCGTCGCGTCGCTCGGCCAGAAGTGCCAGTTCTCGCCGCCCATGCCAACGTCGTCGCCGAGGTCTTTGTAGAAACGTCGAGCCATGCCGCCGATGACATGGCGTCGGCCGTAGTCCGTCCAACTCAGCCCACCGGTGGTCATGCCGCCCAGGTGTTGGCCCGGCTGGAGCAGAACAACACTCAGCCCCAAGCGGAGCGTTTTAATGGCCGCGACAACGCCCGCCGCACTGCCGCCGTATACGCAGACGTCAACGTCGAGCAGTTCATCGGTGGTCTCGATCCAGGCCGGGTGGTAATAATGCAGATTCTGTGTCATCGTTAAGCCTTACTCATGCTTCGTTTACAGGGACCGTGCCGCCGGGTCAGCCGTCGGGAGGGCGGCCGCATGACTTTAATACCTCGTGCTCGGGCAGTACAAGGCTATTACGCCTTCAGCCGCCATGTTTTTATATACGAAAAATGACTTTTCATCTATAGCAACCCAAGCACGTCCCGGGCGAGGATACTCTCGCGTGCTTGGACACGATTCAAAATGCCAGGATCAAAATCAGGCCAACCCGACCCGCGTCACCCGCCTGTCACTTTTCACACGCTACGGATGAACTCAGCATGACCTCACCACGTCCTCGTCTCCATCGATTGCTCTTCCTCACTCTCGCCTGCTTCGTCGGCCCCGCCCACGCCGAGGAGCCGTGGATGTCGTTCGACGACAGCTTTGACAACCAAATGCTGAACCCCCGAAACCTGACCGCCGAGATCGTCACCAACGATCAGGACGCTCATCTACTTGTCACCCTCGGTGACGAGAAAAAAACACCCAACCTCTTCATCCGACAGCCCGAGGGGCTGTGGGACGTGGGCGACGCGGTGGGCATGATCGTCGAGGTGACCAACGCCTCGAAGCGTGACATGGCCATCCACGCCCGCGTCGACGGTCCCGGCAAGTGGGGGCAGGCCCCGACCAGTATGAGCCGGGTCGGCCTGATGCCGGGCCAACGGGGCGTGATCCGCGTCAACTTCAAGCGGAACTACGGCCGAGCCACCGGTAAGGCCGTGGACCCGAAGCAGGTGCGCCAAGTCCTGCTGTTCGTCGATCCGTGGCAGCCCGGCGATCAAATCCTCGTCCACAGCATCAACCCCTACAGCGTCGAACAAGCTCCCAAGGCCAACCCGGCCTACGTCAATGTCTCTCCCAAAGACGGCGTGATCTACGGCCAGGGCATGAACGACGACCAGAAAATCAAGGTCACCGTCCACCACGCCAAGGCCCAGGTCCTCGACAACGGCATACGGATCGACCTGCCCGCCGGCCACGATAAACAAGCCTTCGCGGTCAGGCCTGAAAAGGGGCGGTGGAACCTGCGCGACTACCTCCAGGTCGAAGTCACGCTCACCAACCTCGGCGACACGCCTCTTACCCCACGTATCCGGCTCCAGAGCGCCAAGGGTGACGGCCACTGGACCGAGCCCGACCGGCCCATCGCTCCGGGCCAGACGCAAGCCGTCACCGTCTCGTTCCGCAATCCCAGGATCTGGCAAGGCCCGCAAACCTTCGAGAAGAAACCCTTCCGTGGAACCGACGGCAACCGCATGGCCAGCAACGTCGTGACCGGGGTGCAGTTTCAGCTCGATGGCGCCGACGCCGAACGCGCCCTGCGTGTGGACCGCCTCGTCGCTTCCATGCCGCCGGCGGAACCCCTGCCCGACTGGCTCGGCGAACGCCCCCCCGTCGAAGGCGACTGGACGCTCACCTTCGAAGACAACTTCGACAGTGACAGCATCGACACCGGCGTCTGGAACATCTACACCTCCAATTTCTGGGACAAACGCAGCCACTTCAGCAAGGACAACGTCATCCTCGGCGATGGCGTCGTCCGACTCCGTTTCGAAAAGAAGACCGGTCACCACAACGATGATCCCGACGCCAAGGTCACCGACTACGCCACCGGCTTCCTCGACACCTATGGCAAGTGGGTCCAACGCTACGGCTACTTCGAAGCCCGCGTGAAGCTCCCCGCCGCGCCGGGCATGTGGCCCGCCTTCTGGCTCATGCCCGACCGCGGGCCTGAAGCCGGCCCTCAGTGGAAACGGGCCGACACCGGCAACGGCGGCATGGAGTTCGACATCATGGAATACCTCTCCCGGTGGGGACCCAACCGCCACACCGTCGCCTTCCACTGGGACGGCTACGGCAAAAACCACAAGGCCACCGGCAACGCCGTCTACATCGCCCCCGACGCCGAGGGCTTCATCACCTCCGGCCTGCTCTGGACGCCGGGCTCCGCCGTCGTCTACGTCAATGGTCAAGAGGTCGCCCGCTGGGACATCGATCGTATCTCGACCGTCCGCTCTTATCCGATCTTCACCGCCGTCAGCGGAGGCTGGGACAACGACCCGATCGACGACGCCCAACTCCCCTCTGACTTTGTCATCGACTACATCCGCATCTGGCAGCGGGACGATCTGGCCTCCGACGTTGACGGATACCTGACGCCGGCGAAGTGAAAATACGAAGCCGGCGAGGACTTCGGCGATCGATCATCCGCAAGTTGTGTACGTCGCTTCACGACAGGCCGCGGATATCATCCGCGGCTTTATATTTTCGGAAAGGTCGTTGAAACATAGCCTCACGGCCCGGTCCGCATACGATGACTCGCGCGGTAGACGCTGGGCGACATGCCTGTCTCGCGACGGAAGATCGTGCTGAACTTTGACGGGTAGCTGAACCCGCAACGGACCGACACGGCCGCCAGGTCCAGGTCTGTCGCTTGCAACAGGCTCTTGGCCCGGTCGATGCGGGCAAGGATGAGTTGACGGTGGACGGTCCGCCCGAGCGTGTGGCGGAAGCGATGCTCGAGCGTGGGACGCGACACCCCCAGCTCGTCGAGCACGTCATCGACGCCGATGCCTTCGTCCAACCGCTCCCGAACGATTTGCAGCGCCTGAACCACTAGCGGGTCGTCGATCGCCAGTGTGTCGCTCGACGGCCGCACCACCACACGCACCGGCGGGACCTGGATCTCGTCCATCTCCACCGGCTCGCCCCGCATCAAGCGATCCAGCGTCCGAGCCGCCTCCCACCCGATCGTTTCACAGCCGTGATCGACCGCCGAGATCGGCGGGCTCGCCAACTCACAGATCGCCTCGTCGTCATCCACGCCCAGCACGGCCACCTCGTCCGGCACCGCGATCCCCAATTCGTTGCAGGCCGCAATCACCGGCCGCGCATCTTCGGTCGACCATGTAAAGATCGCCGTCTTGGTCTCCAACTGAGCAAGCTGCCGCTTGAGCCGGACGACCTCCTGCCCCCACTGTCGGTTGCGTGTGGCGCGGTGCCAGGCGTGACGGCTGCCCATGCCCAGGTCCCGGCAGGGGAACCCACGTCCGTACGCCAACTCGGCAAATGCTTTCAAACGAAGCCCCCGGACCGACGCCTGGCCTCCGTAAACCGCGTAGCACTCAAACCCCAACTCAGCTAAATAGTCGAACGCCATGGCGGCGATCGCTCGAGCATCCGACCCAACATGCGGCACGCCCGGGATCGCGCCGTCCCCCCCGACGCTGACCATGGGTTGGCTCACCCGATCGACGACTTCGCCGAAGGCCGCTTCCGTGTAGTGAAAGATCAGACCGTCGAACTCGGGCGCCTGAAGCACCGCCTTGGCCGTGGCCACCGGGGTGATTTGGCCGACAAACTCCCAGGGGCCGTGGGCGCGGGCGTAGGAGATGATCCCCGCCATCATGTCTCGGCCGAACCCGTACCCCGCGCCGATAGCAACCATCACCTTCGGCGGCGACTGTTTTGAAGCGCGCTTCATGTGCTGGCTCCGCGGTGCTCGTTTCTAGCGCAGCATACGCCTAAAAACTTAATTCACCTTGTCTTGCCCGATCAACGCAGATTACGTGATGCTTTCATCTACGTCAATTCGATTTTCAATCATGTCAATCGACCGGGGCGGTTAAACGGTAAGTTCAGATAAACGGTAGTTCAGGAACCGATCCGCTTCGCCGGGCGTCCGCCCTTGTCGCTTCACTCATTGAGGCCTGTTTCCCGAGTCACATCGCTATGAGCAGATCTCGAGCCTTCACGTTGATCGAACTACTGGTGGTGATCAGCATCATCGCCCTGCTGGTGGCGATCCTGTTGCCGGCGTTACAGAACGCCAGGGCGGCGGCCCGCAAGACGTTGTGCCAGAGCAATATGCGACAGGTCCATCTCGGGATCGCCATGTACGCTCAAGATCATCGCCACATCGCGCCGCCCGCTTACGTTCTGTTCCCCGACGGCCTGACCTGGAGAGGCGCCACCCGCAGCAGCGCGAGCGTGCCCTGGTGGTCCGAGATGTATGCCGGGCCTTACTTCGGCAACGACCACATCGGCTCCACCGCCTGGTCCGCCGCTCAACAGGCCTCCTCGGTGGGCGTGTCGTATTGTCCATCCCAGCCTGATGACATCGTTCTCAACCCGTCGACCCATCACCGCAACATGGGCATCGGTTACAACATCGTTGTCTACAACCGCTTCAGCCGAGGCAACGACGTCAACCCCATCGTCCGTTACCCCGACGACCTGGCTTCGCCCGGCCAAACACTGATCCTGACCGATGTCTACGGGACCGTGTTTGACAAGCTTGTCCGTTTTGTCGGCGCGTCGCCCGCCGGCGATAACCCCATCGTCTATCGGCATCACGAATCGGTTAACGCCGCCTTCGCCGATGGCCATGTCGCCACGTCGAAAGACCTGCTCGCCGAGTTTGCCGCCAATCGGCTTTACCTCAAAGCCGTCCCGTGACGCAGCGCCGGCTTCACCGTTTCGCTCAACCACGCCATTCTTCACCCCAAGGAGGCTACCCGTGCATCTCAAAACCTGCTCCACCGCCCTTTTTGCTTCGCCTCTAGCGTTGGCCGTGGCTTTCTCCTCGGCCTCGGCCGCCATCGTCACCAACGTCGAAACCACCACAACCAACAGCGTCCTCAAAGGCTGGGCTCTCGCCAACGACCTGCTCGAGACCCAAGGCAGCAGTGTATCCTTGACCAACTACGTACCGACCGCCAACGGGAGTGGGACCAACGCCGACACCCTCCGTGACGGGTCCTCCGGCAACAGCACCGCAGCGGAATATGCCGAGATGCTCCTGGAAGACAGCACCGATACCGCCGACGGGTGGGTCGCCGAGTACGCCTTCGACACTTCCGTCAATACGTTCGGCTACGATCTGACCTCCATCGCCAGCATCTCCGGCCTGGCCTTCGGCGACCTCGACGAGCAGAGCTTCGACATCTTCTACAGCGTCGTGGGCAGCGACGACTGGATCGAGCTCGGCGACGGCTTCGCCGGCAACGCCTCGCCCGACGGCGGCGTCCGCGTCACCATTACCGACGACACCGGCGTACTCGCCTCCGGCGTCGACGGCTTGCGCTTTGTCAGCACCGGCAGCCTCCGCGGCAGCTACCGCGAGCTTGACGTCGTCGGCGTCGCGACCGCCCCCATCCCCGAACCGGCCGCCTCGTTGATGCTGCTGACCGCGGGCGGTCTTGCTCTGTGGGGAAGTGACCGCGGCCGGAACCCACGCAGTTGATCAAACCTATGCGGTCCTGCGGCATGCCAATACCCTATGATCAGACCTCCCGTGCGTGAACTCGCGGAAAGCAATGGCATCGCGTCACATACTCACAGGTCAGACTTCGCGACGTTGACGGCAAAGGATGACAACCGATCCGGCTGTGAGCAGCACCGCCGTGGCGGGCTCAGGAATCAGAGCGACTCGGAAACCATTGATGAGTTGCGCGGTAGCGGGAGCCTGCAAAGCAAATCGGTCGTCATCGAACGCGGCGGCGCTAAGATTGATGCTTGCATTGGTTGAGTTAAAGCCCCCACCCAGACGACGGAACACATCGTCGTCGGGCACGAGGGCCTTCTCAACCTCGACCCACTCAAACACATTGCCGTTCATGTCGTATGCGCCGTAGAAGCTCGCATTGCCGGCTGTCCCGACCGTGGTGACATTGCCTTGTGTGGTCCCATTCCAGTCGGCGGCTCTGTTCCAGTTGACCACACTTGCGCCGGGGTTGCTGATATCGCCGGCGGCGTCGGCCGTCGCCGGGGCGGGTGCGGCATTCGACATGGTCGCGTAGTTGAAATAGGCGTCTGAGCCGCCATCGTAGAAACCCGCCTTCGTGAACTCGTCCGCATTCGGCAGGACATAGCTGTTGGCCACTTGCCGGCTGCTGACGTCAGTCGTCGTGACACCGCTGGTCGTCAGATCGTAGACGCCATTCTCGGTCGTGCTGTCGCCCTGAGCCCCGATGGGTTGGCCATTGTGAAGCCAGTTAACGAACCGCGCGGCGTTGTAATAATTCACGTAGGCGACGGGCTTGTCGCCCATATCGGTCTTGACGGCGTAGGTGTAACTGCCGGACGAACCGCTGCGGGTGATGCCGCCGGTGATCTGGCTGCCCATGTTGGTGTTATAGAGACGGAAAGCGTCGGTAGCCGCCACCGCATTGAGGAACTCGGCGTACTGGGCGTTGGTCACCTCGGTGGTGGCCACCTGATAATCGTAAGCAACCGCGCCAAAGCCGTTCTGCGAATATGCATCGTTGCCCGCATCCCCGACGGCAGCCCAGGTAAACGAAACCGCGGCGCGGGCCGAGTGGGTCATCAGGGCCAGCAGAGCAAAAGCAGCAGTGAAGCTGAGTCGTCTAGCCATCGTCTTCTCCTTCGTGATGCGTTCAGAATTGGCAGGCCTGGACTTGTGATTTAGCGATATATCATAAAATCCAGGAACCGTCAATCCCACCGATCGAAAACGATGAAAGGCATGCAGCCGAAAACAGGGAAATAATCGCGAAATCTCGATCGCCGAGGACATGCGCGGCAAACAAAATCATTGAGTAGTTAGATTTATCGATCTATCGATTTATCGAAATCTTCCAATCCCCATAGGAAACCTCCCCGGCCCACCATCCACCCCGGCATGCCTGGTTGGCGTAAGTTGCATAAGAACCAGGAGCATCGATCACGCTCGCCGCGCATGTTGATACAGCCAATCGAAGCTAGGTTCGGATACGCGAAAACACAGGCAACTGGCGTTAAAAGTCCCGATAACGATCACCGGACCGCCGGGAAAGGGTTCGTCACCGGTCTCGTGCTTCGCTCCGCTCCGATGTTATCGTTAAGCCTCGAGGGACGCCGCGACAAACCCGAGGCCCGGGCCTTCGGCAAGTGACCGGCAGGCGGCCCGGCATCGCGTCAAAGCCTGATCCGTCGCCGTTTTTCAGCGTTTCCACACACCCGCCATTGACAAAGATTCATCGATGAATCATAATCTCGTAAACAAGCCTGTTTTTAGCTTTCGAATACCCTCTCATCATACCGCCGGGCCGGGCAGCAGGTCAGAACCATCCCATGACGACCCACACGCGCCCCATCCAGAAACCCTCCCTTTCGGACGTTGCCCGTGAGGCGGGCGTTTCGGCCACGCTGGTTTCCCGCATCCTCCGCGGCAAGCGGGGTAATATCCGCTTTAGCAAGGAGACCGAAACTCGCGTTCGGGAGGTCGCCAAGCAACTGGGTTACGTGCCGCGGCGTGACGCCAGAAACCTGGTCACCCGCCGGAGCCACACGCTCGCATTGCTTTCCCCCCAACCCGCGCCCCATGTTCAGGGACGCGACGCCTGGGGCAACCACTTCCTGCACCAGATCCTCTCGGGTATCGAGGCCGCCTGCGCCGAGCGAGACTACAACTGCCTGTTCTCATACTGGGCCATCTCGGGCAGCGACCGCTCACACCCGCGCATCATGTTGGACCAGAGCGTCGATGGTGTGGTCCTGACCGACTTCACGGCTCCGTCAGTGGTCGAATACCTGCTGGAGGCCGGGGTCAAGTGTGCGCAAGTGGGCAGCAATGTTGATCCCGAATGCGAAATCGACCGCTACTACGGGGATCTGGAAGCGGCGATCAGCGAGGTGGTGCTCCGCTACTACGACCAGGGCCACCGGCGCGTCGCCATCTTCAGGCCCGACGGTTTTGGAGCTCTGGGTGTGGCCCAAGCATTTGAAGCCGCCGCCGCGCCGCTGAAAGACTTTCACGCGCAAGTCGTCCCCTGCGGGCGGATCACGGCAGACAGCGTACGCAGGCTGGTTTTGGACCTGTTGCGTCAGCCGTCCCCGGGTCCGACGGCTTTGATCTGTCCCAGCGGCACGTTCGCCCTCGCGCTGGCCACGGAAATGGCCGCCCGCGGCGTACGCTGCCCGGATGACTACGCCATGATCGCCTGGGTCAGCGCCGGTTGGCCGGAAACCTTTCTGCCGGATACCGGCGCAGCCCTGTCGACGATCGATTTACCCAATTACGAAGCCGCCCGCCGCGCCGCCGCCGACCTCATCCTGCAGCTTGAAGCGCCCGGCGCCTTCCGCGGCCCGCAATCGCGAAACCATACCTGGCCCTGCGAAATCAACTGGCGAGACAGTACGGAGCGCTCGCTTCCGGACCGTGCGTGACCCCTCAGTCCCGAAGCGGATCGACGCCATTCTCAACGATGGAGCTCACCATGACGCCCAATCCCCGTTTACAGGCTTTTACCCTGATCGAATTACTGGTGGTGATTTCGATCATTGCTCTGTTGATCGGGATCCTCCTGCCCGCCCTCAGCGCCGCCCGCAGGACGGCGATCATGGCCACCTGCCTGTCGAACCAGAAAGGCAACGCCCTCGCCCTGGCCAATTACGCCAGCGAAAACAACGACTATTTCCCCTACGGCCACGACAACACCAAACCCCCGCTCGAGGCCAGTTTCCGTGAGCGGCTTAACCCCTATCTTGGCTCGTATGACGGCCCGGCCGATGTCACGACGCGCCAAATGGAGACCTGGCACTGCCCCGCATTCCCCGAGGGAGAGCTGGCCGACTGGGCGGATTACGGCGCCAACCCCAACGTTCTGCCCCATGCGGACAGCACCGCGTCGAGCATGAGCCCGGTCCTCTACGACTCACGGTTTCCGCTGAATACGCATATGGGCTACCGAACGATCGAGAGCCCCTCGGAAACGGTCACCATGTGTGAGACAAAGAGTCGCAATGGCCGCCCGTGGACCAACGCCTTGCAGTCGCAAGTCAGACCCTACGGCACGGCTTACCGGCACCAGTTCGCCCACTTCCGTACGCAAGGCCTTCAAACCGCGGTGAGCGAGCGCGATTGGGATACGCCTGCCGACGGGAGCGCGGGCACCGCTTTCGCTGACGGACACGCGAGAGCGGTCAAGATCGACGACTATTCTTCGTTTAGCGGCGTGGAAAGTTACAAGTCCTGGATGGTGAAGCCTTAGTCGAGGCAAGAGCGCCATTGTCATCGCCTGACCCTGACCAGACATGGAGTTGTATTGTGAGACCCCTCATGCACCTGTTCCACCGTATTTTCCTGCCCGCCTGCGTGGGTGGGGTCGTGCTCGTCTGCTCCGCCGCGGCCGAAGAGCCCGAAGGGACGACGGTTTACGAAAACGACTTCGAGCAGACCAAAGGGCTCTCCGCCTGGCCGGGCGGCGCGTCCGTGGTGCTCGACGAAGAAGCCCCTAACTCGGGCAAGTCGTCGATCCACTTCAACCAGGACAACAACTACGTCGCTTACTGGTACCTGGATGTCAAGCCGGGTTATGCGTACGCCCTGTCCCTGATGATCCGATCCGAGGCCAAGCCGCTCGAACGAAACGGGGTCAAGATCAACTTCAACAAAGAAGGCGGGGGCAACGGCAGCGCCGGCTCCAAGACCATGAGCTTCGGCAACATCCAGGCCGACGGCCAGTGGCATGAATTTAAGGGCGGCTTCGCGGTCCCGGCCGATGCGGTCCGGATTCAAGTGATCCTTGACCTGTTCCGGACCCAGACGCAAGTCCATATCGACGACGTCGCGATTCGTGAGATCGGCCCCGCCGAACCTGGCTGGGAGCCGACGGGCGGGGAAGCGTCATCGACCGCGGGCCGCTCCGACGATGATGCGCCGGCCCCATTCGCGAACGGAGATTTTTCCGACGGCACAAACGGCTGGAGCCCGTGGTTCAAGCCCGAGCAGGCGACCTACGACCTCGACAAGGATTACAAGCGTGCGGGCGACGCCTCGATGCGGATCACCGGCCCCAGTGAGCGGCACATCCTGGCTCAGAAAATCGCCGTCGAGCCCGGCGTGGTTTACAAGATCACCTTCTGGGCCAGCACCAAAGGCGACGAGGTCGGCGGCTCGGCGGTCGCGCTCGACTTTTTCCCCACCAATGCCGAGCCCCGCCCATATCGCGGCTTGCACCGGATGACCGGCGACAAGCCTTGGGAGCAGTTCACGTTCTACGCCGAAGCGCCCGCGGACGCCGAGGGGGCTTACCTGTGTCTGATCCACAACTCGGGAACGATCTGGTTCGACGATATCCGCGTGGAGGAGGATGAATGATGACGCGGACGGTGCGTTGGGTTTTGCTCGGGGGGCTCATGATGGCAGCGGCGCTTGTTGGGTTCCCCGTGGTGATGGCCGATGTGACGCTCGAAAATGAATATCTGCGGGTCGTGATTGACGAGGCGGGCGGGCGCGTGACGTCCCTGGTCCACAAAGCCACGGACTGGGACGCCGCCGACCCGACAGACCGGTCCAAGTGGCAGGGCCTGGCGAAAGACCGGCTGGGGGTCGGGCCAGACGGCGAACTGGTGCGCGATCTTTACGTCTGGGATGAGCGGTCCGGCGACTCCGTACGCGGGGAGGTCGTCGTCGAGCAGGGCGCCATGGCGGGCACACGCATCGAGAAACGCTTCCGCCTGGATGGCGAGGCGCTTCGTGTTGAGGCAACGGTGATCGCGGGCGAGACGGAGATCCCCGTTATCGACGTGCACAACTACCTTCCCGGCTTCGGCGCACACAACAGCCAGGGCTTCTTCTACGCGGATGCAGACGGGACCCACTATTACCGCAAATCAGGCGATGCGCTGGTCCGTGCCGATCGGCCGATCTGGTACGCCACCGCTTCCGACATGGACGGACTCATCGCCCGCTTTACCGAACCGGCGCCCGCGCAGCTGTATTCATACCTTGGGGCCGGTGAGACAGCCCTCGAGTGGTACTACCCCAAGCTCGAACCTGGCAAGCGGTTCCGCCTGGCTTACACAATCACCCCCTTCTCTGCCCTATCCATCCCCGAGGAGATGCAGCCCGCGGTTGCGCAGGCCCGGCAACAGGATGAGGCGGAAGCCGGGCCGGTGGCGCACACGCCCCCGCTGACAACGCAGCGCCCGGTGCTTTCACCCCGTAAGTCCGGATACGCGTTTGCGAGCAACATCGAGCAGGTGGCTTATGTCGCATCCGAAACGCCGAGCATGATCCATTTCCGGCCGATCAACCCCAGCCATCGACCGGACCTGTACCTGGCGACGCCGGAAGGCATCACCGTTTACGGCGGGTATCGCGACCTGGAGTTCATGGACGCCGGGACCCAAGAGATCGATGGCCAGGTGTGCCAGGTCACCCGGGTCGCGATCGGGCCAAATCCCAGCAAATACACGCTCATCTGGCAAGCGGACCCCGCGCTGGGCTGGGAGCCGGGCAAGGAGTTGCAGGGTTTTTTCTGGGGCAAGTGGAGCCACGGGGAGCAGGCCCCCCAGCCACTGAAGATCCAGGTGGTCGAGGTGCCGCGGGTCAGGCCTTTCAAGACGCTTCCCGTTTGGATGAGCCAGCCGTCGGACTTGATGGCGATGTGGCCGGACATGCCCGCCCTGCGGGACACGGGCTTCAACTACATCGACCTGTGGACCTACACCCGAGAGGGGCGGGAACGGGATCAATGGGGCGAGCGGGCGTTGCTCGAGTCACGCCGGCGTATGGCCGACGCCGGGATCAAGCCGATCGCCTGGGTCCGCGAGTGGTGGTGGCACGACGGCCAGCGCGACAGCGAGGACGGCCAGGCCATGCGCATCGACGGTAAGCGTGTGAACTCGCTTAACCTCACCTATCGCGGAAAGTACTTCCAGGAGTTGATCAAGCAGGGTCAGTACCTGATCGACGAAGGCTTTTATTTCCACAGCGTAGACCCGGAAATCTACCGTGATGGCGACAAGATCGACTTCTCGCCGCGGACCATCAGCGCGTTCCGTGAGTACCTTAAGACGCACGCGCCGGAGCTTCGCTACAAGAGCCCGGTTCGCTTCGAACGATCGCCGGGAGAGCACCCCGAACTGCATCGGCACTGGCGGGCCTTCAAAGCCCACTGCTACGCGGCCTTCTTCGTTGACTATCGCGCAGCGATGGAAACGCACATGAAAGCTCAGGGCATTGAAGCCCCGTTTCGGTTCATGGCGATGACCACCTATCACCGGCAGTGGGACGGTCTCTACGCCTTCGACGATTACCGCGACTCTCCCGTTTACCGCATCACGCTTGAGGACCCGAAGCTGCTGGCCGAGGTGTTCGACTATCTAGCGCCGATGATCTACACCGACGTCTACGCCAATTACAATCCCTACGACATGAAGCTGCCGTGGAAGGACACGATCGTGCTACGTCGGCTGGCGGGCGACAAGGCCGACATTACGCCGCTGCTGTGCGCCGGCTACCCGTTCTTTGATGGCTTCGGCTCCGACCTGTCCGCCCCGATGCTCAAGGCCAACATGCTCGAGACCATTGCTGGAGGGGGCCGGGGCTTTGGGATCTGGGGAGAGTGCCCGATCGACGCCCGGGACATGAAGGTCACGGCTGAGGTCGTCGGGATGCTCCAGCCCTTCGAGCAACTGCTGGCGTCCGCGGAGCCGTCGGACCAGATCGGCGTGCCCTCGGCCAACGTCTTTGCGAAGCGCATCACCAGCCCGCACGGGTCGCTCGTGCTCGTCTCGGAATACTCAGAACACAGGCTGGAGGCGCAGATCACTTGCCCGGTCAAGGAGGAGTCGGTTGTGGTCGACCTCAGGTCGGGTGAGGTGATTGCACGCCTGAGCCCCACGCAAGACACGTTTGCGGTCACGCTCGAGGATGAACGGGCGGTGATGTTTTATGTAGGCAAGCCGTAGCGCGTGAACTTCTCGACCTTCGGCTTGCTCACGACGCGTCAACTTCTTTGGGCTGAATGACGGGCTCGAGCCGGTAGGCCTCGATCGCGGCGCCGCCGAGGACCCGGTCCTGCTCATCGGGAGAGAGCTCGGCGATCGCGCCGCGCACTACCTCATGCCAACGGCGGTACTCGGCGGCGACCAGACACACCGGCCAGTCCGAGCCGAACATCAGGCGGCGCGGCCCGAAGGCTTCGAGCACGGCGTCGATGTAGGGCTTAAGCTGCCCTGGCGTCCAGGCGCGCCAGTCGGCCTCGGTGACCAGCCCCGACAGCTTGCAATACACGTTCGGCCGGCGGGCCAGTTCCCCGATGTGCCGGCGCCACAACGCGTCGTCCCCCGCGCCCACCCGTGGCTTGGCGAGATGGTCGAGCACAAACACCTGATCGGGGTGCCGATCGACGAGAGTGATGGTTTGCGGCAGGTGACGCTCGTAGATCAGGATGTCATACGCCAACCCGAAGCGACGCAGCGCCGCGATCCCGCGGTTGAAGTCTTCCCGGAGCATGAAACGATCGTCGGGCTCGCCCTGCAACACGTGTCGCACGCCGCGGAAACGGGGGTGGCTGATCAGGCTATCCAGCTCTTCCTCGACCGTGGGAGAAACCAGAGACACCCACCCCACCACGCCGTGCATGAACGGGTGCTGCTCCGCGAGGCTGAGCAACCACCGCGTTTCCTCAAGATTCTGCCGGGCCTGCACCGTCACGACGCCGGCGACGCCGGCAGCGCGGAGTTCGGGCTTCAAATCTTCGGGCCCGAAGTCGCGGCGCAGCCGGCCCATCTCCGGGCCAATCCAGTCGTACTCCTGAACGTTGTACATCCAGAAATGATGGTGTGCATCGATACGTACGCTCATACTGCGGTCCTTGTCTGCTTGTCTGATTCTCAGACAGGCCTGACGGCCGGGTGACATTCAAGACCGGGGGCTCGCTCCCGGGCCCGCAGTATTTAAGCTGGATCGGCCTTGAACTCAAGGGCGCGAACGGCAGGCCCGGAGGGCTGAGCCGGGAACGCATCGCTGCGTCCAGGTCGGTTTGTTTCACCGCGTCGGCCCCACGTGTTCGGTGTTGACCCACATCTAAAGCGGCGAAGCGGGGTCGGTTGCCATCGTCACCCCCCCTTCATCGGCTTGACCTCCGGGCCAACTCCTCGACCGGCCATTCGTCGTACGCCAGGTCGTCCTCGGTCAGCGGCAGGTCGATCCGGTCGCCGCGCACCGCCGAAAGGTAAGCCGCCAGGTTCAGCTCGGCCGAGCCGTCGGTGTTCGGCAAACCGCATGGCGGAACGTCGCCGCCCTCGATCCAATCGAGATGGCGCTCCAACATCGCCTCGAAGTCGTCAGCAAAGCCCAGGCCGCGGTCCTTATAAGTCGGCGATTCCTGTCGGCGGCCGCCGGGCCCATCGATGTGCAGCGTGTGCTCACCCTCGATGCGGATCACGCCTGCTGTCCCGACCAGGGCCATGGTGTGCGGGGCGGTGACGCCATGCCCGCCGTCCACCAGCCCGAAGCCGCCGCCGGTGAACTTGAAGTACGCCACGCCGTGATCCTCGATGGCGTGATGGAAGCCCCGCACGTCCCGCACCCGGCATTGCCCCATCACCCACTCGACCGGCTCATCGCGGTGCAGACAACGGAAAATATCCAGCCAATGCGAACCCCATTCCGAAAGATCCCATCCCGAGATCCCGGCCATGCACATGACCCGATCGCCGATCGTGCCGTCGTTGTAAAGCTCCCGGGCGCGTTGGAAGACGGGGTTGTTGCGGCGCTGATGGCAGATGCTGATTTTCACGCCGGTCTCGGCCACCACGCGCCGAACCGCCACCAATGCAGCGGGCGAATCCACAAACGGCTTCTCGCAGAAAATCCCCCGCACCCCGGCCCGGGCGGCGTCTTCGATCATCGAACGATGCAGCCCCACGTACGTGCCGATGCTCACCAGGTCCGGCTTGGCCTCGTCGAGCATCCGCCGGTAATCGGCGTGGCCGGCGGCGGCGGCGAGCCCGTACTCGTCGCGGAACGCGGAGAGGTTCTCAGGATCAATGTCGGCGGCGGCAACGAGTTGCGTCGCTCCACACCGGCGGTACATATTGCCGTGGGCGTAGCCGATCCCGAAACCGGCCGCCAGCTTGCCGGCCTGCCCGGAGTTGGGTCTGGCGCCGCAGCCGATCACCGCGGCGCGGTAGCGGGTTGTCCGTGACGATGCCATCTCAAGAGTCCTTCTCACGAGCCGCGACCCAGGCGCAAGCGGCGGTCAGGGTCGCGCGGAACCCTCGGCCGGTCATGGCGGGCGGGTCGTGCCCTAATACGGTGACAACCACGCGCCCCGCGCCCGGTTGACGCGTCCAGATCATCGGCTCGGCTCTCCCGGTCTCTTCACACGCCGCCTCGGCAAGCACGTGCGTCCCCGCGGTTTGTCCGGTCAGGCCGAACCACAACTCGTCCGGGCCGTGATCAAAGCCATCCGCCACGTCACGCATGACCGGATGTTGCGGGTCCGCGACCTCGACCCGGAACCGGCGCGGCGCGCCATGCCCCGCCCGGTCACGCCAGCCGAGCCCGATCAGGTCCTGGTATCCCGTGTGGCCGGGGAACGCGGCCGCGGCGGCGTGAAACACGACCAGCCCGCCGCCGGCATGCACGAATCGGCACAGCGCGTCGATGACCGACGTTGGCCACGGCTCGCCGCCGCCAAACTCGCAGAAATTGCTCAACACCAGTTCATGACCGTCGAAGCGCGGCGCGGGCTGGTCCGGATAGGTAAACGTCGAAACGTCGAACGAACCCTCCTCGGCCAGGATGCCGCGCAGCGCCAGGGATGTCGCCCGCCAGTCGTGGTTGTTCTGGCCGTCGGCCAGCAGCACGCGCGTCATGTCAGGCGATCCATTCCCGAAGCCGCTCGGCGGACCGCTTGACGTTGTCGGCGCCGGCCACCTCAAGCGTGGTCGGCCCGTCGAACCCGACCGCCGCCAGCGCTTCCACGATCCCCCGGATGCCCACGACCCCATCGCCGAGCGGGATCTCGCCCATGCCGCAGCCGAACATCGCCCCACGCCTGGACTCCCACGACGCGGGCATGTCTTTCCAGTGAACGTGTCTGATCCGCTTGCCGAACGTTTTGACGAACGCCATCGGATCACTGCCGCCCAGCCAGGAGTTGCCCGTGTCCAGATTGATGCCGACGGTCTGTTCGTGTCCCAGTGCGTCAAGAATGGAGCCCATGCCGTCCACGGTATCGGTCAGGATACCGTGCGGCTCGAGGAGCAACTCGACGCCCAGTTCCGCGGCCCAGCGGACCGGCTCGTGTAGTTTCTCGACGATGGTGAAGAGGCGCTGCTCGCGGTTCAGACCACGGCCGAAGCCGGTCTGCGGGTCGCCCTCCGTGGTGATCACCTGCCTGACGCCAAACAGGTGAGCGAGGCGGATCGCCTTGATGATCTGGTGTGTGCCGTATCGCTGCGGCGCGGTCGGGTCGAGGAGGTTTGCGTGGGCGCAGACGCTAGTGAGCGTCAGGCCAAACGACGACGCCAGTTCACGGATTTCAGTGGGGTGATTATCAAGGCTGATCGACGCCGCAAACCCGTACTCCACGCCCAGTGAAGCGCCGTCATGGTTGTCGGTCAGGTCGGCGTAGTCGATCCCCAGCGACCGGATCAGTTCGAACTGGCGCCGCATCGGGGCGAACGGTTCAATCAGGGCGAAGCAACCGATGATCATCGCGGTCTCCTTCAATGGCCACCATATCCTCATCGCCCCGCGGATCGTTCGGCAAGCCGCATTGTGTGATTTTGAACATCTGGTGTGCGAAGCGGCCGCCCGGCGGGCATAATGAACGGCCCATGGGCGCAATCCCGCAGGTCTTCTTCAACGACGCCGACCGGCTCCTCGCCGACACGTGCGAGCCGTTGAAGGCCGCGGCCCGCGCCGGCGCCCTGCGCCTGGACGCGTGGGGACGCGGCGGGTATCCGGGCCGGCCGATCCGCGGCCACGCTCTGCCCGGAGTCCGCTCCGTCGGCATGTGGGACGCAACCGCCCGCCAGAACTGGGGGCTCGACTGGCACCGCAACGAGGGCGTCGAACTCACCTGGCTCCAACGCGGCCGCGCCGCGTTCGCCACCCGCGCGCGCCGTTACCGCTTGCGGCCCGGCGACTTCACCGTCACCCGCCCCTGGCAACCGCACCGCATCGGCGACCCGCACGTCGGCGCGTCACGCCTGGTCTGGGTCATCCTCGATGTCGCGGTGCGCCGGCCCGACCAGCGATGGCGCTGGCCGCCCTGGATCGTGCTCGACCGAAGCGACCTCGATCGGCTCACCCTGCTGCTGCGCCACAACGCCCAGCCCGTCTGGCGCGCCGACCGGCCGCTCGCACACGCCTTCGAAAGATTGGCCGATCTGCTGACCGACCCCGCGGCCAACCCGCCGTGGTCTCGGTATAAGATCGTGATCAACGAACTGCTGGTCGGCGTGCTCGAAACCCTCGAGCGACAGCGTGTCGAACTGGACCCGCAGCTCTCGACCACCGAGCACACCGTGGAGCTGTTCCTGCAAGCCCTGCCGCGACATGCCGCGCACCCGTGGACGATCGACGCCATGGCGCGCCAGTGCGGGCTCCACGCCAACCGCTTCGGCCAGCTCTGCCGAAAGCTCACCAACCTGACGCCGGGCCAGCATCTCACCCGCAGCCGTGTCGAACTCGCCGCCCGCCTGCTCCGCGAACAGCCCGACTGGAGCATCACCCGTGTCGCCCTGGCCAGCGGCTTCCAGAGCAGCCAGTACTTCGCCACCGTGTTCCGTCGCTGCACCGGCCTCAGCCCCTCGGCTTACCGAGCCAGACCCGATCCATAAAGGGATATCTGCAGCGCGGCGGGTCAGCCCACAGCGGACGCCCCGTGGGGCCGATGCCCGCCTGCCACAGATTCGATCCGGAGAATGCGTGGATACGTTTGGCGTGCTCGTTCGCGGGCCGACGCCCAAGGCGTCTTCCCCACCCGTGGCTTCTTCGGCAACTACCGCATTACTGTCTCCGCAAATGGCCAAACGGTGCGTCAGGACGCGGCGCCGTTTAAAGAAAACGGTGCGATCCGGGTGATCTTGCCGTGACGGGCTGCAGTCCGGGGGCGTGCCGTCACGACAAGACCGCAAGCCGGCGAGCGATTACTCGGCAAGACTCAGGTACGTCGGGGGGACCCAATCGGTCAGCCACACGCGGTTGCCGGTGACGAAAAACGCGCAGCCGTCGGCGTGCATCCGCTTCGCGTCGATCCGGAGAAGCACGGGTTGACCGTGGCGCCTCGCCACCGCAAGCATCGTGTCTTTGTTGGTGGACAGGTGGACGTGATGCCGCTTGCCCTTGACTAGGCCTTGTTCAAATATCGAATCAAGGCTCTTCCTCGCGGTCCCATGGTAAAGCACATCGGGCGGGACGGCGGGCTCGTACGCCAGGTCCACCTCCACCGAGTGCCCTTGACGCGCACGGATCCTGGCGCCATCTTCACTGAACTCGAACCGTTGTTTATCGTTCGCAGATACAACGCGCTCGATCAACTCCCGTGAATATCGTCTGCCGTGATGGGCGAAAGCCTTGAGCAGGTCATCGACCCGGACCCAGCCCGCGGGCTCCAACTCGATGCCGATGGAGTCGGGACGATGCCGAAGCACGTAGCTCATCGATTTACTGATCTTCTTGAGTTCCCCGGCGCTCATCGCATACCCTTTCCTGAATTCACAATCGCGACATAAGCGCCGCTAGCAATTTCACATCAATCCTCTTGCAGGACGCTTCAGCGGAAGCAAACCATACGCCTTCTCATTTACTCGGCGTAACGTCTGGATCGCACAACACATCCGTCCGCATCACGTATTTCCTGCCGCGGATCACCTCTTCGCCTTCATGCCAGAGATGATGTTGGAACAAAAGAGCTTTGCCAATCTTCGGCGCGACCGTCACAATCTCATCAGAACGCTGCCCGTCGTGGAATTTATACTCAGAAAATACAGTCGCTCCGCCTTCATAGTCATCATTGAGGTAGACGAGGAACGTGATCCTGCTGAGGAGGCCTCGAATCCGCTCTTCGCCGTCACGATGACGCTTAAATCTTTGCGAAGGACTGTATCGATAAAACCTAAATCGTTCATTCAAGGCGACCGGCTTGATATCAAGATCAAACGCATCTACAAAGAGTTCAACCGCTGGCCAAAGCGAATCCGCCAGTTCAAAGTCGTCGATTATGAATCGGTCATTATTACGCACACTCTTTAACATCCGAGCCCCTGCCTCCATGCGAACCATCGCCTCGGCAAATCCTCCCGACTCTGCAGAATCAATAAATTGTTGGCATTGTAATCCGGTCAGGAAACCATCAACCGTAACCACACCGTCTTTATGAATCACAGGATCAAGCTGAGAAATCATGTCGAGATCAACATCAATGTTCATCATGGCACCTTTTTGCTTGATCTTGCTTGTAATAGTCCACGTCAACCGGAAATAGCGTCCGCACCTCGATCCGCTCGTGCTCGATCAGATCGAATCACGCGTCGGCCGGCCTCACCACATGCCTGGCCGCGCCGCTGCGGAAGCGGATGACCAGGTACTCGTCCGCCGCCACGCTGAACCTCCGCGGCGGCTCGACCGTTTCGCGAAACAGCAAGAGACGCTTGGGACCGTCAATGGACCGGACCATACCCGAAGGGCTCCATACAGCCACACGCTCACCTATTCTTACGGTCTTTGAACCGAACATTTTTCTGCCTCCCAACGCTTTTCACATGCTTTTGCAAATCGATCGTACAGTTCAAACATGTCATCGATCTTGGCAATTTTTTCAATCCATTGACCCGGGATGGAGTCTTTCCCGAATCGTAATCCGGCAAGCGTTCCGGCCACGGCAGCTGTTGTGTCCGTGTCATCACCAAGATTCACAGCTTTGAGCACCGTGTCTTTATAAGTCTGGCTATTCGAGCAGGCCCAAAGACTAGCCTCTAGACAATGGATAACGTATCCACTCCCAGAAACAAGACGAGCTTTCAAGCTTGGCAGTGCAGGATCCAACAGTCGAGAAAAGGCTTCCCGCTCTTTGGGATGCTGCTCATCAATCCATTGTTGGCACATGGCCTGTGTTTTAACCAACGCAGAGTCATACGCTTGCCTATCGATAAGTCGCGAAAGAAGTTCCGTATAGAAAGCGCATGCGAGCTGAGATCGTATATGCCCATGGGTGAGTCGACTGCAGTCTATAGTGGCGGATCGTCGGGTTTCCGCATCGGCGTAAGCAAAATAGATCCCAACCGGAGCTATCCGCATCAACGACCCATTGCCATTGCTGAGGTCCGTCTTTAAACCGGCTTCGCGCGGATCGCTCCCCTTGTCAAGCCGAAAAATAGCCTCGCGTGTGGTTTGGCCAACATCAAATACCTGACCATGGGGAGTCCAATGGCCTTTAAACAGCCAGCGGACAAATTGCTGTCCCATGTCGTCGAGATCGTAACCGTTACACAAGCTTTCAGCCGTACATAGCACGAGTGACGTGTCGTCTGACCACGTGCCTGGCGGCTGGCTGTGCGTTCCGTAGCCAGTCATGTCGAACACAGGATGGCGTTTTAGATAATCACGAGAGCAGAATTCAACCGGCACGCCAAGCGCATCGCCCACGGCATGGCCGAGCAGCGCCGCATGAATTTGATTCGCCATGTCGTGAGAATGGTTGTGAAGCACGGTCATATCTTGCACGTCTCATGGATTTCAAAAGTTTTCTGAAAAACCTCAAAGATTCCTCCGTTCGGTTTATCCAACACGGCAAACACAACGGCATCGAACGACGCCGAGTAACGGCCGCCTCCCGCCAACTGCTCGGCGAACAACGCTGCGATCTCGGCGGGATCGTTCCGGAAGACCCCGCAGCCCCAAGCCCCGAGCACGAGGCGCCGATAGCCCTGATGCTCAGCGACGGTCAGCGCCATGGCGATGCGCCGCCGCATGGTCTCGTTGATTTCGCTAACACGGCGAGGCTCGTTCTTGCGTACCGCGCCGGCGTTCACGGCAGGAGCGGTCAGAAACGAAACGTTGTACGGCCGGTCCAGGAGAGCGCCCGAATCCTCACGAAAAACCAGGACGTTCGGGCTCAGGATCATGTGATCGGTGTAGAACGCCGTGCCGCATCGCCGATTCGCATCGTAGTAAGCCGGCGCCGCGGTAAGCGTTGCGTACAGCGCCGAGGATCGCGCGAGGCTTTCCTCCTGGGCCTGGCTCCCAACTAAGAATCCGCCGCCAGGATTTTTTGCGGATGCAAAATTTAAGCACAGCACATCCTGCAAGCCAAGTTCGACAACCAAGCGGGCGGCGGCTGACAGGGTTGTTTCGTTCCGGACCTTAAACCGGGTCTGCATCGCGGCCTGCTTCGGCTCGGCGCCCAGCAGGTCTGCGAGTTCTTCGGGGGTGAACAGACGCACATCCTCAACCGCGGATACAACCGCATCGACGATGAACACCCTTGAACCCGGTCTTGGGGCATACTCACCCCGTTCAAGAATGCGGAGCGTCTCTTCCGCAACTGTCTTACGGCTATGACGATTCATGTTTTCGACTCCAAGCCACGATCGCGAATCTGGGCACGTATTTCCATGAGAATCAGGCCCAACATGTTTTTCCCGGTCCCACGCGACCCGCAACCCCAGTAGTTGTCCCGCGTCGTCTGCTCAACGATTTTTCGATCACCCGTGGAAAGCAACACCCGGCGAACTGTTTCGTGGGACTCAACCTTGCAGCGCACCGCTCGCCGCATCACATCATCCTTGATCGACTCCCAGTCTTTACGGATCGGAATCTTGCGGCTGCGGCCAAGACGGGCTGCAATAGCAGGGCTGTTTGCCGTTCTGATCTTTTCGCGGTACTCGGGGTTATCGAATTTCTGAGCTTGGAAATAATGCTCCGTTGTTGGCCAGCATTTACCGTCCAACCTGACCGGAAACGGTGCAAAGTTTGAGAAGCAGCCGTGCTCCTCAGCTGTCCGATAGAAACGAACCGGCTCATTGCCGAGGCCTGATCTGATGATGTTGACGCCCGCTCGACGCATCTCGTCGAGCGCCCGGTCACAATCACCTTGATTCAGATCGACCCCCCGCACGCCGTCTTCGATAAGGTGGGTGTCATAGCCCAGGCTGATCGCGTCCAGCGCCGTGAATTTCACGCAATAGTCGGTAGCCAGGCCCATCACGTGCACCTCGCCAACCCCGCGGCTCCGCAGCAGGTCATCCAGGCCGGTCGTTTGGCGGCGCCCGGGCGGGCCGTTGTCGAAAAACCCGCTGTAGCTATCGATGTCGGGGTCGGTCCCCTTGCGGACCACCTCGTGAATGCCCCCCCGGTCGAACGCTTCGCAGAGTTCGGCGCCGGCCGAGCCCTGCACGCAGTGGTCGGGCCAGAGGACCTGCTCGAGGCCGTTCAGATCAATCACATCGCCGACCGCGCGGCCCGGGTGTCGGCTGGCGAAGGACTTGTGATCGGCGGGGTGCCAGTCCTGCGTCGCGATGACCAAGCCGTAGCTCGGCATCAGCCGGTTGGCGACGTCGATCACCGCATCCCCGTCCGGCACCGCCAAGGCGCCGCGGGGCTTGCCCGGGCCGGCGGGGGTGAAATCGTTCTGGATGTCGACAAGGATGAGCGCTTTCATGATTTGCGTCCTTTCCTATAAGTCACAACGAAAACTTTGATCTGTGGTCGCTGACATCGAAGTTGGTCCAGCATGATCGATTGCGCCTGCTCGGGTCGAAAACCGCCGCTTCCTGAGCCGATCAGAGGCATCGCGATCGATTCCATGTCATGTTCAACGGCGACCCGCAGCGCGTTGGTCACCGAATCGCGCACCGATTGCTCCGATGCACGCCACAACATGCTGATCCCCGCCACGTGAATAATCCCTTTGTATGGCAGTCTTCCCGCCCCCGTGATAACGGCTTGACCAAGCGGGATCGGGCCACACCGCCCGAGTTCTATAAACGGATCTGAACCGGCACGTCTCTTGATGGCGCCGCTGACACCTTGCGGTAGAAGAAGCCGCCAAGGGATGATATTACGGTTCCACGCATTGACAATAACGTCAACCGATTGGTCGAGAATATCACCCTCGATCAATTTGATTCGATCCATCCATGAAGTTTCAGATTGTTCGGTCTTAGCCTGCATCATCAAATCTCGAAGTTAAACCCCTCGCGCATCTTGCGGTCGTACTTGTGCTCGTCGAAGCGGTACAGCCGCGCGGCGCGGTGGGCGACGTCTTTCTCGATCTCGTCGAGCTCGACGAGGACGTCCATGCTCAGGATCTTTTTGCGGAAGTTGCGTTTGTCGAGCTTCCGGTCGAGGACGACCTCATAAAGGTGCTGCAGTCGGCGCAGCGGGAACTTGGGCGGCAACAGCTCGAAGCCGATGGGCTGGTAACGCAGCTTGCCCCGCAACCGGTCCAGCGCCGCCGTGAGGACGTGCTCGTGGTCGAAGGCGAGGCCGGGCAGTTCGCCGGCCGCGAACCAGGCGGCGTTGCGGGCGTCGGTGCTGGCCTGAACGTCGTGGCCCTCGAGATTGACCAAGGCGTAGTAGGCCACGGTCACGACGCGTTCGCGCGGATCGCGGTCGACGCCGCCGAAGGTGTAGAGCTGTTCGAGGAAAATGTCGCGGAGGCCGGTCTCCTCTTCAAGCTCCCGGCGGGCCGCTTCGTCCAGCGTCTCCTCGACGCGGACGAAGCCCCCCGGGAGGGCCCACCGGCCGGCGAAGGGCTCGAGGTCACGCTGGATCAGCATGACCTTCAGGTCCTCTTCGTCGAGCGCGAACACCACGATGTCGACGGTCAACGCGGGTCTGGGATATTCGTAGGTGTGAGTCATGCGGAGCCTCTTAGTGTTATATAGACACTTAGTATCGTGTACAATCAACACTAAGTCAATCGCCGTTTTGGCCAAATGCCCGAAAAACGTAAAAGTCTTTTCAGAAATAAGTTACATGCCTGAATCAGATTTCAGGTCGCGTAACTCGCGTCGGAACCCGCCGGACAGGATCGGGAATCGGCACCACGTTTTAGGGTCGAGGTTCTTGTCGTCGACATGGAAGCTGGGGGCGTAGCGCTCCCGCTTCCACTGGTTGCGGCACCAGAGGGTGTAGAACCGCTCCACCCAGCCCGCCAGAGCGTCGGGGCCGTAACCGGGAAACCGGGCTTTCAGGGAAGCGAGAGCATCGGCGGGCGACCGCTTCTGGCCGATGGCTTCGTGCTCGATGGCGTCGAGCACGTCGTAGGGCATCAGGTCGTCCTCATCGGTCTGGCCCCGGTCCTGCGGCCGCAGCTCGGCGGTGGGCTTCAGGCGGTTCACACACGCCACCGCCGGGATCGGCCCCACGCCGTCGGGGCCGCGCCGCTCAAGCCAATCCAGCCAGCGGCGAAGGAACGCCTTGTCGATGCCGGCGATGGGGCTGATGCCGCCGCACGTGTCGCCGTCCATCGTCGCGTAACCCACGGCCGCCTCGGAACGGTTGCTGGTCGCCAGCAGCAGCTTGTTCTCGATGTTCGCGAGCATCCAGGCGCCGGGCGCCCGGACGCGGGCCTGGATGTTCTGCAGCGCGATGTCATCGGTCTCCCACGAAAGCTCCCGGCCGATCGCCCGCTCGATCAGGCTGACGTATTGCTCGGCCAACCCGTCGACGTCGATCTCGAGGTGGCGGGCCCCGATCGCCTCGGCCACGACGCGGGCCGCGTCGCGGGTCGTGGCCGAGCTGTTGCGGGTCGGCTGGTAAGCGGTCGTCAGCAGACGCCGGGTCATCTCCGCGGCGTCTGCCGGCGCCGGGTTCTCCAGCGCCGCCCGCCTCGCGGCCCCGGCAGCGCCCAGCTCCCCGCAGGCCAGGTCGACCATCAGGCGAACGAGGCAAGCGACAGCCGTCGAATCGGCCCCGCCGCTGAGCGAAACGACAAAACCCGACGAACGGGTCTTTCGCATGTAATCGAACAGGCCGAGCGCGACCGCGCGGGTGAACTCTTCTTCCTCAAGGTATTCCGAGTCCTCCCAGGGCGGACGCGCATCGGGCGACACGACGGGCTTGTCCTCCGGCAAAACAAAGCCGGCTCTCACAAGCCCGGGGTCTTGCTCGGGGTTGGGGACGCGGCTGGCGAGTTGGGCGCGTTGCATCCGGGCCGCGTCGATGTCGGTCACGGCGTCGGTCAACACGTGGCCTTGGAAGCTGAACCGTTCCCCCTGCGCGACGATCGCCCCGCCGGCGCCGATGAGCACCCCGCCGTCATAGATCGCCCTCCCCGCTTCGTTGCCGACCAGATTGCTGTAGACGTAGGCAACGCCGAACGCTCGTGAGCCGTCGGCCACGAGCCGGCGGCGGACCGCCTGCTTGCCGAACGCGAAGTGGCTGGCGCTGGGGTTGAGGATGACGTCGACGCCTCGGTCGGCCAAGTCAGCCCCGGGACGCCAGGACGCCCACGCGTCCTCGCAGATCTCAAAGCCCACGCGCACGCCGCCCAGGTCGAAGACCAGGTCGCCGAACGGGACGGATTCGCCGTCCATTTCCACTCGGGCGACGGCGCGCCGCGGCCAGGGCTTGAACCACCGCGGTTCGTAGTGCAGCCCGTCTCCCGCCAGGTGCCGCTTGGGAACGACGCCGATCAGCCGGCCGTCGACCGCCAGGGCGCACGCATTGAACAGCAGTCCCTCATGCATGACCGGCAGGCCGAGGGTGACCGCGAGGCCTCGGGTCGCGGGGAGCAGCTCTTGTAAGACCCGCCGCGCCATCCGCCGGGTCCCGGCCGCCAGCAGCGCATCCTCGCAGCCGTAGCCGCAGAGGCACAGCTCCGGGAGGCACAGCAGGCCGACGCCGCGGGACCGGGCCTCCTCGACGGCGGCCTTCACGTTCGCGGCGTTGCCGTCCCAATCCAGCGGGGTCTGATTCAACGCCGCGGCGCCGACGCGGATGAGTTTCACGGCTCGGCCCCCTCCGCGCTGGCCAGCGCCCGGGCGAGCACCGGGGCGATGGACCGGACCTCCAGAAAACCCGGCGCCGCCTCGGCGGCGCGCAACGCGGCCGGGTGGCTGTTGGTGCAGACCAGGCGTTCGATCAGCCCCGACGACTGGATGCGCCCGATTGCGTCGCCGGGCAGGACCCCGTGGGTGGCGACCGCGGCGACGCGGGCGGCGCCCGAATCCCGGTACGCCTGCGCCGCGTTGAGCAGCGACTCGCCGGAGCGGATCATGTCGTCGTAGATGACCACGCTTTGGCCGTCGACGTCGGCGCTCATCGCCGTGACCTCGGGATGTCCGTCATCGCGGCGGCGCTTGAACACGAAGCTCGCGGGGACGCCCAGCGCGTTGGCGAGCGACTCCACCCACTTGGCGCGGCCGGCGTCGGTGCAGGCGAGCACGTAGGCGTCGCCGCCCAACTCGCGGATCGCCTCGGCGACCACGGGCTTGGCGTAGACGTGCACGGGGTGGGAGGGGCCCTCGAAGTAGTACTGGATGCCCTCGGCGTGCAGGTCGAGCATGACGAGCCGGTTGGCCTGCACGCCGTGGGGGATCGCCGAGAGCAGGCGCGCCCGCGTCTTGGCCTTGACCACTTCGCCGGGCTTCACCGCCCGGTCCATCGTGGTGTAGCCGAGGTACGGCAGCACCAGGGTCAGGGCCCGAGCGCCTTCCTGTACGAGGCCGCACGCCACATCGAACAATTCGAGCGTATCGGCGTCCGACCCGGCGCCGCCGACGAGGGCCGCGTCCCGGCCGTTCACGTCGGCGGCGATGCGGTGATACCGCTCGCCGTCCGCGAACGTCTTGCGTTCGACCCGCCCGCCCACGGCGCCGGTCAACGCGAGCAGTTCATCCTGGAGATAGCTGTAACGCTCGGTGGTGAACAGCAGCATCAGTCGATCTCCGTCAAGGCCATCACCCGTTCACGGGCGTCGTCGATGATCCGGTTGCGCAGGTCGTGCAGCGCCGGCTCAAGGCCGACAGGGTATTCGTGCGGGTTCATGAAACGCCGGGTGCCGGGGTGGACCTTGGCCAGTTCGCGCTTTGCGCGGTCGCGCAACATATCCAGCGGCTCGTCCTTGAAGACCACCCGCCCGCCGCGCGTCACCGGCACGAGCAGATCGCGGGCTGTCGCCCTGGAGCCGATCTTTTTGCGGCGGGTCGGGTCTTTGGGGTCGACGATCAACCGGGCGTCATCGACGCCGGTGATTTCATCGTAGATCATGTCCGCGACCAGGCCGTGGGCGTTCTCGAAGCGTCGGACCTGGAGCATGCCGGGGATCGTGGTCTTGATGGGCTGCTCGGACAGCTTGACGCGGTGGGTCCAGCTCCCGTCGCGCCCGCGGATGGCGCCCAGCTTGTAGACCCCGCCGAGCGCGGGCTGGTCGAAAGACGTGGCGAGCTTGGTCCCCACGCCCCAGACGGCGATCGTCGCGCCCTGGAGCTTGAGGTCCTGGATGATGTGCTCGTCAAGGTCGTTGGAAGCGATGATCGCGGCGTCCTCGAACCCGGCCTCGTCGAGGAGGCGGCGGGCCTCGATGCTCAGGTACGCCAGGTCGCCCGAGTCGAGACGGACGCCGACCATCTTGTGGCCGCGTTCACGCAGGCGGTGGCCGACGTCGATGGCGTTGCGCACCCCGGCGAGCGTGTCGTAGGTGTCGACCAGGAACACGCAGTTGTTGGGCATCGACTCAGCGTAGCCGGCGAAGGCGTCGAGTTCTTCGTCGAACGACATCACCCAGCTGTGGGCGTGGGTGCCTCGGACCGGGACGCCGTAGAGCTTGCCCGCCAGGACGTTGGAGGTCGCGACGCACCCGCCGAGGTACGCCGCCCGGCTCGCCGCCAGCGAGCCGTCGACGCCCTGCGCCCGGCGGAGCCCGAACTCCAGCACCGGGTCGTCGCCCGCCGCGGTGCAGATCCGGGCGGCCTTCGTGGCGACCAATGTCTGGAAGTTCACCAGGTTCAGCAGCGCGGTCTCGAGGATCTGCCCCTGCAGGATCGGCCCGCGGACGCGCACCAGCGGCTCGTTCGCGAACACCACCGTGCCCTCCGGGATGGCGTCAACGTCGCACCCAAACTCCAACCGCCCGAGATACGCGATGAACCCCGGCTCGAACAGCGGCTTGCCGTCGTTGCCCGTCAGGGTCGCCAGGTAATCCAGGTCGGTCGAGTCGAAGCGGAAGTCCGACAACAGGTCCGCCACGTGAGACAGCCCGGCCGCCACCGCGTAGCCGCCCTTGAACGGCGGCTTGCGGAAGAACAGATGAAACACCGCCTCCTGCTCGGCCCGTCCCAGCTTCCAGTAGCCATAGGCCATGGTGAGTTGGTAGAGGTCGGTGAGCAGGCCGAGCGGGGTCCGGTAGATGGCGCTGAGTTGGCTCATGAGGCGTTCTCCTTGCTTAGTGTATATTGTACACTAAGATGCCGGGCCTATCCAGCTTATCGCCTGCGGAGTTTCTTTAGAACCTGTTATGCACTTGTGCTGACCTTGGCGACCGGTTGGGCGAGCATCAGCATGACGAAGACTATCGTGTGCAGGGCGGCCAAGGCGTCGGGCGATCGTTCGTAATCCTTCACCAGTCGGCGGAAGCGGCTCGCCCAGGCGAAGCTTCGCTCGACCACCCAGCGACGTGGCAGCAGCACGAACCCTTGCTTGGCCTGCGGCAGCTTCACACATCCAGCTGGACGCCGTGCTTATCGACGGCTTGGGCTTCCCCTAGTATTGGCACTCAAAGGGCTACGTGAGGAGGACTGTGCCTATCGGCCGGCCGACTCGACGCGTAGCATCCATGACATCCTCTGGCACATCCTGAGCTTGGCCAACTGGGGTCACATGCACGTGTATGGTCAACAGATGAGTCGGGCGTATGAGATCATCGAACAGGGCCGCGAGACGTTGCGAGCACTCAAGCGGTCGCTGGATTCTTGCGTTTCCACCCCTCGCGTCATAACGTAGAGCGAAACGCATCACGGGGAACCCCATGTCACAAGCTCCCGAATCCAGCACCGGCACAACCAACGTCTACGTTCAGCAAAACTCCAGCAACGGCCTCGGGCTCGCAGGGTTTATCACGTCGCTCATTGGTTGGCTGACCTGCGGCCTGCTGTGCCCGATCGGCTTCCTGCTGAGCCTGTTCGGTTTGTTCAAACCGCCGCGGGGCTTCGCGATCGCGGGGTTGATCATCGGCGGGCTCGGCAGCCTGTTCCTCGCGGCGTTCGGGTTGGCCTTCATCCTCACGTTGGTAGGGATCGGCACGGTGGCCACCGTTGCCATCCAAGAAGTGCCCTACATCAATGCGTCGATGGTTATCCAGAACGAGTACAACCAGACCGGCGAATTGCCCTCCGACACCGCGGGCAACGCCCTGTTGGTCGGCGTGACGATCAACGGGCAGCCGATGCAGTACCGCCGCATCGACGCCGACACCTATGAGGTGGGCACGATCGGCAGCGACGACGTTCCCGACACCGGTGACGACGCCTGGCGGACGTACGACGTTCACGAGGATTCCAGCCTACAGATGGATTCCAGTGACACGTCAACGCCGGCAACCCCTTGATTTTTTAGGTCGCGTGTTCAGTGATCTGCGTTGCTTTGACGAGCCGCCGCTTTTTCGCGGTTCTGCTGGCGCACCTCGAGCCAGGCGGGCATGACGATCCAGCACGCCAGCACGGTCAGCAGGATGCCGGTCGCCAGGACGAAGCCCAGGCCCGCGATGCCGCGGTGGCTGGCGGTCATCAGCGCGCCGAAGCCGATCATGGTGGTGTAGCTGGTCAATGAGATGCTCAGGCCCGCGCCGCCGGTGAGCCCCAGCGGCCGGCGGGTCGGGGCCTGCCGATAGCGGTGGACGACGTGGACGCCGAAGTCCACGCCGATGCCGAACATGACGGGCAGGACGATGATGTTGGCCGGGTTGATCTGCACGCCCGCGAGGTACATCACGCCGAAGGTCATCGCGAAGCCGATCGCCACGGGCGAGAGGCACAGGACGGCGTCCCGCAGAGAACGGAAGTCGATCAGCAGCAGCACCAGCACGGCGACCATCGCGGCCACGCCCGCGCCGAGGTACGACTGCCAGATCAGCGTGCCGGACTCGTAGTACTGCACGATCACGCCGGTGACGTCGGGATCGACCGTGCGCATCTGCTTGATGAACGGGCCGAGGAACTCGGGGCCAAGGGGGTCGACCCCGACGGGCACGCGGGGATAGACCTCGATGCTCAGCCGCTGCCGGCCGTCGACCTCGCCGATGTAAGGCTCCATCAGCGCGCGGGGCAGGTCATCCAGCCCGAGGGGCGAGGGGTCGAGGGCGGCGTTGATCTGTCGCGCCATCTCGCGCCGCCAGTCTTCGTAGTCGCGCTGCAGCGCCGCGAGCCGGGCCGCCCGCTGCTCGGGGGTCAGGCCGTTGGCGGCCGCGACAAAGCCGTCGATCTGGGCGCCCACCCTGACCAGCGCTCCTCTGAGCCCCTGGGGCGCGACCAGCATCGCGCCGGTGAGCGCGCCCTTCAACCCCGTCAGTTGCGCGACCAGGTCGGGGTCCGATGCCGGGGGCGCCGGCTCGGCCGACGAGGCGTCGGCCAGGGGCGCCTCCAGCGCTTCCCGCACGTGGCCGATCATCGCCAGCTTCGAGTCGCGGTTCTCCGGGACCAGCAGGCCCACGCCCCCGACCTGCTCCACGACCGAGAGCTTGCGGTAACGGTCGACCATCTCCCGGGCCGCGTCCATGTCGTCGACCACCGTGACGCCGTAGTAGATCGACAACTCCCCCTCGTCCTGCAGCCGCTCGGCCCAGACCACGCTCGGGGTGTCGTCGGGCATCAGCGACAGCAAATCATAATCAAACCGCATCTGCGAGATCGCCGCGCACGACAGCACGAACAACACGGTCGCCCCCACCAGCGTGAGCCGCGGCCGACGCACGAACGGCATGACCCAGCGTTCCTCGAAAAAATGGACCCGCCGGTGCTCCAGCGGCCGGGCGTGCCGGCAACGCCACTTCAACAGGCGCAGCAGCGCCGGCAGGACCGCGAACATCGAGACCAGGCACAGCAGGATGCCGACCGCGGCGATCTGGCCGAGCTCGGCGACGCCGGTGAAATCGGTGAACATCGTCGTGCTCAGCGCCACCGCGGTGGTGACCGCGCCGGTGACGACCCCCGGCCCGACGGTCTCGAACGTGTCGTCGACCGCTTGGACAAAGCCTTCTTCATCGTCGCTGTAGTGGTTGCGGATCAGGTCGTAGCGGGTGATGAGGTGGACGCCGAAATCCACGCCCAGGCCCAGCAGCATCGCGGTGAAGAAGACGCTGACGACCTGGAGGTGGCCGATGGCGAGGGTGAGATAGCCGAAGGTCCACGCCATGCCGACGCCGAGGGTGATCAGCAGCATGAGCGGCGTTTTGATGCCGTGGAAGGCGAACACGAGGAGCACGGCAATGAAGACCGCGGCCAGCAGGGACGAACGGACCGAATCGATCTGCACCGCGGCGGCCTCGTCACCCTCGACGATCGGGATGCCGGTCATGCCGATGTCGACCTCGGGGTATTGGGCCCGCGCTTGATCCATGAGCTGGCGCAGCTCGCGGGTCGCGACCATGAATTCGAACGCCAGGCCCGGGTCGGGCTCGGGCGTGATCCGCACGATCAGGAACCGGCCGTTGGGGGTCGCGAGGTACTGCCAGTCGCTCAGGCCCGCCGCCTCTTCGGTCGCCGCCATGAAGTCCACCGGCTCCGCGGCGGGCGTCTGCATCCGCTGCGTAAAGGCGCCCAGCAGGTCTTCGAACGACAGCAGTGAAGCCGCCAGCTCCCCCTCGTCCATCTCCCCGCCGGCCGACCGAAGCTCCGAGATGGTCCGGCTGATCATCGCCTGGGGCGTGGGGCTCTCGAGCACCGGGCGCGAAGCCGCCATGAGGGTGAGGCGTTTCTCGAACTCGTCGGTCGGCAGCAGCCGCATCGACTTGGGGCTGACCTTGCGGGGATCGAAGCCCCAGACCGCCTGGCGCACCGAGTTCAGGTCCGCCATGCGCGGCCCGTATTCGTCGATGAAGCCGCGCGCCTGCCGCTGCGACTCTTCGCTGGGGACGCCGTCGCGCCCGTAGGTGTCGACCACCACCACAAGGTCCGACTGGCCGGGGAAATGGTCCTGCCAGACGATAAAGCGCTCGTTCCAGGCCAGGTCCCGGCTGATCAGGTCGTTGCGGTTCTCCTGAAACGTCAGCCGCAGCCCGGCGTAGCCCACCGCCGCCGCGGCCGCCAGCCCGCACACGACCAGCACCAGCACCGGACGCCGGCTGACAAACCGGGCCCACCCCAGCAGGGCTGCGTGTCTGAACCGTTCGAGCATAGACGAGGAATCGTACCCAATCCGGCGGAGCTTCTCCCGCCCGCCTTATCCAAAAGCGGTCGGGCCGCCGGCGCCGTAGAGCAGGACGTAAAGGTTCTTCAGGAACGACGCGATGAAGACGTTGCTCACGATGATCGAGATAAACGTCGCGACGAACGACTCGGTCGACGCCTTGCCCACGCCCGAGGCGCCGGGGCCGCAGTTAAACCCTTTGTAGCACGCGATCAGCCCGATGCACAGGCCGAAGAACGTCGCCTTGCCCAGCCCGGAAAACAGCTCGAACGCCCCCACGAAATCACGCGAGAACGCCCAATACGCCGCGTTGTCCACGCCGTAGCCCCGCACCACCACAACCCAACCGCCGAACACCCCGAGGATGTCGCAGAACAGGGTGAGCACCGGCATCATCAGCACGCACGCCAGCACCCGCGGCACCACCAGGTACGCCACCGGGTCCACCCCCATCACCCGCAACGCGTCGATCTGCTCGGTCACCTTCATCGTGCCCAGCTCCGCGCACACCGCGCCGCCCACCCGGCCGGCGATCATCATCGCCGCCAGCACCGGGCCGATCTGCTTGAGCACCGAAATCGAGATCACCCCGCCCAGCCGCTGCTCCTGGCCGACCGCGAGGAACTGGTCGTAGCTCTCGATGCCGATCACCGCCCCGACGAAGGCGCCGACGATCATGACCACCGGGATGCTCATCGTCCCGATGTCGTAGAGCTGGGGCATCAATAGCTTGATCCGGCGGAGCGAGCGCGCGTCGCGCGCCATCCACGCCGCCGCCTCCAGCGAAAAGAGCGTGAACCGCCCCGCCGCCTCCAGCGTGTCCTCGATCCGTTGCCCCAGCGTCGCCACCCGTTGGGTGATCATCATAAACCTCGACGCCCCGTTGCCGCCTGCCGATCAAAGAAAGCGCACGATAAGCCGCAAGAATATCAGCGGCCTCCCCCGGTGTCATCCGCGAACATTGAGCGGCGAGGCCCGCCCCACGCTTCATGGGGCGGCATCCCCCCGTCAGATCACCGCCGCGATCGATTCGCACAGGTAATCGAGGTTACCCGGCGTGATGCCTGCGACGTTGATCCGGCCGGAGCCGACGATGTAAATGCTGAACTCGTCGCGGAGCCGGGCGACGTGGTCCTTTGTCAGGCCGGACATGGTGAACATGCCCTTCTGATCGGTGATGAAGGCGTTGCCGCGGGGGTTGAGCCGGACGCCCCGGTCGTCGAACCACTGACGGAAGGCCCGGCGCATGCCGTTGATGCGATCGCGCATGGCGGCGAGCTCGTCGCGCCACCGGGCGGTGAGGGCGGGGTCCTCAAGGATCGTTGCGACGACCGCGGCGCCGTGCGCCGGGGGGTTGGAGTAGTTGCGGCGGATCACGGTCTTGACCTGGCTCTGCACGGCGGCGGTCGCGTCGGCGGTCGAGCCGACCACGGTCAGGGCGCCGACGCGCTCGCGGTAGAGGCCGAAGTTCTTGGAGAAGCTCGAACAGATCAACAGCTCCGGGCACACGGCGGCCACGGCGCGGAGGCCGGCGGCGTCTTCCTCGATCCCGACGCTGAAGCCCTGGTACGCGAAATCGACCAGCGGCAAGACGCCGCGCCGGGCGAGGAGGGCGGCGACCTGCTCCCACTGCCCGGTCGACGGGTCGACGCCGGTGGGGTTGTGGCAGCAGCCGTGCAGCAGCACGACATCGCCGGCGGGGACCTCGCGGAGGGCAGCGAGCATCGCGTCGAAGTTGAGCGCATTGGCGCCCGCGTCGAGGTAGGGGTAGGTCTTGATGGTCAGGCCGGCGGCGGTGAAGACGCCCCGGTGGTTGGCCCAGGTGGGGTCGCTGAGCCAGAGGGCGGCGCCGGGGTGGTTGGCGTGGAGGTAATCGCCGGCGACGCGCAGCGCGCCGGTGCCGCCGGGGGTGTCGGACGTGGCGGCGCGCCGCTCGGCGACGACCGCGCTGTCGACGCCGAAGAGCATCCGCTGCACGGCCCCCGCGTACGCCGGTGAGCCGTCGATCGGCATGTAGCTCTTGCTCGACTCTTCCTCGATCAACCGGCGCTCGGCCTCCTTGACCGATTGAAGCACGGGCGTTCGGCCGCTCTCGTCCTGAAAGACGCCCACCCCGAGGTTGATCTTTTTCGGGTTCGGGTCGGCCTTGTACGCCTCGGTCAGGCCGAGGATCGCGTCGGGCGGCGCCATGGGGACGGAATCGAACATCGCGGCGGTCCTGGTCGTGGGCATGATGCGGTTTAGCGTATCACCCCCGCAAACCGCCAGCAAAACGCCGGTTTGGTGGGAAAACCCGCCGCCCGCTACAATAACCCGTCTGTCGACTCCACCTATTTACAAAAGGATGCATACGTCATGGACCAGGTTCGGCTGGGTCTGATCGGCTGCGGCAACATGGGCAGCCACCACGTCAAGTATTTCCCGGAGGTGCCGGGGCTCCGGTTCGCGGCGATCTGCGACCACAAGCCCGAGGTCGTCGACCAGATCACCCAACAAAACAGCGGCGTCAAGGGCTTCTCCGACGCCGAGGCGCTGATCGACTCGGGCGAGGTCGACGCGATCCTGATCGCCACGCCCCACTACGACCACCCGGTCTACGCCCAATACGCCTTTGAACGCGGCATCCACGTGCTGACCGAAAAGCCCGTCGCCGTCACCGCCCTCGCCGCCGAGCAGACCAACGCCGCCTACGAGGCCGCGTTGAAGAAGCATCCCGGCCTCCAGTACGCGGGCATGTTCAACCAGCGCACCCGGCCGCAGTGGAAACAGATCAAGAAGATGTGCGACGACGGCACGGTCGGCCCGCTCGTCCGCGTGCAGTGGGTCATCACCAACTGGTTCCGCAGCCAGGCCTACTACAACTCCGGCGGCTGGCGCGCCACCTGGTCCGGCGAGGGCGGCGGCGTCCTCATCAACCAGTGCCCCCACAACCTGGACCTCTTCCAGTGGTTCGTCGGCATGCCCAACCGCCTCTGGGCCATCGCCGACCTCGGCAAATTCCACGACATCGAGGTCGAGGACGACATCACCGCCATGATGACCTTCGACAACGGCGCGACCGGCACCTTCATCACCTCCACCGGACAGACCCCCGGCATCAACCAGCTCACCATCGTCGGCGAGAACGGCACGCTCATCGCCAGCGAGGGCGGCGAGATCCGGTTCCGTCAGGCGTCGCAGAACATCCGTGAATACTGCAAGACCACGGAGGAGCGGTTCGGCAACGTCGCCGTGACCGAGCACGTCATCACCGCCCCCAAGCAGCCGATGCCCCAGCACCAGACGATCACCACCAACTTCGTCACCGTGATCCTCGGCCGGGAAGACAAGCTCATCGCCCCCGCCGTCGAAGGCATCCACGGCCTCGAGTTGGGCAACGCCATGCTGCTCTCGGGCCTCAACGGCGGCGCCCCCGTCGACCTGCCGACCGACCGGCAGGCGTTCGACGCGAAGATCAAGCAGCTCGCCGCCGAGTCGACCTTCGTCAAGAAGGAAGTCGTCGAAACGACCGCGGCCAGCATGAACGGGACGTTCTGACCGCCGCGTCGAAACCTGATAGCCGGCGGGCTACGCCCGCCTGGGCCAGGGCCGCGTAGCGGCCCGGCTGTTTCATTGATGCCTGTGACCGCCGCCTGAACCTGGTTCAATCCCTCTTGACGATTCGTCGGATGAAGCCGGAAAATACCGGGGTGCAACCGCTCGTTCAGTTCACGTTCGACTTTGGAGACCATGTCCGCGATCGGCTCCGCACGGGCGCGATCGGTTACGTTCAACGCCACCGCGTCCTCCTGATCATTTTGCTGATCACCGCGGCCGCGGACACCTGGACCACGATCCATTTCATGACACGCGAAGGCGTCGAGCAGGAGCTCCACCCGGGTTTCCGCTTGCTCTGTCTCTACCTCGGCCCTTACGCCGGCGCTCCGATCGCCAAGGCGTTGCAGATCGCCGCCATCCTGCTGGTCAGCCTGTACTGGCGGCGGGGGGCTTATCTGTGCCTGATCGCGCCGGCGATTATGTACGGCTGGGCGGCCTGGTACAACGTTTTTGGACGCGACCTGTACACGCCCCTGCTGTTCTGGTGGCTTCACTGACGCCCCGGCCCAGCGCCGCCCTGAGTCGTGGTAGAATAAGAGGAAAATCTTCGACGAAAGGGCCGACGATGGACCCCAAGACCACACGGACACAGACCCACATCTACGACGGCGACGGCGACGACCTGATGATCGATCACGAGCTGCACGAGCGGCTGGTGATCGTGCCCGACGCCCGCCCGTTCAAGGGGCCCGACACCTCCCCGATGGTGCGGATCATGTGGGGCCAGCACCTGCTCGACGACCTGCTGGTCGGCCGGTACCGCTCGCTGGTCTGCGCGGTCAACGCCGACGACAACAGCCACGGCATCATCGGCCAGCTCGCCAACCTGCTGCCGACCAGCCAGTGGGACCCCGACTCGATCACCGCTCACGCCAAGCTGTTCGCCGCGCGGGACAAGGTGACCGTCATCAAGTACGACATGGACATGGTCGAGGTGCTCGCCCTGCTGCGCCCGGGCGATCACGAACACCTGACGCTGGACGACCTGGCGCAAGGCTTCCGCGTGGTCACCGAGATGGTGCGGCGGCGCAGCCGGCGCTCGCCCGTCGCCTCGGTGAGCTTCCTCGGCGCCCGCGCCAACGCCCTGGTGGATGACCAGGGGCGGGAGCCGACGTTCGAGACGGTGTTGCGCACCATGCACAAGGCCGGCTTCGCCGGCGACGTGTACCCGTCGCCCTGGATGTGGGAGAGCGCCCCCACCGCGGTGTTCGCCCGTTACCCGTTCCCCTCCAGCATCGAGCAGATGCGCCAGGGCGGGTATTAAACCAACGGATTTCACCCGATGCAGATTTCCCGGTTGCGCGTATAATCTGAGAGTATTAATCGCCTGGATTGAAGATGCCGACGAACGACCTGGCCAGCCTGTCCCGCGAAAGCGATTTCCCGATCGACGCGTTTCTCTTCGTGCAGCGCGGCCTGGACTTCACCGTCCGCCGGATCCACGGCGAGCCGCCCGAGCAGGAGGAGCCCGTCGCGGACGCCGATGATGGACTGCTGGACGTGGAAGACCTCGACGCCGCGACCCCAAGCCGCCACGTGTCCGGGTATGACCTGTGTCAGGGCCTGCGTGACTACGCGATTCAGGAGTACGGGCTGCTCGCCCGCACCGTCCTGAAGCACATGAAGATCCGCCGTTGCGAAGATTTCGGCCGCGTCGTCTTTCTCATGGTCGACGCCGGCCTGATGCACAAGACCGACGAAGACTCGATCGAAGATTTCCGGGACGTGTTCGATTTCGCCAACGCGTTCGGCAACGCCCTGCTGCTGACCGGCAACACCTGAGCCCCGCCGGTCAACGGTCTGACCCTCGATGGAAAGGACCGCCCATGAGCCGGAAGACCCTGACCTCCACGCTCGGACTCGCCGTGGTGTTGGCGTTATGCACGACTACCCACGCCCAGACCCTGCAGCAACGCATCAACGACTATCAGCAGCGTCAGGAACGCCGGGCCGTCGCCGCCGAGGCCGCCCTGGATGAAGCGCCCATCTCGGTGCGGATGCGCGACATCGTCAAGGACGCGGTGATCGACGACGCCACCGCACGCGCCGCGTTCGCGTGGTGGTCGCGCGTGACCGGCATCTCCCTGGTCATCGACTGGCAGGCGATGGAGAACGACGGCATCGACCCGGACCGGCCGATCTCGCTGAACCTGCGGTTCGTGTCCGCCGGCCAACTGCTCGAGATCCTGATGCAGCAGACCCAGAACGACTTCGCGGAACTGATCTACGAAACCACCCCCTGGTACGTCCGGGTCATGACCAAGGCCCAGGCCAACCGCCGGCCGGTCGTCCGTATTTACGAGGTCGCCGACCTGGTCACCGAAATCCCCACCTTCACCGACGCGCCGCAGATGGACCTGCGCGAGGCGCTGAGCAACACCAACTCGGGCGGGGGCGGGGGCGCTTCGTCCCAAGGCCTCTTCGAGGACGAAGACGACGACCGCGATCAGCCCCGGACCACCAAGCAGCAACGCGGCGAAGACCTCGCCGACCTGATCCGCCAGTCCATCGAGCCCACCATCTGGCAGGCCAACGGCGGGCAGTACGCCTCGGTCCGCTACTTCAACGGCCGGCTGATCGTCAACGCCCCGATGTATGTCCAGCGGCGGATCGGCATGCCCAGCGTCGTGCGCCCCAAGCGGGTCTCGCCCGATTACGTCGCGCCGGAACAGCCCGCCGCCGGCCAACGCGCCCGCCGCGGCATCAGCGGCGTCTCATCCGACAGCGGCGGCATCTCCGGTCGGCAATGAACCGGACTTAGCTCTTCGGTGTTGTCATCATGAACCGTGAGAGCCGGCCGCGTGTTCCACAGTAATCACGACATTCCCCTTTTTATGCCCTTTGTCTACATAGCGGTGGGCCTCCACCATCTGATCGAGGGAATAACACTCGTCGATGACTGCCTTGAAGCGTCCCGCTTCCATTAACTCATTGATGAGCACAAGATGTTCCGTACGAGATTTCAGCATTCCATCATCGACTGATATGTATCTGCCATTCTCGGTCAGCACCCGCTTACACTGGAGTTTGAGCCTCGAACTTTTGTCTTTTCCGACGGCATCCAAGATCAGGTCATAACGCTCTGCTCTGCTTATCAATTCTTCTTTGGTGTAATCAATGACCGCGTCGGCTCCCAGAGATTTCACCAACTCTAGATTCGTGGTGCTGCATACCCCGGTCACTTCCGCCCCAAAGTGTTTGGCCAGTTGAATGGCGGCCGTTCCTATGGCCCCGGAAGCGCCATAGATCAGAACTTTTTTCCTGATCTGGATGTCTGCTTTCTCCAGACAGTACCCGGCCAAAAGGCCTCCATAAGCAACGGCGGCAGCCTCTTGATAGCTGATGCTGGCGGGCTTTTTTACCAGGCATGCTTTTTCTGACAAACAGTTGTATTCGGCATAGCATCCAAATCCCGGCCCCGTCATCCCATATACCTGGTCTCCCGGCTGAAACCGCTTGACATTCTCGCCCACAGATTCAACCTCTCCCGCCAGCACCAGGCCGAAGATGGGTTGTCTCGGACTGGTTACACCGATGATCAGCCTGAACATGAGTATCATCGGATGCCATAGAGGAAACCGAAAGGCACGGACTCTGCTGTCACTTGCGGTGACGGCCGTCGCAAAAACCCTGACAAGCACTTCGTTTTTTTTCGGGGTCGGCTTCTCCACCTCCTTGAATTGAAGCACCTCCGGCGGACCGTATTTCGTACATACAATCGCTTTCATACATTCCTTCCAGAATGACTCTGATTCAGTGATGTTCTCGACATCAGACGACAATACATCCTGCCGGGTTGGAAAACCTGATCGGGCCCGCGGGCGGGGGCTCGCGGTGACGGCGGATGGGCTGGAGTAAGCCGCTTGCGCCTCAACGGGTCGTCCGCATGTAGCGTACGATGGCCACGTCCGGCCGACGGAACCACCGGCCGCATGACGGGCACTGACAGCCGCGATACTTCCCCATGTCGTGTCGGCAATAGGGGCACAGGTTACCCTTGATCATGGCCGGCCGACGGTACCCACGGAAGATGTAGCGCAGAAAACCCGCAGTTTTGCGTCGAAATTCCAACGCGATAACCCTAGAAGTCAGGCTGCCAAGACACCGCACTCGGCTTATCGTCATTCTAGACGGCAGCCCGAATCAATCGCCACAATTATCGAAAGATTTTGTCCGCGTTTTGCCCCGGCCCGGCGTGGGGCGATCAGGACGAGACCGTTTCGCTGTCAGGCGCCGGCTCGGCTTTCGGGGCGTCGTCGTCTGAGAGATGCGACTCGAGTTTTTCCAGGATCTGGTCGGTCGGCGCCCGCTCGAATTTCCAGTCGTCCAGCACGACCCGTCCGCCGCCGGCGTCGTTGCGATAGTGGACCACCGCGATCCCCTTGGTGTCCCATCGGCTCTTATCAATCGACTCGACCTGGTCCCAGGTAACCCGTTGGCCGGCGTTGGTGGTCAGGGCCTCGTCGTCAATCGCGACCCACCGGCGGGCGGCATTGAGATAGGCCGCCCCGAAGAGCAGGCCGATGGGGATGCAGATCGCCGCGAAGATGTACTGGGTGTAGATGGACATGTCCGTCATCGGCTCGCCGGGCTGCTCGGTGGACCAGCCGTTTTCGGTCGCCATCTGGTTCCAGACCGATTGCCACGTGTCGGGGTGGTCCTGCTGGACCTCCTGGAAGGCGAGTTGGATCTTCTGCTTTTTGGGGTAGCCGATGGCGCCGTCGTACCAGAACCACCCGCCGAACGCCAAGGTCGCCAGGCCGACGCCTGCAAGTCGCCAACGATAGCCTTTGCTGATCTTCGCTTTGATGGACATGTTGCTCGCCGTGATTGATTGCCAGAGTTTTATTCGCCGGTCGAACCGGTCACACCGGGATCCGCTCAAGCACGCAATCCCACCAGTGGCCGATCCGCGCCCTGGCCCCGGGTTGGGCCAACAACGCCCGGAACCCCCCGTGACTCACCCGCCTCCGCGGGATCCGCGGCAGAGCGGCGTCCTGCCGCATCGCCCAGGTCAGGAACGCGCTGGTCTCAGCGATCATTTCTCGCCGCGCGTCGCGCGGCCGGCGGATTCGTCGGCTCACCACTTTTCGGGTTCCATTCCGTATGACGTTATCGACCAGAACGCAATACGACAGAAGGGTAGCGACGGAACGGGCTGGGCTCAACCTCGAATCTCTGATCGAAGATCGAGCCGCCCCACCGCCCCGCGGAACTGTCAGCCCGATCGGCGGCGGCGTGTCAGGTTGGCAGGCGCCCGGCGGCTCAACGGTTGAAAATAGGGACGCCTAAAATCAATAACTATCTTTTATAAAGATATTTACGATTAATACGAGCCCCGCCGCCCATATGGCGCCGGCCTTGCTTTCACTCGACTACGCTGGCGTTTCGTTGGTCGAAACCGGTTTTGGACGAAAAACACGCCCCGCTCCGCGCGGCGTTGACCCCCCTTCCCGTTTAGAGGAGATCTCTTTTATGGCCGTGAAAGAACTGGCCTTTGAGTCGGACGCCCGGGCACGCTTGCTCGCGGGCGTGGAGAAGTTGGCGGCAGCCGTCAAGAGCACGCTGGGGCCCCGCGGCCGCAACGCGGTGCTCGACAAGTCCTGGGGCGGGCCCACCGTCACCAAGGACGGCGTCACCGTTGCCGAGGAGATCGAGTTCAAGGACAAGAACGAGAACATGGGCGCCCAGCTCGTGAAGGAGGCCGCCTCCAAGACCTCCGACAAGGCGGGCGACGGCACGACCACCTCGACCGTTCTCGCCGAGGCCCTCTTTAAGGAAGGCCTCCGGCAGGTCACCGCCGGCGTGGACGCCAACGCCCTGGTCCGCGGCATGAAAAAGGCCGTCGCCGCCGTCATCGAGAATATCGAAAAACAGGCCAAGCCTATCAAGGACCAGAAGGACACCGCCAACGTCGCGGCCATCTCCGCCAACAACGACCAGGCCATCGGCAAGATCGTCGCGGATGCGTTCTCCAAGGTCGGCAAGGACGGCGTGGTCACCGTCGAGGAAGGCAAGAGCCTCGAGACCTACACCGACGTGGTCGAGGGCATGCAGTTCGACCGCGGCTATCTCTCGCCCAACTTCGTCACCAACGCCGACGACATGCTCGTCGAGCTCGACAAGCCCTACATCCTGGTCTACGAAGACAAGATCGACGCGATCCAGAAGCTGGTCCCCCTGCTCGAAAAGATCCAGCAGGCCAAGGCGCCGCTGCTGATCATCGCCGAGGACGTGACCGGCGAGGCGCTGTCGACCCTGGTGGTCAACAAGCTGCGCGGCGTGCTCAACGTCGCCGCGGTCAAGGCCCCGGGCTACGGCGACCGGCGTAAGGCCATGCTCGGCGACATCGCCACCCTCACCGGCGGCGAGCCGATCATGAAGGACCTGGGCGTCGAGCTCGACAAGGTCGAGATCAAGCAGCTCGGCCGGGCCAAGAAGATCACCATTGACGCCGACAACACCACGATCATCGAGGGCGCCGGCTCGACGGGCGCGATCAAGGGCCGGATCGAGCAGATCCGCCGCGAGATCGAGGTCACCACCTCGGATTACGACCGCGAGAAGCTCCAGGAACGGCTGGCCAAGCTGGCCGGCGGCGTGGCGCAGATCAACGTCGGCGCCGCGTCCGAGGCGGAGCTCAAGGAGAAGAAGGCCCGCGTCGAAGACGCCTACCACGCCACCAAGGCGGCGCTGGAAGAGGGCATCGTGCCCGGCGGGGGCGTCAGCTTCCTCCGCGCCCAGGCCGTGCTCAAGAAGGTCGAGGCCGGCAACGACAGCGAGGCCGCCGGCATCGAGATCGTCCGCCGCGCTTTGGAGCTGCCCCTCCAGACCATCGCCGACAACGCCGGCGAACGCGGCACGGTCGTCGTGCAGAAGGTCCTGGCCGGCAAGGGCGGGTTCGGCTTCGACGCGCTCAAGCTCGAATACGGCGACCTGCTCGAAAAAGGCATCATGACCCCCGCCAAGGTCGACCGCACCGCCCTCGAGAACGCGGCGTCGGTCGTCACTCTCCTGCTCACCACCGACTGCATCGTCACCGAGGCCCCCAAGGACGATGAGCCCGCCGGCCACGGCGCCCCCGACATGGGCGGCATGGGCGGCGGCATGGGTGGTATGGGAGGCATGGGCGGAATGGGAGGCATGGGTGGCATGGGCGGCATGCCCGGCATGATGTGACCCGCCCGTCCCAGCCCCGTGAACACCCACGACTGACATCCATCCGAATCATCCCCGTTAAAGGAAATCAACATGGCCACCGCCACCAAATCCAAGACCACCCTCAAGCCCCTTGAAGACCGCGTCGTCGTTAAGCCCGACGTGGCCGAAGAAAAGACCGCCAGCGGCATCTTCCTGCCCGAAGGCGCCCAGGAAAAACCGCTCACCGGCAAGGTCGTCGCCACCGGCCCCGGCAAGCTCACCGACGCCGGCGAACGCGCCGCCCTCCAGGTCAAGAAGGGCGACAAGGTGATCTACGGCAAGTACGCCGGCACCGAGGTCGACGTCGACGACGACAAGCTCATCATCCTCCGGGAGTCTGAGCTGCTGGGCGTCATCGAGAAGTAATCCCCCTGATCAAGCCGCGGCCGATGGCTGCGCGTCCCCCTGAATAACGGAGCCGCAAGACAGATGGCAACCAAGCAACTCATGTTCGGCGCCGACGCCGCCCAGGAGCTCAAGAAGGGCCTGGAGCAGCTCGCCAACGCCGTCAAGATCACGATGGGCCCCACCGGCCGCAATGTCGTCATGCAGAAATCCTTCGGCGGGCCGGCCGTCACCAAGGACGGCGTCACCGTCGCCAAGGAAGTCGAGATCCCCGAGCCCTTTCAGAACATGGGCGCGAAGATGGTGGTCGAGGTCGCCAAGAAGACCAACGACAAGGCCGGCGACGGCACCACCACCGCGACCGTGCTCGCCGAGGCGATCTTCTCCGAGGGCCTGCGGCACGTGACCGCGGGCGCCAACCCGATCGCCCTGCAGCGCGGCATCAACGCCGCCGCCGAGGTCGCCGGCGAGGCCATCAAGGCCCTCGCCACCAAGGTCAAGGGCGTTGACGACCTCCGCAAGGTCGCCACCGTCTCGGCCAACCACGACGCCGAGATCGGCCAGCTCATCGCCCAGGCGATCGACAAGGTCGGTAAGGACGGCGTCGTCGAGGTCGAGGAGGGCAAGGCCGCCGAGACCACCCTCGACTACGTCGAAGGCATGCAGTTCGACAAGGGTTACCTCTCGCCCTACTTCATGACCGACCCCGGCTCGCAGGAAGCCGTCCTGGAAGACGCCCTGATCCTCATCCACGAGAAAAAGATCAGCAACCTTCCCGACCTGTTGCCGCTGCTCAACAAAGTCGCGATGGCGCAGAAGCCGCTGCTGATCATCGCCGAGGACGTGGAGAACGAGGCCCTCGCGGCCCTGGTCGTCAACCGGCTCCGCGGGGTGCTGAAGGTCTGCGCCGTCAAGGCTCCGGGCTTCGGCGACCGCCGCAAGGCCATGCTCGGCGACATCGCGACCGTCACCGGCGGCGCGTTCCTCTCCGAAGACCTCGGCGTCTCGCTCGAAGAGCTCGAGCTTGACAAGCTCGGGTCGGCCAAGCGGCTGGTGATCGGCAAGGACGACACGACGATCATCGAAGGCGCCGGCAAGAAGGCCGACGTCAAGGCCCGGATCGAGCAGATCCGCAAGCAGATCGAAGTCACTACCTCCGATTACGACCGCGAGAAGCTCCAGGAACGCCTGGCCAAGCTGACCGGCGGCGTGGCAATCATCAATGTCGGCGCCGCGACCGAAACCGCGATGAAGGAGCGCAAGGACCGCGTGGACGACGCGCTGCACGCGACCAAGGCGGCGGTCGAGGAGGGCTATGTGCCCGGCGGCGGCGTGGCGTTCATCCGCGCGATCGACGCCGTTCAACAGGCCCGCGCCAAGGCCAAGGGCGACGACAAGCTCGGCTTCGACATCGTCGCCGCCGCGCTGGAGACCCCGCTGTGCCAGATCGTCCAGAACGCCGGCGAAGACGGCTTCATCGTGGTCGAGAAGGTGAAGGAGTCCAAGGCCAACCAGGGCTACAACGCCGCCACCGGCCAGTACGTCGACCTGGTCAAGGACGGCATCATCGACCCCGCCCTGGTCAGCCGCACCGCGCTGGTCAACGCCGCGTCGGTCGCCGGGCTGATGCTGACCACCAACGTCCTGCTGACCGACCTGAAGGACGACGACGAACCCGTCCCCGGATCGGTGAACTAACCCACCCCGGGCCGGGCTGAGATCAACACCCCTCGAAAGCCCGGGGACCGACGTCCCCGGGCTTTCTTTACAGACGCTTCATGGCCACCACCCGCGACTACTACGAGATCCTGGGCGTCGAGCGGACCGCGGACGGGTCGACGATCAAGTCGTCCTACCGCCGGCTGGCCATGAAGTACCACCCCGACCGCAACCCCGGCGACACCGAGGCCGAGACCAAATTCAAAGAGGCGGCCGAGGCGTACGAGGTCCTCTCCGACGATAACAAGCGCCAACGCTACGACCAGTTCGGCCACGCCGGCCTCCGCGGGCAGGCGTCGCACGACTTCCACCACATGGACGTCGGCGACATCTTCTCGATGTTCGGCGACATCTTCGGCGACGCGTTCGGCGGGACCCGACGCGGGCGGCGCTCCGGCGCCCAACGCGGCTACGACCTGGAGACCCGCACCGAGATCACGCTCGAAGAGGCTTACCGCGGCGTCAAACGCGATATCGAGTTCACCCGGCAGGACATCTGCGAAGCCTGCGACGGGACCGGCGGCAAGCCCGGGACCGAGCCGGTGACCTGCGTCACCTGCGGCGGCCAGGGCCAGGTCCAGCAGGCCGGCCTCGGCGGGATGTTCCGCATGGTCACCACCTGCCCCGCCTGCGGCGGCGCGGGCAAGATTTACCCCGAGAAGTGTCCCACCTGCGGCGGCTCGGGACGCAGCCCCAAAAAGGTCAAGCTCTCGGTCAGCATCCCCGCCGGCATCCACGACGGCCAGGCGATCCGCGTCCGCGGCGAGGGCGAGCCCGGCGCCAAGGGCGGGCCCCGCGGCGACCTGCACGTCGTCGTCACCCTCGCCGAACACGAGCTCTTCGAACGGCAGGAGGACCAGTTGATCCTCCGGATGCCCGTGAGCTTCACGCAGGCCGCCCTGGGCGCCGCGGTCGCCGTGCCCACGCTCGACGGCGAGCAGGAGATCAACATCAAACGCGGCACGCAGCACGGGGAGGTCTTCAAGATCCCCGGCCAGGGCATGCCCAACCTCCGCTCCGGCCGGCGGGGCGACCTGCACGTCGTTCTGATGATCGAGGTGCCCAAGAAGCTCACCGATCGGCAGGAAGAGCTGCTCCGCGAATTCGCCGAGACCGAAGACAAAGACGTGATGCCGCACTCTCAGGGCTTCTGGGAGAAGATGAAGAGTTATCTGAGTTGAGGCTGCCATGAACGACCAGGAACCCAACGGGATCGCTCCGGAAGAAACCGCCCCGGAAGAAGCCGCGGCGGAGGAAGAGACCATCGGAGCCGTCGGCCCGTCGACGGAGCAGCAGCTCGACGAGCTGAACCAGCGGCTGCTGCGGGTGTCGGCCGATTACCAGAACTTCGTCAAACGGTCGCAGGCCAACCTGCAGGTCTCGCTCGACCAGCAGCTCATGGGCCTGGCCCGCGACCTGGTGACGGTGATGGACCACTTCGACCGCGCCCTCGAGGTCGACCCCGAAAGCACGTCTGCTGACGACCTGCTCAGCGGGGTCAAAAGCATCCACGGCGAGTTGATCAAGACGCTGGCCAAGTACGGCATCGAGCGCGTCGACGTCGAGCCGGGCGACGTGTTCGACCCCAACCTCCACCAGGCGCTGATGCGCACGGCCCACGACGACATCGAATCCAACCACGTCGTCCAACAGTTCCAGCCCGGTTACGCCCTGAAGGACAAGACGATTCGGCCGGCCGGCGTGAGTGTCGCGGAGTAAACCTATGCCCACCTATGACTACGAGTGCGACGCCTGCGGCCACGCGTTCGAGCAGTTCCAGTCCATGAGCGCCAGCCCCCTCAGGAAGTGTCCGAACTGCGGCAAGAGCAAGCTCCGCCGCCTCATCGGCACCGGCGCGGGCGTGATCTTCAAGGGCAGCGGCTTCTACGAGACCGACTACCGCTCGGACAACTATAAGAAGGACGCGAAGAAAGCCGAGGAGGCCGCCAAGCCCAAGGACGAGAAGAAGGCGAACAAAAAGGCCGAGACGAAGGCCGCCGACAAGCCCAAGAAAGAACCCAAGAAGAGCGCGGCCAAGAAGAGCGCCGATTAGCGCGTCGAACGGGACGAACCCAAACCCATGTACCGTTGAACAGGAAGCCCGGGGATTGCAATCCCCGGGCTTCGGTTGCATTCAGCGCTGATCACCTCACGGCGTCGCCGGCGGCTTGAGCAGGGCCTCGATCTCCTTCTGCAGCTGACGGCCCATGCCGGGGGCGAAGCCGACGTGGACGTGGGCGACCGTGCCGTTGTGGATAACGAGGGTGGTCGGCAGGCCGAGCCGGGGCATCGCGGCGGTGACCTGGCTCATGTCCGCAGGGAAGGCGAGGTCGAACGAGTAGCCCTTCTGCTTCCAGAAATCGCGGGCGGCCTGCTGGTTCTGGTCCGTGCTGACGGCCACGAACGCGGCGGAGAGGTTGTTGCGTTGCGCCCAGTCATACACCTTGGCGAGTTCGGGCAGCCACCCGACGCAGGGCGGGCACCAGGTCGCCCAGAAGTCGAGGACGATGACCTGGGCCTGGGGGACCAGCGGCTGGCCGGTCGGGTCGAGCAGGTCGATCGCCGGCGCGGGCTTGCCGACCAGTTGCTTGGCCGGGTCGGCCTGTTGTTGTTGGGCGGCCTGCCCGCTGATGAGCTCGTCCAGGGTCGACACCGCGACGGCGTCGGTCGGGATGGACAGCACGAACCGGCTCGGGTCGATCGGCTGATTGATGGCCAGACGGTCGTAAGTGAAGCGCTCGGTCAGCGACGCGCCGGCGGGCAGGTTGACAGACGCGGGGTCGGCCCGGAACGTCGCGGCGGTGATCAACTGTCGATCGTCGAGCGTCAGCGTCCACACGCCCGGCGGGCCGGTGATGACCAGATCGCCGGCATCGTTGGCGGCGATATCGGTGGGGTCTTCCTCGTCGAGCAGGTCCGCCGCCGGCCGCTCGCTGAGCAGGAACACGAGGCCCGGCGGGTCGGGCTGGTCCACCGCGGGGCGCTCGTGGGCGAGCGACTCGAAGGTGATCGGGCCCGGCAGCGGCCGCTCGATGTAGCGGTCGGGCATCTGGGCGGCCCACGCCTTCATCACGCCGTGGTCGACCACGGTCTGGAAGATCGGCTGCCCGACGTACAGACGTTGATCCTTGCGATCGAAGGCGATGGTGAGCGTGGTGGTGTTGGTCGTGGTCCACCGCCCGTTGTGCAGCTCGATCTCGTAGACGACGTCGGCCTGATAGGTCTCGACCGCGCGGTAAGCCGCCTGCACGTCGTCGAGGGTTTCGGTCGTGATGGAAAACATCGCGGCGGCGATCAGCGGGATCATCATGGCGCAGCTTCCTTGTCCGGGGGGGCTTCCGGGGATGCTTCCGGGGGCGTAAGGGGCTCGATCACTTTTTTCAACGCGTCCGCCAGCTCGTCATTGGGGCCGGAGAGCGTGGCGACGATCTTGCCGTCGTGGATCACGACGGTGTGCGGCACGACGAGCGCCTGATACTCCGACGCCGCGACCCCCTCGACGTCCAGCAGCGTGGTCAGGGTCGATTCTCGGGCCTTGAGAAAGGCCTCGACCTTCGACCGGGGCTCGTAGAGGTTGATGAGATACAGCGCGACGTCCCGGCCGGTCTCGTCGGCCCAGGCCTGGAGTTCGTCCATCTGCTCGACCGAGGTCACGCACGGCCGGGCCCAGGTGGTGAAGAAGCTGAGCACGATCACGTCGTGCTCCAGCTCGTTGAGCTTGACCTGCTGGCCGTCGAGCGCGGTGAGTTCGAGGTTGGGGGCGAGCCTGTTCTGCAGCGGGTGAGACGGCGCCGCCCCGCCCCCCGCCATGCCGGCGGGCGGGTTGACCAGCTCGCGGAACGTGGGCATGGGTGTGGAGTTGGCGGTGTCGAACGCGAACGCGTCGTCGGGCAGCGGCTCGTTGACCTTGGCGTTGTAGCGGTAGACCATCGCCATCGCGTCGGCGCCCGCGGCGTTGATGTCGACCACTGCGGCGTCGATCAGCTTCGTGTCCGGGTTGATCGTGAGGGTGATCAACATGCCGGGCCGGGGGATGCGCAGCCGGGGGCGGCCGAGCGGGTCGGCGGGGTCGGGGCCCAGGGGCGTGGCGCGGGCGGTGAGGTCGTCGGCCAGGAACCGCACCGGGTCGGCGGCGAGGAGGAAGACCATGTCGAACGCCGGTCGCGGCTGGAGGATCGGCAGGTCGTCGGCGAGTTGCTCCCAGGTCAACGGGTCGGGGGCGGCGGCGTCGAGGTGCCGGCCCGGGAACTGGTCGGTGCGGGCCAGGAGCTTGGGGCCGTCCACGATGACGTAGATGTCGGGGTCGTCGATCTTAATGCGGCCGGTCTCGCGGTCGTATGCGGTGAACATCTGGGCCGACTTGCGGTTGGTCCACGGGCCGTTTTTCTGATGGATGGAGAAATCGACCGTCGCCTGATAGGTCGAGGCGTCGGCGTAAGCGTCGGCCACCTGGTCCATCAGCCGTTCACCCGGCGGCTGGGCCGAAGCGGACGCGACGAGCAGCAGGACCGTAAAGGCGGCGTATCGCATTGCCATCAGCATACGCGTGAGAGACGCGGAGGCCAATGGGGAACAGGGTGTAGGGTGTAAGGGTGTGGGGTGTAGCGGCGGAGCTTGCTCCGCCATGCCCGCGTTGTATGGGTCTAACGACGGCTCTATCATGTCGCCGATCCCAGACCACCCCCGCCCGATTGGAGCCGCCTATGCCCTCTCCCGACGACCGCCGATACCTCAACTCGCACGAATGGCACAAGCCTGAGGGCGATCTGGTCGCGATCGGCGTGAGTCAGTTCGCGGTCGACGAGCTGACCGACATCACCTTTGTCGAGGTGACCCACGAGTCGGGCCCGATCGGCCAGGGCGAACCGTTCGGGGAGATCGAGTCGGTCAAGGCGACCAGCGACCTCTACACCGGCATCGCCGGCGAGGTGGTCGAGGTCAACCAGCAGGTCATCGACGACCCGTCGGTCATCAACCAGGACCCGTACGGGCAGGGTTGGATCATCAAAATCCGGCCCAGCGACCCGGGGCAGCTCGATGGGTTGTTATCGGCGGGGGACTACGACGCGGCGAACACGGGCTGAACGCGGATCAAGGCCCGGCGCCCGGGCCGCGGCCGGGGGATTCATGGCGGCGTCAGACGGCGGCCGATAGTGGTCATTACGTATGCGTCGGCGCACCTGGATTCAGTTTGAGCGGTTCATGGCCGGCCTGCCGGGGTGGATGCTGCTGATCAGCGGGCTTGCGATCGTCGCGGCGACGGTGTTGACGCCGACCTGGATGTCGCTGCGTGAGGTCGACTGGCAGCGTCAGGTGATGCGCGAGCAGATCGAGCGGCTGGAGCGGCAGCGTGAGCGGTACGCCCAGTTCCACGCGGCGCTGGTCGACGACGACCCGGTGCTGCTGGAGCGGCTGGCGTACACCCAGCTGCGGTATCAGCCGGTGGAGGCGATGCTGATGGCGGAGGCGGACGCCCTGGACGCGTCGATCGCGGCGTACCTGGCGGAGCCGGCGCAGGGCGTGCTGCCCGCGCGGCCGCCGACGATCGACACGCGGCTGGTCCGGCTCACGACCGGGCCAACCCGGGCCCCGCTGCTGGCGGCCGGGCTGCTGTGCCTGGTCGGCGGATTATGGATGGGCGGCGCCGGCCGACGCGGCGGCGTCAGCCCGGCGTGAACGGCGGCGGTTGCGACGTCACGACCTCGCCCCCCTCCTCACGCCACAACTCCAGCCCCCCGCGGAAGTCAAAAACGTTGCGGTAATCCCGGCCGATCAGCACCTTCGCCGCCGCCGGCGACAGCAGGCTCTCGAAGCTATCGGCGTACACCACGATATTGGTCGCCCGGGACAGCAACGACCCGCCCGCGCCGCTGTTCAACTGCGGCAGCGGGATGCTCACCGCCCCGGGGATGTGCCCGGCGTAGTACTTCTCCCGCGGCCGCACGTCGACCACCAGCGTCGTCTCCCGGGGATTGTCCAGCAGCCCCACCAGGTCCCCGTAATCCAGGAACGCGATGTCCCGGTCGCTGGTCTTGGTCTTGCAGCCGGTCGACGATATCAGGGCCAGCAGCACGAGGCTCGCAGCGATGTATCGTGAGATGACCGTCGGCGCCGGGGCGGATGGGGCGGAGTGTTTCATGGCTGACAGACAAGATACGCCATCCCCGCATGACGGGAAACCATGGTCAACGTGTTTCATAGCCGGGCCGCTACGCGGCCCTGGACCAGGCGGGCGTAGCCCGCCGGCTATTACGCACCGATGCACGGTTTTGAGGATACGATGGTCTTCCGAGCCTGCGATGAGTCTATTCCAGCTCAACACGTTGGGAGCTGACGAGCTTCGGCGAGCGGTGCGGCCGGTCGTGCCGCCGGCGGCGTTTGAGCACCTGATGCAGGTCGACGCCCAGCGGTTCTCGGGAAACGGCGAGTCCGAGGATGAGCTGCGGGTGATCCTCGACCCGATCACCAGCGAGCTGCACGTGCGCATCCCGGCCGAGCCGGTGGGCGGCGATTACGCGCTGAGCCTCGACCTGGAGGAGGCCGGCGCCGGCCAACTCCGCCTGGGCTTCATCATCATCAACGACCTGACCGGCCCGCGGTTCAACATCGACCGGACGCCCGACGGGGCGCTGACGCTGCTGGGCACCGCGTCGCGCAACCTCGACGCCGAGCAGGACGCCATGGCCGCCGGGCTGGGGCCCTGCCAGGTCCGCCGCGGGCTGCGCATGTTCGGCCAGTTCCTGCCCCGGCTCGAAGCGTTCGCCCGGCGGCTGGGCTACGTCGCCATCGTGCTCGAGCCGCTGACCTATCACAACGCCGTCATGTACGAGCGCCACGGCTTCGCCTACATCACCGGCCGCAAGCTCATGACCACGATCGACGACGCCTTCCAGCCCGACGGCGCCCTCCACCACGCCCTCGACGACGCCACCCCGTTCCGACGTACGGGAGGGCACAGCCAGCCGCGCGCACGGTCCTGGGCGATCCACGACCACATCCTCGAAGTCCTCCGCCCCGACCTGCACCTGGACCTGCAGATGGTCAAGGTCATCGGCCAGCACGCCGGGGTCCAGACATTCGGACCCGGGCCGGATTCCAAGGCGTGAAGCGTGGGGCAGGTCCCGCCGCGAAACAGTATCCTCTCCGCCATGACCGCCAACCTGTACGACATCCTCCACGAGCGCGGCTTCGTGGCGCAGTGCACCGACGAGCAGATCCGCCACCGCCTCGCCAAGCCGGTCGTCGCCTACTGCGGCTTTGACCCGACGGCCGACTCGCTGCACGTCGGCTCGCTCGTGCCGATCATGGGCCTGGCCCACGCGCAGCGCTGCGGGCACAAGCCGATCGTGCTGGTCGGCGGCGCCACGGGGCTCATCGGCGACCCGTCCGGCAAGACCGAGGCCCGGCAGATGCTCGACCGCGAACGGATCGAGCACAACGCCCGCGCCATCGCCGACCAGATCGGCCGGGTCGTGCGGTTCGACGACTCCGACACCGGGGCCGTGCTGGTGAACAACATCGACTGGATCGGGGGCCTGACCTGGATCGAGGTCCTGCGCGACATCGGCTCGCGCGTCTCGGTCAACCGCATGGTCTCGATGGAGTCGGTCAAGCAGCGTATGAACGCCGAGGGCGACGGCATCTCGTACCTCGAATTCAGCTACATGCTGCTGCAGGCCTACGACTTTGCGCACCTGAACCGGACCCACGGCTGTACGCTCCAGATCGGCGGGCAGGACCAGTGGGGCAACATCGTGATGGGCATCGAGCTGGGCCGGAAGCTGCACGACGCCGACCTCGCGGGGCTGACCTTCCCGCTGGTGACCAGGGCCGACGGGGGCAAGTTCGGCAAGAGCGAGGCGGGCAACGTCTGGCTCGACCCGGCGCGGACCCCGCCGTATGCGTTCTACCAGTTCTGGCGCAACGTCGCCGACGCCGACGTGGGCCGGTTCCTGGGGTATTTCACGTTCCTGCCGATCGAGGAGGTCCGCCGGCTCGCGGCGTGCGAGGGCAAGGAGCTCAACGCGTCCAAGGAGGTGCTGGCCTACGAGGCCACGCGACTGATCCACGGCGACGCCGAGGCCGACGCCGCCCGCGACAGCGCCCGCAAGGCGTTCGGCGCCGAGCAGGACGTCACCGGCGAGAGCATCCCCAGCGCCGGCATCGACCCGAGCGCACTCGGCGACCTGCGGGCGATGATGGTCCGCGCCCGGCTCGCGTCGTCCAACAGCGAGGCCAAGAAGCTCATCCAGGGCGGCGGCGTGAAGGTCCACGACCGTAAGATCGACGACATCGCCTACGTGGTGACCGCGGACGACGTACAGGACGGCTACGTGCTGATCCGCGTCGGCAAGAAACGGATGTTCCGGTACGACGTGACATGAGACGCCGAGCCCTCATCGCGCTGTGGGTCTTGTGTATCGGCTGCTCGATGGCGCCGGCCGAGGTCCGTGAGGCGACGGGGTGGGAAAGGCTGCCCGACGCGCTCGAGGCGGTCGTGTCGCCGGCGGGGAGCGTCAGCGGGCGGAATCTCGTGGTGACCGGCGGCGTCGGTTTCGGCCGGGGCGTCAGCGACACGGTGATGGCGCTGCACCTCGACGACCTGACCTGGGTCCGCACCGCCGCCCTCGTCGAGGGCCGGTTCCAGCACGCCCAGGTCACGCTCGACGACGGCCGGCTGCTGATCGTCGGCGGGCGGACCCTGAACGCGGAGGGGCGGCGCACGGCGCTGGCGTCATGTGAGTTGGTCTCGGCCGATTTCCTGACCAGCGCCCTGACCGATCCGCTTCCCCGGCCCATCGGCATGCCCACGCTCACCCGGCTCGACGACGGCCGCGTCATGGCCACGGGCGGAGCATCTGCGTTCGTTTATGACCCGACGTTGGGCCGGTGGACCGATGCCGTGACGTTGCGGGAGACGCGCGGCGCCCACGCAACGGCGCGGTTACCCGACGGCCGGGTGATGATCATCGGCGGCAACCGCCAGGGCATCGAGATCGTCGACCCTGGCTTGAAGGTCTCCACCCGGCTCGCCGCCGAGTTGCCCTTCGCGATCGACGACGCCGCCGCGGTCCCCTTGCCCGACGGGCGTGTCTGGGTGCTGGGCGGCCAGCGGTCGCGGGGCGGCGACACCACCGACCAGACCTGGGTCGTTGATCCCGGGGACGACGGCCGGCCCAGCCGGATCGTCGACGGCCCGCCGCTGGAGGTCGAGGGCGGCGTCGCGGACCACCGCGTCGTCGCCGCGCGCGACGGGTACGTCCTGATCGGCGGTGAGACCCAACGGGCCGGTCAGGACACCGAGTTGACGATCGTTCGCTTCCTCGATCCCCAGGCCCTGACGGTTTCCGCCCTGCCCCCAACACGGGTCGCTCACGACGACGCCGTGGCGGCGGGCGACGGCAACACGGTGATCGTCGTGGGCGGGCTCACCGTCAACCGCACCCTGCCGGGCGTGCCGACGCCGACCGCCGTGGCCGAGCGGCTGGTCCTGCCGGCCCGAGCCCGATGACGCCCCGTTTAGCGCCGGCCCGCAGGGCCGGGCTGCCGCGCGGGCGCGGAGGGCACATGCTCACCCAGCCGTCCGCCGACGCCGTATGGGGCCCAATCATGCCCCGCCATTGACCCATTACGGGCCTTTCCCCTATGCTGACGATAGGTAGGGGACTCACACGGCCTGCCGAATCCGCTCCTTTTCGTGATCAGGCCCCAACCATGGATGGTGATAAGTCGGTGTCCAAGCGATCCCGCTCGAGACAGTTCTTCTTTCGCGGCCTGGCCATCATCCTGCCGACCGTGCTGACGGTCTGGATCCTGCTCGCCGCCTACCAGTTCGTGCAAGGCCGGATCGCGGCGCCGATCAACACCGGCATCCAGTCGCTGGTGGTTCGCTTCACCGACTGGCCCCCGCCCACCGACGCCGACTTCGACGTGGCCGCCGAGCACCTGACCGTCGCCCAGCGCGACGCCTGGAACGTCGTCAACGAGGAGGTGCGCCGCAGCCGCGGCGCGGACTACGGCCCCAAGCAGCAGGTCGATCAACGCCGCGCGTGGATGAAGAGCCAGCCCGAGATCGTCATGCTCGCCCGGCGCGAAGCCCTGGCGGAAAAATGGAACGCCATCGCCATCGGCAACTGGCGGATTATGGACCTGATCGGGCTGGTGGTGGCGGTGATCCTCATCTACATCATCGGCGCGCTGCTGGGCAGCTTCATCGGCAAGCGGCTCTACAGCCAGGGCGAGGAACTCGTCGGCCGCGTCCCGCTGATCAGCAAGGTCTACCCGTCGGTCAAGCAGGTGACCGACTTCTTCGTCGGCGAGGAGCGCGAACAGGTGAGCTTCAACCGCGTGGTCGCGGTCGAGTACCCCCGCCGGGGCATCTGGTCGGTCGGGCTGGTCACCGGCGACACGATGCGCGGGATCCAGGAGCGCGTGGGCGAGCAGTGCCTGACGGTGTTCATCCCCAGCTCGCCCACCCCGTTCACCGGCTACGTGATCACCGTGCCCGCAAAAGATACAATTGACCTGAACGTGAACATCGAAGAAGCCCTGAAATTCGCTGTGAGCCTGGGCGTGCTGGTGCCGCCCGGGCAGAAGATCCACGTGGACGAGCCGCGGATCGACCGGGCGATCGCGGACGCGAAATCGGACGTCGGCGCCGCCGGCGGCCCCAACAGCGGCGCCGCGTGAGCCGCCGCGCCTTGAGGCAAGTCTTTCTTCACGACTCATGGAGTAATCTGATGGATATCAACGTCTTCGGCAGGCACCTGGAAGTCACCGACCCCATCCGCGAATACGCCCACGGCAAAGCCGAAAAACTCCCTAAATTCTTCGACCGGGTCAACAAGGTCGAGGTCCTGCTCAACAAGGTGGACAACCACACCTTCGGCGCCGAGTTCATCGTCCATGTCGACGGCGCCGACCATATCGTCGCCCACGGCTCTCACGAGGACCTCTACGCCTGCATCGACGAAACCAACAGCAAGATCGAGCGGCAACTGCACGACCTCAAGGAAAAACGCCGCAACCACAAGCACCCCGCCTGACGCCTGCCGGAACCCCAACAATCTGCTACCCTATGCGACCCAGCCCACACGACCGACCCTCAAAGGCGATTCGCTATGAAATTGTTGGATTTTGTCGCCACCGACGCCCTGATCCCCGACCTCCAGGCCACCGAACGCGACGACGCGATCCATGAGATCATCGACCGGCTCATCGACGCCGGCGCCGCGCCCAAGGCCCTGCGCGACACCCTGATCGAGCTCATCCTCGAACGCGAGAACCACGGCTCGACCGGGTTCGGCAAAGGCGTGGCCGTCCCCCACGTCAAGCACGAGAAGATCAAGAAGATGGCCGCCGCCGTCGCCGTCAGCCAGAAAGGCGTCGATTTCAACGCCCTCGACAAGGCCCCGGTCTACTCGATCGTGATGCTCCTCTCCCCCAAAGACAAGCCCGACGAGCATCTCCAGGCGATGGAGAACATCTTCTCCAACCTCCAGAAAGACCAGTTCCGCAAGTTCCTCCGCCAGGCGACGACCCGCGAGCAGATCGAGGAGTTGATGCAGGAGGCCGACGCCCAACAGCTCTCCAGTTGACCCGCCCCAACGCGTCTGCGTCGGCGTGTGCATCTGCCTTTTCGTGAGACCGCTGTGGAAATCGCCAAGGTCCAAGTCACGATCACCAACCGCTTGGGCATGCACGCCCGGCCGGCGATGGCGTTCGTCGACGCCGCCAGCGGGTTCTCCAGCAAGATCAAGGTCGGCAAGGGCGATCAGGTCGTCGACGGCAAGAGCATCATGGAGCTCATGATGCTCGCCGCGACCCAGGGCACCCAGCTCGAAATCATCGCCGAGGGGCCCGACGCCCGCAACGCGATCGCCAGCCTCGAAGACCTGGTCAGCCGCAAGTTCGACGAGGAATGACGTTGGTCGTCTGTCATAGCCGGGCCGCTACGCGGCCCCGGACCAGGCGGGCGTAGCCCGCCGGCTATGTGGCGCAAAAAAAGCCCCGGGCGCAAACCCGGGGCTTAAGTGAGGCGATGGTATGTACAAGCTCAGATGTCGTAATACATCATGAACTCGTAGGGGTGCGGCCGCAGACGCAGCGCATCCACCTCGTTCTCCATCTTGTACTCGATCCACGTCTCGATCACGTCCGGCGTGAACACGTCGCCCTTGAGCAGGAACTGGTGGTCGTCCTTCAACGCCATCAGCGACTCCTCCAGCGAAGCGGGCGTCTTGGGGATGCCCGCGGCCGTCTCGGGGTCGAGGTCGTAGATGTTCACGTCCAGCGGGTCGCCCGGGTCGATCTTGTTCTCGATGCCGTCCAGGGCCGCCATCAGCAACGCGCTGAACGCCAGGTACCCGTTGCACGACGGGTCGGGGCAGCGGAACTCGAACCGCTTGGCCTTGGGCGACTTGGAGTAGACCGGGATCCGGACCGACGCCGAGCGGTTGCGCTGGCTCATCGCCAAGTTCACCGGCGCCTCGTAGCCGGGCACCAGCCGCTTGTACGAGATCGTCGTCGGGTTGGTCAGCGCGATGATCGCCCGGGCGTGCTTGAGCACCCCGCCGATCGCGTGCAGCGCGGTCTGGCTCAGCCCCGCGTAGCCGTCGCCCGCGAACAGCGGCTCGCCGCCCTTCCACAGCGACAGGTGCGTGTGCATGCCCGACCCGTTGTCCATGAACACCGGCTTGGGCATGAACGTCGCCGACAGCCCGTGCTTCTTGGCCGTGTTCTTCACGATGTACTTGTACTTGCACAGCATGTCGCCCATCGACACCAGGTCGCTGAACCGCATGTCGATCTCGCACTGGCCCGCGGTCGCCACCTCGTGGTGGTGGCACTCGACCGGGATGCCCGCGTCGATCATGTGCAGCATCATCTCGGTCCGCACGTCCATCAGCGTGTCGCTGGGGGGCGTGGGGAAGTAGCCTTCCTTGAAGCGGATCTTGTGGCCGAGGTTGCCCTCGCCCTCCGACGAGCCGGTGTTCCACACCGCCTCGGGCGAGTCGATCGAGTAGAACGACTCGTGCTCGTTGCTGTCGTACTGCACGTTGGAGAACACGAAGAACTCGGCCTCGGGGCCGATGTAGCAGGTGTCGGCGATGCCGATCGTCTTCATGTGCGCGATCGACTTCTTGGCGATGTTGCGCGGGTCGCGCGTGTAGTCGGCGCCGGTGATGGGGTCGGCGATGTTGCAGATGATCGCCAGCGTCGACTCGGCCAGGAACGGGTCGATGAACGCCGTCTCGGGCTGGGGCATCAGCAGCATGTCCGACTCGTTGATCGCCTGCCACCCGCGGATCGACGAGCCGTCGAAACCGAAGCCTTCGCTGAAGCAGTCTTCGGTCAGCTCGCTGATCGGGTAAGAGGTGTTCTGCCACATGCCGGGGAAGTCCATGAACCGCAGGTCGAGCACCTTGCAGTCCTTTTCTTTCGCCAGCTTGATCACGTCAGCGGGGGTCATTCGTCTTCCTTTCCCTTGTGAAACAAGTAAAGCGGAGCCGGGAAGCAGGCAGGGAGGAGGCCCGAGTCATCCGCTGAAGGCCGCCCGATCGCCGACCGGGCCTGAACAATGTAGCGTCGCCGACGCCGGATGCAAAAAAGACCCCCGGGAAGGGGTCTAGGTTGTGAGGGTGTAGGGGGATCGGGTTTAGCGGCGGAGCTTGCTCCGCCCCGCCCCGCCGCCCGTATCATGGCCCGATCGCCCCGCCCCCGGAGCCGCCGCCTCATGGACCTCGCCGCCTGGCGCCGATTCGCCCGCGCCGCCCTCGCCAACCCCGCCGCCGTCGGCGCCATCGCCCCCAGTTCACGCTCCCTCGCCCACGCCATGGTCGATTGGATCGACTGGCCCAACGCCCGCACCGTCCTCGAATTCGGCCCCGGCACCGGCGTGTTCACCCAATACATCCTTGAACGTCTGCCCCCCGGCGGCCGGCTCATCGCCATCGAGCTCGACCCCCGCCTCGCCCGCGACCTGCAGCAACGCTTCCCCGACGCCCTGGTCATCCACGGCAACGTCGCCGACGCCCCCGACCTCTGTCGCCCTCACGGCGTCACCCATGCCGACGCCGTCCTCAGCGGCCTGCCCTGGGCCGCCTTCAAGCCCCACCTCCAGCACGCCTGTCTCGAAGCCCTGCTCGCCCTGCTGCGCCCCTCGGGCCAGTTCGCCACCTTCGCCTACCTTCAGGGCCTGCTCCTGCCCGCCGGCAAACGCTTCGCCGCGCTCCTCGACGAACGCTTCCCCCATGTCTCCAGGAGCCCCACCGTCTGGGCCAACCTCCCGCCGGCCCTGATCTACCGGTGCCGGCGGTGACGGAACGCACGGCGGAACGGATTACTCAATGACATCGCCCGAGCTGTAACTGCCCGCGTACAGCGTGACCGAGCTGGTGAACGTGGTGCCGGTGGGGTAGTAGAGGGCGGGGTCGATGGTGTCGGCCGCCTTACGGTATTCGACATGGCCGTCGAAGAACGCGAGGTTCATGCCGCCCTGGTGACGCCAGGCGGCCAACTCGCCGATGTTCGTCATGCCGCCTGAATACTCCCCGTTGCCCGCGGTGCCTGACGACGTCGGAAGGTAGTGAGGCGTGTCGGACTGGCCGCGGACGGGGGGGAGAACCATGAACCCCCCACCGACACGCTGATACCGAGCGAGGTTCAGCGAAACAAAGTCGGCGAAGGTGGGGTTGTTCGGGTTGCCGCCGAAGTCAGCGCTGATGTAGCGGGCGCCCTCGAGCGCATACACTTTCTTGCTGGGGTTAAGGACCCGGTCAAGACGCGGCGCATAGTCAAGAGGCTGACTCACGCGGCCAACACGATAGACATCGTTGAAAATCGGCGGCGTGTTGTCGATGCCGGAGGAGAAACTCCCGTTGCGGTCGACGTCTTCGTAAGCGGTCCATCCATGGAAGGCGATATTAGCGGCGTAGCTGGCGTAACGGACATCTTCCGGCTGAACCCCCGGAGGCAAGGTCCCTTGAAACACCTGGTTGTAAGACAATGCATTGGACGGACAGCGTAAGTCGGTGTCGTAGAGCTGGACCGCCCGCCGGTTATCCTCCGCGGGCAGGCTGGTCGTCAGGCCGAGCGTCGGAGACATCCAGTCGAAGTTCTGCATCGGGGTGCGGGGCCCGCTGCTTTCCCCCGGGTCCGTCCCGTCCACGCTCGGCCTCCAGAGCGTGCCGCTGGTGTGCGGGCCCGCCAGCCAGTCGTTCGACTCGCTGGCGTAGACCTGCATCGCCTGCAGGGCCCCCCGCAGGTGAGCCGAGCAGACCGCTTGCCGACCCGCTTCGCGGGCGACGCCCAGCACGGGCAGCAGGATCCCGATCAACAAAGCAATAATGGCAATGACCACGAGAAGCTCGATGAGCGTGAACGCTTTGCCTCGGTTCATTATTTCTTCCCTTTTGACTGCGGTTTTTTGATGGCGTCAGTCTGACGAAAATCTCGCGTCCGACTTAACGCAAACGTTAGCTTTGCGCGATTTTCCTGTGTGCGATCAATGCGGATCGCGCTGGGGCAGGAGCGGGTCCAACGCCACCCCGACGAACCATAAATGGGTCGGTTCGATGTGGGCCACGGCGCTGAGCACGAGAACCCGCTTGGCCGGATCGCGCGGATCGTGGGGGCCGACGGCGAGCCCCGCGAGGGGGAAACGCCCGAGGTCGTCGCGGCGGTGGGTCGTGTCGAGCACGAGGCGCTTATCGATCGGGGCTTGCGGATCGCGATCGAGTCGGAGCAGGTCTTCAACCGAAGCCAGATAGAGCCGGGTGCCGGTGTCTTTGGCCGGGCCGGCGCTCTCGGCGACCAGCAGCCAACGGTCATTCACGAAATCGAGGTCGCGCAGCTCGCCCTGCGGGTCCTCCAGGGGATACGACAACGCCCGCGAAACCCCGCGGTCCGGATCGATCAATACGGCGGGGATCAGGCCGCCCGCCCGGGCCAACGCCCGTCGGCCGGCGAGCAGCCTCTGACCGGCGGCGTTGACCGCCAGCCCTTCCACGCCGCCGGCTTCGTCGAGGCGGCTGGCGTCTTCGGGGCTGAGGTCGAACTGGGTCAGCAGACGCCCGGTCCAGTCAAACTCATAAATCGCCCGGCCGTCCGCACGGGGGATGAGCAGGGTCCCGCCGGGCCCGATACGCATGGCCTCGGCGTCGCCTAATCCCCAGGTCTCCGCGGCGGGGATGCTCCGCCCGCCGAACCGGAGACGGTCCGTATTAAGGGGCTGGAGCCTGACGCCGAGTTGGGGGTGGATGTCGAAGTCCACCGAACGCAGACGCGCAGGGCTCAGGTGAAGGTCCGCGGGGGCGACCAGCGTGAACAGGCGCCCGTGATCGGAATACGCCACACTCCGCCCGAAGCTTCCAAAGGAAGGGATTTGAGGCCCCGGCGCGGTGACGCGCGTCGCCTGGCCGACGGGCGAGCCCGAAAACGTGCGGGTCAAGAGGGTCTGGGGGCTTCCGAACTGATAGACGCCGATGGTGGCGGCCACGCCAACGACCCCGCCGATCGTCGCCGCCGTCGCCGGCCGGCGCCCCATCCACGCCCAAAGAGCCGCCAGCGGCGCGAGCCATTGCAGAAGCCGTCGAGGCGTCGGGGATTCCGGGGCGCAGAACGTGTAGCCCGCGCCCTTGACGGTGCGGATCCACGCCCCCGGCCGGCCCAGCTTCTTACGCAGCCGGCTGATCCGCATGTCCACCGATTGCAGGTCATGCTCATCAGCGTCTTCACCCGCGTGCGCCAGGATCGTCCGCCGGGTGAGGATCCGCCCCTGCTGCTCCATCAGGAGCGTCAGGATCATCATCTCACTGGGCCAGAGATCGACCGAACGCGACCCCATCTCCACCCGCATCCGGTCCGGCAAGACGCGGAACGGCCCCGCGCGCAACACCAGCGACTCGTCGTCAGCCGAACGCAACCACGCTTCCTCAAAAACCTTATTCAGTTCAGCGTCTCGCTTGCCCATTGGTCATACCCTCGTGCCGCAGAGAGTATGAATTCATTTCAATAACCTGATTAACGTCAATGTGAATTAACGGTTAATCATCGATCCGCTTCGTTTGGATTGTTAATCCCGGCGACACCGCCCACGGCTCGACACCGCCGCGCCCGCCCGATCGCGTTTGCCAGCCGGCTCACTGAACGCCATCATGCCCGTCACGACGATGATGCAGATCGATCGGGTTTATCACTTGGCGGAAGCGGCCAACTGGCCGGCCATCCAACGCGACGGCCTGCACAGCGCCGCGACGCTTCTGGAACGGGCCGGGGTCGCCGGGCCGCAGCGGCAACAGCTGGAGCGGGGGCAGCGCCTGGAACACACCACGCTCCCCAACGGGGTGCAGATCCGCGACCAGCGCCCCATGCCGGCCGCCGCGCTGTCGCGCTGCCTGGTCGACATGTCGCCCGCCGACTGGTACGCCTGCATCAACGCCCGCGTGTTCTTCTGGCTCGACCCCGATCGGCTCAACCGGCAGCGGGCGGCCTGCGAGCCGCGGCCTCAGGTCGTGCTCAGTATCGATGCGACCGCCCTCGTCCGCGCTCACGCCGACCGGATCGCCCTGACCCCGATCAACACCGGCAACGCCCGCCGCCGCCCCGCCGTCCGCGGCGCCGCGACCTTCGTGCCGCACCCCGACTGGACGGCGTCCGGATGGGCCACCGAAGCCGCCGGCCTGGACGTACGCACACGCCCCCGGTCGCACCGCCCCGTCGAACTGACCGTCGCCGGCTCCGTCCCCGACGTGATGCGGTTCGTCGTCGACGTGCAGACGCTGAAGCCGGGACAGGCGTTCGTGCCGGAGGCGGGGTAGGGATAACGCACCGAACAGGGATAGACACCACCCCTTCGCGCCTGACCGTAGCCCCGGAAACGCTTCCGGGGCTATGAACCCCGCGACGTCTTCATTCTCACCGGAAAAAGCTCTGGTTCAAACTTAACGACAACCTTAAAATCCGCCGCAAGCACGGCCAATCGCCGAGGCCCGCAGTGGTTGTCCACCCAAACAACAGATCCGGATAATGACCGAATTAGTTGAGATTTATGATGAAGTTGTTCGATCACGTTTTGATCACGTGGTCTGCCGCCGCCTTGCGGATACGTTCCGAAGCTTTCAGTTGCCTTCCCACGCGGAAGCCCTATCGGCCTATTGCGAAAACGTCAAACATCTTCAAGCCATTGATGAATCTCCTTACCCGGAATCGGCTGTCGTTGTGTCCCTGAACCCGCCGGCAGATCACAACCATCTTGATGACCTTTGGTTTGATGTTTCAGAAATGACCTTCTGTCGATATTGCTACGACAATGATTGTGAAATAGGTGAGTGGGTTTCGGTTTATCCGACAATGAATTGGCAGTATGAAGCCTTCTTGAAGATGAGCAGACGTGTCCTCGTTGACTCCATGTTCGTAGACGAATCCACATTTCAAGGCAGACGCCGAATCTTCGAATCTGTCGCGCATCGCGTGGCGACTCAGCCTGCGCTGGAACTCTACCACGCGGAAGCAGAGGCCTATGCGCTCTGGCATCGGAAGGTGCTTGCAGGAATAGCCGCCGAAGAAAGCATCAACGAGTCTTTGAACTTGACTTACGCTTCGGACAAAGGCTCGATGCCGCTTGCTTATTGGGACAGCGTGCGGCCCGATGAGGACCCAGAGGCGTTTCGGCTGGCGGTTCTATTGGGTGCAGGCCACATGCGGCTTGGCGAATGGGAGACCGGTGATCGTATCGGAATCGTGACTGCTTACGAACCCGGCGGAGAGACTGAAATGAAACAGGCGGACCACCGGCTTGAATACGTAACCCTGGAGAACAACATTCTCTCCGTCTGATGACTCGGCAGCCTCTCGAAAGCCGTGGTGCGCTCATCGCCAACGGCGGCATGCAGCCCTGGATGCGACCTTGCCCTCCGTGGGCCTTCTTAAGCCTTTTGCATCTTTGATCATGGCGAAAACTCCCCTCAATCCACCTCAATCGACGCTTGACAATGACGCCAAAATATCCTAACATAATGCAAACTTAATTGCCTTCAGGCGGTGATCTTTGGCAAGTGAATAACAGCCGGCGCCTGGGTTTCCCAAGCGAAGAACGGTGGCTTTATCATGCTTCTAAATATGGATTTACGACCCGCCTGCGTTCGCCAGGTGGTCGCGGGCGCGGCCGAGGGCCATGAGGGGGAAGTAGTGGCGGTAGAGGTTGTAGTTGATCATGAACGCCCGGGCGAGCTCGGTGCCCTGGCCCAGGAGCTTGCCGGTGTTCTCGTCGAGGGTGATGCGTTCGCCCACGCCGTAGCCGGGGAAGCCGGTGCCGGTGTAGGCGGCCTCGTCCCAGGTGCCGGGGTCGGCCTGGTTGGCGAGCAGGTAGTCGACGCCGCGGCGGACGGCGGCGTCGTGGTCGGGGCGGGCGACGGCGAGCAGGGACAGCAGGGCCCAGCCGGTCTGGGACGCGGTGGAGGGCCCGACGCCGCGGAAACTGTCATCCATGTAGGACGCGGCGGTCTCGCCCCAGCCGCCGTCGGCGTTCTGCTTCGAGACGATCCAGTCGGCGGCCCGGCGGAGACGGGGCTGGGTCATGTCCTCCCCGATTGCGCGCAGGGCCGGCAGGACGGCGGCCGTGCCGTAGATGTAGTTCACGCCCCACCGCCCGAACCAGGGGCCCTCGGCCTCCTGCTCGCGGTAGATGTACGCCAGGGCCCGGGCGACCGCGGGGTCGTCCTTCGTCCGGCCGAGCACGGCCAGGGCCTCGATGACGTGGGCCGTCACGTCGACGCTGGGCGGGTCGAGCAGCTCGCCGAAGTCGCAGAACGGGATCTTGGTCAGCAGTTTTTTGGTGTTGTCCTTGTCGAACGCGGCCCACCCGCCGTTGCGGCACTGCATGGCGAGCATCCACTGCGAGCCGCGCTCGATGGCGCGGTCGACCTCGCCGCGGAGCGGGCCGTCGAGGTCGTCGCGGAGCTTCGCGAGGACAATCAGCGCGACCGCGGTGTCGTCGACATCGGGGTAGGCGTCGTTCTGGCTCTCAAACGACCAGCCGCCGGGCTGGGCGTTGCGCACGTAGACCTGCCAGTCCCCGCCGGCGTGGACCTGCTCGTCGAGGAGCCAGCGGAGCGAACGTTGCAGGGCGGGGTTGTCCGTGACCGTGTGGCCGCAGTCCATCAGCGCGAGCATGGCGAGGACGGTGTCCCAGACCGGCGACTCGCTGGCCTGGAGGTAGGTCCCGCCGTGGCGCTGGTAGGACCAGTGGTGGTTGAACGCGTCGAGCCCGGCGTGCACGACCGGGTGGTCCAGGGCGTAACCCTCGCACCGCAGGGCCATGAGCGAGTAGATCCACGGCGGCTGGATGCCGCTCCAGGCGCCGTCGGCCTCCTGGTGCTTGATGATCCATTCAAGGCAGAGCCGGACCGCGTGCTCCCGGCCGGGTCGGACGGGGAACTTGACGTAGCTGCGCAGGAACCGGTCGACGACGTGGAAGAACCCTTCCCACGAGGCCCAGCCCCGGTGGCGGGGGAGGTTGTAGTCGAAGCGGCCGCGGCCGTCGGGGTAAAGCTCGTCGAGCCGGCGATCGGGCGGGAGGGGACGGGTGAAGCGGCGGGCGGAGAGGATCGCCAGCGGGAGGATCGTCGCGCGGGCCCAGCTGGCGAACTGGTAGATGTTGAACGGCGCCCAGGACGGCAGGTAGACGATCTCCGGCGGGAGGGTGGGGGTGTGTTCCCACGGCCACTCGCCGACGAGGGCGAGCCAGTATTTCGTGAAATTGCGTACGCCCGTGAGCCCGCCCTCGCGGAGGATCCATTCGCGGGCCTTGCGCAGCGGCTCATCGTCGGGCGCGTAGCCCTGGGAGCGCAGGGCGGCGTAGCACTCGACGGTGGTGTTGATGTCGCCCTTGGGGGCGTCGTGATAGACGCGCCACGAGCCGTCGTCGTGCTGTTCGTTGAGGATGCACTGGAGGACGCCGGGCATCTTGGGGTCTTCCTCGACGCCGATGACGTGCTGGCAGAGGACCCACTGGGCCTCCATGCAGGAGTTGGATTCGAGCATGCCGACCCAGAAGCCGGCGTCGCGCTGGTGGTCGTGGAGCCACTGGGCGGCGCGTTCGATGCCGGCGTCGAGCCGGTCGGGGCCGCTCACGGCCGGGGCGGGGGGCGCGAGGGGGGGATCGGGGGCGATCGCCGTGGTGGGAGCGGGGTTGGTGGTCATGGCGGCGCGGCGCGTTCCGTACGGGACTCGGACGGGGCTGATTGTAACGTATCGACCGGCCCGGCGCGGGGGAAAGCGGGGTTTGCGTCGATTCGGCGAGCCAGGGCGATTGATCTATGAGCCAAGCGATCGTAAGCTTACGGATTCGGGATGAAGACTCCCGCACGGAGGCGTTAGGCCCTATGTCGATGACAACGAGCTGGTCGGCTTTCTTCCAGAGTGAAGTACGGATGAAAGGCCGATCGCATCAACTCGGCGGCCGAGTGACGTTGCTGGATCCGCAGGAAGGCGAGTTGGTCCGGGCCGAGGTCGGGGGGAGCCAGATCCACACGGTGACGATCTCGGCCGACGGCCGTTACGCGGTGGCGGACTGCACCTGCCCGCACTTCGCGTCGGGCGCGTTTTGCGAACACATATGGGCGGTGCTGCTGCAGCTGCAGAACGGCGTGGACCCGGAGGACGAGGCGGGCGCCGCGCTGGTCGACAAACTGCGGAGCCTGCGGGTGCGTGCGCCCAAGGCGCGCAAGCGCGACCGCGACGCCGCCCCGCGCCGCCCCAGTGAGCCCGAGTGGATGGGCCGGCTGAGCCTGCTTCGCCCGCCCTCCTACGACAGCAGCCGCGCCGCCGCCCCGATGCTGCCCGCCCAGCGCCAGGTCTGCTACACCATCCTCCCGCGGATGTCGAGCCGGCACAACGGCATTGTCGTCGACCTGCGCCAGCAGAACGCCATCGCCGCCGGCTGGTCCCGGCCGCGCGCCCTGAAGATCAGCAGCGACATCCTCCTCACCCTCGCCAACCCCGCCGACCGCGAGCTGTGCGCCATGATCCTCGGCGCCTCGTGGGTCACCGAGCACGAGTCGAGCGACAACTTCCGCTCCGCCCGCTCCCACGCGACCTACCGCCTGCCGACCGGCGCGCGGCGGGCCATGATGGAGAAAATGATCGCCACCGGCCGCTGCTTCATCGACACCGGCGAGAGCTTCGACGAGCAGCGCGAGCAACGCCTGGCCTGGGACGGCGACCAGCCCTGGGTGCTGTGGATGGTCGGCCAGCAAGACGGCGACGACCTGGTCGTGACCGTCCAGCTGCGGCGCGGCGGGCAGCGGATGGGCATCGACACGCCCGACCTGGTGGCCGGCGGCGACGACGGGGTGGTCATCGCCAACGGCAAGGTCGCGCCGTTTGACGACCGCGACGCGTACCGGTGGGTGAGCCAGTTCCGCGATGAGTTCCGCGACTCCGACGACAACGCCAAGGCGATCCGCATCCCCGGTGCGGATGTGAAGCGGTTCCTCGATCGGCTTTACATGCTGCCGCAGTTGCCGGAGATCGACCTGCCCGACGGCGTCGGCCGGGAGGAGGCGCATGTGCCGCCGGTGCCGCACCTGGACATCTTCAGCCCCGGCTCGCCCGAGGCGGCGGACGTGCTGCCGGCGTCGAGCAAGAACCAGGTCGCCGCCCGGGTGTGGTTCGAATACGACGAGCGGCGGGTGGGCCCGACGCAGCCCGGACGGTTCGTGCCGGTCGCCCCGCCGACCGAGACGGCGCCCGACCCCGAGACTGAAACCGAGACCGCCGGACAGGTCGCCGAGGCGGCGGACGAACCCCGCGGCGACGAGGCGCCCGCCGAGGAGCAAGCCGCGCCGGTCGCGACCGCGGTCGCGGAGGAGCAGCCCCTGCCCCGCGGCGTGCTGATGCGGCGCGACCGCCGCGCCGAGCGTGAGGCCGTCGCCCAGCTCGCCCCGCTGGGCATGCGGCAGGTCGCCTCGGCCAGCGGCGACACCCTGCTGCTGCCCGCCAAGCAGATGCCCCAGGCGATCAGCCACCTGCTCGCCCGAGGCTGGGCGGTCTCCGCGGACCAGAAGCTCGTCCGCGCCGCCGGCCCGCCGTCGCTCTCCATCGCCTCGGGCATCGACTGGTTCGAGCTGCGCGGCCAGCTCAAATACACCCGCGAGGACGGCCAGGTCGAGGCGGTCAGCCTGCCCCAGATCCTCACCGCCGCCCGTGCCGGACGCGCCATGATCCAGCTCGGCGACGGCTCGCAGGCCCTGCTGCCCCAGCAGTGGCTCGCCGAGCACGGCCTGCTCACCGCGCTGGGCGAGTCGCACGAGGATCACCTGCGCTTCAAGACCTCGCAGGCCGCCATGCTCGATGCGCTGATCGATGAGCACGAGCTGACCGACTTCGACCAGCGTTTCGCCGAGGCCCGCACCCGGCTGCACCAGTTCGACGGCATCCGCCCGCTCGATCCTGCCGAGGACTTCCACGGATCGCTGCGGCAGTACCAGCGCGAGGGGCTGGGCTGGTTCGGGTTCCTGCGCTGGTTCGGCGTCGGGGGCATCCTGGCCGACGACATGGGGCTGGGCAAGACCATCCAGGTGCTGTCGATGCTCCAGGCGCGCAAGCGCGGCGTCAACGGCCACAGCGACGGCGTTGGGGGAGAAATGGCGGATGGAGGGGAAGAAGACAAGCCGGAAGATGGCGGCGAGGGCGATAACGCCCATCCGCCATCCGCCATCTCCCATCTGCCATCCCTGATCGTGGTGCCGCGGAGCGTGGTGTTCAACTGGGTGGATGAGGCGAGCAGGTTCACGCCAGACCTGCGGGTGCTGGCCTACGCCGGGGCGGACCGCGACGCGATGCGGGCGGAGTTCGGCGGTCACGACGTGATCGTCACCTCCTACGGCCTGCTCCGCCGGGACATCGCCGAGCTGAGCCACGAAGCGTTCGATTACGTGGTGCTCGACGAGGCCCAGGCGATCAAGAACCCCTCGTCGCAATCGGCCAAGGCCTGCCGGCTACTGCAGGCCCGGCACCGACTGGCGCTGACCGGCACGCCGATCGAGAATCACCTGGGCGACCTGTGGTCGATCTTCGAGTACCTCAACCCCGGCATGCTGGGCTCCAACGCCCGGTTCGCCGAGCTGCTCCGCGCGGGCTCGAGCATCGTTCCCCGGGGCATGGCGGGCGGCGGGAACGGGCAGACGCCGCTCGAGGATGCGAGCCAGACCGAGGCCGAATCCGACGCCGCCACCCAGGAACTACAGGCCACCCGCGCGGACACGCTCGCCCAGGTCGCCGCGTCCTTGCGGCCGTTTATCCTTCGGCGAACCAAGAAGCAGGTGCTGACCGACCTGCCGCCCAAGACCGAGCAGACCATTGTCTGCGAGATGGAGCCGGCCCAGCGCAAGGTGTATGACGACCTGCGTCAGTACTACCGCGGGAGCCTGATGAGCCAGCTCGACGCCGTGGGCCCGGCAGGCGGCGGGGGGCTGGGCCGGGCGTCGTTCATGGTCCTCGAGGCCCTGCTCCGCCTCAGGCAGGCCGCCTGTCACCCCGCCCTGATCGACGGCCAGCGTGACGACCTGCCCTCGGCCAAGCTCGACGCCCTGCTCGAACGCGTCGCCGACATCATCGAAGAGGGATCCAAGGCCCTGGTCTTCAGCCAGTTCACCTCGATGTTGGCCCTGGTCCGCCGCAAGCTCGACGAGCGCGGCATCCGGTACTGCTATCTCGACGGTCAGACCCGCAATCGCCGCGAGGTCGTCGATCAGTTCCAGAACGACCCCAACGGGCAGGTCCCGCTGTTCCTGATCAGCCTCAAGACCGGCGGGCTGGGCCTGAACCTCACCGCCGCCGAGTACGTGTTCATCCTCGACCCGTGGTGGAACCCCGCGGTCGAGGCCCAGGCGATCGACCGGACCCATCGCATCGGCCAAACCAAACCGGTGTTCGCCTACCGGCTGATCTGCGAGGACACCGTCGAGCAGCGGATCGCCGAGCTGCAGTCCCGCAAGCAGCAGCTGGCCGACGCGATCGTCGGCGGGCAGGAAAACGTGCTCCGCTCGCTCACCCGTGACGACCTGGAGCAGTTGCTCAGCTAGGACCGCCCCGACGGCCCGAAACCTCGGCAAAAATTAACTTTAGCCGGGTTTGCACTACCCCCTCGCTTTCGAGTAAAAATCAGGCTACGATAGCAGTGCCGGGGGATTAGAAGCACCACGGATCCGGCCGACACTGGCCTGCCTGCCGTCGATTCGACCCGCCGCGAGATATGCTCGGTTCTTGCGTGGCTGGTCCTAACGACACCGAGCGACAGGTTGACTCAACAAAGTGAACATTTACATCGGGAACCTCCCGTATAACACCACTGAAGCGGAACTGATCGAACTCTTCTCCCGATTTGGCGAGGTCATCAAAGCGACGCTGGTGATGGACCGCGAAACCGGCCGGCCGCGGGGCTTCGGGTTCGTCGAGATGGACAACCGCGACGCCGGCGAAAAGGCCGTCGAAGAGCTCAGCGGCGCCCCTTTCAACGGCCGGCCGCTGACGATCAACGAGGCCCGGCCCCGCCAGCCTCGGCCCTATCAGCCCGCCAACCGCAGCGCCGCCGCCGGGTTCTCCGACCCGCCCACCGACGAGTCCGACGTCGGTTCCCGCGGGTATTCCAACTCCGCGACCAAGCCCTCGGGTTACCGGGATTGACTTAGGCAGGGGTGCTTAAGCTCCCCTGCCTATGATTCACGCAGCGCGTAATCGGCTGCGCGGTCGGCGCCCGACCAGATCGCTTTGGCGGTCCAGTCGGCGGGGGGATCGGCCCAGAACGGATCGGCGGGCGGCAGGCCCAACGCGAGAAAACCCGTGGTGCAGAGGTACGTCGAGGCGGTGGAGATGTAACGCTCGGCCAACCCCGGCTGAGCCCCGACCATCCCCAGCCTGAGGAAGCCGGCGTCGTCGAACGTGCCCGGGGCGGCGAACTGCCGACGGATCACCGCGCTCAACGCGCAGCGGACCTGGGCGGGCGAAAGCTCCTCGGGCAACTCACGCCGCAACGCCATCTGAGACAGCAGCTGAAACGCCCCGACGCGGTAGCACAGCGACCGGCCGACCGGCGGATAGGCGCCTTCCGGGCCGATCAGGCGTTCGAGGAGCGCGGCCCCCCGCTTGGCGCGGGGGTGGTGCTTCATCCGCAGGGCATCCCAATCCTCACGCTGACCCGCAAAGACCTCGAGCACGTCGAGCATCATCGGGCTGATGACGAAGCTGTTGTAGTAATCCGCGTGGAACGGCGGCCCGTCCCCGTAGACGCCGTCGCCGAGGTACCACTGCTCGTGCATTTCCAGGGCGAACGCGACGCGTTGCGTATCGTAGTCGCCGGCGAACCGGAACAACGCCGCCTCGACCATGGCGCCGAACAGCAGCCAGTTGTTCATGTGGCAACGGATGGAGCGGATGGCCCGCAGGCAGGCGATCACCTGGTCGCGCTGGGCGTCGGTCAGCGGATGCCAGAGCGCCGCCGGGGCGCGGAGCAAGGCGTGGGCGAGAAACGCGGCGTCGACGATCGGCTGGCGGCCTTGCGCGTCGCTCCAGTTCCCGTAGTCCGGCGAGGCCGGGTCGGTGATGTCGAGAATCGACGCATGGGCCAGCGGGATCAGCCGGTCGCGCTGCCGGGCCTCTTCACCTTCGGCCAACTCGCACCCCAGCCAGGGCGCCAGCCCCACCAACGTGCGGCCGACCGCCTCGAGCATGGTGAACGGCCGGCGCGATCCGGGCTCGTGCGCCTCGATCGGCATCGTCTCTCGAAGCCGGCCCTGCGCCGCGGCGCCCAACACCGGCTCCACAATGCGCGTCAACGTGTCGACCCACAGCGTCCGATCGTGAGTTTCGTCTGCCATGCGGGTGATATAGGCCTCCCACTCCGGCCTGTCCAGCCCGCGGCTGCGGCCGCTAACCCCACCTTCACCGGCATCCCGGTACCATGACCCCCACTATGCAACACAAAATCTCCCTTGAAGACGCCGCCCGCGACGCCCTGGTCACCCCCACCTACGCCGCCCGCGGCCTAGTCGGCGCGGCCCCCAAATACCACATCGCCCAGCAGGGCATGCTGCCCCAGGTCGCCTATCAGATCATCCACGACGAGCTGCGGCTCGACGGCTACTCCCTGCTCAACCTCGCCACCTTCGTCACCACCTGGATGGAGCCCGAGGCGAGCAAGCTCATGGCCGAGACGTTCGACAAGAACATGATCGACAAGGACGAGTACCCCCAGACCGCCGAGATCGAGAAACGCTGCGTCAACATCATCTCCCGCCTCTGGAACTCGCCCGATCACGAACACGCGGTCGGCACGTCCACCATCGGCTCCAGCGAAGCCGCCATGCTCGGGGGCATGGCCCTCAAGTGGCGCTGGCGCGAGCAACGCAAAGCCGCCGGCCAGCCTACCGACAAGCCCAACCTCGTCATGGGCGCCAACGTCCAGGTCTGCTGGCACAAGTTCGTCAAGTACTGGGACATCGAGCCCCGCGAAGTCACCTGCGAGGGCGACCGCTTCACCCTCAGCCCCGACGAAGCGGTCAAGCTCATCGACGAGAACACCATCGGCGTCGTCGGCGTCATGGGCTCCACCTTCGACGGCCGGTACGAGCCCATCAAGGCCCTCAACGACCGGCTCGACCAGTTCCAGAACGACACCGGCCTCGACGTTCCCATCCACGTCGACGCCGCCAGCGGCGGGTTCGTCGCCCCGTTCCTCCAGCCCGACATCGAGTGGGACTTCCGCCTCCCCCGCGTCGTCTCCATTAACGCCTCCGGCCACAAGTACGGCCTGGTCTACCCCGGCGTCGGGTGGATCATCTGGCGCGACCGGCCGCACCTGCCCGAGGACCTGGTCTTCCACGTCACCTACCTCGGCGGCGACATGACCGACTTCTCCATCAACTTCTCCCGCCCCGGCAGCCAGGTCGTCGCCCAGTACTACAACCTGATCCGCCTCGGGTTCGAGGGTTACCGCAAGATCCAGCAGACCTGCCAGAATGTTGCGATGTACACCGCCGAGAAGATCGCCGCCCTCGGGCCGTTCGAGCTGATCACCAACGGCAGCGATATCCCGGTCTTCTGCTGGAAGATCAAGGACGCGGTCGCCCAGACCGCCAACTGGACCCTCTACGACCTGGCCGACAAGCTCCGCGAACGCGGCTGGCTCGTCCCCGCCTACCCGATGCCGCCCAACCGCAGCGACCTCGTGGTCCAGCGCATCGTCGTCAAGGAGGACTTCAGCCACGACCTGGCCGACCAACTGCTCGACGACATGCAGCGGGCCCTGGACTACTTCGAGTCTCAGCCGGGCCACAAGCCCAAGACCGACGGGTCGCACTTCCATCACTAAGAACGATCCGGACCTTCGCTCACGAAGCCCAGGGATTGCAATCCCTGGGCTTCACAAAAAAACGCCCCGATCAACAGATGTGTCAATCGGGGCGCTTCCGGGGGCAGTTCGTACTAAATGTAGAACGCGGCAGTTCGACGATCTATTCCGCCTGTAACAAAATTTTTTTACCACGCATCACCTCGCCCCAGGGGTAAACTGAAACACATCATGGACCCTGACCTTTCCCTGACGCAACGTGGGCTGCACCATCTGCTCACCGAAATGTTCGACGGCGGGGCCGCGGAGTTCAGTTGGGTGCTGAACCCGGGCGACGCGGGTCTGATCGGCGCCCTCGGTGCGCTGTCCGCCGAGTCCGCGTCCCGCCGGCCGGGGCCGACGCGCAACAGCATCGCGGGGCACGCCAATCACCTGCGGTACAGCCTCGAGCTGCTCAACCGCTGGGCCAACGGCGAGGAGAACCCCTTCGCCAGCGCCGACTGGGCGGGGAGCTGGCGGGTGCAGGAGGTGGACGAGGCCGGGTGGCGCGACCTGGTCAGGCGGCTGGACGCCGAGGGCCGGGCCTGGATCGCGGCCGCTCAGCAGCCCCGTGAATGGGATGAAATCAGTTTGACGGGGGCTTTGGCCAGCGCGGCCCACCTGGCGTACCACCTCGGCGCCATCCGGCAGCTGGCGGCGATGGCGAAAGAGGACCCGCCGGAAGCGTGACCTGCCGCGCTATTGAAAAACGCCCCGGCTGACGGGATGTCAGCCTGAGGCGCTTCCGGGGGTCGGGTTAATTAGGTTACCCTGTTTACTATATCACCATCTCAAGGGCTTGTACACCCCTGATGCTCCCTCAGGGGCAAACGCTTAAGCCGCGGTCAATATTGCCAGGTGCGCGGCCGGGGACGTTCGGACGCGATCAGCCGCACCGCGAGTCGGTGACGCATCGCGTGAAGCGTCGCGGCGTGAGCGGGGTCGTCCGCCACGTCCTGGTATTCGCCCCAAGGCGCCGCCAGGTCGTAGAGCCGCTCGCGCCCATCGCGGTGCAGGACGTAGCGGTGGGTCGACGACCGCAGAGCCTTCCAGTCGGCCTGCTGGATGAGCACCTCGTCCCGGCCGTCGAACGGCTCGCCCCGCACCGCGGCCGCGAACGACTCGCCCTGCAAAAACCCCGGCGCGGGCACGCCCGCCAGTTCGAGCAGCGTCGGCACGATGTCCACCGACTCCACCAGCCCCTCGCACACCCCGCCGACGCCCCGGTCCGGCCCCACGCCCCGCACCAGCAGCGGCACGCCCGCCGAGCAGTCCTCCGGGGGGCCCTTGCCCCACCGTGCAAAGTCACCCAGGTATTCGCCGTGATCGGACGTGAACACCACGACCGTGTCGTCGGCCCGGCCGGTGGCGTCCAGCGCCTCGAGGATGCGCCCCACCCACGCGTCGACCTCCGACACCATCGCGTAGTACCCGTGCTTGGCGGCGCGCAACACCTCGTCGGTGTAGCCTTTCTCCAGCCGCGTTGCCTCGAACGACGACGGGTAGCTCGGGGTGGACAAGGCGTCGCGGTCGTACAGGTCGAAATAGCGCTGCGGCGCGAACAGCGGGGAGTGCGGGCTGTAAAACCCGGCGATGCAGAGGAACGGCCTCGAGGCGTCGGCGTGGGCCTGGAGGAAGTCGATGGTCCGCTGGCCGACAAACGCGGTGTGGGTCGCGTCGTCGCGCCCGGTGAAGACCTTCGGGGTCCACGCGTCCCAGGTATCGGGGTGCTTGACCGGGTCGTCGGGCCGCAGGACCTCGCGCCATTGCCGGGCGGCGGGGGGGAAGACGAACGCGGAGATGTGGTCGAGCTGATCGGGCATCTGCCGGCGGACATAGGCGCGGTAAGCGTCGTCATACGGCCCGGGCTCGTCGCTGATCTCCAGGTGATCGAATCCGTAAGTGGGGTGGACCTCGCGGTGGTCGCGGTTGGCGTGGTTGAGGAAGTGAAGCTTGCCGAGGTTGGCCGAGTAGTAGCCGTGGTTGCGGAGCAGGCGGGGGAGGGTGACCACGTCCTCGGGGACGGGCGTGCCGTTGGTGAAGATGCTCAGGGTGTGGGGGTACTGGCCGCTGAGCATGCTGACGCGCGAGGGCATGCAGACGGGGCAGTTGACGAAGTGGCGGGTGAACCGCACGCCCTGGGACGCGAGCCGATCGAGGTGGGGGGTGACGATCTCGGGGTTGCCGGCGCACCGCAGGGCGTCGTGCCGCTGCTGGTCGGTGTAGAGGATCAGGAGGTTGGGGGGATTCATGGCCCAAGTCTATAAAAGATGGCAGATGTCAGGTGGATGATGGCAGATGGGATGGGAGCGGGAGGACGCATGATCTGGTGGCCCCCTCCGATCCATCTGCCATCTGCCATGTGCATGGCGGGCGATCGGCCGGTACACTGGCCGACATGATCCCCACGCTCGCAGCCGAGTTCAATCATTACGCCGCGGTGGGCGTGCTGCTGCTGATGGCCATCGTCTTCGGGGTGATGAACGTGATGGCGTCGACGAAGCTGCTGGGCCCCAAGCGCGACGGCGCGATCAAGGGCACCACCTACGAATCGGGCATGAATCCGGTCGGGACCGCCCGACGGCGGTTCAACGTGCGGTTCTACATCGTCGCGATGACGTTCCTGCTTTTCGACGTGGAGATCGTCTTCCTCTACCCGTGGGCCGTCACCTTCCCCAGCCTCAACCCCGAGCCGGGCTCGGCCGGGGCCGAGTTGTCGCCGCTGTTTCTGGGGCGGATGCTCTTTTTCGTCATCACGACGATCATCGCCTTCCTCTACGCCTTCCGCAAAGGCGTGTTCCGCTACGACTGATCGCCTCCTGCGCCGGAGCCAAAAAAACCGGGACGAGGACGTCGCGGCGGTGGACACGGCGGCCAAGTGCCCTGAGGCCGATCCCAACCGGCGTGTCAGTCTTTTTTCGCCGGCGGCAGGATAAGATCCTCATCGATGAGTTCTTTGCTGGGCACCTTGACCGACGGCACGGAGCCGGACGCGCCCTCCATGATCTGGTAGATCATGTCCACGGTTGTTTTCCCCACGTCATAGAACGGGATAATCGCGGTCGCCATGCCGATGCCGGTGTTGCAGTGGAATGCGTTGGCGTAAAACACCACGATGCAGAAGTCGTGGGGCGGGCGGTAGCCGCGCAGATGCGCCGCGTGGTGAAGGGCGACGGCCTGCGGCAGGTCGTAGCACAACGCCGCGGTTAAATCGGGGTGGCTGTCGAGAAAGCCCAACGCACTGGGCATCGCGTCGAAATAGTCGTAAACCGCCTGCGGGTAGGTTGAGCGATGAGGCGACAGGCCGTGTTTCACCATGGCCTGTTCGAAGCCTGCGACACGGTCCTGAATCGAATAGTGCGTGGGCTGATCGGGAAAAACCGGCCGGTAAAAACCGATGTTGCGGTGGCCGGCCTCGATCAGACGGACGGTCGAATCATAAGCCATGGCATGGTCATCGGGGTGGACCGCCTGATAGGGAAACTTGCTGTTGACATAAACCGCCGGGAGCGGATCGCCGTCGAAAAACGCGGTGACCGGGCTGGTTTCCGCCGTGCCGGGGTGGACAATCAGCCCATCGACCGTGGCCTGACGCAGGAACGTCGGCACATAGGTGGGGTCATTGAATTTCTTGCCTTCGATCTCCGTCACGACCAGCCGCGTGTTACGGGCGTAAAGCGTGTCATGGATGCCGTGGAGAAGCTGGTGCGGGAACCAGTCAAACCCGGGCTCGCCGCAATTCAGAAAGCCGATCAGGTCGAACCGGCCCCGGAGCATCTGCCGGGCCGCGTGGTTGGGGCGGTAGTTCAACTCGCGGGCGATCTGCCGGATCTTGGCGCTTCGGCGGGCGATGGCGGGCCGGTTTTCCTTGTTCAGCCCATTGAGGACCCGTGAGACGGTCCCCGGCGAAACCCCGGCCCGTTTGGCGATTTCCTCGATGGTGACAGCCATGGCGTGTGTCTCGGGTTTCGATCTTACGACAAGGAAAGTATACACCAAAATTTCTATTTGAAAAGCATTGCAAATAGATCCCCGGCCGGTTATAGTCGGTCTCAACGGGGCGAGCAGCAGGTTCTCGCCTCATCTCTTACCGTTCTGCACGCAAGCCCCGTATTTTCCTCATGTCTTTTCATTCAAGGAGCTTAGGGATCATGAAACCTGCCGAAAAAACCAGCGCAGCGGCCTTGGCGGCGGTGGTGATCGCGGTGGCTGGGGGGTTTCCGCAGGCCAGCCGCGCCCAGACGCTGATGGATGCGGCCAACGGCGACGTATTTGACTTCACCTGGGGGGATGTGACGGCAACCAACAACGGGACGTCGATCACCCTGACCGAGGCGCCGTCGTTGAGCTTCGGCGGTGCGGGAGAAGGCCTGGGCGAGCTGACGGTCGACGCCGCCAGCTCATCCATCGAAGTGATTTACAAGGCGCTGCCCGGAAACACCGCCGCGACGTTCACCCTCACGCTGCAGGACACCGACCCCAACACGTCGGGCGTCGAAGACTATTTCTACGCCTTCGACATCGCTTCCGGCACGCCCGTCGACAACGGGTTCGTGTCTCTGGCCGTGCCGTTGCTGGATCACTTCGCGGTGGCTCCCGCGTTCGAGCAGAACGCCGGGGATGAGGTCCCGAACTTTGGTCTGACCGGTTTTTCAATCCAATTGGGCACGCCCGGAGAAGGGCTGGCTCTCGAGCTTCGGTCGGTCTCGATTGTGCCGGTCCCCGAGCCGGGCGGCTTGGCGCTGCTGGGGCTGGCGGGGGCGGCCGCGATTCTTCACCGCCCCCGCGCCGGCCGTCGGCCTTGATCCGTCATTGAATGCCCCGGGGCGCGTCTTGTGCTTTTGCACGCCGCGCCGCGTTCACTCAGCCAATAGCTTCACAAGGAACATAGAAATGAAATCAAGCCTTCCTGATTCAATCCGTCGCACCGCGTTTACGCTGATCGAATTGCTTGTTGTCATATCGATTATTGCTCTGCTGATCGGCATTCTGCTACCGGCGCTCGCCGCCGCCCGCGAGGTGGCGCGGTCGACGGCGTGCTTGAGCAACATCCGGCAGCTCGGGATCGCCAACCTGGTGTACGCGGAGGACTATGACACGTTTCTTCCCTACGCCAACTGGGGGAACGCCCCGGTCGGGGACGGCTCGGTTTCTTGGGATAACCTGATCTATGTTTATCTTGTAGGCAGTCGAATGACCACGGCCAACTATGGCGCATGGCTGATGGCTGCCGATGCGACCGACTCGCTGGGCGACTCTTATTTGTTTTGTCCTTCAGATCAAACCGAGCGGGATGACCCTTGGGCCTCGCTGCGCAGTTACGCGATGAACCACGGGCGGCTCGACGCTTCGGGGCGCGGGTTTGATCAGAACTGGGGCACGGGCGGGGAGTCGTGGGCCACGAGTGTGGCGCCCCCGCAGATACGGGTTGAAGCCGTTCTCGATCCCACCGGCACCATGATCCTGACCGAATCTCATCAGGTGTCGAACTACCAGGGCTTCACCGCCGGCGCCGCCAGGGTGTTCAACCCCCGGTCGATCTACCTGCACGAAGGCGCCACAGGCCCCGAGTTGACGCCCCACGGCGGCGGCGACCGGGGAGACCCGTGGACGAGTTCTCCGGGCACCGCCAACTTCTCTTATGTGGATGGCCACGCCGCGACGGTCAAGCTCAAAGACACCGTCGGCTACTCGGTGGACTACGCCTCGCTCGGCCAATGGTCCGAGGGGCTTGGCGAGTGGAGCCTGAATCCGAGTGACTAGGCGGCGCAGCCGCCCGTGACGCCATGCAGGCGTTGCGGCCACCGCCCTCGCGCAAGATTTTTGCGGGTGCGCGCCTCAGGAAACATCTAAAACCAGATTCTGAATCGATACGAGTCCGGCGGATCGGCGGGGCTGGTTCATGCAGTTGCCTGGAATGCTGTATGAATGCAAAAATAGCTCAACGTGACGAAACGGCGGATCCAGAAGCGGCTGAACGAAAACAATCACTTACCCTTGGGTCACTATGATGAAATTGACATCGCATTTCCGGCAATTGCTCATGACCGTCGCCGTGCTCAGCCATTCTTACATGGCGCGGGCCCAGGATGCGGTCCCCTCAGAAGGTGAAAGCGGCGATATCCCGGTCGCTCAGCGCGTCCAGGATGTTTTCGGCGATGACGGCGGTTTTCCGTTCTACGTGCCGATCGGGGAGGCCCACGACACGGCGACGAACCTGTCATACCTCAACGATGCCGCCGCCGATCGGAAGATCGTGGTGAAAGACGACCATTTCGCCTACGCCGACACCGGTGAGCGCGTGCGTTTCTTCGGCGTCAACCTGGGCGTGCACTCCGCGTTTCCAACCAAGGAGTCGGCCGATCGGATCGCGCCGCACCTGGCCAGGCTGGGCGTCAATATCGTCAGGCTCCACCACCTCGACAATGAATGGGCGCGTGGCTCCGAAGGCTCGCTCTGGATCCCGGGTGAAAACCACGACCGGTTCAACCCGGTCGTGCTCGACCGCCTGGATTACCTGCTTTCCAAGCTCAAGGAACACGGCATCTACGCCAATCTCAACCTCAAGGTCAGTAAGGAACTCGACGAGTCGGATGGCTTGCCGACCGGGCCTGAGGGCATCCCGTTTCCGCACCAGAAGCGGGTGGACCGCTTCGAGCCGACGTTCATTGAACACCAGCGGTGGTTCGCCCGGGAGCTTCTGACACACCGGAATCCTTACACCGGCATGACATACGCCGAAGACCCGGCGATACCGATCGTTGAGATCAACAACGAAAACTCGATCATGCACGTGTGGCCGGGGCATCCGCTTGGCGAAGGCTTCACCCTCATGGCCGAGCCGTATCAGAACGAACTACGCCGTCAATGGAACGCGTGGCTGGCCGATCGATACCGTGACGACGCCGCGATCCAGGCGGCATGGTTCCCCCAAAGAAAAGTAGAGGCGGCCCCCTCGCTCGAAGGCGGCTGGCAGGGCAACGGCATCGGGGACGCGGCCGTGACGCTGGAGCCCGTCGACCCCGCAAACCCCAGCGAGGGCTTCACCGCTGAAGTGACTCAAAGCACCGGGACCGACTGGCACGCTCAGGCGCTGTTGACCGGGATCGCCTTGGAAAACGATCAAACCTACACGCTCCGTTTCACCGCGGCGGCGCCGCAGGACCACCCGGCCCGCGTCAGCATGGATTCGAGCATGGACTACCGCAACGTCGGCCTGGGCCAGTCCATCGTGTTGACGCCCGAGCCCAGACGTTTTGAGATGATCTTCATCGGGACGGACGTCGATACGGATAACCGGATCGCCATCAATCTTGGCGGCCAGACGGGGCGGGTGCGGATCACCGATGTGGACCTGGCGGTCGGCAGCGATGTGCAGCAGACCCTGGGGACATTGGCCGACAGGAGCTACGCACTGCCCGATCCGCCGATCTCCGCGCCGATGCGGCACGACTGGCTGGCGTTCCTGGTCGAAACGGAAGCGGCGTTCAGTGACGGCATGCGGACCCTGGTCCGCGGATTGGCCCCCGACAAACTGGTCACGGATTCGCAGTTGCCGTGGGGCGGGACGACCGCCCTCGAACGCGAACGGGCGGGCGAACCGGCCGGCAGCGACTTCATCGATACGCACCACTACTGGCAGCACCCTTCATTCATCGGTGAAGCCTGGAATCCCGAGCACTGGCTCATCGGCAACGGCAGCATGGTCGAGGCGTTCGCCCGGGGCGAACTCGGCCCGCTTGGCTTGGCGATCTTCCGCCAGGCCGGCGTGCCATTTGCCCTCAGCGAGGTCGACCAGCCCGCGCCCAGCGACTGGGCGGTCGAGATGCTGCCGGTGATCGCCAGCTACGGCGCGGCCCAGGACTGGGACGCGATCTACCTGTTTTCCAGCGGCAACTACGCGTCAGACAACCCCGGTGTGGGGGGCTTTTTTGATCAAATCAAGCACGTCTCGAAAGGCGGTCAATGGCCGGCCGCGGCCTTGATTTTCCGGGAAGGGCTTATCCCGGCGATCGACGCCTCATGGACGCTGGACACGCCCGACCCGCTCTGGCCGGCGGCGACCAACTTCGGGTATGCATGGAATCAGGCGGTCGACGAGGCGACAGGGGGCGGGCTGGATGCCTCTACGATCTTGAGTCGTCGGTTGTCGTTAAATCCGAATGGTTCGGAAAACCTGACGTTGCAAGCGGAAGCGGGCGCGTCACCCTTGCGAGTGCTGGACGATACCGAAGGCTTATACATCGCCGACAGCGAGCGCGCCGCCGTTCTCGTGGGGCACTTCGGGGAAGAGCCGATTGCGCTGGAGCAGATCATCGTCACGCCGGTTGCGGATACGTCTGAAAGCGTGGCGACCGGGACGAAGAGCCCCAATTTTGGGGCGGTCACGCTGGTTCCGCTCGATGACCTGCCGTTGTCTCAGAGCCGGCGGATGCTGCTCACAGCTATCAGCCGCGCGCAAAACCAGGAGATGGGCTGGAATGCCGAACGCACCTCCGTGGGCGCCCGCTGGGGGAGCGGCCCCATGATGGTTCAGGTTCCAACGCTTGACGTGACCTTGCCGCAGGAGGGGTTGGCCGTGTATGCCTTGAGCGCAAGCGGTGAACGGAAAGAGAAGATCCGCCTGGACAAGGCCAACCGGGTGTTGCGGGTCAAGCCGGCGTACGAAACGATTTACTATGAGCTTGTGGCGGAGGAATGAACCACTCAACGGCAAAAATGGAATGCGGTTTCCCGCAACCCATCCGGCCTTGACACGCGGCGGCCGGCGCCCCATAATGTAAGCGTTCACTTACTTATTGGAGCCCGCCATGGCCCGCCCGGACCGGTCCGATGAACGACGGCAAGCCTTCCGCCCGGTGATCGCCGAGGCGTTCGCCGAGCTGGGATACCGCCGGGCGACCACCGCGGAGCTGGCCGCGCGCTGCGGCGTGCGGGAAAACCAGCTTTTCCGGCTGTGGGACGATAAAAAGGCGATGTTCCTCGATGCGATCGATTTCGTGCACCACAACGCGGTGACCTGGTGGGCCGAGCTGATGCAAGACGCCGACGACGGCCGGACGACCGCCCAGCGGGTGCTGGCGGCCGAGGCGAGGCAGCACGGCGAGTCGGAGCTGTACCGGATCGTGTTCGCCGGGCTCAGCGAGACCGACGACCCGGACATCCGCAAGGCGCTGCGCGACATGTTCCGGCGGTTCCAAACGTTTATCGACCGCCAGGTCGCCGACCACCGCGCCGAGTCGGGCCGGGGCGCCGTTCCGGACAGCGCCGCGGCGGCGTGGGCGATCATCGGGATCGGCCTGGCGTCGGACGTGATGCGCGAGCTGCGGCTGGCGCCCCTGGCCGAGCGGCGAGACACGTGGGAGCAGGCGGGCGGTTTCCTGCTCGACGGCGCGGAGGCGTGATTTTTTTGGCAAAAATGTAAGTAATTACTTACTTAACAGGAGCGTGGGCATGAACGAGATCTGGACGGTGATAGCGTTGGTCGCGGCGGCGGGGGCGGGCCTCGGGCTCGTCGCGGTGGTCATGGCGACCCAGCTGCGGCAGCGGATGGACGCGCAGGGCGAGCGGCTCAGGACACTGGCCGGCCGGGTCGCGAAGCTCGAGACCGAGAAGCGCGGCGCGTCGGCCGTGCAGGCGGCCGAGCCGATCCCCGTCATGAAGCCGTTGCCGGATGAGCCGACAACTCCGCCACGCAGCGCGGAATCCATCCGTAGCCGGCGGGCTGCGCCCGTCAGACCGGGGCCGCGTAGCGACTCGGCCAGTGAAAAGCGTACGGACGCCCCTGACACGCCACACGCCGAGCCACAGGCGTCGCTGGAGGAGCGGCTGGGGGCGCGGGTGTTCGTGTGGATCGGCGGGGTGGCGTTGGCGCTGGCGGGGGCGTACATGGCGAAGTACTCGTTCGACCGGGGGCTGCTCTCGCCCGAGGTGCGGCTGTGGCTGGGCGCGGGGTTCGGCGTCGCGTTGATCGGCGCTGCCCAGTGGCTGCACGCGCGGGCCAACCGGGTGGCCCAGGCGGCGTGCGGCGCGGGCGTGGCGGTGCTGTTCGGCGTGCTGCTGGCGGCGGTGAACGGGTACGGGTTCATCGGCCCGTGGCTGGGCTTTGGCCTGATGGCGACCGTCACGGCCGGGGCGGTGGGGCTGGCGCTGCGGCACGGCCAGTTCGTGGCGCTGCTGGGGCTGGTGGGCGGTTTCGCCACGCCGGCGTTGATCGGCGGCGAGTCGATGCCGCTGGGCGTCCTGCTCACGTATCTCTTCCTGCTCGAGGCGGGGCTGCTGGCGGTGACGCACCGGCGGGGATGGGTGTCGCTGTCGGCGGTCACGCTGCTGGGCGCGGTGGGGTGGGCGTTCTTCGCGGCGATCACCGGCGTCACGGCGGGCGACCGAGCCGCGCTGGCGTTGTTCGCGATCGCGTCGGCGGGGCTGTACGTGCTGGCGGCGGCCCGCGCCGAAACGCTGGGCCGGACGCGCGGCTGGGCGGGGCTGGGCGTCGCGGCGGGGTTGGCGATGATCGCGGTGGTCGGCGTCGCCGCGGCATGGGGCGGGTTCATGCTGACGGACTTCGGCCTTTTCGCGCTGCTGGGGGCGGGCGCGATCGTCCTGGGCCGGTGGGACGGGCGGTACGCCCTGCTGCCCTGGACCGGCGCCGGCGCGACGGCGGCGTTGCTGGTGGCGTCCGTATTGGCCGACCAGGCCGGCATCGAACGGGACACGGCGGCGTGGCTGGGCCTCGGCTTCGGCGCGATGTACGGGCTGGGCGCTTACGCGTGCCTGTGGCGATCCGCGTGGGCGCGTTCCTGGGCGAGCTTGTCGGCGGCGTCGGGCTTCGTCTTCATCCTGATCGCGATGCTGGCGCAGGACGCAGCCGGCATGGCGGGGCTGCCCTGGTGGGCGGTGCTGTTGATCGTGGGCGGCGTGTACGCCGGGGGCGCCTGGATCGCCCGGCGGCATGAAGGCGCGGCGTCAGCGATGGCGCTGAGCGCCTGCGGCATGGCGGCGTGGGCAATCGGCGCGGGGATGGACCACCCGTGGTGGGCGTTGGGCTGGGCGGGCCTGGGGCTGGGGGTGGCTGAGTTGATGCGCCGAACGGATCTGCGTGCGATGGGCGTGGCGGTCGGCTGGTCCGTGGGGCTGTCGGCGGGCGTGCTGTTCTTACCGGGCGCCATGGCGATGGACGTGGGCGATACGGCGGTCTGGAACATGCTGTTATGGACGTATGGCTCGGCCACGGCGTTGTACGCACTGACGGCGTGGCGGCTGCACGTCGGCGGCGCGACGCAGGGCGGAGCGATCCTCCAAGGCGTCGCGTTGACCGCCGGTGCGGCCACCGCCGCCCTGCTGGTGCGGCACGGCTTCCACGGCGACGCGATGTTCCGCGACGCGGTTTCGCTCTACGAATGGACGACGTACGCGGTGGTGTTCCTCGTGTTGGGCGCCGCGGCGATGGCGGCGGCGCGGCCCGCGTCGGTCCGGGTGATCGCCCGGGGCGGCGCGGTGCTGGCGACGATCGGGATCGCGGCCGCGGTCGGCGGCGGGTTGCTGCTGGACAACCCGCTGGTGACCGGCGACGTGGTCGGCGGCCATCTCGTGTGGAACGGATTGCTCTACGCCTACGGCCTGCCGGCGGCGCTGGCGTTGGTGCTGGCGTGGCGATGCCCGCTCAAGGGGCTGCGGCCGTTGGCGGGCGCGGCGGGGCTGGTGCTGGTGTTCGCGTTGATCAGCCTGGAGGTGAGGCAGGGGTTCGTCGGGCCGGTGCTGCGGGGGCCGTGGCCGGGGAACGCGGAGTTGTACGCGTATTCGCTGGCGTGGGTGCTGTACGGCGGGGCGCTGCTGGCGCTGGGCGTGACGAGCGGGAGCAAGGCGCTGCGGTACGCGTCGCTGGCGGTGATGATGGCGGCGGTGTGCAAGGTGTTTGTGCTGGACACGTCGCACCTGCGCGACCTGTACCGGGTGATGTCGTTCCTCGGGCTGGGCCTGAGCCTGCTGGGGATCGGGTTTGTGTATCACCGGTGGGTGTTTGGGGACAGCCGGGCCGCTACGCGGCCCCGGACCGGGCGGGCGTAGCCCGCCGGCTATGGTGATGAACAAGAATGCCCGGTGTGCTATCCGACGAGGCCGACGGGCTTGAAGGTGTGGTTGGGCAGGACCTTTTCGAGGTTGGGGTTGCCCAGGTGAACGCGGACGACCTCGGCGAGGACGTCGCGGAAGTCGGTGGTGTGCTGGAGGTCGCGTTTCTGGTGGAGCTGGTCGGGGGCGAGGCCGGGCCAGTCGGCGACGACGCGTCGCCGGTCGGCGTGGCCGGTGCGTTGGCCGGTTTGGGAGACGGGCCCGCCGACGGCGAGCATGCAGTTGGCCCAGCCGTGGTCGGTGCCGCGGGTGCCGTTTTCCCGGGCGGTGCGGCCGAAGTCGGAGAGGGTGAGCACGAGGGTGTCGTCGAGGCGGTCGCCCAGGTCGCGGGTGAAGGCGTCGACGGACTCGGCCAGGTGCTGGAGCTTGTCGGCGTAGGGCCCGGCGATGCCGCTGCCCTGGTTGTTGTGGGTGTCCCAGCCGCCGTAGTCGATCTGGATGACCTCGACGCCGATGTCGGCCTTGATGAGCCGGGCGGCTTCGGCGAGGCGTTTGGCGAGGCCGCCCTTGGGGTACTCGGCGGCGGGCTTGTAAGGCTGCTCGACGACGGTCTGGATGAGGCGGACGCCTTCGAGGGTGTCGCGGCCGGACTGGTGGACGAGGTCGCGGGCGTCGCCGGCGTGGGCGGCGGGGTCGACGCGATAGGCGTGTTCGAGGGCGGCGGCGACGGTGTCGGCATCGGCGCGGGGTTTGGGCATGCCCAGGTCGGCCAGGCCGCGCACGGCGTAGGCCGGGGCGTCGCCGCGGAGGATGCGGGGGAGGGTGTCGCCCAGGGCCACCGCGCGCACGGGGCCGCGGCCCTGGGAGGTGAGCAGGTGTCGGTTGAGCCAGCCGTCGGCGCCGACGGAGTTGCCGACCACACCGGTCTCCCAGGTGTCTTGCTCCTCGAAGTGGGAGCGGGTGTTTTTGTCGTAGCCGACGGCGTGGGCGGCGGCGAGCTGGCCGGTGTCGGCGAGGCGCATCAGGGCCTTGGCGCGGGGGTGGAGGCCGAAGAAGCCGTCGAGGTCGAGGGCGCCGTCGGCCTCATCGGGCTTGGGGATACGCAGGCTTTTGCGGAGGTCGACGTAGTTGGGGTCGGCCCAGGGTACGACGAAATTAAGCCCGTCGATGCCGCCTCGGAGGAAGACGACCACGAGGGTCTTGCCGCGGGCGACCGGCCGGCCGCCGCCGGGCACGGCCGAGGCGGCGAGGGCTTCGAGGGGGCTGACCCCGCAGTAGACCGCGAGGGCGCCGGTGGATTGGAGGAAGAAACGACGGGTCAGCTTCATGGCCATGAGGTGATCTCCTTCCGTGGACCGTCCCTATGGTAATCGCCCAACGGCCGAACCTGAAGGGGTTTGCGTGCGTAAAGACCTTCAGCGTGCGCGGAACCCCGCGTGCGGCTATCATTCAGCGTCGCTCGACTTGCCCATGCCCGTTGGGGTAAAATCTTTAACTCGCCTCTCTTACGAAAAACCCTCGGAGCCGTCCTCGATGACGACACTCAGCCACGACCACGGCCACCACGACCATTCCCACCACGACCACGCCCATGACGAACACCCCCTGACCCACGGCGAAACCGAACGCAAGGTGGACATCAAGATCATCGCGGTGATGTTCGGCTGCACGGTGCTGCTGGCCGCCGTGGCCGCCAAGTGGATCTATGACTCGCCCGACCAGGCCGACCTGCTGGCGATGGTCGCCTCGGTCCTGCTGGGCGCGCCGATCGTTTACGGCGCCGCTAAGAGCCTGATCACCGGCCGCTGCTCGCACGACCACGGCGACGCCGAGTGCGACCACAAGCACGGCGACCCGACCCACTCGGGCTCCCACATGGAAGAGCTGGTCGCGATCGCGATCGTCGCGTCGTTCGCGTCGGGGAACTACCTGGAATGCGCGGCGGTGGCGTTCTTCATGCTCATCGCGTCGCTGATCGAGCACCGCACCGCGGTGGGGGCGCTGCAGACGATCGAGTCGCTGATCCGCATCACGCCGACGCGGGCGGTGAAGCTGACCGACGCGGGTGAGGTCGAGGTCGCGGCCGCCGACCTGCGCCCGGGCGACCGGGTGCTGGTGCTGCCCGGCGACAACATCCCCGGCGACGGCGTGGTGCGCGAAGGCGTCTCCAGCGTCGACCAGGCCAACATCACCGGCGAGTCGCTGCCGGTCGAGAAGCAGTTGGGCGACGACGTGTTCGGCGGGACGATCAACCAGACCGGGCGCATGGAGATCGAGATCACCCGGGCCGGCGAAGACTCGACGCTGGGGAAGGTCCAGTCCCTGATCCTCCAGGCCGCCCAGACCCGCCCCGCGGTGGTGCGGGAGCTGAGCAAGTACACCGCGTACTACACGCCGGTGGTGCTCATGCTCGCGGCGATGATCTTCATCTTCACCGGCGAGCTTCAGAACAGCATCAGCCTGCTGCTGATCGCCTGCCCCTGCGCGTTGATCCTGGCGGGGCCGACGGCGATCGTGGCGGCGTTGTCGGCGGCGGCGCGCGTGGGCGTGCTGGTCAAGTCGGTGTCGGACCTCGAGATCGTGCGGCGGGTGAACGCGTTCGTGTTCGATAAGACCGGGACCCTGACGACCGGCAACCTGAGCGTGACGCGGATGAAGCCGGTGGACGGCGTGGAGCCGGCGGAGCTGTTGCGGGCGTGCGTGAGCGCCGAGCAGGACTCGCGCCACCCGGTCGCCCGGGCGGTGGTGAAGGTCGCGGAGAAGGCCCGGGTCAAGCCGGCGCCGACGAGCGAGTACGAAGAGGCCGCCGGCCAGGGGGTGAAGGCGGTGGTGGAGGGTGCGACGATCCTGGTCGGCCGCGAGACCTGGCTCAATGAGCAGCACATCGACACGTCGGCGGTCGACCGCGACGGAATCGAGGGGCTGAGCCTGTTGTTCGTGGCGAAGGACGGGCGGTGCCTGGGCTGGGTGGGCCTGGCCGACACCCCGCGCACCGACGCGGCCGATAGCGTGGCCGAGCTAGGCGAGCTGGGCGTGCAGCGCCGGGTCATGATCACCGGCGACCGCTGGAGCCCCGCGCATCGGATCGCCGAGTCGATGTCGCTGACCGACGTCCAGGCCGAGGCGCTGCCGGGCGACAAGCTCGCGCTGGTCGAAGACCTCAAGAAGAAGGGCTACACCGTGGCGGTGATCGGCGACGGGGTGAACGACGGCCCGGCGCTGGCCGCGGGGCACGTGTCAATCGCCATGGGCGCCGCCGGCTCGGACGTGGCGGTCAACTCCGCGTCCATCGCCCTGATGAACAACCAACTCGACCGCCTGCCCTTCCTGGTCACGCTGTCGCGCCACACGGTCACGGTGATCCGCCAGAACCTCATCGGCACGCTCGGCTACATCGTGCTGATGCTCGCCCTGCTGGCCGCGGGTTACATGACGCCGCTGGTCGCCGCCATCGGTCACGGGGTCAGCTCGATCATCGTCATCTTCAACTCCGCCCGCCTCGTGCGCGAGGGCGAGGACATCACCGACCACGTCCAGACGCCCGAGCACACCGAGCAGCGCACCCGCCGGCTGGAACGCGTCCAGGCCCAACCCGCCACCGCGTGAGGCCCCCCGGCCGGGACACATATGTGCCCCGGAGAGCCCGATTCATCCGATAAAGGGTCGGATGGACGATCTCGCCTCCTTCCCGCTGGACCTCGCCGCTGCGCCGCCGACCGGGCTTGTGGAACTGGTCGCAGACGCTGAGCACTTCCAGCGGGTCGTGCGTGAGGGTATGCTCAAGGCCGCGGTCAGCCTCGACCTCATGACCGCCGACCTCAAGGCGATGCTGGTCCCCCGGCCCGGCTCGCGCGAGGCTCCGTCGGTCATCCAGCACCTGGTCCGCCTCGCCCGGCGCGGCGTCGAGGTCCGCGTGCTCCACGCCGGCGTCCCGTCCGGGCCGGCCCTCGCCGAGCTGCGCAAGGGGCTGCCGCCGACGCTCACGTTCCGCCGCTGCCCCCGGCTGCACGCCAAGGCAGTGGTCATCGACGCCGCGTCGCTCTACCTCGGCTCGGCCAACCTCACGGGGGCGGGGCTGGGCGCGAAGCACGCCGACAAACGCAACTTCGAGTTGGGCGTGCTCACCACCGCCCCGCCGCTGATCGACGCGGTCCTCGACCGGTTCAATCAGCTCTGGGAGGGCGCCCGCTGCCAGACCTGCCGCCGCCGCGAGGTCTGCCCCGAACCGCTGGAGGAGCCCGATCTGACGCCGGGTTGAATACCGAACATTGAAGAAGCCCGGGGATTGCAATCCCTGGGCTTCGGTCGCCATCTGCGTTCATCTGCGGTTTTACCTTCTCTGCCTTACCATGATCCTTCATGCACGCCCTCAACACCTGGCAGACCTGGGCCATCCTCGCCGCTGTGTTCGCGGCGCTCACCGCGATCTTCGCGAAAGTCGGTGTGGAAGGGGTCAACCCCGACTTCGCCACGCTCATCCGCACGGTCGTCATCATCGCGGCCCTCGTCGGCATTGTGTTCGTCACTGGCCAGTCACAGCCGCTGGGGTCACTCTCGGCTAAGACGTACGTGTTCCTGGTTCTCTCGGGCCTGGCGACCGGCGCGTCGTGGGTCTGCTACTTCCGTGCGCTCAAGTTGGGCCAGGCGTCGCAGGTCGCGCCGATCGATAAGCTCAGCGTTGTGCTCGTCGCGCTCTTTGGCGTGATCTTCCTCAGCGAACGCCTCTCGCTTCGGCACTGGCTCGGCATCGCGCTGATCGCCGTCGGCGCGGTTCTGGTGAGCCTCAAACGTTGATGGAACAGGCCGAAGCGCGGGAGGGCCGCCGCTAAACATTTTGGGGTTATTAGCGCCTCTTTGCGGCTAAACCGATACCATCCCCCCTATGCAACCCCTCGCCAATATCATCTGGGTCGGTGACGCCGCGACCGGCTTCCTCCGCCTGCTCGACCAGACCAGGCTCCCCACGGAAGAGGCGTACCTCGACTGCAAGACGGTGCAGGACGTGTGGGACGCGATCAAGCGGCTGTCGGTGCGCGGGGCGCCGGCGATCGGGATCGCCGCGGCGTACGGGTGCGTCATCGGGGCTCAGAACGAGGAACTTGATCACGCCATCGAGCACCTGGCCACGTCGCGCCCGACCGCGGTCAACCTCTTCTGGGCGCTCGACCGGATGAAGCGGGTGGTCCCGCCCACGCCCGACGCCCTGCTCAAGGTGGCGCAGGCGATCCACGAGGAGGACCGGGCGATGTGCCGGAAGATCGGCGAGCACGCGTCGGTGCTGATCGATCGACTACCGATCCAGTCGCGGGGCGTGCTGACCCACTGCAACGCCGGCGCCCTGGCCACCGGGGGCATCGGGACCGCCACGGCGCCGATGTACGTCGCCCGCGAGCAGGGCAAGCAGTTCCACGTCTTCGCCGACGAGACCCGCCCGTTGCTGCAGGGCTCGCGCCTCACCGCGTTTGAGCTCGCCGCCGCGGGCGTCGACGTCACGCTGATCTGCGACGACATGGCCGCCCAGGTCATGCGTGAGGGCCGCATCGGCATGGTCATCACCGGCGCCGACCGCATCGCCGCCAACGGCGACGCCGCCAACAAGATCGGCACCTACAACCTCGCCGTGCTCGCCAAACACCACGGCATCCCCTTCTACATCGCCGCCCCTTCCTCGACCTTCGACCTGTCCATCCCCGACGGCTCGCACATCCCCATCGAGGTGCGCGGCCCCGAAGAGATCATCCACGGCTTCGGCAGGCAGACCGCCCCCGCCGACATCAAGACCTACAGCCCCGCGTTCGACGTCACCCCTCAGGAGCTGATCACCGCCATCGTGACCGAGCGCGGGATCATCCAGCCGGTGGAGACGGAGACCGTCGCAGCGATGGTCAGGGACTGAGGGTCACTCGCTGGTGATCCCGGCGCCGATTTTGAACGCGGCGACCAACGCCAACACCAGGAAGAGCAACGGCAGGAACCCGACGAACGAGCCGCCGACGGCGGCGAAGACGACGATCCAGAAGATGACGCCGCCGGCCGCGTTGACGGCGGCCACACTTTGAGAGGAAAGGGCCTCCGCCATCGCGCGGCGGTCGGGTTGGCTCATCGCGTCCCAACGCTCTTCCACCAGACTCATGGCGCGGTCGATCTCGGGGTCGGGCAGGAGATAGAGCTGGCCGCCCGCCTGGTCGATCTTCTGCATCAGGTCCTGGGGGAACGTCCGGTCACTCACCATCTGCTCCAGGACCGCCTCATGCATCCATTCGGTGTCGTGCATGGCGTTAACGATCAGAACGTCGCGCTGCTGCTCCTCGGTGAGGGCTTCGGCCTGATTCGCGGCGTAGTTGTAAGCGGCGTCCCAGTCGGCTTCGCCGAGGTCGTCGACGGACCCGACGGCGTCGATCTTTCGCATGAGCGGCCCGGGATAGCCGCGGTCGCGTTCGAGCGAATCCATCATGGCGTAAGTCACCACGGCATCCTCGCCCAGATATTCACCGGTGAAATGGTAGGCGATCATGAACTTGCCGATGAAGATGCCCAGGACGGCCATGCCGGCCGCGGCGAGGCCGAGCAGGGGGCCGCGCCGTTCGGTGAAAAGCGTGACGCCGACACCGGCGAAGACGCCGACGAGGATGGCGACGTACCCCAGTTCGTAGCCGGTGAAGATGCCGATGAGCCCCCAGATAACCCCGCCGGCGACCGCGCCGCCGAGGGCGCCAAGCACGCCGGCGCCGGCCTTGCCGGCCTTACGGCCCCGCATGATCGTCTTGGCGCCCACGCCCGACTTGAGGTGCTTGCCGCAGCTGATGCAGAGCACCGCGCTGGGGTTGACCGCGGCCCCGCAGTGAGGGCAACGCTTGTCTCCGCCGCCGGGGCCCGACGCGGAAGCCGCCGGGCTAGGCGCGGGCTCTTCACGCAACGACACCGGCCCCGTGGAGGCGGCGTCTTCCAACTCATGCAACCCCTCAAGCGACGGCCCGGCGGAGGCGGACGGGCCGGGCTCCTCCATCACCTCGATCTCGTCCGACTCGATCACCGTCGGCTCGGGTTTGGGCTTGGGCTTGGGGACGGTGAACAACTCGCCGCACTGGGGGCATTTGCCCCGCCGCCCGGCATGCCTGGCTTCCATCCCGATCTTCTTACCGCACGCGCTGCACCGGAATTTGATCAACGGACCTACTCGCTTCGGTTACATGGTTTTCATGTGGATTCAACGCAACCAATAAAGTCGCCATACGCCATTGGCGTGTCAAGAATCAAATGAAAACCAAACAACAGGGGGGAAGGGAGACGATGAGGCCGTATGAGCGGCCGACGGCGGTCAATCCGTCGGCCCCGAAGGCCGCCACAAGTCGTCGGGGGGCGGCTCCATCTTAATGCGGTGACGCTCCCGGGCGGTGGTGATGACCCGGTGTCCTTCATCCGCCCGCCGTTCACGGACAGCGTGCTTCAACCATGCGGTGTAGATCTGCATCAGCAGACGATCCGCGGACGCCGATTCGCGGAGCCGGATCGCCTGGTCCGCCGCATCCAACGCGGCCTCGTACCGACCCAACTTCAGGCGGGCGCGTCCCAAAGCCATCCATTCGGCGCGACGCTCCGGCTCAAGCCGCGTCGTTTGCGCGAAGGCCGCTTCCGCCGCCGCGTAGTCCCGCTGCGCCCCGAGCGAACGCGCCAACCGCGACCAGCTTTCCGCCTTGTCCGGATTCACTTCCGTCGCTTCACGAAAACGTGCCGCCGCCCGTTCGTGATCCCCCAGACGTTGAGCGATGAGGCCCAGGTTGTGGTGCGCGTCCCACACCCCGAACCGCTCCCGGGGCTCCAGGCCATGGGCTGCGCGCCAACGTTGCTTCGTTTCCCATCGGGCGCGTTGATCGCTGGGGCGATCGGCGTCCTCCACGATCCGCAGCAGTAACGCTCGGGCCTTTTCCAACTCATCCCGGCCCGCCGGCGTGTCCTGGCCGCCCTCCATCAAAAGACCCGCCTGGTGAAGATGGATCGTCGCAAGGGTCGTCGTGGTCCAGTTGACCACGTGCAGATCGAGCGGCTCACCGATGGCCGTCGCTCGTTGCATCAATTGCTCCATGTCGTGGAGCGCCGCCTCATCGAGAGGCTCGGCCTGCAGACGCGTCATGACACTGTTCACCAGAGCTTTTACGCTATTGGGCGCATCGACCGCTGCGCGGGTCCACAACGCCGCTCGGCTCGACCAGGTCCCATTTCTGTCCCATGTCCGCAGCCCAAGCCCGATGATCGCCGCGATCAAGACGAGCGCCGCCGCCAAACGCGGCGCCCGCTTCGGATATCTCCATAACACTTCGAACCCTGATCCTGCCGCGATACACAGCCCGGCAAGCGGCAGATAGATCAGCCGATCAGCCATGATCGTGCCGATGGGGAAAGGGATGTTCGACACCGGCGTCAACGCGAGAACAAAGAACGCAATCCCCAGGCCGGCGGCGGGCCGGCGGCGCCACGCCCAAACCATCAGCCCCAGCAGCACGAGGATCGCCGCGGCCGCCATGATCAAACGCCCGTCCAACACCGAAGTCGCCAACGGGATCTGATTCCAGCTGTAATCCGCCGACATCCACGCCGGCCAGGCCGCCAACCGCAGGTACATCCCCAGCACGACGACCGCCGTCATCATGCGCACCGCGGTTTCGGCCGCGGCCAACGGATTCTCCACCTCCGAGCCGGATCCGGGTGGGGCGTCAGCTAACACCCACGACCGCCATCCCAGCCAGAGCAGGCCGGCGGCGGCCATCGTCAGGTAATCCCCCCACCGCCGCCACACCTGACGCCAACCCCACCGTTGCAGGTCGCGCAATCCCGCGACGGCGGGAAACACCACCGCCGCTTCCTTACTCATGCAGCCGAGCAGCCACACGACGCACGCCGCCATGACCCACCCCCAGCCGCCACGCGGACCCCGCTGCTCCCACAACCACAAGGCGCCCAGCACGCCGATCGTCGCCAGGAGGTCGGCCCGCCCCACCAGGTTACCCACCACCTCCGTACCCACAGGATGCACCGCGAACAAAGCCGAGGCCGCAAACGCCCCGAACCCCTCGCCGATCCAACGCCCGGCCAGCCGCCACAACAGCAGCACCCCGATCGCGTGCAGCCCCAGGTTCACGACCGCATGCGGCCACGGGACATTTACCCCGAAGACCCGCTTCTCGATCCAATATGTCGTCATTGTCACGGGCCGATACAAGCCCGCCGACGAGGTCTCACGCCAATAATGACTCACCCAGAGCCGACCAATAGAAGACCCCTCCACCAATAAGTAGTGATCCTGGATCACGAACTTGGAGTCATAAGTAAACTCGGCCGGCAACGCGTTGAAATATGCGATCACACACAACCCGAGCAGACCCGCCGCGGTCATTGCCTGTCGCACCTTCATGCGAAACAGTGTAGCGAAGACCAACGACGGCTTGACGTATCGAAACCCGCGCGGCGGTCACCACAAAAAAAATCCTTTACCCCACGTCACGGCATATCATAATTGAACATTACTCACCCTCTTGCAGGAAACACGCCATGAACGATCGACGTCACATGATCGGCCCCGTCCTGTCCATCGCCGCCGCTTTGATCGCCGTAGGGACGGCAGGGCCGCGGGCCTGGGCGCACTGCCAGGTCCCCTGCGGCATTTTCGACGACCCGGCCCGGATTGCGCAGATGAACGAAGACGCCAAGACCATCGGCAAGGCGATCAGCCAGATGAGCGAGCTGGCCGACAAGACCGATGTTGAAAGCCGCCAGCAATTCACCCGCTGGGTCGTGGTCAAAGAAGAACACGCAACCCGCATCATGAAAATCGTCAGCGACTACTTCCTGACCCAGAAGCTCAAGCCCGTGGCCGCGGACGACCCGGGCTACCAGGACTATCTGGGCAAGCTGGCGGCGCACCACGCGGTGCTCGTGGCGGCCATGAAGTGCAAACAGAACGCCGACCAACAGCATGTTGAGGCCCTCAACGCCACCCTGCACACCCTTGGCGAGATCTGGGCCCCGCATCACGAACATTAGATTTGCTCGGTCCGTCCCGTGTTGAGTCACGAAGCCGGCCCTGAGGACGCCGCAGGCGGCCGAAGGTCCGGATATCCGGATATCCGGATCTTCGCCCCGCTGCGCGAGGCTCAGAACCGGCTTTGATGAAGCACGATCAGCATTTCACAAAGCAACGGCGTTCAACGGCTTGATCGCCTGGACCATCGCCGACTGATCGTATTCACGCGACAGGTCGATGGGCAGCGCCACGCCGTGATTGTGATCCGAGGCGAGGATCAGCATCCGCTCGCCCTCGGTTTCATAACCCATCTCCGCGGGCTGGTGGCCCATGACGAACTGCCGGACGCCCCAGGCCTCGCCGAGCTCGGCCGCGACCTGGTCCGTGTGGTTGCGGCCCCACACCATGTTATGAGCGTGGCCGCCGGGGGCGAGGTCGGCGTCGGTCAGGGGGCGATCGAGCACGGTTCGGTCAAACCCCTCCAGCTTCCGCGGTCCGGGCAGGCTGTGGCACGCCATCACCCCGTTGGCGCAGCGCACCGCCAGGGGGAGGCTGCGGATCAGGTCGTTCATCGCGTCGGTCACCAGCGGCGCCATGTCGCCATAGAGGAACTCGACCCCCAGGTTGAACGCCTCGACGACGGACGCGCCCTGCTTGAGGATACCCTCGCCGTTCAGCTGGGCGAGCTCGTGATTGGCCTGAAGGAGGTGAACCTGGTCGGGGTAGCGGCGTTTGAGGTCGGCGGCCCGGGCGAGCATGCGGACCGAGAGGTCGCAGCCGTTGACGCGGGAGGGGCCGTGCACCAGCTCATGGAGCACGAGGCGGCGGTCGGGGCCGGCGTCGAGGGCGGCTAGCTTGAGGATGCGGCGGAAGTTATCGGCGTTGTCGTGCAGGTCGCCGGTGATCACGAGCCGGCCTTGGGAGGGCAGGTCCGCCACGGGGGCGGCCGGGCAGGCCTGGGCGGCCTGGCGGAAGGTGTCTGCGACGGCGGCGGGGTCCTGCAATTCGAGGGGCGGGAGAACGCTTGGCATGGCGCCAGTATCGAACGGAACGGGGCGGACCGCCAGCCGGGAGGCGATCCGGCGTCGCCTCGGCCTGTCAGCGGAGCACGGCGGCGGCAATAATGGGGGGGCTGAAGCGTTAAACCGATGGTAAGCCTATGAGCGAGCAGCCGGCCGACACGCCCGAAACTGGGGCCCTGGACCAGACGCTGCGACGGGCGGCTGAGGGCGATGTGCAGGCCTGGACCGCGCTCGTGGGCGGGTATACGCCCCGGGTCTTCGGGCTGGTCCTCAAGCAGTGCGGCGACCGGGACCTGGCCGAGGAGATCACCCAGGCGACTTTCGTTAAGGTGGTCGAGAAGCTCGGCGACAGCGACGGCTACGACGAACGAGGCCGGTTTGAGGCCTGGCTGTTTCGGATCGCGATGAACCGACTGCGTGACGAGATGAGACGACGCAAACGACAAGCCGTGACCATGGACATGAGCCCCGGAGCCTCGACCGGGCGTGAAGAGGCCAGCGGCTGGGCGGCGGCGCAGCAGAGCGTGGTGATGGGCGGCCCGGCGCCGGGCGAAGACCCCTTGGATGCCGTGGAGAGGCAGGAGCAGGTCACCCGGCTGCGTGAACTGGTGGCGACGATGAGCGAGGCGGACCGGGAGGTGCTTCACCTGAGGCACACCGCGGGGCTGAGCTTCGCCCAGATCGCCGAGGCGTTGGACCAGCCGCTTGGCACGGTGCTGGCCCGGGGGCACCGGGCGTTGGGCAAATTACGGAAGATGCTGACAGAGCCAGACGAAGCGAGCCGATTAAAGAAAGCGTGACGAAGATGAAAGCCGGACACGACAAGCCGTACGATCAGGACCCGACGGCCGAGCCGCACGACCCGAAGCTGGAGTCGCTGCTGGACGAGGCGTTGGCGCCGGGCGAGGCCCCGCCCTACCTGTCGGACATGATTGTTGACAAAACGCTGCCGCAGTTCAGGCGTCGGACGGTCAAGCCGCCGGTGCTGGCGCGGATCGGCCGGCCGTTGCTCCGCGCCGCCGCGGTGATCGCGATCGGGGCGGCGGTGGTCTTCGCGCTGGTGAACGCTCCGCCGGACGCCTGGCAGGACGACCCGATCGCCAGGGCCCCGGCCGATCCGGAGCCGCCGACCCTCGCGGAGCTCGGCGACCAACTGGCTGAACTGGCCGAGCTCAGCCAGGCGCAGGCCAGCGAGGTGGATGTCGAGCTGGACCTGCTGGCCATGCACGTCGAATTACTGAGCGCCGAGCACGACTGGAACGAAACGTCGCAACAGGACGTGATGGAGCAGGCGGTGACGCGGCATCAATTGGAGCTGATGACCAGCGAGCCGCTGCAGATGTTCTGACCGATCTTGTATAAGACTCTATGATGAAGTTGATTATGCCCCGATCCGCCCGATTGTTTTCGGTGTTGAGTCTCGCGATCGCGACGACGGTTGCGGGGACCGCGGGGATCGGCCTGGCTGAGGAAACGCGTCGGCCTCGCCCTGAAAAGGGCCCGCCGGCCGCCCGCGATGAACGGCCCGACGCACCGCACGACCGGCGCCGGGGCGGACCGCTCACGCCCCAGGAAATCACCCTCGCGTTCGAAGTGATGGAGCGGATCGACCCAGACACCGCCCAAGCGTTCCGCTTGCGGTACGAGGAAAACCCGGACGACACGATCCGAGAAATGCAACGGCGGTTCCCCCGGATGCGCCCCTTCCTGGCGCTCAAGCGATGGGACCCGGAGATGTTTGACCTGCGGATCGAGGAATTGAAGCTCCAACGACAGCAACGCGACCTGCTGGCGGACTACCGCCAAGCCGAAGAGATCGGCGACGTAGCGTTGACCGCTGAACTGAAAGAAACGTTGATCGCCAACATCACCCAGCTCTACGACGTCCGCGGAGAGATCCGACATCACGAATTGAGCCGGCTCGAAATGCGTATCCAGCGGTTACGTGAGGAGCTTGAAGCCGGTCAATCGCTGCGTGATGAGCGTATCCGCGAACGGGTGAACCAGCTGTTATCGGACGATTGATCACATCCGATAAATGGCGACAGCTTCATCACCCGCACATCCGTTACAGACTCCCCCTTAAATCCGTTGAATTTTGCTTGACGCCTTGCCGCATCGGCGCCCTGGGGTAGGTTACCCTCCAACTCGCCCCGAACGTCGGGTCCGCGAGGGACAACCGCCACCCTGGCCTCACCGCCGCTTTCAGGGGAATCCAAGCTATGTTCAAGCCCGTCACGCCTGCTATCGCAGCCGCTGCACTCGCCGCCGGCCTCGGCGCCCACGCCTATGCCGGCAGCGCCCTGCTCGACTTCGAAGACCTCGCCCACGGCCAAATCGTCGACAACGAGTATGCCGCCAACGGCGTCACCATCTCGGCGTTCAACTTCACCGGCCCCAACCTGGCCGTCGTCTTCGACAGCCGCCAACGCAACACCAACGACCGCGACCTTGAGGGCCCCAACGGCTCGGACAGCAGGGCCTGGTCCCGAGGCAACCTGCCCAACAACACCATCCTCGGCAACATGCTCATCATCCAGGAGCACGGCCAGGATAACGGCAACGGCTTCGTCTCGACCAACCCCGACGACGAAGGCTCCCGCCCCGCCGGCTCCCTCACCTTTGAATTCGACTTCCTCATCAGAGACTTCAGCTTCGACCTGGTCGACTTCGAGGGCACGGACGAGCAGAACGGCGGCTTTTTCCTGACCGTCTACAGCGGCGGGGAGGAGCAGACCATCGACTTCAGCGATTTCACCGACGGCGCCTCGCCCTGGTACGTCCCCGGCCTCCAGGTCGGCAACAACTCGGCCAACACCCTGCCGACGTTCAGCGCCGCCGAGCTCGGCTTCTCCGGCGGCTTCGACAAGGTCGTCATCGGCCTGGGCGGTTCGGCGGCCATCGATAACATCCGCTACACCATCGTCCCCACCCCGACCGCGGCCATCGGCGGCTTCGCCCTGCTCGGCATCCTTGGCTTCAAACGCCGCCGGGCCTGATCGGCCGCTCACCGCTCTCCAACCCCACGCACGGGATTGCCCGGAGACCTGTTCTCCGGGCAATCCTATTTTTATCGGGCGTCACCCCGGCCAAACGCGCCGGCGTTTCCAACCGATGATGACGCTATGTCAATCGAGGTGGCCGAACCCCGGATCAACACGGTCGACGACGTCATCGCGTTCGCCAAGCCGCTGGGTTGCGATGTCTCAAAAGACCGGCTGGTCCCGCCGCTGAGCCTCGTCGCCCACGAAGGCGGCCAGATGGTCGGCGCCGCGCTGTGCCACCACGACGGCTACGGCCTGCCCACCCTGGATATCGTGCTCAGCGATACGGCTGACCCGCAAGCCCTCGTCCGGCTGCTGATCGACAAGGTCCTGCTCAAGCTCCAGGCCAAGGGCATCGCCAAGTGCAAAATCAACACGTACGGCCAGACCGACGACAGCGGGTTCTGGTCCGCCGCCCAGTGGACCGGCTCGTGCGAGCCCGACGCGGCCTGACGATGCCGCCACGCCACGCCCGGCGTGTTGCCGATCCGCCACATCGGACTCAATCCCAAGCCCCGACGCGACGATATCACTTGCGGGATGTCGTCTTCAAACCACACCAACCCCGACCCGCCCGCCGACCCCCAGCGCCTCACGCACGAGCTCAATAACCTGCTCGACGCGTCGCTGCGGAACCTCGGGCTCTGCATCCGTCGCCTGGACGCCCCGGCCGGGCGAAAAGCCGATGACATGCTCGACAAGCTCCGGGCCACCGATCACGCCCTGAAGCAGATGGCGTCGCTCATCAAACGCTGGTCCCGGCAAGGCGAGGGCCTGATGGGTCTGCTCTCCCAACGCGGCACGCTCGGCGAGGCCGTCGATCACGCCATGCAGTTGCTCATGGCCTCGGCCGACCAGCGACACGTCGTCATGGTCGCCGACCTCTCCGACGAAGCCGCGGACCTACCCGCCGGGCCGGTCTACTCCGTCCTCGTCAACGCCATCCGCAACAGCCTCGACGCCATCGACGACGCCGACCGCACCACACCGCCCGACCCCGACCGCCCCCACCGCATCACCATCACCGCCGCGGTGGAGCATCAGGAAGTCAGGCTCCGCATTACGGACACCGGCGCCGGGCTGCCCCCCGAGATGCTCGACGACAACGGCGGTTTCCGCTTTGGCCGGACCACCAAGCCCCACGGCCACGGCGTCGGCCTGACCATCGCCCGGGACATCGCCGCCCAGCTCGGCGGGCAGATCAAGCTCGCCAACAGCTCACGGCGCGGCGCCGTCCTCAGCCTCCGATACCCCGTTACCGCCGTCTTGCACCCTGACCCGGCCCCCCGGAAAGGAACCGCCGATGAACGCGGGTAGCCGCCGTTTGGCGCCGGCCCGCGGGGCCGGGCTCACGCTCAACGAAATCAGGCGTCCATCCCATCCTCGCCCCACGTTCTCCGTTGCTTTCAAACACGATCATGAGCCCTAAGAACACCCGCATCCTGATCGTGGACGACGACCCGATCGTCGCCGACAGCCTCGCCGACCTGCTCGCCGAGGACGGCTACACCGCGTGCACGGCCCACGACGGCCGCGAGGCGCTCGAGCTGCTCGACCAGGCCGCTCAGAAAAACGGCGACCCTTCCATCGGCATCGTCATCACCGACATGCACATGCCCCGCTTCGACGGCATGGAGCTGCTCAGGTCGATCCGCAAGCAGCACCCCGCGGTGGTGCCCATCGTCATCACCGGGTTCGGCAAGATCGAATCGGCGGTCGAGGCGGTCAAGCTCGGCGCCGCCGATTACCTGACCAAACCCGTAGTGGACGACGAGCTTCAACTCGCGGTCAGCAAGGCCGTGAATCAGCACACGCTGCTGGCGGAGAACGCCACGCTCAAGCAGGAGCTGACCCAGCGCTACGGCATGGGCAGCCTGGTCGGGTCCGACTACCGGATGCAGAAGGTCTACGACCTGATCGAGGCCGTGGCCGAGAGCAAGACCACGGTGCTCATCGGCGGCGAGTCGGGGACGGGCAAGTCGATGGTGGCCCGTGCGATCCACACCATGAGCCCGCGCAAGGCCGAGCCCTTCGTCACCTTCTCCTGCGGCGCGATCCCCGAAACCCTGCTCGAGTCCGAGCTGTTCGGCCACGTCAAGGGCGCGTTCACCGGCGCCGACGCCGATAAGCCCGGCAAGTGCCTGGCCGCGGACGGGGGCACGCTCTTCATCGACGAGATCAACTCCGCCACCCCGGCGCTGCAGCTCAAGCTGCTCCGCGTCCTTCAGGAAAAAGCGTTCGAGCCTGTCGGCGGGGCGAAGACCGTCCAGGTCGACATCCGGTTCGTCCTGGCGACCAACCAGCCGCTGCAGGAGTTGGTGGAAACCGGCGTGTTCCGAGAAGACCTGTATTACCGGATCAACGTGGTGAACATCCCGCTGCCGTCGCTCTCTGAGCGGGTGGGCGACATCCCGATGCTGGCCGAGCATTTTCTGAAGAAGTACTGCGACGAGATGAAACGCGAGCGGCGGCTGAGCGACGCGGCGATGGATGCGTTGCGGAGCCACGTGTGGCCGGGCAACGTCCGGGAGTTGGAGAACGCGATCGAGCGGGCCGTCGTGTTGAGCCGCGGCATGGTGATCGAACCCGAGGACCTGCCCGAACAGGTCACCGGCGCCCAGCCCGGGCCCGGCGGCCACACGCACGCCGACGCTTCGGGCCGGCTCCACTGCCGCGCCCTCGACCAAGGCTGGACCCCCACCCCGCTCGCCGTCGCCCTCCTGGAGCCCGAACGCCAGATCCTCCTGGCCGCCCTCGAAGCCAACGGCTGGAACCGCCAGGAAACCGCCCGCCAGCTCGACATCAACCGCACCACGCTCTACAAGAAAATCAAGCAGCACCACCTCGACGAGCCCTCCTGACCCGCGTTATCCTCAAGGCATGAGAAGACTCTTTGCCTTGCTTCCGGCGGCGCTTCTGCTGATCGCGTGTCAAGCCCCTCCGACGACCGGCCCGGCCGCATCCGATCCCCAACCAACGCCGCCCGAGATGACCGAGGCCGAGCGACGCGACCTCGCGGTCAAGGAAAAGCTGCGGTCCCGGATCGATGTGTCTTTCGACCGAACCCCGCTTTCTGAGGCGTTCAAATCCATAGCGGAAGACCTCGACGTCAACATGTTTGTTGACTGGCCAAGACTCCATGCAGGCGGAGTTGCGGCCGATGAGCCGCTAACCCTGAACCTCAAACAGATAACCGCAAAACAGGCGATCCAGTATATGCTGCGTTCGATAGGCAACGAGTTTGACCCTATAGGCTATAAAATCGATGACGACGTCATCACGATTGGCCTCGCCCGTGATCTGCTTCACAACACCATACTGAAAACCTATGACATACACGACTTGCTTTGGCATAACGCCCGCGACCTGACGGTCATTTATCGCGACGATCTTACTACGGCCGCGGCGAAAGACTTGGCGAAATTCAAACACCAGATCGAATTCGCCCCACGACCACAACATTCTTTGTCGCGTTATTTCGGATATACGACAGACAACCTGAATCAAGGTCGTATGTATGATGATGAATCATCAGACTCGGAAACCGTCAATCGGTACGTGGCCTATCTGGACAGCCTGATTGGAACGATTCAAGAATCTATTGGTGAACAGGAGCTGTGGGCGGCCTACGGAGGAGACATCGCTTCCATCAACGAGATGGGTAATCAACTGATTATCCGTGCTCCCCCAGAATGGCACGAACAAATAACCGCCCTGCTGGATGATCTACGGATCAGGCAGGTGGACGCCGCGGCATTTGTGATGCGGCAGGTGGCGATCACCGACCTTTTGGCGCGCGCCGAACGTGAGCGGCGGCAGGGGCGGTACGAAGACGCCCTGCGCCTGGTGCGCGAGGCCAGGCGATTCGGTCCCGACGACCCCGCCGTGCTTGGCGCCGAACGGGTATTGCGGGGGGTGGTTAACACTCCCGAATAGCAAATCATCTTCTCGGATCGCGACCGGGCGGGTATCTTCAGGGCATGAAACCACTCCTCCTCCTGACGGCGTTCTCGCTCCTCCTCGGCCAGCCCGGCGGCCCCGCGGCCTCTGAAAGCGGGCACGACGCCCGGCTCAAGCGGCAACTCGAGGTCGCCAAGCTGCGTTTCACCATCGACCAGGACGGCGACTTCCGGTCGGTGTTCGACCTGCCCAACAACCGCCGGCAGACAGTGTTCATCAGCTCGGCCGTCGACCGGGTCGGGCCGCTGGAGATGCGCGAGGTCTGGGCGCCGGCGTACGTGTTCGCCGTCGAGTTGGACGCCGACATCGCCCGGCGGGCGCTGCGCGACAGCGACCGCTACGGCCTGGGCGCCTGGGCGGTGAAGGACTGGGGCAACGAGTCGGTGCTGGTGTTCGCCGCCAAGATCCCCGCCGACGCCAACCCGCAGACGCTCCGCGCCGCCGCGGAAATCGTGGCGGGTGTCGCCGACGCCATGGAGAACGACGTCGCCAACGGCGGCGATGCGTGGTGAATCCGTCTAGCGTCTCGACCGCTCAACCGAGAAACGCGCGGGCGACTTTCCAGACGTCTCCTGCGCCCATCGTGACGACCAGGTCGCCCGGCCGGGCGATCACCTGCAGCCGCTCGACAATCGCCTCGAACGGCGAGAGGTGCATCGCCTGCACGCCCGTCTCGCGCAGACGCTCCACCAGGTCCTGGGCCGTCACCGCCTGCCGCTCGGCCTCGCTGTCGCGGACAAAGTAGATCTCCGGGACGATCACCATGTCGGCCTCGCCGAAACTCACGGCGAACTGGTCCATCAGGAATCGGGTCCGTGAGTGCTGGTGCGGCTGGAAGACGCAGATGAGCCGATCCGGGCGGTAATGACGGCGTAAGGCGCGGAGGGTGGTGTCGATCTCAGTGGGGTGGTGGCCGTAGTCGTCGATCACGACCGCGCCGCCGCGCTCCCCGAGTCGCTGCATCCGCCGGTCAAGCCCGCGGAAACCGGCGACGGCGTCGGCGACGGCGTCCCACGGCGCCCCCAGCCTGTGCGCGGTCACCGCCGCGACCGAGGCGTTGTACGCCATGTGATCGCCCGGCAACGGGTTGGGCCACGAGGCGACGATCCGGCCGTCGGGCGACCGCAGCCGCGTATGGCCGTTGACCGCCTTCACCTGCCAGTCGGCTTGGGGCGCAAAGCCGATCGTCTCCACGGCGCAATCAAGCCGGGCCGTGACCGCCAGCCGTTGCGGCGTCTCGTGATGGATCAGGAGCGATCCATCCTTGGGGACCCGCCGCGCGAAGACCGCGAACGCCTCGACGATCTCATCGAGGCCCCGATACAGGTCGAGGTGGTCGACCTCGATATTGAGGACCGTCGCGTGCGTCGGGTGAAGGTTGTGGAAGGACCGGTCGTATTCGCAGGCCTCGGCAATCAGGATGCCCGAGCCGCCGGTGCGGGACCCGCCGCCGATCTGGTCGCAGTGGGCGCCGAGGATGAACGAAGGGTCGAGCCCGGCCTGGATGAGGATATGGCTGAGGATGGCGGTGGTAGTGGACTTGCCGTGGGTGCCGGCAACGGCAACGCCGGTGCGGCCGATCATGAGCCGGCCGAGCATCTGGGAGTACTTGAGGACCGGGACGCCGCGGCGGCGGGCCTCGGCCAACTCGGGATGGCCCGGCTTGATCGCGGCGGAGGCGACGACCAGGTCGCACGGGTCCGGGACGGCGGCCGCGGTCTGTTCCAGCACGACCGTGACGCCGTCGGCGGTCAACGCATCCACCACGGCGGACCGTTGCAGGTCCGATCCCGTGCAGACCGCGCCGAACCGCCTGGCCATGCGGGCGAGGCCCGACATCCCACACCCCCCGATGCCGACAAAATGGATCCGGGCCTGCGTGAGATCAAGCGGAGCGTGCGGATCGGACAGCGAAACGTGAGCATTCATCATGAAGATTCTATCGGCCAAGTGGAGCTTTTCCTGTGACTTGGAACCGAGCTGAATATGTAAGCGTCATGGAGGCGGCTTCACCGGTTCCTCGTTGATCGCCAGTGACGACCCGGTCGGCTCGAAAGCACCCTCCACCGACAACGTCGATTTCTTCGATTCTGGTTTTAACCCGATTCCAATCACCGACAAACATGAAATGCATGGAGCAAAGATTAACTCGACACGCAATATATGAACACCGGATTTAAGAAATGATTATCGACGCCACGAACTATACCGGGAAGCCCCAAAGCGGCGCGCTCTCGCCATGCAAGTCGGTTTATCAAGGCGAGATCTGGGGAGACGCCTGGCCTAATGCAGGACAGACAGGTGAGCTTCCCGATGAAACGCGCTTGAAGTCCATTGCATCCGCTTGGCCGACCGATCGCATCACATGGCTCAACATTGAGCACCGCCCTCTGAACAACACTTTTAATTCACGCACAGACAGCGAAATCAAGACGAACATCGCCTGGATGATCCAGATCCTTGAGTGGTGCAAAGAGGCTAACCCAAGTCTGGCCCTGGGTATCTACTCAGGGTTGTTTCAGGATGAGGGTGGCTCCATCGGAGCGGTCGACTCCAAGATCGCAACGGATGACGCCAGGATTGTGTCGGAAGGCATCCTCGATGTCGTTGATTTTGTAGCGCCTTCGTTCTACGACCGATACGACACCGACATGGGGCAATGGGGCCGACGGGCCCACCGCATGCTCTCCCGCATCCGAGCCGCCACCGACCTGCCCATTTATCCCTTCCTGTGGGATCACTATCATGATGCGCATTCCAACTCAGATCTGCGTTTACAACCACTCGACCCGATCTACTACAGCAAACAGGTAGGCCTATGCCTAAACATCGCCGACGGCGCGATCCTCTGGTCACACCCTACCGGCTGGACCCTTGATGATGATGCATGGTTAAGCCGGATCGAATCCATTGAACATCAGCACAGAACGGGAAGTTTATTAACATGATTCTTCGATCTCTTATCCTATCTTACCTGCCCGATGCGTACCTGCCATTCGACTGCGGCGGAAAGGATTTGATCAACAGCGACTGGACGCTCACCGGGTCGCACGCTAAGCGGCAACCAAGCATGCTGCCTAATTCAGACGATTCGATCGGTTTCACCGGCGGATACGCCAGCGCTCCCGACGGCGGGATCGGCGATTACCCGGGACGCTCCCCATTCAGCCTGCACTTTATCATCAATCGCTCGAACACGAATGAAGACACCTACCGCCGGGTCCTTTCCAAGGAAACAGCACCCATCATCGGGTGGTGGGTCAACCTCACAAGCACATCCGATGCAATCCCTAACAGGATCGTCATGGCGCGCCGAACCAGTGCGTTCACTACGGTCAGCGGGCCCGTGCTAACGGCGGGCGTTTCCTATCAAGTTGTATTTACATACGACGGCGACCATATGAAGGTGTATATCGACGGGGCTTTGTATGACTCTGCTGAATCCTCCCAAAGCCTGGGGGATTCGTCATCGGTCGCCGCAAAGATCGCCGCCAGGGGTTTCGACGCCGCCCACAGATTCCAAGGCCTCATCGATGAGGTGGCGTTATTCTACTACGCCTTAACCGCCGATCAGGTTACTGATTTACGCCACGCATCGTTTTAGCCGAACGCGATGTGAGCCGGCATGATTGAAGACGCGTGGCGGATGCTTCAAACCGGGGCCAACACCAGGGCGCTGCGCGCGGGCAGGTACACCTGGACGCTCTGCTTGCAGCCGTACATCGGCTCGGGCCGCCAGATGTATCTCGAATCCGGATCGACGCGGCCCTGGCCGTCGAAACGCTCCGCGTCGGTGTCCAGCGCGAGCCGGTAGTCACGGGCGTCGGGCACGGGGATGCGCAGGTCGGTGTACGACTCAGCCGGGTGGAGGTTGACCACGAAGACTAACGGGCCGCGCCGATAGATTAGCTGCTTGGTGTCCTGATGGCAGGCGAGTTGTTCGATGAAAGGATCGGACAGGACGTGGTAATCCGCATCGAGCCGCATCATCGCCTGATCGAACCGGTTCAAACCCTTGTAGCGGAGGTGGTCCTGCTCGATCAGCGACCACTGCCGCCGGGCGTAGTGGTAGCTGTCGTTGTTGCCTTCGCGGGGGAAATCGATCCACTCGGGGTGGCCGAACTCGTTGCCCATGAAATTCAGGTAGGCCTCCCCGGCGAGCGAGAACGTGAGCAGGCGGATGATCTTGTGCAGGGCCAAGCCCCGGTCGATGATCAGGTTCTGCTGGAAAACGCTCATGCCGGCGTACATGTCCGCGTCCATGAGGCGGAACGCGATCGTCTTGTCGCCGACGAGCGCCTGGTCGTGCGACTCGGCGTAGCCGACGTGCTTCTCGTTGCGGCGGCGGTTCATCAGCGTGAAGAAGATGTTGCCCAGGTCCCAATCCTCGTCGCTCTTCTCCTTGAGCAGCTTGATCCAGTAATCGGGCACGCCCATGGCGAGGCGGTAATCAAACCCCAGTCCGCCGTCGTCGATCGGCCGCGCCAGGCCCGGCATACCTGAGACGTCCTCGGCGACCGTGACCGCCCGGGGGTTGACGGCGTGCGCCAGTTCGTTGGCGAGGGTGAGGTATGTCACCGCGTCGGCTTCGACGTTGGGACCGAAATAGTCGTCGTAACCCTCGAACGATTTGCCCAGGCCGTGGTCGTGGTAGAGCATGGAGGTGACGCCGTCGAACCGGAAGCCGTCGAACCGGTATTCATCGAGCCAGTAGCGGACATTGGAGAGCAGGAGCCGGAGGACCTCGTACTGGCCGTAGTCGTAACAGAGCGAGTCCCAGGCGGTGTGTTCCCCGCGGGGCCCGGGGTGGAAGTATTGATGATCCGAGCCGTCGAAACGGTTGAGGCCCTCGGCCAGGTTCTTGACCATATGCGAATGGACGATGTCCATGATGACGCACAGCCCCAGGCGATGGGCCTCGTCGATGAGCTGCTTGAGCTCGTCGGGCGTGCCGAAGCGCGACGAGACGGCGAAGAGGTTCGAGACGTGGTAGCCGAACGATCCGTAGTAGGGGTGCTCCTGCACGGCCATGAGTTGAACGGCGTTGTAGCCCAGGTCGGCGATGCGGGGCAGGACGTTGGCGGCAAACTCGGCGAACGACCCGACCTTGCCCTCTTCCTGCGCCATGCCGACGTGGGCCTCGTAGATGCGCAGACCGCCTTCAAGCGCAGGCGCATCGTGGCGCCACCGGTACGGCTGGGGCGGAGCCCAGTAGCGGCCGTTGTACTCGGACGAGCCGGGCTCCTGGACCACACGCCTGATGTATGCGGGGATCCGGTCCATCGCATACCCGGGGGCGGCGACATGCACCTTGATCCTGGAATCGTGGGTCAGTCGGTCGGCGTACTGCTCGTCCGGCAGGAAGAGCGACCAGTGGCCGAATTCATTGCGTGAGAGCGGATGGGCGCCGCGGTCCCATTGATTGAAATCGCCGATCAGCGCGAGATAGTCAGCATTGGGGGCCCACTCGCGATACCAGACGCCGGGCCGGCCTTCGTGTTCGTCGCGGGTGAGCCCAAAGTACGCGTGGCCGCGGCTGATCGCGCCGGTGAGCGCTCCGTCTTCGGCCGTGATCCGCCGCCTGGTCTCAAGGTATCGGCGATAGCGGGCCCGCAACGCGTCAGCGAACGGTTCGAGATACGGGTCGCCCTGAATCAGGGCCGAGCCATCGGGTTGCTTCTTCTTCCTGGGCATGCGCGTGGATCCTTGAATGCCGCTACGATACCGCGCCATGAAGATCTTGCTCGCCACCACCAACCCTCACAAGTTCGACGAAATCCGGGCGGTGATGAACGACCCGTCTCTCGAGTGGATGACCCTGAGTGATTGGCCCGACCCGATCGAAGAGCCGGTGGAGGACGGCGCCACCTTCGAAGACAACGCGGCGCTCAAAGCCAGGTATTACGCCCAGGCGACCGGCTTGGCGACGCTGGCGGACGACAGCGGCCTGGAAGTCGACGCCCTCGACGGCCGGCCCGGCGTCCACAGCGCCCGGTACTCCGGCAAACAGGGCTCACGTGAAACCGTCGACCTGGCCAATAACCGGAAACTCCTCAACGAGATGCGCGGCAAGGTGAACCGCGCCGCACGGTTTGTGTGCGCCATGGCCGTGCATCGGCCGGGCGACGACCGGCCCTGGGCGATGGTGCGGGGCACGATCGAGGGACGCATCCTGTCGACGGACGAGCTCGACCCGGCCAGCCCGGAGCGGGGCCGGGGCGGGAACGGGTTCGGATACGACCCGCTGTTCCAGCTCGACGCCATGGGCAAGACCACCGCGGAGCTGGAGCCGGACCACAAGAACCGTATCAGCCACCGGGGCAACGCCGCGCGGGACATGTGGCGGCAACTGCGATTGCTGATCAAGTCCGGCGAGCAGTGAACTTTCCACACAGGCGTCGACCACGCCGGAGCCCCGCATCCGCATGCGGGGCTTAGGGTCCGTTTTAAGTGGGATTCGTATAGAAAGGCTCTGCTACCGCCGCCCTTCCACCTCGTAATCCGCGAACTCGATCCCGTTGCGTTGGAGCAAGGTGCCGGTCGCCTGGAAAAGCGTGGAGATCGAATTGTTGTAATCAGTGAGCGCCTGAATCTCCTGGGTCTCGGCGTCGGCGAGACGCTGCTGGGTGTTGAGCTTCAGGTCGAGCAGGAACTCAGGGGTGAGGGCGACGCCGGCGGCCTCCTGCTCCTCGATCGCGCGGAGGTTGTCGGCCGCGGCGAGCCGGGCGGCCCGGGTCGCGCCGATCAACTCGTACGCCGTGAGCAACTCACGCAGGGCGGTTTTCACGTCCAGCACGACGAGCTGAGCCTGGCGCTGATAGTCGGCGACGGCCTGACGGCGTTCGAGCTGACGCTGGGTGAACAAAGCCTCGGCGGCGCGGTTGCCAATCGGGACCTCGAAGTCCGCGGTGAGCAGGTAATTCAGCAGGGAGTCGCTGCCCAGCTGAGAAAAAGCGTTGCCCACGCCGCCGCTGTCGATCCCGCTGACGCCGACCGAGGCGGAGAGATTGAGCAGGGGCAGCCGGGCGTTGTCGGCCACGCGGAGACGGACGGACGTGTCCTTGATGCTCAGCAGCGCGATCTGAAGCTCGGGACGGTGCTGGAGGGCGGTGGTCACCGCGTCGAGCAGGCTGAACTCAATCGGCTGATCCACCGGCACGTCCGTGGGGATGAGGATCGTCTCGTCGGCCACCGGCAGCTCCGGGGCGTTGATGAGTTGCTTGAGCTGATCGGAAGCGTCGCGCACGGCCTGACGGGCGCGGATGACGTCGGCGCGGCGGAGCTCAACAAAGCTGTTGGCCTCGGTCAGACGGACCGGGTTCACATCGAAGTCGGCCCGCTGCTGGAGCCGGTCGCGGTCCTCGATGGTGCGGGCGAGCAGCCGGGTCTGGATCAGGAGTTGCTGCTTGGTGAACAGCAGGTTCCAGTAAGCCGCCTCCGTCTGGGCGGAGATGGTGATCAGGTTGTTGCGGAGCTGCTCCATGTCGGAGCGACGGGCGTTTTGCGCCAACACGATTTCGGCGCGGTTGACGTCGGCGCCGAACCCGCGGAGCAGGGGTTGCTGGAGGGTGAACAGCACGTCAGCGGAGTAGGCGCTGCTGCTGGCGAAGGTGGAGATATTGCTGTCGTTGCGCGAGCCGGAGACGCGGAACTCGACGTTGCCGCCGGACACTAGATTCTTACGAATGCCGGTGGCGAGCCCCCACAGGTCCTGCTCAAAGGAAGTTGGAAAACCCGGGAACGCGAACGAGTTGGAGACATTGATGTTGCCGATATCGCCGGTGGCGAAGAAGGTCGCGTCGAACGCGGCCAGCGCCTGGGTGATGACGGCCTGGTCGATCGCGGGATTGATCCGGGCGACCTGTAGGTCGAGGTTGTACCGGACCGTCAGATCGATCGCCTGCTGCAACGAGATCTGGACGACCTGGTTGTCCTTGGAGCCCAGGAGGTTGGCGCCGACATCCAGGGGCGTGTCCTGATAGGCGCCGATGCCCGACATCTGTTCGAGCTCGGCCCGCCGCTCGGGCGAGAGGTTCGCGATCACGTCGCTGTTGTCACGCTGCAGCTCGATCACCGGGCCGGCGGCGACCGCGGCGACCTGGGACCGGTACGACTGGATCAACTCGTCCCGCAACTGCTGCTCGGTGGTGCGTTCGAGCGGGCTCTGGCAGCCGAGCAACGCCACGGCCAAGACCGCCATGAAGGCCCAACGGAGCGTACGGGGATTCCAACGCCATGTAAGCATGGCGGCGACTATAAAAGCCGCGTGCGTGGCCGTCAATCCAGGGCGTACACCGTACGACTTTTCTACAATCTGTCCGATGCGGTACCTGGCGATCGATCCCGGCGATAAACGCACCGGCCTCGCGATCGGCGATGACCAGACCCGGATCGTCTCGCCGCTGCAGGTGATTGAGACTTCCAGCCCGGACGAGCGGCTCCGCCTGATCAGCCGGGTCATCGCCGACGAGCAGCCCGACGCGATCGTCGTGGGGCTGCCGCTGAATATGGACGGCAGCGAGGGGGAGCCGGCCAAACGGTCCCGGGCTCTGGCCCAGACGCTCAGCGCCCGGCTCGGGCTGCCGGCCCACCTGATGGACGAACGGCTGACCAGCGCGGCGGCGGACGCCCAACTGGCCGGGCAAGGGCTGACCCGCGACCAGAAAAAAGCCAGACGCGATGCGCTCGCCGCCGCCGAAATCCTTCGGGACTTCTTGGGCAGGGAAGATGCCTAGACTATTTGCCGCACACTTTCCCGCGTATTTCGTGAATAAATCAAACGCCGCAGGTGCATTGAGGACGGGGCAAATGTCCAAAAACCTTAGAAAAACAGGCCGTAGAGAAACAGGATCAGGCCCGGCCCGGCGATCGTGATCGCCACCCAGCCCAGCGTGTCACGCATCTCCGGCCGGAGCTTCAGCACCGGCCGATTCACCACCGCACACGCCCGGCGGGCGGCCGGCTCCCATCGGGCCATCCTAGCGAGCGAAGCCCGCAGGGTCTTTCGGGAGGCGGGCTCGGCCGCGTCCTCGACGACAGCCACGGATGAATATTCCTGCAGCTGGCGTTCGGGCTGTTCATCGAGTTCCTGCGCAACGTCCGCCGCGGTGGCCGCAGCGTCGGAGGAATTGAGTAATTCATCGGGGCTGGCGAAATCCCCGGCCAACGCGCCGTCCTGGGCCTGTTTCGCCGCCGCCTGGGCGGACGCCGCCTCCAGGGCCGCGGTCGACTCGGCGGCGCTACCGGAAGCTTCTTCATCGGTTTCCGCCTTGCCATCCATCACCTGACTGACCGTCTCAAACTCGCCCGCAACCGCCCCATCAGCGTTCTCAGCGATCAATTCATCCAGCTCATCGAGCGAGACATTTGCCGGGGTCGGCCCATCGAACTCGGCAGAGGCGGGCGGCTCATCCTCGGCCGAGGACGGGTTCTGGGTGGCGGCCGCGGCCGACGCCGCGGCAACGGTTTCATCATCCGGCGGCTCGAACACGCCCTCGAGCCTGTCTGCTGGGGGGGAACTGGCCGCCCCGAGCAACTGATCGAGCTGAGCCGCGAGCGGGTCGGCCGGCGGCGCCTCCGCCTTGCTTGCCGTTTCCGACGCCGCGGGCTCCTCGCGGGCGGATTCTTCCGAAAGAGCCGTTTTCAACGCGTCGAGCGTCGCCTGCGCTTCGGGAGAGGACGTCTCGATCACCGACTCGATCTGCTCGTCGATCACGTCGTCCGCCACGTGATCCGCGTCTGTCGACGGCTTGGGGGCGTTCTCGGCAGGGGGAGAGCCGTCCGGGGACAAGCCCATCGACGCGAGCATGGCCTGCTCCGCGACGTCTTCGGGAACCGAGGGGTTGTCGGGGTTGGCCTCGGCGGCGGCGGCTTTGGCGGCCTCGACGGCGGACACGGCCGGCTCGGCCTCGATTTCGGCTTCAGGCTCGGGCTCGGCCTCGGCTTCCGCCGGCGGCGCGGCGGGCGGCGGTGCAGACACCAGCCCGGGCTCCTGGTCCTCGATGCGACGCAGCAGGCTGTCGAGTTGGGCGTCAAGATCGCCCAGCTTGTCAGACGTCTGCCCGTCGGGTTGTGTCTCTGAATCAGCCACGTTTCTCGTCCTTGCCTGACTTGCCTGACCGGTGCGGGTATCGTTTGATTCAAGGTCCGAGATTCATCGTGTCCGGCCCTCCCCCGGCCGGGCGCGCCCGGCCGCGGCGTCACAGCCCGCACAATCGACACCAACGGTTATCGACGCGGGCGGCGGCCGACTCAAGCGCCCCGATCCAACTCGGACGTAAGGATCGAATCATGACCGTCGATTTCACCTTCACCCCCACGACCCCGCGGCTGTTCTGCGGCGACCTGCCCAACCCGCGATTACCGGACCAGACCTGCTTCCTCGACCCCGAGCAGACCCGGCACGCCCGGAAAGTCCTGCGGCTGGGCGTCGGCGCCATCGTGCAACTCCTCGACGGACGCGGGACCTGCGCCGAAGCGCAGATCCTCGGATTCGAGCAGGGCTGCACGATCTGCCGGGTGACCGACCGCGAGTCGGTGGAGCCGCCCACGCCGACGCTGACGATCGCCACGTGCGTCCCCAAAGGGCCCCGCGCCGACGACATGATCGACCAGCTCAGCCAGCTTGGCGCCGACCGCATTATCCCGATGCGGGCCGACCGCAGCGTAGTCGATCCGCGTAGCGGGAAGCTCGAGAAATTCGAGCGGCGGGCGCAGGAAGCAAGCAAGCAGTGCGGCCGGTTCTACCTGCTGCGTATCGAAGAGCCCCGAGGGTTCGACGCGGTCCTGCACGAGCAGGCGGATGTCAGGCTGATCCTCCACCCCGGCCGCCATGCCGTGCCGGAGCTGAGCCGGCGATTGCGTGAGGCCCAGCACGTGATCGCGCTGGTCGGCCCAGAGGGGGGCTTTACCGAAAATGAACTCAGCTGCGCCCATGCCGCGGGGTTCGAGCCGTGGTCGCTGGGCGACCACATCCTGCGGATCGAGACCGCCGCCGCCGCCGCGACCGCCCTGCTGCGCTATCCCCGCTGAGCGCAGCGGCGCGACCGGCGGCGCGCCGCCTTTTGCCGCGGCGACGCCCGGGGGGTACATTGCCCGTCCGATGCAGCCCCCCCGGATCGACCCCCCCGACCTTTCCGAACACGGCGGCCGCGGCGCGAGCAGCGACACGCGGCTGTTTATGCAGTTCCACGCCTTCACCGGGTGCCGCGACGACGCGCCGCTCATCGACACCCTGGTCGCGGCCGGGTGCGATGCGGTGCTTTACCGTGACCTCAACGACCCGCTGGGCGTCGCGCTGGTCACGATGTCGAGCGATCCCGACTTCTTCATCGACACGGCGCAGCCGATCCTCCGCGCCGCGCCGTTCTCGACGCTCACCCCGCGGCCGGAATACACCATGTTCGGCCGGACGTACAGCCTCGGCTACGAACCAGACCTCGACGACACGCTGATCCAACGTCCCCGCCGGCACGCCCTCACCCCGGGCTGGCCCTGGGCCGTGTGGTACCCGCTGCGGCGCAGCGGCGCGTTCGCCCGACTCCCCGAAGAAGAGCAGAAAGACATCCTCAAAGAGCACGGCGTGATCGGATTCGCGTTCGGAACCAACGACCTGGCCCACGACATCCGCCTCGCCTGCCACGGCCTGGACAAGCACGATAACGACTTCGTCATCGGGCTGATGGGCAAGGACCTTCACCCGCTGTCCGCCCTGGTGCAGATGATGCGTAAGACCCGGCAGACCTCCACGTACCTGGAGCGCCTCGGGCCGTTCTTCGTCGGCCGGGTCGTGTACCAATCCCTCCTTAACGCTTAACCCCCCATACCCATGCCGACTTCACTCTCACCACGTTACGACGCCGTCAAACAAGCCCTTGCCGACGTGGATCAGGAACACGTCCTGCGGTTTTTCGATGAGCTCGATGAAGCCGGCCGAGATCGGTTGCTGACGCAGATCGAGGGCGTCGATTGGCCGGAAGTCGCCCGGCTGGTCGAGTCGCACGTGAAAAACAAGCCGACCTTCAAGCTGCCCGAAAACGTCAAGCCCGCGCCCTGGTATCCCCACACCCCCGGCCCCGATCAGTCGGATCGGTACGCCGAAGCCCGCGCTTTGGGGGAGCAGTTGATCCGCGACGGCGCGGTCGCCGCGTTCACCGTCGCCGGCGGCCAGGGCACCCGCCTCGGGTTCGACGGCCCCAAGGGGGCGTTCCCCGCGACCCCGGTCACCGGCAAGCCGTTGTTCCAGTGCTTTGCCGACTACCTGCTCAAGGTGCAGGACCGTTACGGCGTGGCCGTGCCGTATTACATCATGACCAGCCCTATCAATGACGAGGTCACCCGGGCCTTCTGGGCGAAGCACGACCACTTCGGGCTCGACCCGGCCAACGTCATGATTTTCCCCCAGGCCATGATGCCCGCCCTCGACCGTGAGACCGGCCGGGTCCTGCTCGCCGCCCGGGATTCACTCGCCCTCTCCCCCAACGGCCACGGCGGATCGCTCAAGGCTCTGCACACCTCGGGCGCCCTGGCCGACATGAAGCAGCGCGGCGTCACGCAGATCAGCTACACCCAGGTCGACAACCCGATGGTCCGCCTCGTCGACCCGCTGTTCCTCGGGCTGCACGCCGCCGATCGAGCCCAGATGTCCTCCAAGATGCTGCCCAAACGCGAGCCCCTGGAAAAGCTCGGCAATTTCTGCCTCGTCGACGGCAAGATGACCGTCATCGAGTATTCCGACCTGCCCGATGAATACGCCTACGAAACTCTGGAAAACGGCGAGCTGCGCTTCCGCGCGGGATCGATCGCGATCCACGTCATCCACGTCGACTTCGTCGAGTCGCTCAACCGCGGCGCGTTCGGCCTTCCGTTCCACCGCGCGGAGAAGAAGGTGGCCTTCATCGATGAGAACGGCGCCGAGCGCCGCCCGCAGACGCCCAACGCCGTCAAGCTGGAGACCTTCGTGTTCGACGCCCTGCCGATGTGCGAGGCCTCGATCGTGTACGAGGCGGACCGGCACGACGAGTTCGCACCGATCAAGAACGCCGACGCCGAAAACTGCACGGACTGCCCGTCGTCGAGCCAGCGTCTCCAATCCGATCGCGCCAAGGCGTGGCTGACGTCCCGCGGCGTCCGGGTGGCCGAGGATGCGGTCGTCGAACTCAGCCAACGCACCGCGATCGAGCCCGACGACCTCGACCGGGCCGGCCTGCCGGATTCGATCGGCCCGGGCGAACGGGTGTCTTTGTGATTTCGAACCCTGCCGGCTGCGGCAAAAGCGCGTAGCGGGCCCCGCCGCTAAACCGGGCCGGTTGGCGTTATCATGAGGGGGTGAATAGGGCCCTGTTCTATTGCCCGTTGATCGTGTTTTGGTCTGTGGCGGCGGGCGCTTCGCCGGTGCATGATGCGGCGGAGGCGGGGGATCTCGACCGTTTGCGGCAACTGGTGGACGCGGGCGGCCCGATCAATGAAATCGATCCATACGGCCGGACGCCGCTGCTCATCGCGGTGACGGCCGGCCACCGCGACGTGACGGGTTGGTTGATCGCCGCGGGCGCCGACCTGGAGATCGCAGACCGGTACGGCGCCACGCCTCTGCTCGCGGCGATCAATGAACGCCGTCTCGACGCGGTCGACCAGTTGCTCAACGCCGGGGCGAGCGTCGACGTCGCGGATCGCCTTCAGATGAGCCCGATGCACCTGGCGATTTTCAGCCGCGACCCGGCGATCATCCAGCGGTTGGTGGACGCGGACGCCGACGTCAACGCGGCCGGGATGCGTAAGATCACGCCGCTGCACCTCGCCGCGTCGTGGGGCGACCCGACGGTGATCGCGATCCTGATCGACGCCCGGGCCAATGCCGCCGCGCGCAACGCCTGGGGCCTGACGCCGATCGACACCGCGGCGCAGTTCGGGCGCGACGACGCCGCCGGCCTGCTGCTGAGCCGGTCGCGTAACCGGCTCGCCCGACGCGAGGGCGCGATCCAGTTGCTCTGGGGCGCCGCCCGCAGCGGCGACGTCCGGCGACTGGACGCCGCCCTGAAACTCGGCCCGCCGATCGACGCCCCCGACGACGACGGCCGCACCGCAATGCACCTGGCCGCGGCAGGGGGACACCTGCAGGCCATCGACATCCTGATCGAACGCAACGGCTCGGCGCGGACCGTGGACAAGCAAGGCTTTTCCCCCCTGCATCTGGCGCTTCAAAGCGGGCACGATTCGTCGGCGTTGCTCCTGTTGCAACACGGCGCCGCGGCCGCGGCCCGGCTGCGCTCGGGGCGCACCCCCCTCCACCTGGCCGCCACCGGGTCCGGGGCCGAGGTGATCGCGGCCCTGCTGGACCGCAACGCCAACGTCGCCGCCCTGGACGAGCAGCGCCAATCCCCGCTGCATCTCGCCGCCGTCTCGGGAAACGTGGAAGCCGTGAACGCATTGATCGCGGCCCGGGCACCTTTGAATTTCATCGACCGCAACCGCCGCACGCCGCTGCACCTGGCCGTCGCCAACCGACGCCTCGAGGTCATCGACGCCCTGTTGGAAGCCGGCGCCAAGCCCGACCCGCGCGACAAAGCCGGCCTCGCCCCGCTGCATCTGGCGGCTCAGAACGGCGACGCCGACGCCGTCCGGCGGTTGCTCGACGCCGACGCCAAACCCGACCCGCGTGACAAACGGGGCGACACCCCACTGCACCTCGCGGCGGAGGCCGGCCGCCTGGACGCGGTCAAGGTCCTTCTCGAACGCGGGGCCCCGGTCGACGTCGAAAATCGCGCTCAGCACACCCCGTTATTCCTGGCCGTGGCGGGGAAACACGACGAGGTCGCGGCGCTGCTTCGGCGTGAGACGCCGGGTGCTTCGCCTTAAATTTGTTGACAACCCAAACGTCCACGGAGCCCCGCATGCGTATGCGGGGCTTAGGGCGGCGAGACGCACTCATGAACCCGTCAGATCACGCCCCGGTCACGGAGCAGTTGCATGATGCGGTCGACGCTCTCGTGGATCGACAACTCGTGCGTGGGCAGTTCGAGGTCCGGCGAGGCAGGGGGCTCGTAGGGGGCCTGAAGATCAAAGAACGGCTTGATCGCGTCGGGATCGGCCTGGCTGCCCGCCTCGGGGCGACGCTGCTTGCAGACGGTTTCGGGAGCGCTGAGATAGATCTCGAAGAAGCGGTCCCCGACGATTTCACGCACCATCGCACGGTCTTCAGCGGACGGCGATAAGAATGAGCAGATGCTGATCAAGCCGGCCTGGTTCACCAGCCGGGCGACCTCGGCCGCGCGGCGGAGGTTCTCGGCCCGGTCGTCGGGGGAGAACTTCAGATCGACGTTGAGGCCCAGCCGGGCGTTGCGCGCATCCAGCACATGGACCGCTTTGCCCTCGTCAAAGAGGCGGCGCTCCAGCGCGTACGCGATCGCTGATTTCCCGCTGCCGGTGAGCCCGGTCAGCCAGACGGTGGCGGGTTTCTGAGCCAGACGCTGCTCCCGTTCCTCGGGCGTCACGAGGCTCTGGTGCGTCGCCACCTCGGTCGGGCGCTTCGCCGCCGACCGGCCCGCATCGGCGGTGCGGTCCAGGATCATCCCCGCGCCCACGGTGTTGTTGGTCAGCCGATCGATCACGATGAACGCGCCGGTCGTGCGGTTGGACTTGTACGGGTCGTACGCGATCGACTGGGCGACCTCAACGACGCACCGGCCGATCTCATTCAACTCCAGACGATCGGCGTCGTGGCGGTGGAGGGTGTTCACGTCGATCCGGTAGCGCAGCTCGTTGACCACCCCCGGCGTCTTGCGGGTGGTCTGCTTGATGAGGTACTGCTTGCCGGGGACGAGCGGCGCTTCCGCCATCCAGACAATCATCGCGTCGAACGTCGTGCCGACATGAGGCACGTTACCGGGGTGGACGAGCATGTCGCCGCGGGAGACGTCGATCTCGTCCTCAAGCGTCACGACCGGGGCCTGGGGCGGGAACGCCTCCTCGAGCTCACCGTCGTAGGTGACGACCGACCGGATGCGGCTGGTCTTACGGGAGGGCAGGGCCATCACCTCGTCGCCGGGACGGATGACGCCCGAGGCGAGCGTACCGGCGAAACCCCGGAAGTGAAGGCTCGGACGCAAGACGTATTGAACCGGAAAGCGCATGTCGATCAGGTTGCGGTCGGCGCTGATCACCACGTTTTCAAGCAGGTGCATCAACGACGAGCCCTGATACCACGGCGTGCGGTCGCTGATGTTGACCACGTTGTCGCCATTGAGCGCCGACATCGGCACGAACCGGATGTCGGGCAGGTCCAGCTTGGAGGCGAAGTCGCTGTAATCGCGTTTGATCTCCTCATAGCGGTCCTCGGAAAAACCGACCAGGTCCATCTTGTTGACGGCGACGATCACGTGCTTGATACCCAGCAGCGACGCGATGAAGGAGTGCCGCTTGGTCTGGGTCATCACGCCGTGGCGGGCGTCGATGAGGATGATGGCCAGGTCCGCGGTGGACGCGCCCGTGGCCATGTTGCGGGTGTACTGCTCGTGGCCGGGGGTGTCGGCGATGATGAACTTGCGCTTAGCGGTGGAGAAGTAGCGGTAAGCGACGTCGATGGTGATGCCCTGCTCGCGCTCGGCCTTGAGCCCGTCGGTCAGCAGGGCCAGGTCCGGCCCCTCCTCGACCGTGCCGACACGCAACGAGTCGGCCTTGATCGCTTCGAGGTGGTCTTCGTAGACCATCTTCGAGTCGTACATCAGCCGGCCGATCAGCGTCGATTTGCCGTCATCGACGCTGCCGCAGGTGAGCAGGCGCAGGAGTTCCTTACGCTCGTGCTGAGCGAGATAGGCGTCGATGTCCGTGGCGATCAGTTCGGATTGGTGGCTCATGGCGTAGGCGGTAGGGGTTAGGCGCTAGGGCCTAGGGGGTGGATTCCGGGTTCGGGCGGCCGACTTTTTGGATCAAGCGGGTGAGCATTTTGCCGACTTCCTGAGTCAACTCCCACGCGGGGAGGGCGGCTTCACGGTTCAAGCGTTGGACGCGGACGGCAGCGATCAGTTGAGTTTCTAGACCGGCGAGGGAGCCCCGGGCGTAAGACAAGTGCTTGAGGTAGTCGCCGGTATGGCTTCGGCCATAACCTTCGGCGATATTGGACGCCACCGATACTGCCGCCCGCTGCATCTGCGAAGTCAGCCCAAAGCGCTCAGAATCCGACAACCGTTCGGTCAATAAGTACACGGCTTCAATCAACTCCATCGCTCGCTGCCAAACCACGAGCCCCCGATACCCACGAGCGTCCCAATGAATGTCTCCGATTTCTTCCCTAGACCCTAGCGCCTAACCCCTAGCGCCTAGTAATACCCCTGCTTCTTCTTCTCCTCCATCGACGCGCCGGGGTCCTGGTCGATCACGCGGCCTTCGCGCTCGGAGCGGGTCGCCAGCAACATCTCCTGAATGATCTCGGGGAGGGTGGCTGCGCGGGACTCGGTCGCGCCTGAGAGCGGGTAGTCGCCCAGCGTGCGGAACCGGACCCACTTCCGGCTCGCAGTGCGACGCAAGGTTTCGGGCATACGGTCGTCATCCACCGCGATCAGCTGCCCCTCGTGCTCGACCACGTCGCGCTGCGTCGCGTAGTAGATCGGGACGATCGGGATCTGCTCCAGGTGGATGTACTGCCAGATGTCCAGCTCGGTCCAGTTGGAAAGAGGGAACGCCCGGATCTGCTCGCCCTTCTCGAGGGCGCCGTTGTAGAGGTTCCAAAGCTCAGGGCGCTGATTCTTGGGGTCCCACTGATGGTTCTTGTCGCGGAAGGAGTAGACGCGCTCCTTGGCGCGAGACTTTTCCTCGTCCCGTCGGCCCCCGCCGAACGCGGCGTCGAACCGGTACTTATCGAGGGCCTGGCGCAGGGCGCCGAGATTCATCACGTCCGTGAAACGCTTCGAGCCGTGGAGGAAGGGATCGATCCCTTCCTTGAGGCCTTCCTCGTTGATGTAGACCAGGCACTCCAGCCCCAACTCGCCGACGATGTAATCATCACGGAAGGCGTACATGGACTGGAAGTTCCAGGTCGTGTCGATGTGCAGCAGGGGAAACGGCGGCTTCCCGGGATGGAACGCCTTGCGGGCCAGGTGGAGCATCACGCACGAGTCTTTGCCGATGGAGAACAGCATCACCGGCTTGTCAAACTCGGCGACGACCTCACGGATGATATGGATCGACTCGGCTTCGAGCTGTTTCAGGTGGGTCAGGGTATGAGGCTTCACAGAGGGCGCTCCGCGAGGCGTTTCGCCGGGAAAGCGGCCGCCTCCGATCATCGGGGCGCACAGGATAGAGGATTCCTCAACAGGATGCCGCGTGTGTCGCGGATATCCCGCCCGCGCCCGCCAACCCTCGGCGTCAAGCCGCCGGAACGTCGTTGCGGCACCGCAGTTCGGCGGTGTCGGGCTCCTCCCCAAGTTCCGCCACCAGCGCGGCGTGCATCGCCGTGACGCGGTCAGCCTGGCCGGGCTCGCCCGCGAGATTGTTGAATTCTCCGGGGTCGGCGGCGAGGTCGTAAAGCTCCCGCTCGGGCTCGCCGCCGCCATCGATCCGGCTGTGATACACGTATTTCCAGGGACCTTGGCGGATCATGGCCATGCCGGAGGCGATGTTGTGGCCGTAATACTCGCTGACAGCGGTGTCTTTCCAGGCGTGGGCGTCGTCGTCGAGGTAGGGCAGGAGCGAATCACCATCCCAGTCCCGGCCGGGCTCGGCGCCGGACAGGCAGCAGATCGTCTGCACCAGGTCAACCAGCGAGCACGCCCCGCTCCGCCGCTGGCCGCCCGCCCACCGCGCCGGCCAGGACACGATCAGCGGCACCCGCGCCCCATGCTCGTACATGCAGTTCTTCCACCACAGGCCGTGATCCCCCTTGTTTTCGCCGTGATCCGAGGTGTAGATCACCACGGTGTCGTCGGCCAGGCCCGAGTCGTCCAACGCCCCGAGCAACCGGCCGACCTCATCGTCGAACCAATCGGTCAGCGCCCAATAGAGGTCCCGACCATCGCGGACGACCTGCGGATCGGGGTCTTCGATCCCGAAGCCGCGGCGGTGCATCTGGTAGTTGGTGGGCAACGACTCGATCAGGCCCTCGGGGAGGTTGGGCGGCGGGACCTTGCCGCGGTACCGCGAGGCGTAAGACTCGGGCACGATCATCGGGAAGTGCGGGGCGACGTAGCCGGCGAAGAGGAAGAAGGGTTTGGTGTCGGAGGACCGATCGCGGCGGGCGAAGAACTCGACCCCGCGGGCGGTGACCAGCCGGCCGTTGTCAAGAACCGAGGACCGGTCACCGACCCGGAAATCCGCGGATCGCCCGGTCCAACTCGCGAGATTGGAGGGACGATCCAACGTCATCCGCGGCGAGGGCCCGCCGGGATGAAGGCCGTTGTTCTGGCTGATCCCGGGCAACAGGTCCGTAAAGCCATACCGCCGATCACGGCGATAATGCTGCTTGCCGCAAAGATAAGCGTCGTAGCCCGCGGCGACGAGGGCCCGGGGCAGCGAGGGGCAATCGTCAGGGAGGAACGACTGATTGCTCCAAGCGTTGATCCGGCTGATGTATTTCCCGGCGGTGAAGCTCAGGCGTGAGGGGACGCACAGCGGCGAGTTGCAGTAGCAGGCGTCGAACGTGACGCCGCGCCGGGCGAGGCGGTCGAGGTTGGGCGTCTGGACCAGGGGGTCGCCGTAGCAGCCGGTGACGGCGGGGTCGTGCTCGTCCGACATGATCAGCAGGATGTTGGGGGGACGACGATTCATGAAAGCAGCTCCTCAAGCCGCCGAGCGGCGTTCGCCACGACACGGCCCACCGCGGCGACGTGGTCATCGAGCAATGCGCCCGGCGCGGCCGTGAGCGCGACGGCCCCGACGGGGCCGCGTCCAGGGTGGCGCAGAGCCGACGCGAAACGACGTTGGGAACGCAGGGCCGCGTCGTCGAAGATGTAGCCGTGATGCTGGAGGTCGCGGCGGAACGCGTCGGCATGGTCGTCAAGACGCTGGGCCTGAGCCATAAGCGACCGGGCGAGGCGCCGGCCGTCCGCGTCCAGGCCGTCGTAGACGATCAACCCCCAGGCCGGGCGGGACAGGTCGGCCTGGACATGCCCGACCGGGAGCATGGCGGCGCCGTCTTCGACCAGGTGATGCCGGACGCACCGGCCGGCCGCCTGCTCGAACAGGACCAGCATGCAGGAATGCCTGGTCTGTTCCGCCGTCGCCGCCAGCACACCGCCCGCGGCGTCCGTCAGGCGCTGCCGCCAGTCGACCGGCGGAGCAAACCGCTCCGCCCGTTGCCCCAGCCGGTAACGCCCCGTTTGGGGGTCCTTGGCCAGATACCCCTCCTCCCGGAGCGTGGCCACCAGGCGGGCCAAGCTGGCGCGGGGGGCCTCCACCCGTTCCAACAGGTCGGAAAACGCCATCGCGGCGGGAGCCGCGGCGACCGCTTCGAGCAAAGCGAGACCACGTTGGAGGGCTGGGATGGTCATTTAAACATCATATTTGATATCGAATATCATATATGATGTCAATCACGGTCATCATGGGCCGTCCGCCAGCACGTTGAGAAGTTGGGCGATCGAATTGCGGTTCACCTCATCGTTCGCCCGTCTCAGGTTGTTGGCGTTGTGGCTGCCCAACACGACCTGATCCATCCGGGTCAGAGGGTTGTCGACGGACAGCGGCTCGGTTTCGTAGACGTCCAGCGCGGCGCCTCCCAGCCGCCCTGTCTGCAACGCGTCGATCAGCGCCGTCTCGTCGACCAGGGGGCCGCGGGCGACGTTGACCACGCAAGCCCCCGGCTTCATGCGGGAGATCGCGGCCGCGTCGATGAGGCGTCGGTTCGTCTCCGTCAGATTGCACGCCAGGCACAGGTAATCGCTCGCGGCCAAGACCGTGTCGAAATCGGCGAAGCTCACGCCGTCGACCGGCGCCATCTCGGCCATCCGCACGTCGGTCGCCAACACGTCGCACCCGAAGCCGGCCAGGCGCTGGGCGATCCCCCGCCCGATCGCGCCAAAGCCGACGATGCCAACGGTCCGACCCATCAGCCCGACCCCCTCGGGCTTGAGCCAGCGCCCGTTGCGCACGCCGCGGTCGACCGTGTGCAGGTGTCGGCTGAGCATGACCAGATAGCCGACGCACACCTCGCCCACCGCGTCGCCGAACGCGCCGGGCGTGTTGAACACCGGGACGCCCAGGTCCGCCGCGGCGTCGAGGTCGATCGAATCGAGGCCGACGCCCCACTTGCTGATCACCTTCAGGCGCGGACGCGAGGCCTCGAGCACCCGGCGGGTGATCTGGTCGTCGCCCGCGATCATCCCGTCATAATCCCCGATGATCGGCAGCAACTCGTCCTCGGTGAGGAACTGCTGGACGGGATACATCTCCAATCCGACCCCGGCCGCATCGAGCTGCGGCTGAAACAACGCCGCGTCACGCTGCATGATCAGGTTGGTCACCAGCACACGCTTCATCACGCCTCCCCGACCAGCGGCAGCAACGCCTCGGCCAACTTCAGGTCATCTTCGGTCTTGATCACGTGGCCCGAGACCGGGCCGACCGGGTAAAAGCCGACCCGGCCGGCGTAGGTGGCGCAACCGCCCGCCTCGAACGTCGCCAGGTAGGCGTCCCGCCGCCACGCGGTGATGCTCCAGGTGATCCGCTGGATCGGCTCGAGCTCCTGGGAATTGGTCTTCTGGCTGAACGTGAAATTGATCGGCTTGCCGGCGATCGCACATTCGATCTGCTCGGGGATATACGACAAGACCGCGTCGTAATCGGATTCCACAGAAAACCGCACAAACGACGTCACCTCCCGCGCGGTCAGGAGGGGGGCGATGCTGTGGACTTGAAACAGCCAGTCGCAGTTGTGGCCCTGGAGGAACTCGTGGACGTATTGCTCGCTGGTCGCCTGGTTGTCGCCAAGCTCGGCCGGGCGCTGATGGAAATGCGCGCCCTCCGCTTCGGCGATCGGGCCGAAGTCGGGGTGCTCGGAGTTGACCCAGACGGCGTCGAACACACCCGCCGCGCGGCACTTGCGGATCGCACGGACGATCAGCGGCACGCCGCCGAGCTCACGGAGGTTCTTCTTCGCCAGGCGTTGGCTGCCCATACGGGCGGGGATCATAGCGATGAGGGTCATGCGGGGCTCCCGGGACGACGGAATCTGCGGATCAGTTTGCGCGGGCTGATGTCCATGAGCCCGGCGACGATACGTTCGACCCTGGCTTGGGGAAACCGCAGCGGCAGGCCGGCGCGCCGGTAGTAAGCGTTGAGCTGCGGGATCAGCAGGCGGTGGATATAGGCCTGGGCATCGTAGCCGCTGTTCTCGAAGGTGCCGTTATCGCTGTGGGCGCGGTAGTAACCATAACAGCGGTGGGTGGCGTTGATCAGGCCGTGGCACATGGCGGTGCGGGTGAGATAGCCGTCGGCGGAGAGGCGGAAATCTTCGGGGATGGGCAGGACCCGGTCGAGCACGGCCCGGGCGAAGGCGAGGCCGGCGGAGGGGACGAAGACGCCCAGGGACCGAGTCTCCATGCAATAACGCATGCCGTCGCCGGTGACCAGGGTGGGCCGGAAGCGTTCGGCGGTGGGCTTGCCGTCGCGGATGAGGTAGAGGTTGTGCTGAAACAAGGCGGTCTCGGGGTCCTGATCGAACGCGTGTTGAACGGCCTGTAGCTTGCCGGGCGTCCAGAGATCGTCGCTGTCCATCAGGCAGACGACCTCACCCTGGGCGTGGTCGAATCCGGTATTGAACGCCGCCGCCTGGCCGCGGTTCTGAGCGTGGTGCAACGGGATAAGCCGGCGGTCGGGGTGGGCGGCGGCGCAACGTTCGATCACCGCGCGGCTGTCGTCGGTCGATCCATCGTCGACCACGATCAACTCGAAGTCGTCGTGTTCTTGAACGAGCACGCTCTCGATCGCTTCGCCGAGGTAAGAGGCGCCGTTGTAGTTGGCGAGGACGACCGAAATCATGACCGCTTTCTGAAAATAGACTCGGGCCTAACGGCCCAGCACGTCGTCAAGGTCGACCTTCTCCCACGCCTCGAGCTTCGTCCGGCGTGACGCATTGTAAATACGCCGCCCCCGTGATTCGAGATGCGCCCGGGCGGCGGTGAATTCCTCGAGCTGCTCGTTCAGCTTCGGCACGGTCCACGTCTCGCCGGGCTTGCGGTAGTCGGGGTGAAAATGATTCCGCTCTCCCTCGGACACAATCACATCGTTGCCGAAAACCTTCTCCCCCGTCCTCGTGTCGGGGACGGTGAAGCTGAAGTCCATGCCGATCGCGTAGATCTCCGTGATCCCCATCCAATCCGCGAGCTTGATGTCGAGATTGACGACCGAGTGGCCGGCCCGGAAGCCCAGGACCGGATCCCACGCCGCATCGCCTTGGGGGGTGGGGGCGTTGACGAACGTCACCTGATCCGTCGCGTCCTGAAACGACTCGGCGACGCTGAAGGCGAAGAGCCTGGTCAGGTCGGTCAAGCCAAGGAACGTGTCGCGCAGGTTGCGGGCGACCATGGCGTCGCAGCAGGTCAGGTAGGTCGGGCGCCAGTCGGTCTGGTCGAAGATCAGGAAGATCTTGTTGGAGGCGAAGGTGATCTCGCCCCGGAGCCGGTCGAGGTCGTCGATGCGGAGGCTGGGCCCGTTGCCGATGACGAACGCGCGTCGGCCGGCGTGGATGTCTTTGAGGTCGCGGAGGCGCTGGTCGTTGGCGGGGTTGGGCAGGCCCCAGACGATCCGCCGGCCCTCGGGGGTGAAGCCCGGTCCGCCGAAGCGGCCGCGAAGCCGTTTAACCCATGTGACGAGACTCATCGGCGTGGTTCTTGGGTGCGATCGGGACCAAGGGGTAACGTAACGGCTTGAAGCAGCGCGTCAAGGCGATGAATCATCCCGCAGGATTTGCCCGGCCCGGGCGGCGGCCTTATGGTCGGACCATGGGCGGCGAAGGCGTGCATGACCGAAGCGAAGCGGCGCGGCCGGTGATCGCAACGCTGGCGGTGGGCGACACCTACCTCCGGCTGGCGGCGGCGTGCCTCGCCTCGGCGCGGCAGGCGGCGGGGGACCGGTACGAGTACGTTGTTTTCGCTGGGAAAACAACATGGAGCCCCGCCGCCGGACGCCCGTGGCTGCGCATCGTCGACGTGACCGACATGCTGGACGCCCGTGTCCCGCCCGACGCCCTCGCAAAACGGCCGCTGCTGGCCCGGGCGTTCAAATGCATCCCCTTCAGCCACCCGGATTACCTCCACCGCGACCTGCTGTTCCTGGACGCCGATTCGCTGGTGTTCGAGGACCGCTTTGACGAGGTGTTCGCATCGATCCGCGCCGACAGCGTCTTCATCATGGGGCAGTACATGCCCGACGACTACAACCACGTGAACATCGAGGGGCAGGCGTTCAATCTCAAAGAGGAGGCGGCGCGGGTCGGCCTGACGGCCCGCAACATGAACGTGAACAGCGGCTTCGTGGGACGGGCGGGGGACGAGGCCGGGCAACGGTTCGGGATGGAGCTGGACCGGTTATTGACCCAGCGGCCGCTGGCGCCGTTCCCGGGCCGGTATTTCAACGATGAGCCTTACGTGATGCTGGCGTTTCAATCCGCCGCCGCGGCCTCGGGACGCGGCCGGGTAGGGGCGCCGGCGTCACTGGTCTGCACGACGTACGGCGCCACGCTCCGCCGCGTTCGGACCGGCCGGCCGGATGTGTTCAAGCGCCTCTCGGGCCAGGGGTTGGTCCAGCGGCCGGCGATCGTTCATTTCGTCGGCTATCGCAACTTCCGTTTCTATCTTCAACAGGTCCGCGCATACGTCCCGGAAGGCCCGCGGCTCCGCGCCGCCCCTCCGAGGTGGGCGCGGCGCATCCGCGGGCTGCCACGCCTGTTGCGTCGACCGTAGCTTCGTCGGGATTGAATCAAAACACCGCGCCGCTGCGGCTCGACCACGCGGACGCGGCATCGAATGCGGGATCAGGAGCGGCTCTCGGCGTAGATCATCTCGATCAGCTCCATCACCCGTAACGCATCGTGCGAATTGCCGTCGGTGACCGGCTCGTCGCTGCGGATGCAACGGGCAAAGTCGTCGATCTCCAGCCGCCAGGAATCGTCGGTGTCAAACACGATGGTTTCTTCACGCGGCCGGCCGAACGCCTTGGTGGTGTCTTCGAACTGCTTGCGGGCGAAGGTCATCTTCTCATCGCCGTAGCTGCGGGTGCTCGACAGGATGCCGTCGAGTACGAGATAGCCTTCCTCCAGGCAGACCTCGATCTCGAACTTGTGTTTCCACTGCGTGGCGGAGGAGTGAATGGAAGCGATCTGGCCGGCGTCGTTGGAGAGGATCGCGAAGGCGTTGTCCTCGCAGGGGATGTTCCAATGCGACGTGGTGACCACGCTTTTGACCTGATTGAAATCGCCGCAGAACACGCGGCACAGGTCCAGCATATGGATCCCCTGATCCAGGAGGATGCCTCCGCCGGCGATGTCCTTGTCCGATCGCCACTCGTTCTCGAACTGCAGCGAGCCGCATTTGCCGTAGGCCCCGCGGACCCAGAGCACCTTGCCGAAACGGCCGCTCTCGATGAGCGACTTGGCTTCCAGCACGGAGTAGTGATAACGGTGATTGAAGCCGAACTTGAGCCGGAGGCCGGGGTTGGCCCGCTCCGCGTCGATCATGCGGCGGACATCGCCGACGCTCCTGCCCGGGGGCTTCTCACAGAACACATGTTTCCCCAGCTCCAGGGCGTTGACCACCACGTCGGGGGCGACATTGTTGAACGCGCAGACGATGATCAGATCAATCTCTTCATCGGCGACCAGGTCGTGGTAGTCGGCGGAAAACCTGGCGTTGGGCCAGTGATCACGGACCCGGTCATTCACGTCGCAGACCGCGTGCAGGGCGAGGTCGGGGTGATCGAGGACGCAGCGGGCCCGGCGGGCGCCGACCCGGCCCATGCCCACAATGCCCACACGCAGAGGCGACGGCTCGGGCGCCGGCCGGACAGCGGGCTGGTTGGCGAGGGATGTCGTGTTCACGTCACAGGTGTCCGCGTCGAGAAAGCTGAAGATAAGAGACGATCAGGTGGTCGATGATCTGGAACACGTCTTCCACCGGGCCGTATTCGCCGCGGGGGGTGTCGACGTGCAGGCTGATGTCGGCCAACGCGCGTAGTTGTCCCCCGTCAAACCCGGTGACGCCGATCACGATCGCCCGGCGCTCTTTGGCGAGCTCGGCGGCGTGGATGATATTGGCCGAGTTCCCGCTGACCGACAGGGCGAAAACCACGTCGCCCTCGTGCAGGACCGGCTCGAGCTGCTTGGAGAAAACATGCTCATAGCCAAAGTCATTGGCGACGCAGGACACCACCGCGTTGTTGTCGAGCAGGCTCACCGCCCGGAACAGCGGCCGGCCCGGGGAGGCCGCGCCGACCGTGAAGTCGTTGGCGTAATGCGACGCGATCGCCGCCGACCCGCCGTTGCCGAGGAAGTAGGTCGTGCGGCCGGCTTCACAACACGCCACCAACGCCTCGACCGCGGCCTCGATCGCGGACCGGTCCAGGCTGTGCAGCAGTTCGTGAAGGTGGTCGAAGTAGTGCCCCGCGTACTCCGCGGCGGTGCTGTTCTGACTGAAGTTGGCTTCAAGCGTGGGCATGAGACGGCGGGGGTCCTTCCTGAAAACGAATCGAGGTCTACCGCGGCGCGGGCTTCGCCGCGACAACACGCAGGTGAGAGCTCAACAGGCTTTCCTGCAGAAAGGTCTGCAGGTGACTGAGCGTGTCGGCGTCGTCCCGGGCCAACAGGTATTCAAGGAAACGGGGCAGTTTGATGCCAGACCCCTCACGATGAACGCGTTGGATGGTCTGCAGGTCGAGCAGGCCGGGGGTGCTCATCTCGAGGATCTCGAACCCGGTGCGGTCCAGCAGACCGGTCACCCCTTCGACGCTGAGCAGGTTGAGGTGATCCATCGGGAACACGTTGGCGTGCTCCCAAAGCACCTGGATGTCGAACCCGCTGCCGGACCGCGTGGTGAGCACCAGCCGCCCGCCGGGCGCCAGCGCGGCGGCGGCGGCGGCGAGGAGCGCGGCAGGGTCGGCGGCGTGCTCCATGAACTCGAACAGCATGACCACGCGGCACGAGCCGGGCGGGAGATCCGCAAGCCGGTCCACGACCCGCCGGCCCGCGAGCGCGGCCGGGTCGTCGCACGGCGGCAGCGGGTTGACCAGCACCACCTCGCCCACGTTCTGATCATCGAGCTGATCGGCCATCTCGGGGAGGCGCGGGCCGACCAGCGCAAGCACGCCGTCGGCTTCGCAACGGGCCGCGAGATCGCCGACCCACGTGGCGCGGTAATCGGTGACGTCGCGGCGGCGATCGGCCATCACCGCGACAAAATCGGGGGCGCGGCGCAGCTCCGCCGCCGGGGACCGCTTGAGATACCAGTCGAGCGTCGCTTCGGTGGGGCGCGGCGTGGCGAACAGCGAGCGGCAGGACCGGCACAACCGATAGGAGCAGCCGTGCTTGTCGAAAGCGGTTTCCAGGTCATCGCTGGCGCACGCGGGGCAGCGGGTCAGGACGCGAAACGCATCAGGCCGATCGAGCGAAGACCGGAACGCGTCGACACAGGCCCGGACGAGGCCGTCAAAGGCGGCGGGCGGGTGAACCTCGACCTCGGTGAGCGGTTCCTGAACGAGCGTGTGTTTCAAGGTGACAGGCTCCGTCAGGCAAAACGGTCGATGCGGGGCCGCCTCAGTTCAGCAGGCGGACGAGATCAGCAAACGCTTCCGGGTCAGCCGCAAGCGACCCGATCGGAGACCCGGTCAAGGCCTCCGCCCCCGGCCGTAACGGGAAAACTTCGCGGCCGGAAAGTGTACCATATCGCCCCCCCGCGGCCCGCACAATCAACGCGCCCGCGGCGTCATCCCAGAGCTTCGCCTCGGGGTTGAGCGCCGCCCGCATCCGCCCCGCCGCCACGTAGCACAGGTGAAGGGCCTGCGACCCGACGATCCGCGTCTTGCCGTAATGTTGCAGCAACGGGGCGGCGTCGAACCCCGGAAGCTTGAGCAGCCCCGTGCTGATCCCGATCGGCAGGGCCTCGTCCGGATCGTCGGGCATGGCCGGCAAGGCTTCGCCGTTGAGGGTCGGGCGGGCGCCGCTCGACGCGTGGTACAGCTCGTCGTGCAGCGGGTCGAACACCCAACCCTCCACGGGCTCACCGTGATGCAGCAACGCCAACGACACGCAAAACCCCGGCAGGTGATACGCGAAGTTCACCGTGCCGTCGAGTGGGTCCAGCACCCAGCACCATTCCCGCAAGCCCCCGTCCGCTCCGGCAACGGTCTCCTCCCCAAGGAACTGGTGATCGGGGCAGGCTTCTTTCAGACGATCGATAAACGCGTGTTCGATCTCGTGGTCGGCCTCCGTCACCACGTCGAACGGGCCTTTGGCGGTCGCGGTCGTGCGGCCGAAACGGTCCATTAACATCACGCCCGCGTCGCGGACAAAAGCTTCGCCGAAGCGGTAATGATCGTTCATGCGCGTTTCCGTTGGGAGGCTGGCTCAAACCACGGGGTCGATCACGCGGATCATACCTCGTCGAGGTCGACCCGTTCGAACACGTCGAGCTGGGTCCGGCGTGAAGCGTTGTAAATCTTCCCGCCATGTTGTTCGTAAGCGTCACGGGCCATCTGGAACGCGCGGTATTGCAGGTCGAGCCGGGGAACGGTCCACCGCTCGCCGGGTTTGCGGTAATCGGGGTGAAAGTGGTTCACTTCACCTTGGCCGAGGAGGACGGGGCCGTGGTCGCTGACTTCGCCGGTGGGCGCATCGTGCTGAAAGCTGAAGTCCACGCCCACGAGATAGACCTCGCGCACGCCCATGTAAAAGGCGAGCTGGAGCTGGTGGTAAAGAACCGTGTACCCGCCGTGCACGCCGTAGACCGCATCGGTCGAAAAAAGGAGTTTGCCGTCATCCCGTGGGCCGGTGTAAGCGGGCAGTTCGTTGAGCCAGAGGATGTCGGACCGGCCGCGGAAATAAGGCCGGCAGGCGTCGCCGAAGAACTTGGTCAGGGGCAGGGAGCCGATGGCGTCGGCGTTGTTCTCGGCGACGAGGATGTCGGCGACGATGTAGTAGGTCGGCCGCCACGGGGTCTGATCGAAAGCGAGATAGACCTTGTTGGAGGCGAACGTCAGGGCGCGGCGGGCGTGGAGCCGATCGAGGTCGGCCACGCACAGGCTTGGGCCGTTTCCCAAAAGGAAGGCGGGTTGCCCCACGTGCTTGTCGCGGAACGCCGCGATACGCCTCTCATTCGCGGTCAGGGGCGTCCGGTGGAGCCCCACCATCCGTCGCGCGGCGGCTGCGCGGCGCCGCGCGGCCGGGATGATCCGGTGGCGACGTCGCCAAGGGTGGAAGCGGTTGATCGCGTCGGCGACGCTCATAGATACGCGATCATATCGTCTGCCGGGGCCGATGCCCGGTATAGTGCCCCGGCCTATGCCGCCCGCCCCCATACCCAAGCCCCGCACCGTCCTGCGCACGATCAAGCGCGCCATGCTCCCGCTCGGCCTCCGCCTCGGGTCGTTTGATCATTACCCCCCGCGCCCCCTGGCCGTCCCCCCGAGATACACCGCCGCCCCGACCGACAACGGCCCCGCCATCGATATCGTCACCCCCTCGTTTCAACAGGCGCCCTTCCTCGAACGCACGATCCAGAGCGTCCTCGATCAAGGCTACCCCAGGCTCCGGTATGTCATTCAGGACGGCGGCTCGACCGACGGCTCGGCCGACATCATCCGGCGATACGCGCACCAACTCCATGCCTGGGCCTCGGAACCCGACGACGGCCAGGCCGACGCCATCCGCCGCGGTTTTGAACGCACCGCCGGGGCGCCCGACGACGTGATGGCGTGGCTCAACTCCGACGACCTGCTCCTGCCGGGCGCGCTCCACGCGGTCGCCGCCTGCTTCCGCGAACGCCCCGAGGTCGACGTGGTCTACGGTCATCGGGTCGTGGTCGATCCCGACGGCCGGGAGGTCGGCCGGTGGGTCCTGCCGGGTCACCGCCGCGGCGCCCTGATCTGGCGGGACTACATCCCGCAGGAGACGATGTTCTGGCGCAGACGGTTGTGGGACCGGGTCGGGGGGATCGACCCCGGCTTCCAGTTCGCGATGGACTGGGACCTGGTGGCCCGATTTGACGCGGCCGGGGCGCGCTTCCTCCGCTTGCCGCGGTTTCTCGCCGCGTTCACCACCCATCCCGACCAGAAGAGCCTCGCCGTCCGCGAGACCGTCGGCGAAGCCGAGTTCGCCCGTATCCGCGACCGCCTGGCGCCCACCGCGTGGAGCCGCCTACGCTTTCGCGTCGCCAGCGCATCCTACCTGCTTCACTCGATCGGCTATCACTGGGCGTATCGCACCGGCCTCGCCCGCTATTGATTCGGCGCGCCGTTCATGTCTTCGGGCTGAGGCGAATCATCCGCCGGGACAGGCAGAGCGGGATGGATCGACCAGCCCGGACGATCAGGCGACCCCGTATCGAACAGCGCCTGCCCGGCTCGATAGCCCCGCTCCGCCAGCAACCGCCGCCCCGCCTCGTCGAGAGGCTCCACGACGTAAAACGGACCCGCCGGCGGTTGCCCGGCGTTCCGGGGCTCAATGACATGGCGCCGGCTGAGGTACGACAACACCTGGCTGTGGTTCTTGTCGCTGAGCACGAGGGCGTTCGCCTCGACGTGCGTGGACATCCAGCCCGCCAGTTCGACGATCGGCTGATACCGGCCGCGCCGGTAATCCTCCACGAATGCCGTGCTGCGCTGAACCTGGATGAACCGGCCGACCCGGATCAGGTTGGGCACGATCAGCAACACGAGCATAAAGATCAACACATACCGCCCCCAACCACGCGGCAGCCGGCGCTCCACCTGCATCGCCCCCCACCACCAGCCATAGAGCACGAGAGGCATCAACGGCAGGTAGTACCGGTCGGCCACGAAAAACGCCAACCACTGGACCAGGAACAGCAATGTCAATATCAGCCAGAGCGAACGCCGTCGCGCAACCGCCATCAGCAGCATGCACGCCAGCGACGCCAGGCTCAGGAACACGCCCGCGATGTCTCCGAAGTCCACCGCGAACACCGCTTCTGAGGTCGATTCCCGCAGGAGCAACGGGAGGTTGTGGCTCCACGCATGCTCCAGCGTCTGAGGCAGCTTCTCGACGAGGCGCTGGTAAATGATCTGCTCATCGGCGTTCAACTGGAACGGATGGCTGAGGTTCGGGTCGACCAACCGCGACGCCAGCACCGCCGCGAGCAGGCCGATCGTCAATGCGAGCAGGGTTTTCGTCCGTTTTGCCCGGATCAGGTCGACCAGCATCGCCAGCGCAAGCGCAACGATGAACGTGAGGACCACCGCCCGGAACATCGCCATCAGCACGATCCCGGCGGCGATCAGCAACACGCTGAGCCAGACCCGCGGCGAACGCTGCTGCAGCCGCTCGTACCCCACCAGCCCCAGCAGAGCGCCGACCGCGAAAGGCAGGTCGGTCAGCAGCAGAAAGATGTGACGGTAATACGTCTCGCTGGTCCCCAGCAGAACCGTCATCAGCACCGCGGTTCCACGGTCGGTGTGCAGGCTGAACAACCAATACGTTAACCCCAGCCCGGCGACGCCCAGCAGGAAATTGATCACGTGGCTTAAAAGCAGATGATCCGGGCCGAAAAGATAAAAGCCCGCCGCCGTCATGTAAGCCAGCCCCGGGCTGACCATCTCCTGCAAACCATCGGGGTGAGTGAAGCCCATCCCCTGAGCGATACACCGGCCGATATTCAGGTGCAGCGAGCTGTCCGTACCGATCCGCCACTGGTTGTTAAAGCCCGCCAGGAACAACGCCATCACCGCCGCCCAAAGCAGCCAGCGGTGACGGCCGCACCAATCCGGAATCACCGTCGATAAGCCGGGCGGAGAGAGGCTGGGCTCGTCCTTGTTCATGGGATACATCAGCGCTGTTCAGATGAACAATCGGCATCAAACGCCGCGTCAGAGACCAACCCCGAAACGACCGACAGCATAGCCGCTTCTAAAAGCGTCGACGAATCCGCCAGGACCCGGCCTTTGGCGGTCCTCGGGGCGTGAAGTTATAACGTCAGGCCGACCCGCTTCACCGGCTGGAACCGCGGACCGCTCCCATGAACCTCGCATTCGTCCATGAATGGTTAGTGGCGTACGCGGGATCGGAGCGGGTGCTGGCGGCGACGGCCGACCTCTACCCCGACAGCCCGATCTACGCCACCCTGCATGACCCCCGCCAGACCCGGGGCACCCCGCTGGAGAACCGCAGGATCCACACCACGTTCCTGCAGAAAATGCCCTGGGCCCTCAAGCGACACCGCATGTACCTGCCGCTGATGCCCTACGCCGTGGAACAGCACGACCTGTCCGATTACGACGTGGTCTTCTCCTCCAGCCACGCCGTGGCCAAAGGCGTCCTGACCCGGACCGACCAGTTGCACCTGAGTTATGTCCACACCCCGATGCGATACGCGTGGGACCTGTACTTCGGCTACCCCGGTCAGGGCGGCCGCTCGCGTGGCGTCGGGGGCTTGGCCGCGAAGCTGTTCTTGCACTATCTGCGGCTCTGGGACCTGGCCTCGGCGAACCGCGTGGACGTCTTCCTGGCCAATTCCCGCTACATCGCCAAACGGATCCAAAAAATCTACCGCCGGCGGGCGATCGTCGCCCCGCCGCCGGTGGATGTCGACCGGTTTCAGCCGGACGGCCCCCGCGAAGACTTTTACCTCGTCGTATCCCGGCTGACGCCATACAAACGGGTCGACCTGATCATTGAAGCGTTCAATCAATCAGGTCTGCCCCTGCTGATCATTGGGGACGGCCCCGAGCGGGAGCGGCTTGAACGGCTCGCCAAGCCCCCTATCCAGTTCCTGGGCCACCTCGACGACGCCCAGGTGGCCGACCACATGCAGCGGTGCAAGTGCTTTGTTTTCGCGGCGCTCGAGGATTTCGGCATCGCCCCCGTCGAAGCCATGGCCGCGGGGGCCCCGGTCATCGCCTACGGACGCGGCGGGGCCGCCGAAACCGTCGTCGACGGCGTCACCGGCTATCACTTCCACCGCCAATCCCCCGATGAACTGATCAAGGCGATAAGGCGGTTCGAAGATTTGCATGATAGAATGCCCGCTGAAGCCATCAGGGGGCGGGCGGAGAAGTTCTCGACCGCGAACTTTCAAACCCGCATCCGAGCGGTCATCGATAACTGTTGGGAATCTTTCAACCAGGGACGCCATGTCACAGGTGATCATCAGCGCTGATAGCCGGGGAGAGGATCGCTCGCCCCACGACCTGGCCCCGCCCTATGACACACAGGCCGCTCCGAAAACCGCCCAACCCCTCCCCCGTGAACAGAACGACGCGCTGCTCGAGATCGCCAAGGGCCTGTCGCGAAACCCCTGGCCGGTCACGCTCACCTTACTCGTGGCCGACCTGACCGCCCTGTCCGCCGCGTCGTTGATCGCCATCTACGGCCGCTGGATGCTCGGCGGGGACTACACCCCCACGCTCTACCTGCAACTCTGGCCGCTCCTGGGCCTGTTCATCGCCGCGTTCGCGGTCGCGAAACTCTACCCCGCCCTGCCCCTCTCGCCCCCCGAGGAACTGCGACGCCAGTCGCTGATCACGACGGTCATGTTCCTCGCCCTCGGCACGCTCACCTTTCTGAGCAAGGAAGCCCCCACCTATTCACGCGGCGTGCTGCTCGCGGGGCTCCTGATGAGCCTGATCCTGATCCCCATCATGCGCGGCGCCGCCCGGCTCCTCTTCAGCCACAAGCCCTGGTGGGGATACCCCGCGATGATCCTCGGCAGCGGCGCCGCCAGCCGGAAAATCATCGAGTCCCTGCTCCGGCAGCCCGAGATCGGCATCCGCCCGGTCTGCGTCCTCGGCGACGAATCCGTCGACCGCTCCTCCATCGCCGGCGTGCCCGTGATCGGCAGGCTCCACCGCGTGCGCGAGTACGCCCGCAAGTACCGCCTCCCCTACGCCGTCATCGCCATGTCCGATGTCGACACCAAACACGTCGACCGGATCATCCGCCGGTTCAGCCGGTTTTTCCGCCGCGTCATGATCGTCCCCCCGGTCACCGAGTTCTCGAGCCTCTGGGTGTCGCCCGTCGACCTGGGGGGCAGTCTCGGCCTCGAGTCGCGCTACCGCCTGTTCGACCCCGGCCGGCAGACCCTCAAACGCCTCCTCGAACTGCTGCTCATCGCCCTCTCGCTGCCGCTGCTCCTGCCGGTGCTCGGCCTGATCTGCCTCGCCATCCGCTTCGACTCCAAGGGCCCGGTCATCTTCAAGCACCAGCGCCTCGGCCTGGGCGGCAAGCACTTCATGACCTACAAGTTCCGCACGATGCACCTGGACGCCAGCCGGATGCTCGACGAGTACCTCGCCCAGCACCCCGAGCTGAGGGAGGAATGGGACCGGGACCAAAAGCTCCGCAACGATCCCCGCGTCACGCGGGTCGGCAGGCTGCTCCGGTTGACCAGCCTCGATGAGCTGCCCCAGTTGTGGAACGTCGTCAAGGGCGAGATGAGCCTCGTGGGGCCCCGCCCGATCGTGGATGACGAGGTCCCCCGCTACGGCCGGGACTACAGCATCATCTTCCGCGTCCGCCCCGGCCTGACCGGCCTGTGGCAGGTCTCCGGCCGCAACAACGTCGACTACCCCGAACGGGTCCAGATGGACTGTCTATATGTCCGCAACTGGTCGGTCTGGCTGGACCTTTACCTCATCGCCAGAACCTTCCGCGCCGTCCTGCTCGCCCGCGGGGCGTACTAAATCGCAGCTCATTCAACCGCACCTGCGCATGACCGGGACTGCTGGCCCGGTTCCTGTGGTCGTCACAGATGCGCAACGACTATTCCGCAACGGGAAGGTATCGGTACAGGTTCGGTGTCCCGAAGATGAACCCTGACGCAGTCCTCGCTCGCGAAACGGCCTGTCCCCGGGTCGTACTAACACGCGTTACACCAAAAGATTAGCTTGCCTCATTAATTTTCTGAAACAATTGTTTTATGTATCAACAGATCAGGTGACACACCAGGATCATCTATGGAGAGAACCATACAATTGGCATCTGGTCTGTAGCCTCCGCCAAGTGCTATAGACTGGATAAATATTTCGAACTGGTCGTCACCCTCAAGATGCCCTTTGCATGGAGTGACAATATTGCCTTGTTCAAGAACACCTTCTATGACAAAAATGTTTTGATTTGAAAGCTTGGCGGATTTATTTATATTAAATCTAAATGCCATGTTTTACACCTTTCAACTATTTTGGTTGATTTCGTAAATTTCTTAATCTTTCTATAGTCTGGCGAGTTTGGTTATTGGGGATTTCGTAGACTGCCCGGTTCCGAATCAGTTTTTCAGCTGCTTCTATTTCTAATCTTCGAACGGCCTCAATATTTCCAACCTGTTCTACTAAATTATTGAATTTACCAGTCCGGAACTGTGCTGTGTGAATAAATTCTTCGAATACGGCTGTTACAGTGGGATTTTGAGGCAGTAGTATTGTATTTTTATTTAGAGTCAATCCTCCAGCATTATCGCGCATTTTTAGGAAAGCTTGAGCATCAAGGCTTTGATCAATGACGCCTCCATTTCGCTCAAAAGCAGTTTTCATCCTTTGAAATAGAACCGGGTCGATAGTCCCTCCTGATGAGCTAGAACTCAATAACCCTCCATCCAGCCGCCCACCATCTGGCGCGGCGGTATTGGGTCTCGGCGTCCGGCCGAACTTCGCCTGGGCCCCAAATACCATCAGCCCGGTCTCGACGCTCGCCACCGTCCCTTCGAATACACGCTCACCCAGGCCCAGATTCCGCACCGCTCCCGCACGATCGTCGATCGCCTGACCCGAGAACGCACGGTCGAAACCTCCCGCTGGCGTGAAGTTCTCCGCGAACGACGAGCCCACCACTTCGTACAACAAACCCGCCTGGCTCACCCGGTTCTCTCGGCCCGTCTCCACCGCGTTGGCCGTGCGGATCTGCGTCGACAAAATCGTGTTCTGGGCCTGGCCGAGAAAACCATCAATCAATAGACCGAGACCTGACACCCCCGGCGCCGCACTGACATGTCGCAGACTATTCTTACGCGCCTGCGTGAACGCCGCGTCGATACCGAAAGCCGTCTCACGCATCTCTCGGGCCTCCTCGGCGCGGACCCGGCTCAACATCTGATTGAAACTTTCACCTCCCAATGAGGCGGGATCAAAGCTACTGCCGATGAAACTCGGCGTCGTCGGGTAGCTCACCGGGCCGAGGAACGACGTATCAAGTATGTGGCGGTCGCCCCCTTGGACGCCGAAGCCAATCCGCTGGGACACCAGCCCGCTGGGGTCGATGTAGATCACCGGTGAATTGCCTACGTACCGGTACAGGTTCGCGTCCCCGAACACGAACCCCGACGGGTCCTCGCTCGCGAAGCGGCCCGTCCCCGGGTCGTACCAACGCGCGTTGTACCAGCCCATCCCCGTCTCGGCGTCCACGTACTTGCCCACGTAACCGAACTCGAACGCCTCGGCTGCGTCGCTGTGGCTCGCCACGTTCCCGAAGCTGTCGTAGACCGTGTGGTTCTCCACGGTGGCGGCGCCCGAAGCCGTGGCCCCGCTGATCACGTCGCGGATGCTCCCCTGGTGGTCCGCCAGCGCCCAGCGAACGTCCGAATCATTCCCGGTGAGGTCGTCGCTCGCCAGCACCATGTCCGACAGCGGGCCGTGCAGGTACCGCCGGCTCGCCTCGGGCGATGACGCCCCACCTTCCCCGTCCGCGTCGGTGAACGTCAGCCAACGATCGCCGCCGCGGTACACGTACGACTCCGACGCCGCGTCGAACGTCCCGTTGCCGTTGTCATCC
>JANQFR010000014.1 GCA_028277745.1 Phycisphaeraceae bacterium
AGCATCTTCCGACGGGTCTGGACCGGGATCGCCATGCCGGGACCTCCTTGTCTGGCACACAGCATCCCATAAGCAACAAAATGGCGCAAGGAGCTCTAGACGAACCGTGATCGTCGCCAACGGCATTACCATCTACGACGGCGTTAAATGGCACTTCGCTGAAGCCGAAGGCTTCTGGGAGGGACCATCGTTCTGGACACCCAAGAGCAGTCTCGCGGATCAGATCAAGTTGCAGGCGCAGGCGTTCGGAGTGTTCGAGGCCGACGCGCGTAGCGCGGCTCTGCGCGCCCAGCAGGCCTACGAAAGCAGGACGGTGCGGCTGCCAATCATCGGAACGACGGTGCCCGCTGCACCGGCGATGCTCGGGCTAGCCGCGATTGGCCTGATGCTGCTTGTGCTTATGTCCGCTTCGCTGCGCCAGCTCGCCCAACACACCCAAGATTCATCGAAGTCGATCTGACTGCTGCTCGACTCCGCGCCTGTCAAATCGGCCACACTTGTCGACAATCTCAGCTGTGCGATCGAACGCGTATGTGGCTGGGCTTACTACCTGGTTCTGCCGATCTGCCCCGTAGTGATCGCTGTGCTTGCCTGCGTGGTGTACACCGATATGAAACGGTGGACCTACGTGGCAATAGCGGCCGCGTTGGGCGCCATCTCGGCGACCGCCAGCATCAGTGCCTATATCTCGCTGGCTCGCATTCGCGCCCGGTGAGCGGGGCTTGGCTCGTATCAACTCACTATGAATCGCTTCGCGTTCGCGTCCCATACCACGTTCGAGAACCTCTCGCGGGCAGCAAGCGTGTCCCACAGCTCCAACAGATCGACCAGCCCGGCGGCGTTGATGACGCGGTGGGTCTGGAAGCCGTCGAACGCCCGGCGAATCTTCGACGCTTCCGAAACAATGCGCTTGTCGCGGTTGGCAGTGAAGGTCACGGCGACCAAATACGACTTCACTCGTCGGACAACCATCTGCCCTCGCATGTCTGATGCCGACTCCGCGATCGTGTATCGGCCTTCCTGAAACTCCAAGGTGACTGCGCCACCGTGGGCCGACAGCCCGGTCAATTCGACGGGTTCAATCGCAGTGCCGCCGGCAAGAAGCCCCGTGGGCACGGTGATCCCCCATGTGCTGACATCGCGACGAACCGCTGAATCGCGCCGGTCGGAGCGCTGCATAGCACAACCCGCAACGCCCGCCACCGTAGCAACGAGAAACGCGCGACGGCTCATGCACGATCGCTCGACGGAAAGGGAAACGATAGGAAGAGAGGACATTCGATAAGTTCGCATTTCCGCTGCCCCTGTCAGTGGATCATGATTGAGTGTAAAGGGTCGTTCCTACGGTGACCAGCTGGGTGGGGACAGGCGGCTGTGATCTTGGAATTGCGGCTCGCCGCTATCGGCAGGGAATTTATAGTAGGACGCATGATTCTATGTGGGCGTGCTTAGGGTGGATCGGAGGTGAAGGTGGAAACTACGCAGTCTGCCCGCCCCTCGGAAAGTGACGTAAGGTCGCGTTGAGTTTGGCGTAGTCCAACGTGCCGAAGCACCCGGGGTGAACGAATTCCTGACGTTGCAGTTAGCGGCTTCAAGCGCCCATGTCACCGCTTGCGGCGGACTTGAGTAGCAGGGCGATGGCTTGGCTTACCACGGCGGCAGTTTCTGCCAGTCAAGATGCGGGGAAGTCGGGCGTGCGCCGTATTATGCGCCCCGGCGATTGGAAACCGTCGTCATTCCCGATGACTTTGCGGGGTGTTCGACTCCCCTTGTGGCATCGGTTGCATCTCGCTGATTCGAATGCGGTTGGATTTGACCTAAGACATTAACATGCTGCATAAGGTCGTGAACCGCAAGTGCCTGCGGCGGGCCAGCGCGACCAATTTACTGGGGCACGGTCTATGTGCCTTCTTCGACGAGTTCGGAGCCCAATGAACTTGAAAGACACAACCCGGGCGCGGGTTACGACGGCCGCCGAACAAGTGTGCAGGCCCAGTCGGCCGTGCCAGATCAGCTTGGCTCGGTGAGGAGTGCTTGAAGAGCCCGTCTCATCTCGGGCGGCAGCCTAGCAAGGGCAGCAACGACCTTGGCAAGGTCGGTGCTCGCCGACTCGTCGGTCGTTACTGCGGTTTCTACTGTTGTTGGGGGCGGGCCGTCCTGTAAGTGACGGTCAGGACAGGTGCTTGGAGGGGAGGGCCCGTAGCCAGCTGCGCCAACGTCCCTTAACTTCATGCCATGAATTAACTTACAGACTTCTATGGCATCAACCGGCGTATCTTGACGCCGGTTACTGTCGAACGAAAGAGTATAACGGTCACCAACCACTCTGCAAGCACGCCATCCAGGCGGAGCCGCCCCCTTCATCGAGCCAATCGACGCGATCAAGCGCGGGACGAAGAGCGGGCGATTCGGACCTTCGGCCGCCTGCGGCGCCCTCAGGACCGGCTTCACGCCTTGCATTTGATTTGCTGGCGCGACCTCGCGATTCGAAGCGGAACGCCAATAACCTTATCCTTTGGCCTCGGAACCTTATGCGAGAAACTTAATGACGACCCAACTCACGCTTTCCGACGCTGAACTCCGCGACCGCATCATGGGCTGCTGGCTGGGCAAGGCCGTGGGCGGCACGCTGGGCATGCCTTATGAAGGCGTGCGTCACACGCTGGACCTGACGTTCTACGACCCGGCGCCGACCGAGATGCTGCCCAACGACGACCTGGACCTGCAGGTGGTGTATGCGTACCTGTTGGACCGCATGGGTGACGCCGAGGGCGGCCCGCGCGTGGATCGGAACATCCTCAGCGCCGCCTGGGGACATATCGGCATGTCGCCGGATGAATACGGCGTGGTCAAACGCAACCTCAAACTCGGCCTGCGCCCGCCGGCCACGGGCGCCTATGACAACGCGTTCACCCGCGGGATGGGCGCAGCAATCCGCACCGAATTGTGGGCGTGCCTCGCGCCGGGCGACCCGGCCCTTGCGGTGAAGTACGCCTACGAGGACGCCTGTATGGACCACGCCGGGGAAGGGATCTACGCGGCGCTATTCCTCGCCGCGATCGAAGCGGCGGCGTTCATCGAGCCCGACCGCGACAGGCTTCTCGAAATCGGCCTGGAGCATATCCCCGCCGATTGCGAACTCGCGCAGGCCGTCCGCGACACGTGCGCGTGGTGGGCCGAGTCGGGCGACTGGAAACAGGTGCAGCACCGGCTGGCCGACCGGTATCTCAATGACAATTTTACGGACGTGGTGATCAACCTCGCGTACATCGTGCTGGGCTGGCTGGCGGGACGCGATTTCGGCGAAGCGATCTGCATTGCGGTGAATTGCGGGCAGGACACCGACTGCACGGGCGCGACGCTGGGAGCGTTGCTGGGCATCCTCGACCCGGACGGGATCGACGATCGCTGGCTCAAACCGATCGGCCGGAACCTCGTGCTCAGCCCCTGCATTACGGGGGTCGAGCACCCGCCGACGCTCGACGGCTTCACCGACCTGGTGCTGGACCTGCGCCGACGCGTGGCCGGCCGCGGCACGCCCGCCGATGAGCCGCTGCCGAACCTCGACCACCTGGCCATCCCCGCGCACACCGCGGTGTTGCCGGCCATGCCCGCCGCCGACGGCCCGCCCCCGGACCTCGCCGACGCCCGAAGCATCGTGCTGCCGGGCACGTTTATCGAGCAGGAAGCGCAAGCCGACGGGGTGATCGTGCTGGCCTACACCGTTCGTGTCGCCGAGGCCCAACGCGTCCATCTGATGTTCAACACGCCCCAGCCGGTCCGGGTGTGGTGGGATCAGCAAGGGATGATCGACAGCGAAGGCGGTGCGTTCGTCCCCGCTTTCCACCGCACCGTCCCTAAAGATCAGATCGCCACGATCGACGCCCCGGCGGGCGAGCACCGCGTCATCGCGGCGCTGCAATCACCCGGCAAGGGCCAGACGCTGCGCTGGTGCATCGGCCTCTCGGATGATCCGGACCAACCGGTGCTCCGTGACTGGCTCGACGACGCGTTCGAGCGCGTCGGCCCAGCGTCCGCCTGAAACACAGACAGGTCGAATCGGCCCGATGCCTGGGCCGACCGACCGCGTTTCGTGGCTTACTGATCGATCAGGTCCTTGCGTTGCCAGACGCGGATGTAGTCGATCACGAAGTCGGCGGGGAGTTGCGAGTCGTCGAGCGCATTGTTGTCCCAGCCGCCGCTGACCATGTAGAGGATCGGGTAGGACGGCACGCTGCAGACCCGCTCGTGCTCCCAGCGGGCGACCTCGTTGCCGTTGACGTAGTACACGACCTTGCCGGGCAGCCAAAGCATGCCGGCGGTGATGAAGCCCTCGGCATCGTGCGCGGTGTAAATGGCGGTGGAGCCGGTGGCTTTGTGGTTCTTGTCGTAACCGTCCCAGTGGAAAGCGATATTGAAGCGGTGAGGCCCCCAGCGGGTGAGGTGCTCCATGATGTCGAATTCCATCCCGCCGAACTCGGTCATGCTGCGTTTCCACCGCGGCCAGTCTTCGTTGCCGCGGTCGGGCATGGTCCAGAACGCGGGCCAGAGGCCGGGGACTTCGGGCAGCTTCATGCGGGCCTCAAAGTAGCCGTAGGTCTGGGCGAACTTGTCGTAGGTGTCAAGGTAGCCGACGGCGTAGTCGGTCTGGTTCTTGCCGGTCTTGGGGTGCTTCTGATTGGGGTCGTCGTTGATGTAGCCGGTCTTCTTTTCGTAGCGTAGGATGGCCTTGCCGTCCTCGAGCAGGACGTTGTCGCGGGAGAAGTGGCTGCGGCGGTCCCAGTAGTTGGCGGTGTGGATGTTCCAGCGGTCGAGGTCGATGCTGCCGCTATCAAACTCGTCCTCGAAGGTGACCACCCAATCGCCCTCGACCGGGGGCCGCTTGCCGAGCCAGTCGGGGGTTTCGGCGGGCGGGGCGGTGGCTTTGATCTGGTCAATGCGGAGTTTGCCGCCGCTTTCTTTCAACTTAAGGTCGACGGCCGAGATCCGGTCGCTCAGGACGCGGTTGCCGCTTCCGGGCTGACCCTTCAGATGGCCCTTGCGGAGTTCGGTGGGCCCGATCCACGGCTTGCCGGTGCTGAAGGGGGCGATCAGCGTGGCCGAGGCGCCCGGGGCGATCGGCTGGTCCGCGGCGCCGGCGGGCGACGAGTCGCGGCCGCTGAACACCCGGGCGACCGGCGTGACCGGGGCGTCGCCGGTGTTGGTGACCGTGACTTCGACCTGCAACGCGTCGGTGAGTCGCCACTTGCCCACGGCCGGCTTGACCCTGGCGTGCGCGCCCGCCTCACGGAACGCGACCTCGACGCCGGCCGGGGTCACAGACGCGTCGCTCTGTTTCGTCACAAAGGCGAGGTCTTTCTCGGCATTGACGCTTTCGCCGAGCATGATGCCGTCCTTCGGCGTGACGCGGACGTTCTCCGGTTTGACCGGCGGCTTTTCACCGGCCGGGCCGCCCGCGGTGATCGCGTTGACCCGGAGCCGGACCGGCTGCTTGGCCTTGCCGGTGAACAGCAGCACCTGTGAAACCTTGCTCGGGTCGAGCTTGTAGCTGGGCTTGTAGCCGTAGGCATGGCCAAAGATGACCTTGATCCGCCTGGTCTCGCCGGGCTTGATGGTGCGGGCCTCGGTGTTCCACGGGCTCTTCTTCCAGTCGCCGCGGTTGTCGACGCGGAGTTGGAGGCGGACCGGCTTGTCGCCGGTGTTGGTGACCTCGGCGATGACGTGCCCGAAGCGGGACAGGTCCCACGCGTCGCCGGAGCCGGGGAGGATCGCGACGCCGGGATAACCGTCACCGCCGGGCTCGATATTGAAAAACAAAGCCGTGTCGATCCCGCTTTGGCCGGGTTTGGCGGAGACCTGATCCGAACTGGGCTTGAGTTTCACGCCGCCGTCGGAGAGGTCGAGCAACTGCAACGTCTCGGCCTCGGAATCGTTTGCCTGGGCGTGGGCCAAACCGGCCGGTGTGAGCAAGGCCGCCAGATAAAGGACGGAAATCAAACGAACGAGCATGCGGGAACTCCTATGGCGAATCAGATCTACTGCCTGAATCAATACGTTCGAGAAACGGCCCTTGGTCACGGCAGACCTCGGCGTATCCGGCGAAACCACGTTCGGCGGCGACCGAAGGCGGCGCCCCTGACCATCAGCCGCTCAACGACCCGACGTTGAGGGTCTGCTCGAGTATGAGCGGCGTTGGCGGCCGATCAGGAACAGGGCGCCCGCTGAGGCGAGGATCAGCGACCCCGGCTCGGGCACGACCGAGATCCGCACGAACTCGCCGTCGATATCGGTGACTTGCAGCCCCAGGCCGGTGTTATCGATGATCTCGTCGTCGATCTGGTTCTGGGCGTTGGCGACCGTGGTCTTCAGCTCCAGGACGGCGGACTCGTGGTCGAATCGCACAAAACCGTCATTATTCGAGCTGAACGCCGTGCTCGCATCGATGCGGACGGTGATGTCGTTGAGCCGGAGCTGAGGCGAGCTGAAACCGTCGATGGCCCGGTCGATGAGCAGCAGCCCCCCGCCGGAGACGCTCGCGTTGCGGTTCCGGGCGTAATAACTGTTGAAAAGCTCCAGCGTGTTGCCCGACTCGATAACCCAGTTCCCCGTGTTGCTGTTGTTGCGGAGCTCAAAACGATCGAGGCGATTGACGCCGGCGCCTGTGCTGAAGATGTTGTGCAGGTCGTCGAAGTCACTGCCGTTGACATCGATGGTCCAGCCCACGGTTTCGAACCGGATGCCGTTGACTTTGCGTCCGTTGGGCACGGTGACCGTGCCAGGCGTCGTTGTTGCGTCGAACACGGCGGTGTCGCGGAAATCGTCGTTCGAGGGCGGGGAGCCGCCCACCCAGTTTGCGCCGTCCGTCCACAAGCCGTTGCCCTCCGAACCGTCCCAGACCACAAGGGCGGCGTGGCTCGAAAGCGTGAAGAGACCGAGCGCGGCAGTGCTGACGACGGCAGCGGCGATTCGTGTGCGATTCATGAGGCTTCCTCCAGGTAACAAGGATTCGATCGGATTATTCGGTGATGCGGGCGGCAACCCGCCCGCGGGGTTGAGGATCAATACTGCTTATCCGCATGGATGTGCTTGTTCCGGATCGAGCCGATCGGCATCGTCTCGGCGTGGCCGTCGGCGAAAACGACGTTGGCTGCGGAGTCGCCGCCCTGCCGGTAGCGGATCGTTGCGGAAGCGGCGTTGATGTCGTCGTCGTTCTGGATCCTGACCTTGCCGTTGGGATTGGCGATCCCCGCGTACCAGGCGAAAATGCTGTTCGTCGAGCCGTTCACGGAGTGGGCGCGGTAGGCGACCGAGCCGTAGCCGCTGCCGGTGTTGCCCTGCTGCGCCCCGTCGAAGAGGACGCCCGTCTCGGTCGCGCGAAACACGCGATCAAAACTGCCGGTCCTGTAAGAGCTGGTCGGGTTGACCCTCGGCATCAACCTCGGGTGGGCCGAGTAATGCAGCCGCCCGCTTTTAATCGTGGCGTTGGGGTCTTTGAACACCGGGCTGAGGTCCAGGCCGCCGGAATACGTCCCCATGTTTTCCTGCTCGAGATAGCCGTTGACTTTCAGCGACCAGTCTGAGTTGCCGGTGGTGTATTCGCCCGGGGGGAAGTGCTGCTTGTAATCCGTTGCGTAGCCGCGGATGCCGAACATGATCGAGCGGTGGTTTGCGAGGCCCTGGATCGTGCGGGCGGTGCTGCGGGCGCCCTGAAGGGCCGGGAGCAACAGCGCGATCAGGAGTGCCACGATGCTGATCACCACCAGCAATTCCACGAGGGTGAAGCCGCCTCGCGTCCGGGTCTTGGACGCCTCCGCGGTCGACTCCCGGAGGGTCAGCGAGGGCGTGACCAAAGGCTCGGGCGAACGATCGAGGGGCTCGCCCAGACTCCCATCGAGCACGATCTCCGCAGCCCGCCGGCCCATGTCCCCGAGCGGCTGGCGGACGGATGTGAGCATCGGGTCGACGTGCAGGCAGATTTCCGTGTCGTCGATGCCGATCACGCTGACATCACCCGGCACGCTCAGGCCGAGGCGATTCATCTGGCGGATGACGCGGACCGCGACCTGGTCGTTGTAGCACACCAAGGCCGTGGGTGTGCGGTGTCTGCTCGGCGCAAACAAGCCCTCGATCGCCACGCCGACAGCCTCGAACCAACCCACGTCCGTCGGCATGTCGCAAGCAGGGTTGTCCAGGTCCCATACCCAGGCCGGCTCGATGGGCAGGCCCGCCTCGCGCATCTGAGCTTCATAACCCTGACGACGGAGCGTCGCGCCGGGGCCGGGGTCCAGCTCACCCGCCCCGATGTAGGCGATGTCGCGATGGCCCGACTCGATGAGGTGTCGGGCGGCCATCGCGGATGCGGCCCGGTCGTCGAAGTTCACCCGGGGCAATTCCTCGACGGGTCCGTAATAGTTGACGGCGGTCACGTTGGGGTACTGCTCGATGAGCGGCCGCACCCAGTCGGATGCCGCGGGGACATGGAGCAAGACCAGGCCGTCGATACGCCGCTCGGTGAATTTGTGCAAACAACTTTCAGGGCTGGACTTACCGCCGAGGTTGATGGCCAGCAAATCGTAGTTGCGGGCTTGACAGGCCCGCTCGATGCCGCGGAGGATCCGGCCCTCGTAATTGAAGCCCAGGCCGGCCCATTCGCGGGCGGGGACAAACACCCCCAGGGTCTCGGTCGACTTGCGGGCAAGGCTCCGGCTGGCGAAGTCCGGACGGTATCCCAACTGCTCGGCCGCCCTGAGGACACGCTGCCGCATCTCAGGGCTGACGCCGGTGTTGCCGCCCGCACGGTTGATCACCGTCGAGGCCACCGCGGTCGAGCACCGCGCAAGCCTGGAGACGTCGGCAAGGGTGATTCGGCGGTTCCTGATGGTCGATCGTGTCGTCAAGGATTGATCCAAAACTGGATACAGGTCGAGCGGACGGAGTATGAAGCATGAATAAATCAGCCAACTAAACGCTTAGTTTAGTTCATGTACGCGGAATGTCAAGCATCTTTCCGGACGTTTACAACCCATCTGTATCGCACTTGGCGCTCGCTCAGGCTTGCGGTCGAAGACGTAACGGTGACGACCGTCTCTCAGGGCCCTCCGCCATCATCTGAATTGGGTCGCCATCCGCTCCACCGGAGCCGTTCCTGGCCCCGATTACGTGATCCTAAAGCCTGCGATGACAAGAAGAAGCCTATCAGTGAGAATAATACTTCATTTATACGTCTTTTTATTGACAATACATTAAAACAGTGTATTATGATCTGTGGTGTGAAACCCGGTGTCATTTTACCGACTCGCGAAGTTGCATTGAGAGTTCGATTCTTCCAAGGCCGGTTCTGGATCTATCACGAGGGGTGCAATCGTCACCGGTCCGGCCGCGAGCGTTGCGGGAGCCGTGCACGCTGGCATTGGAAATCATTTCGAACGGACGCCGGGACAAGGAGAACATCGCCATGAGAGTCGGGTCGCTGATCATCGCCTCAGTCCTATTCATGTCCGCCGCGTGGGCTGTGCAAGCGGATCGTATCGGCATCAATTTCTACGATGGCGCCGCCGCGACGCCCGCGACACTGGCGCCGACCGACACGGCCGGCCAGGCGGATGTCGCCCAAAGCAACTGGAACAACTTCACCATCACCAGCGATGACGCGAACGGTCAACACAACTCGGGCGTCCTGAGCGACCCTGTCGACCACGCCGGCAACACGGTGACGGGTATGACCATCACCGTGGATGCGGCGCCTGGCACGAAGGTGTGGCCCACCTTGGGCGCGGCCTGGGGTTTCACCGGCGCGGACCTGACGCTGCGACAGGGCCAATTCCACCCGCAGCCCCGCATCACCATCACGCATATCCCCTACGCCCGGTACGACATTTACATCTATGCAAACGCGGGGAACCAGAACGGCGGCGGCAAGGCGACCCTCTCGGTCGCCGAGGGCGGCAGCGGCGTGGTCGATTTAATCGACACGTACTGGTACAACAACAAGTGGCAGAGTGGCAATTATGTCCAGGCCACGAACACCGATGGCGTCGACATCCCCGGCTCCAACTATATCCGCTGGACCGGCAATACAACCCGCGACATCACCATCGACTGGGACGGTAAGGTCGGCGGCGGCGGCTGGACGGGCACGACGGGCATCCAGATCGTCGACGTGGTCCCCGAGCCGACGACGGCGCTCGGATGGGTCGCCGCCGGACTGGTGTTCACAACCTGTCGACGCGGATAATGCGGGAAGGAGCACCAACGCACCATGGCCAAGTACGAAGACATCGCCCGTACCCTCAAGCAACGCATCCGTCACGGCGATTATCGGTTGCGCGGTTTCCCGTCGCACGCGGGGCTCGTGGCCGAGTTGGGCGTCAATTCACGCACCGTGACCCGGGCGCTGTCGGCCCTGGTGAAGCAAGGGATGCTGGTGCGGCGCGAGACCGGCCGGTTCGACCTGCCGGCCGAACGCGCGACGCTGCACGTCGGCATGCTCGCCCCGGCTTACCCCTCGCCCGAGATCGCCCGGTGGCACCAGCAGATCGACGAAGGCTGCGCCGGCCGGGGCTGGTCGTTCAAAGCCGTGCCGTACACCCACTGGGACGACGCCGCGATCGTCGAAGCGATGCGGGGCCTGGACGGATTGTTCTTCCTGCCGACCGGCGACGACTTCCCCGAGGCGCTCCTGAATCAGATCAAAACCGCTGAAACGCCGGCCGTCCTGCTGGAAGAGGACGCCTCGTCGTATGGGATCCCGTGCCTGCGCTCCGCGAATCCCGCTTCCATCCAGCTGCTGATCGAACACCTGCGGGAGCAGGGCCATCGGCGGGTGGCGTGCCTCAACACCCAACCGCTGAACAACATCATCCGGGCCCGTATCGAAGCGTGGCACCTTTGGGCTTCAGCGCTGGGGATCGAAGGGCCGGTGATCAACGAACCGGTGAACCTTTTCAATTCCGCCACGAGACAGGCCCACACCGTGGTGGCCCGCCGGATCGAACAGGATGGCGGGCTGGACGCTACGGGCATCGTATGCACGACGGGCGCCGCGGCGGTCGGCGCGATGCGCGCCCTGACGGACGCGGGGCTGACCCCCGGCGAAGACGTGGCGGTCTGCAGCGCCGAGGACTGGGCCGGCGCGGCGCGCTACCTGACGCCTTCGCTGACCTGCCTCGAGTACGGCAGCATCCGACCGCTCGTGCAGGCGTGCCTGGACTACATCGAACGCGCCGGCCGCGAATGGCTGGGGCCGCTGCTGGTCGAACCGGCGGCCATGAAGCTTTATATCGGCGAATCCACGACAGGACGCCGAGCCGAATGATGATCAACTCTCCTCTCCTCATCCTATCGGAGCGATTCAACATGTGCATCAAACGAACACATCACGGTTTCACACTCATTGAATTGCTTGTGGTCATTTCAATTATTGCTCTATTGATCGCCGTCCTCCTGCCCGCGCTGCAGAGCGCACGGGCGACAGCGCGATCGGCCATGTGCCTGAGCAACCAGCGGCAGTGGGGGATCTACTTCGCCGGGTATTTCGCCAACACCAGCCAGGCGTATCCGCTCTCGCATAGCCTGAACGCCGCGGGCGACGGCCTGCTCTCGCCCGACCATCCCGACGCCGATCTGTGGTACGAAGTGGTGTCGGGCGTCGACGACGCGAACCGGATCCCGGTCTGGTGCCCCGATGATCCCGACAAAAGCAAGGAGGGACAGGCCCGACCCGGCGGCAACATCAGTTACGGTTACAACAGCTCGCTGGCCGGATGGGACCACGGTGACTTTACGGACAATGCGCGGTTCTCCTGGATGGGTGATCATTACCGGTATGCGGCGACCATCGAAAGCCTGGGCAAGCCGAGCGAAACGCTGGTCGTCACCGATCTCGCGATCAACGCCACCTTCGACTCGTGGTTCAGCATGAATCGCGCTTACCATGAACCAACAAACGGCCGCATCGCTGCCCGGCACGTCGGCGACGTCAACAACGCCCTGTTCGCGGATGGACACGCCGAGGGCAAGGCGGCGCCGGCGTCGGACAATTGGTGGACCCGGCCTTACCCGGAAGGCTACGGCGCCCCCTGGACCTCGGGCCGGCCATCGGTTTTCGATCGAAGATGAATGTAGCTGGCTGATGGCATGCGTAACCGACGGGCCCGTCGCCGAACCGCGGCATGGCCGCGATCACCACGGCGTTCTCCGTTGACGCCAACGCTCAACCCATGAGACCTATCCACACCTCATGAGCCACCCGCTTCATTACCGATCGATCGTGATTTTTTTCATCGCCTCATCCGTCGCCGCCAGCAGCCGCGCGGCGTCCGACGAGGAATATCTCGACTTTAACTATGGTCAGTCGACCGGCGGTGATGAATGGGTTCAGGCGATTGAGGTGATCAGTCCGGCTTATCGCTCGACGGTCCGGGGCGAAGTCGCCGTGGCGATCCGGGCCCCGGGCATGAAAATGGCCAAGGCGTTGTGCTGGCGACAGCCCACCGAGGAGCACCCCAGCCCATGGGGCCACGACGTCACCCTGGCGCCGGGGGAGATTCAACTCGACCCGAACGGGGAAGGTTCTTTTGTTTTCCCCGCGGACCGGTTCCCCCACGGCCCGGTCAACATCCGTATCCTGGCGCATGACGGCCAGGGCCGGCGCGACCTCTGTGAACTGCAGCTTTACAACGCGGTCGGCGTGAAGTGGAACCAGGGCATCCCCGACAACGACCCGCCGGCGGCCGAGGGCATGAAACTGGTTTTCAGCGATGACTTCGACGGCGCGTTGTCGATTTCCAACGACGGCCGGGGGGCTCGATACAACGCCCACAAGCCGCGGTTCGGCGATTTCAGCGGCTGGCCTTTCAACGATGTGGACAGCGACCAGCCGCCCTTCGAGCAGGTCGACACGTACCTGAGGATCAAGGCGCGTAAGGCTCCGGGCTCTAAAGGCAGCACCGGCCTTCTCGCCACCGTGGACATGGACGGCAACGGCTTCTGGGCCAAAGCGCCCTGCTACATCGAGGCCCGATTCACCGCCCAGTCCGCACCGGGAACCTGGCCCGCTTTCTGGACGATCACCGCGATCGACCGCGGCGTGCCCGGCGATGAGCTGGACATCGCCGAGTGTTACGGCGGGGTCGGGGCGGGAAACCCCAACCACCCGGGCTACTCGATCGTCAGCCACTTCTGGGGGCAGACCAACCCGGACGGCTCGAAGAAAAAAGCGATCAGCGCCCGCGTCCCGATCATGGAGCTCGGCGGCAAGTCGTACTGGTCGACCACGTTCCACACCTACGCCGTCCGGGTCGGCATGGACGACACCGTCTACTACTTTGATGACATCGAGGTGCTGCGGCACCCAACCAACGACATCTCCGCCAGCAACCCGCACTGCATCCTGATCAACTACGCCATCGGAGGCATCAGCCGCTGGCCGATCGACCTGGAACGTTATGGCGACGGCTCGGATATGTATGTCGACTACATCCGCGTCTACGAAGGCGAACGCCGTCCCGTCGTTGATACGGAACATTAATCAATGGCGTCGGCGGCAAGGGGCCCAGGCCTGACGCCACGCCACCGCCTCGCAGGATGTGCCGGCCGGGGAGGCTCGGCGAGGCCGTGATTGGGGCAGGCCTTATTGATCGTGCCCGATGCTCTGCGGCAGGGTGTGGCCGGCGTCGCGCAGGGTCTTCTCGCGGCGGGCGAGCTCGAGGTCATGGTCGACCATCATGTTGGCCAACTCGCCGACGCCGACCTTCGGCTCCCAGCCGAGCTGCTTGCGGGCCTTGCCCGGGTCGCCGATGAGCAGGTCGACCTCGGCCGGGCGGAAGTAGCGGGGGTCGATCTCGACAAAGTCGTTGTAGTCGAGATCGACGCGGCCGAAGGCTTTTTCGCAGAACTCGCGGACGGAGATCATCTCGCCGGTGGCGATCACGTAATCATCGGGCTGGTCCTGCTGGAGCATGAGCCACATGGCCTCGACGTAATCGCCGGCGAACCCCCAGTCGCGTTTGGCGTCGAGGTTGCCCATGTAGAGTTTCTTCTGCAGGCCGAGCTTGATCCGGCCGACGGCGCGGGTGATCTTGCGGGTGACGAACGTCTCGCCGCGGCGGGGGGACTCGTGGTTGAACAGGATGCCGCAGCTGGCGTGCATGTCGTAGGACTCGCGGTAGTTGACCGTGATCCAGTGGGCGTAGACCTTCGCGACGCCGTAGGGCGAGCGGGGGTAGAAGGGGGTGGTTTCTTTTTGAGGCGTCTCGATGACCTTGCCGAACATTTCGGAGCTGGACGCCTGGTAATAGCGGATCTGGTAGCCGGACTCGTCCTGGAAGTCGCGCACCGCCTCGAGGAGCTTGAGCGATCCGGTGGCGGTGGTGTCGGCGGTGTAGACGGGCTGATCGAATGAAACGCGGACGTGAGACTGGGCGGCGAGGTTGTAGACCTCGGTGGGCTTGATCTGCCGGATGAGCTTGGACAGGCCGTTGCCGTCATTGAGATCGCCGTAGTGCAGGCGCATCTTGGGGCCGGTCTCGTGCGGATCGTGGTAGAGATGGTCGATGCGTTCGGTGTTGAAGTTGGACGCACGCCGGATGATGCCGTGGACGTCGTATCCCTTATCGAGGAGGAGCTCGGTGAGGTATGAGCCGTCCTGACCGGTGATGCCGGTGATCAAGGCGCGTCGGGGGTTGGTGGCCAAGGGGGCTGCCTCCTTATCGGGCGTGGTGGGCTAGACAAAATATCAGATCGGCGTTTGGGGTGAAGCCGAGCACGGTTAATCATCGGTTGATCGTCGGCGGGCCCTGAGCCGGCCGACGGCGGATCGCGGCCCAGACGGCGGCGGCGAGGATCACCAGCGGGCCGATGGGCTCGAGACCGAGGACAATGGCCTGGCTGCCGACGGGTCGGAGCAGGGGGTCGGCGGCGTGATAGAACGTCGCCGCCCGCAGCAGCACGAAGCCGCCGACCACGCCGGCGCCGGCCGTCGCGAGCCAGAGCCCCCGCCTTCGGCGGACCCACCACAGCCACCCCAGGCCCCCGACCCCCAGACCCGACGCGATCCCGATCAACGCGGCGGCCTGGATCATCCGGCGGTGCTCATACCATCCCCACGACCTTGCAAACGAGGCGGCGGTCACCCGCACGATCTGCTGCAGATCCACCTGCTTGTTGATCCCCAGCAACAACAGCACGGCGCCGATCAGCACCCAGCCCCACGCGTCGCCGTTCCCGAGCGTCCACGACCGCCGGCCAGCCCGGCCGCAGGCCACGGCGCCGGTCAGGTACAACCCGGTCACGCCCAACCCCATCAGGCTCAGATCGCCCCCCGCCAGGTTGACCGCCATCGCATTCACCGGTGTGAAAGCCTTAACGGTTAACGTACTGTTGCTCGTAATAACCCCGGTACGCCCCGCTCTTGACCCGCTTCCACCACTCGGCGTGGTCCACGTACCACTTCACGGTCGACTCCAGCGCCGCGGGCCACGCCGACCGCGTCGGCTCCCAACCCAGTTGCGTCTTGAGCTTCGTAGCATCGATCGCGTACCGCCGGTCGTGCCCCAGACGGTCCTTCACCGGCTCGATCCAGCTCTCGTCCTTGCCCATCGCCCCCAGGATCGCGTGGGTCAGCTCCAGGTTCGATCGCTCGTTGTTGCCGCCGATGCAATACGACTCGCCGGGCTCGCCTTTCTCAAGGACGGCCAGCACCGCTTCGTTGTGGTCCTCCACGTGCAGCCAGTCACGGACGTTGCGTCCGTCGCCATACAGCGGGACCTTCTTGCCTTCGATCAGGTTCGTGACAAACAGCGGGATGACCTTCTCCGGGAATTGATAAGGCCCAAAATTGTTCGAGCAGTTGGTCACCATCACCTTCATCCCGAAAGTATGGTGGTACGCCCGGGCGATCATGTCCGAGCCGGCCTTGCTCGCGGAATAAGGAGACGAGGGGGCGTAGGGCGTCGCCTCGCTGAACTTGAGTTCGGGCCGGTCCAGCGGCAGATCGCCGAACACCTCATCGGTACTGACGTGGACAAAGGTCTTGGCGTTGTCGGGGTCGACCTTGCGCATGGCGTCCAGCAGGGTCTGCGTGCCCAGGACATTGGATTCCACGAACGGCCTGGCGTCGATGATCGACCGATCCACGTGCGACTCGGCCGCCATGTGGATCACCGCGTCGCACTCGCCAATCAGCTTCCGGCACAACTCGATATCAAGGATGTTGCCGTGGACAAAGGTGTAGCGCGGATCATTCTCCACGTCGGCCAGGTTCTCAGGATTGCCCGAATAGGTCAGGGCGTCGAGGTTGACGACCTCAATGTCGTCACGATCGCGAAGGACGTATCGAACGAAGTTCGACCCGATAAACCCGCTGCCGCCGGTGAGGAGAATCTTCATGTCAGCGTCTCTGATGACTCGTCAAGAGCCGGTTGACTCGGCCACACCGCTCATCCGGTTTAAGACCGAGTTCAGGTTTGTTTTCCAATCAGGCATCGGCCCGATCAGCTTCTGAGTTTGGGACAGGTCCAGCACGCTGTAAGCGGGGCGTTTGGCGGCGCGCGGGTGTTCGGCGCTGCTGCAGGGCTCGACGGTGCAGGCGGGATTGACCGTGGCGACGATGGCCTGCGCGAAACCGCACCAGGTGCACCGGCCGCCGTCGGTGACATGGTGGACGCCCGAGGCGCCGACCTCGTACAGCGCGAGGGAGGCCGCGGCGAGGTGCTCGGCGCTGGTCGGCCGGCCGTGCTGATCGTCCACCACGCGGAGGACGTCGCGCTGGCGGGCGGCGTGGGCGATGGTGCGGACGAAGTTCCGGCCCCACGGGGCGTAGACCCAGCTGGCCCGGACGATCAAGTGCCGGCCGCCTGCGGCGCGGACGCGGGTCTCGCCCTGCGCTTTGCTGCGGCCGTACGCGTTGATCGGGTCGTGGGGTTGATCCGTTTGATAAGGCCAGCTCTGTTGGCCGTTGAATACGTAATCGGTTGAGTAATGCAGCAACGCCGCATCGACCGCCTTGCAGCGGTCCGCCAGCACGCCGACGTTTTGGCCGTTGATGAGCATCGCGGTCGGCTCATCGGCCTCGGCCCCGTCCACGTCGGTGTAGGCGACGCAATTGATCACCAGGTCCACCCCATCCGTCACGGCGCTGACAATGGCGTCGGGATCGGCGAAGTCCAGTTCCGGACGCCCGACCGCGCGATAGCTCATCCCGCGGGCGTCGAGCAACGCCCGCCACGCCCGGCCGAGCATACCGTTGGGGCCGATCAGGAGGATGTTGGCGTCGGGTTCCATAGAGGGCTCAAAACGGATTATCGCATGCCGCAAGGGATGGATGATTGCGGTCCTTGTCCGACAGGATCGGCTCTCGCCCGCCAAGGCGCCAGTCCAGATGGAGGTCGGGGTCGTTCCAGATCACGCCGCGGTCGTGGTCCGGCGCGTAAACGTTCGTGACCTTGTACAGCACCTCGGTGTCCGGTTCGAGCGTCACGAAACCATGCGCGAATCCGATCGGGACCAGCATCTGCCGCCAGTTGTCGGCGGACAACTCGGCCGCGACGTGTTGGCCGTAAGTCGGCGAGCTCTTCCGCAGGTCCACCGCGATGTCGAGAACGACGCCGCGAACCACGCGGACCAGCTTGTCCTGACTGAACGGCGGGGCTTGGAAATGCAGCCCCCGCAACGTGCCGACCTCCGCGGAGAGCGAGTGATTGTCCTGTACGAAATTAAGATCCAGGCCGGCATCCTGAAACGCCTGTCGGCTGTAAGTTTCCGAGAAGAAGCCGCGGTGGTCGCCGAACTTCTTCGGCGTGATGAGCTTGACGTCGGGGATGGCGGTGGGCGTCACCTGCATCAGGCGTCTCCTTGCAGGCGCGTCGGGTCAGCCATCGCGTCGTCGCGGAGCAGTTCGAGCAGGTACTGGCCGTAGCCGTTGTTCTTCATTTCCTGGCCGAGTTTTTCAAGTTGGCCGGCGTCGATGTAACCCATTCGGTAAGCGATCTCTTCGGGGCAGGCGATCATCGTGCCCTGACGTTCTTCGATCGCCTCCACGAACGTGCCGGCCTGAAGCAGCGACTCGTGCGTGCCGGCGTCGAGCCATGCCGTGCCGCGGGACCAGACCTGCACCTGCAGCTTGCCGCGGTCGAGGTAGACGCGGTTGAGGTCGGTGATCTCCAACTCGCCGCGGGCCGAGGGCTTGAGGTCCTCGGCGATCGACATCACCTCCTGGTCATAGAAGTAAAGCCCGGGCACGGCGAAATGGCTCTTGGGCCGCTCCGGCTTCTCTTCGAGTGAGACGGCTTTGCCCTGCTCGTCGAACTCGACCACGCCGTATCGATGCGGGTCTTTCACCGCATACCCGAAGATCATCGCTCCGTCCGTCAGCTTGGCGGCCTCCTGCACCTGCTTCGACAGGCCGCTGCCGTGGAAGATGTTATCACCAAGGATCAGGCAGGTCGGTTGGCGGTTGATGAACGCACGGTCGAGCAGGAACGCCTGGGCGAGCCCCTTGGGCTCGGGCTGCTCGACATAGCTGAAGCTCATCCCCCACCGCGAGCCGTCGCCGAGGAAGCGGCGGAACAGCGGCAGGTCGTGCGGCGTGCTGATGATCAACACCTCACGGATGCCGGCCATCATGAGGACCGACAGCGGGTACAGGATCATCGGCTTGTTGTAGACAGGCAAAAGCTGCTTGCTGACCGCGCGGGTCAGGGGATACAGCCGGGTGCCGCTGCCGCCCGCGAGGATAATGCCTTTCAATGGATCGACCTCCATTACCTGGATCGACAAGCCCCGGCCCTGCCGAGTGTAAACCAAAAACGGCGCGCCCACGAGGGGCACGCCGTTTGGATCGGTTAGATCGGGGCCGGGCTTTTCCGATTGATGTCCGATAGCCTCAAAATCAGCCCGGCAGGACGATCAGTTTGCCCCGCGTCCGGCCGGACCGGCTCTGTTTCAGCGCGGCGTGCGTCTCGGCGAGCGGGAAGGTCTGGGCGATCGTCGGCTTCACGTGCGGGGCGATCTCGGCGAGTTGTCGCCCGTTGGGGGCCACCATCAATGTCGCCGCCTTCACGCCGTGACGCTCCGCCAGTTCCGCAGAAGGCGGCGTCAAGATGCTCACCAGAAAACCGCCGGGTTTGAGCACGCCAAACGAACGGGCCTGGGTGTCGCCGCCGATGGTGTCATAAACCACATCGACGTCTCGAACGGCCTCTTCAAACGCGGTGGTCCGATAATCGATGAATTCATCGGCGCCCAACGACCGGACGAACGCCTCGTTCGCGCCCGACGCGGTCCCGATGACCGTCGCGCCCCGGGCCTTGGCCAGTTGAACCGCCGCCGACCCGACCCCGCCCGCCGCGGCGTGGATCAGCACAGTCTGGCCGGCGCCCAGACCGGCCGTGTCAAAGAGGGCCTGCGCGGAAGTCAGGGCGCCGACCGGGATCGCCGCGGCTTCTTCGTGTGACAAATCGCCCGGCTTGGCCGCGATCTCGTCCGGCAACGCGATCACGTAATGCGCATAGGCGCCAAACCGCATCAGGCTGAGGTAACCGAACACAGCATCGCCCGTCGCGAAGCCTTCAACCCCTTCGCCGACCTCGGCGATCACGCCCGACACCTCGCAGCCGAGCGCCATGGGCAGCGTGTGGTTAAACGCCTCTTTGCTGAAACCCTCGGCGATCTTCCAGTCGACCGGGTTCACCCCGGCGGCCTTCATCTCGATCAACACTTCCCCTACGCCAGGCGCGGGCCGGGCGACCTCCTCCACGCGAAGGCCGTCAATCCCCACGTGTTCGTGCATCCGCACCGCTTGCATCGTCTGACTCATGACCGGGCTCCTTCCTTTCGCGCCGGGATCCTGAATAATCCCGAAAACCCCGGGCGGAGCCCGGGGCTAACGAGACGTCATGGCTGCACCGGCATTGATTAGATCGCGGTGAACCCGCCGTCGACGGTGATGCTCTGGCCGGTCACGAACGACGCGTCGTCCGACGCGAGCCACGCGACGGAGTGGGCGATCTCTTCGGGCTTACCCAGTCGGCCGATCGGGTGCATCGAGATCATCATGTCCAGCATCTCCTTCGCCTGACCCGGGTCCTCGCCGGTGAACCGCTCGAGCATCTCGGTCTCGATCCCGCCCGGGCTGACGGCGTTGACGCGGACGCCGGCCTTGGCGAACTCGAGGGCCGCGGTCTTGGTCAGGCCCATCACCGCGTGCTTGGAGGCGACGTACATCCCGTGCTGGGGGAAGCCGATGTGCCCGGCGATGGATGAATTATTGATGATCGACCCGCCCCCCGAATCGAGCATGGCCGGGATCTGGTGCTTCATCGAGAAGACCACGCCCAGGACGTTGATGTCGAAGATGAAGCGGTAGTTCTCTTCGGTGTCTTGGATCGTCGTGGCGGTCGCGCCCTCGACGCCGGCGTTGTTGAAGCCGATGTGCAGCCCGCCGTAGGCGTCCACCGCGTGCTTGACCAGGGCCTTGACCTGGTCTTCGTGGGTGACGTCGGTCTTGAGGAAGGCCGCCTCTCCGCCGGCGTCCTTGATGAGCTGGACCGTCTCCTGGCCGGCGGCCTCGTTGCGGTTGCCGATGACGACCTTGGCGCCGTCGGCGGCGAGGCGGATCGCGCTGGCCCGGCCGATGCCGGTGCCGCCGCCGGTCACCAGGGCCACTTTGTTGTCAAGTCTTCCCATGAGTTAGCTCCTTCGGTAGGGGGTGAAGAACTTTAGGCGGTCGTCGCCGCCACGGGGGCGGCCTCGACCTTCGAATCATGTTTTTTCTGTGAACGCGACCGCAGGTCGAACAGCACGCTCAACACGGTCGGCACAAGCACGAGGGTGAACACCGTCGACACGATCAGCCCGCCGATCACCACCGCGCCCAGGCCGCGGTACAACTCGCTGCCCGAACCGGGCATCAGCACCAGCGGCATCATCCCGCCCACGCTCGTCATCGTGCTCATCAGGATCGGCCGCACCCGACTGATCACCGACTCGCGGATCGCCTCCCGCGGCGAGAGCGAGGCGTCCTGCCGCATGAAGTTCAGCGTCTGTTCCACGATCAGGATCGCGTTGTTCACCACCACCCCCGCCAGGATGACAAACCCCAGGATCGTCAGGATGTCCAGGTTCTGCACCGGCAGATACCGGTCAGCAACCGACCACTGGTGCACCAGGAAAAGCCCCACGAACCCGCCGAAGGTCGCCAGCGGCACGCTGACCATGATCACCAGCGGGTACGACCAGCTCTGGAACAGCACAACCATCACCAGGTAAACCACCATCAGGGCCATGAACAGCGAGCTGGTGAACGTGCCGAACAGCGAGCCGTCGCCCATCAACGACTGCTGGACCTCCTTGAGCTTGCCCGCCGAGCCGGCGAGCTTGACGTCGACCGTGGGCTGAATGCCGCCCAGCTCGCGCAGCTCCGCGGTCATGCTGTCCACCTGCTCGATCGCCTCGCCCAGCGGCAGGTCCGCCGGCGGGGTGAACTGCAGGGTCACCGCACGCAGACGGTCGACGTGCTTGATCTGGTTGGGCTCGACGATGCGGTGAACCTCGGCGACACTCTGCAGGTCGACGGTCCTCCCATCGGGCGTGGCGATCGGCGCCTGCATCAGCGCCTCGATCGGCTGGTCGCCCAGCGCCGCGGGCGAGATGATCTTGAGGTCCTTCAACTCGCCGCCGACCTGGAACTGGCGGGGCAGGAAGATGCCGTCGCCGTTGGCCTGCACCGCCAGGCCGACGTCGCGCCGCGACATGCCCAGCTCGCGCAGCCGCTCGTCGTTGGGGATGATGCGCAGCTCGGGCGCGGGCAGCGCGAAGTTGGCCGGCTCGGGCGTCACGCTGTACGGGCCGAACGATTCGATCAGCCGCCCCATCAACGCCGCGGCCGAATCGCTGACCTGACCCAGGTCGTCGCCGGTCAGGTCGATCTTGATCGCCGAGCCGGTCGTGCCGCCCGTGCGGAAGAGCGGGAACTGAAACGAGAACGCGAACACGTCCGGCGCCGCGGCGCCGGCGACCGCGTGGTTCATCAGCGGCAACGCATCGACCGTTCGCTTCTTGTCGTCGCTGATCGCCACCTGGAACACCCGCCCGTCCCACGCCACGAGGAAGTAGTGATCCAGCTCTGGGGGCAGGACCATGTCCTCGTCGCCGGGGCCGATCGGCAGCGGGACCCGCCGGTCCACGCCGTCGCCCGCGGTTTCCACGCCGAACCGCGTGCCCGCGATCTCCCACGACGGCCGGATCCGCTCTTCCATCCGCTCGCCGATCTCCGACAACTGATCGACGTTGTAGTCCGGCGGGGGGATGAGCACGCTGAAGACGATGTTGCGGTTGCCTCGCGGCAGGTAGTCCATCGGCGGCAGCAGGAGGTAGATGCCCACGAGCGTGACCGCCGCGAACCCCGCGATGACCGCCAGCCGTCTCGTCCAGCCCCCGGTCAGGCGGTACACCAGGCCGCCGATGAACTGCGGCATGTGCCTGAGGTTGCCCAGCGCCGCGACCGGCCGGGCCAGCCGGCGCGGCAGCCGCGGGGCGGGCCGCCCGTCCCGGGCCGGCTTCGGCTGAGCCTTGGGGCTGAGGATCAGGCCCGCCGCCGACGGGATCACCGTCAGCGACACGATCAGGCTCACCGCCACCGCCGACATGATCGCCAGCGCGATGTCGCGGAACAACTGACCCGCCGACTCCTGGATCAGCAGGATCGGGAAGAACACCACCAGTGTTGTCATCGTCGACGCCACCACTGCGCCGCCGACCTCCTTGGTCCCTTCCACCGCCGCCCGCCGCACGGGTTTGCCCATCTCCAAGTGACGGAAGATGTTCTCGATCACCACGATCGCGTTGTCGACCACCATCCCCGTGGCGAACGCCATCCCCGCGAGCGAGATGATGTTGATCGACCGGCCCAGCGCCACCAGGATCACCATCGACGCGATCACCGAGATCGGGATCGCCACCGCGATGATGCCGATCGTGCGCAGCGACCGCAGGAACAGCAGCAGCGTCAGCACCGCCAGCGACCCGCCGACGAGAATATTGCTCTGCACCAGATCGATCGCGTCAATCACGTAGGTCGTCGAGTCGTAGGTCTGCACCAGCTCGAGCGTGCCGTTGAGGCCCAGCTCCCTGGCGTGCTGGTCGAGCAGCCCGCCCGGCGCGTTGAGGGCGGCGACCTCGGCCTGGATCTCGGCCATGGTCTCGAGCAGGTTGCCCCCGCTCTCGAGCTGGAAGTTGAAAAACGGCATGCGGTGGCCGCGGGCGCGGACCCACTCGATCATCTCCTTGTGCGTCGGCACGACCTCTGCCAGGTCGCGCAGGTAAGTCGGCCCGGCCTCGTCACGCCGCACCACCACGTCGCCGACCCGCTCCACGTCGTAAAAACGCCCCACCGCCCGCACGCGGATATCGCTCTTACCCTCCGGCAGCCGGCCGGCCGAGTAGTTGTCGTTGCTCAGGTCCAGCGCTTCCACCAGCTCCGCCCAGGTGATCCCCCGCTGGGCCAACGCGACCGGGTCCACCCGGATGTGCACCTCGGCCTCACGGGCCCCGCGGATGCCCACCTGCGCCACCCCGGTCGCCCGCTCGAAACGCGGACGCAGCCGACGCTCCATGAAGTCGTACAGCACCGACGGGTCGAACTCCGGATCGGTCGACGCCAGCCCGATCCACGCGATGTAGTCCACGCTCTCGGGATCGATGTCCTCCACCTGCGGCTCGTCCACGCCCTCGGGGTAGCCCGGCACTTCGCCGAGTTTCTGGTCCACCTCGGCCATCGCCTGCTCGATGTCGGTCCCGGTGCGGAACTCCAGCCTCACCTGGCCCTGGCCGGCCTGGCTGATGCTTGTCATCGCCGCCAGGCCGGACAAGTCACCCAGCCGCTTCTCCTGCTCTTCGATCACGTCGCTCTCGATCTCGGTGGGCGAGGCGTTTTCCCAGGTCGTGGTCACCGAGATGACCACCGAATCGACCTCGGGCGTCATGCGGATCGGCACGGAGGTGATGGCGATGACGCCGGCGATCAGGGCGAGGATGACGCCGACGGCAACGGTGATGGGTTGCTTCACGGCCAGATCGATCAGGGTGTTCATCGCGGGTCCCTCTTTCGCTGGAAGACGCGTGGTTTATGCTTCAACGCAGGCGCAAGGCGGGTAAGGCCGCGGGTCGCCGGGCAAGCGACCCGCGGACAGGAGGAGGAAGGATCGGAGGAGTTTTAGGAGGCCGGCGTGGCCAGGGCGAGCCGGGTGTTGGGACGCAGGCGCTGATTGCCTTCGATGACCACCAGGTCGCCGGGGGCGAGCACGTCCCCGCCGATCACCACGCGGTCGGCGGTCTCGAAGAGGATGCGGACCGGGGTGTGGACCGCGATGCGCTGGCCCGCCTCGTCGAGCCCGGCGAGGAAGACGTGGGCGCCGCGGGCCGTGCGGACCACCGCGTCCTTGGGCACGCTGGTGTACTCATCGCGCTGACCGGCGGGCACCCAGGCCGTCACCGACATGCCCGGCGAGAAGCGGCCGCCCTGATCATCCATCTCAACCACCACCGCGAACGTCCGGGCCCGCGGGTCCACCTGCGGCACCACGCGGACACGCGTCGACGCCACGTGCGCCCCGGACGCCTGGACATCCACCGTGATCTCATTGGCGTGCGCGCCCACCGCGTCGGCAAGCCGCTCGGGCGTCTCCAGCCACGCCTCGATCATCCCGGTCGACACGACCGTCACCACCGGATCGCCGGCCGACAGCCACTCGCCCGGCTCGGCGTGCCGCTGCACCACCCGGCCGTCGAAGGGGGCGCGGATCACCGCGTCGTCCAGACGGACCTGCAGCAGCTCGACCCGGGCGCCGATCCGCTCCAGCTCGCGCTCGGACGCGTTGAGCCGGGCCTCGGCCACGCCGACCGCGGTGCGGGCGTCGCGCAGCTCCTTGTCGTGCGCCGCGCTGTTGGCGGCCAGCTGGTTGAGGATCGTCAGGTCCCGCTGGGCCAGGTCGAGCTGGACGCTCATCTCGTCGATCCGGGCCCGCGTCACGTCGGCGTCGGCGCGGGCCTCGTCGAGCTGGGCCGCCAGCCGCCGGGCGTCGATCCGCGCCAGGACCTGGCCCTTCTCGACCCGGTCGGCCTCGTTGACCGCGACCTCCGTGATGCGACCTTCTTCGAGCACCGCGATGTCCGCACGGGACGCCGCCCGCAGGCTGCCGGTGACGCGCTGGTGAGCCTGGATCGGCCCGACCTCGACCTCGGCGGTGCGCACCGTGGCCTGGCCGAACGCGGGGACGGCGGCGAGCGCCATGACCGCCAGCCCCATCAACGCCGGCTGGGCCATCCGCCGGATCCGGTCGGCCCGCTTGGCGTACTCCAGCGAGGCGAGGATCCGCCCCGCCAGCGCGAAATCGAGCTGCCGGCGCCGGGCCTTGGCCAGCAACGCCTGGGCCCGGCTGCTCATCAGGAATGCTTCGGTGTTTGCCTCGCTGTTCGCCTCACTCGAGCTGTTTTTCGTTTGATGTCGCATTTTTAACCTTCCTCTAAAATAGACCGGTCGTCTAGTTTTCGTCCAAAAAAAATCAGGGTCTCAACAGTTCGCTGAACACGTTCTCGATGAACCGCTCGATCGGCTCAACGCTCTGGGCCAGCTGCACGTGCAGCGCGGTGCCCTCCCAAGCGTTGAAGATGAACTCGGCCAGGGCGTCGGCGTTGCGGGTCGGGTCGATCTCGCCCGCCTCCTGGGCTTCGCGGATGCACTGGGCCATCTCGAACCGCCAGCGGTCCATGCCGCGTTTGAGGGCGATCCGCATCGGCTGGCTCAGGGTCGCCACGTCCATCCCGAGCTTGGCGGCGAGGCAGGTTTGTTCAAAGCCGTTCTCGGCGTACCAATCCCGGCCCTTCTGGAAATAGGCCCGCAGCCGCTCGATCGGCGTCTTGTCCGGGTCGGTCAGGATCTGGTGCTTCAGGTCCGCGTACTTCTGGGTGAACGACTCGATGATCGCCACGCCGAAGTCTTCCTTGCTCTTGAAATAGTGGTAGAACGAGCCCTTGGGCACGCCGGCCCGGTCGAGGATCTCTTTCAGGCCGCAGGCGTTGTAGCTCTTGGCCGTCATCGCCTCGATCCCGCACTCGATCAGCCGCTCTCTCGTGTTGGTTTCAGTCACGATCATTTCACCTACAGTATTAGACCAGTCGTCTAGAATGTCAAGCCGGTTGAATCAAAAAATGTTCCCGTCCGCCGCCCCGCCGCCTCACTTCAGCTCCAAGCGCAAGCATCACGGGGACTTATGAGCTATCATCCCATCGGATTTTTTACGCTCTGCCCTTCAGGAACGAGAAAAAAATGCCTCAAACCCAGTTCCCACCCCAGCGCCTGCTGCTCGGCCCGGGCCCCAGCCCCGTGCCCGCGCGGGTGCTCGAGGCCCTCGGCCGGCCGACCGTCGGGCACCTCGACCCGCATTTCCTGGGCCTGATGGACGAGGTCCGCGCCATGCTCCAGGGCCTGTTTCAGACCGCCAACGAGATGACCCTCGCCGTCTCCGGGACGGGCATGGCGGGCGCCGAGTGCCTGATGGTCAACCTGGTCGAGCCCGGCGCCAGGGTGCTGGTCGGGGTCAACGGCGTCTTCGGGGGCCGGCTGGTCGACATCGCCCAGCGTTGCGGCGGCGAGGTCGTCACCCTCGAAAAGCCCTGGGGGCAGGTCTTCGATCAGGACGCGGTGATCGAGCGCGTGAAAGACCTCAAGCCGGACGTGGTCGCGCTGGTGCACGCCGAAACCTCGACCGGCGCCCACCAGCCGCTCGAGCGGATCGGCAAGGCGGTGCGCAAGGCCGGGGGGCTGTTCGTGGTCGACTGCGTCACCTCCCTCGGCGGCGCGCCGGTCAAGGTCGACGACTGGCACATCGACGCCGCGTACTCGGGCACGCAGAAATGCCTCTCCTGCCCGCCGGGCCTCAGCCCGATCACCCTGTCGCCCCGCGCGGTCAAGCACATTGACAACCGCCAGGCCAAAATCCCTTCGTGGTATCTCGACCTCTCGATGGTCCGCAACTACTGGGGAGCCGAGCGCGCCTACCACCACACCGCGCCGGTTAACATGCTATACGCCCTCCACGAGGCCCTCGTGCTCGTGCACGAAGAAGGCCTCGACGCCCGATTCCAGCGGCACCGCGACGCGGCGGCCATGCTCTGGGAAGGGCTCGCCGACCTCGGCATGAGCCGGTGGTCCGACCCCGACCATTCACTGCCGATGCTCAACACCGTCGTCATCCCCGACGGCGTCGACGACGCGGTGGTCCGGTCCCGCCTGCTCCACGACTACGACATCGAGATCGGCGGCGGCCTGGGCGCGGGCAAGGGCAAGGTCTGGCGCATCGGCCTGATGGGCCACGGCGCGCGGAAGCCGGTCGTCACCCTCGTCCTCGCGGCGCTGCGGGAGGTGCTGGCGGGCTCATAGCGGCGCCGATGAGTTGAACCGCAGAGGCGCAGAGGACGCAGAGAAAGCCGGGAGATAGTAATTGAGTGACAAACCTATTGTTTCAGGCGCCCCTGGTTTCTGATATCTGAGAACACGTGTGAGAAGCCGGCCCTGAGCGGAGCGAAGGTCCGGATGGATTTCGCCGACGCGATCCGGACCTTCGCTCCGCTCAGGGCCGGCTTGACTACAAGATCAACTAAATCACTTCTCATACACGTTCTGAAGATCTCTTCTCTGCGTCCTCTGCGCCTCTGTGGTTCAATCCTGTTTTGAATCAATCCACATTCACCGACGTGAACGCGAACGACTCGGCGTCGAACAGGCCCAGGTCGCTGAGCTTGAGCTTCGGGATGACCAGCAGCGCCATGAACGACAGGGTCATAAAGGGCGCGCGAAGCTTGCAGCCCAGGCGTTTGGCCATCGCGTCGACCGCGCTGTAGGCGGCGGCGACCTCGTGCGCCTCGCGGTCGGACATGAGCCCGGCGACCGTGAGCGGCAGGCTCACCACCGCGTCGCCGTCGACCGCCGCCAGCCCGCCGCCGTGTTGCACCACGGTGTTGATCGCGCGGCGTAACGCCGCGTCGTCCGCGCCGACCGCGACGATGTTGTGCGAGTCGTGAGCGACCGACGACGCGATCGCGCCGCGCTTCAGGCCGAACCCGCCGATCAGCGCCACCGCCGGCTTCGCGCCGCCGTACCGGTTGTGCACCACCAGCTTCAGCGCCGACGCTCCGACCGACGACGCCGGCGCGACGCGGCAATCGGTGATCAACTGACCGTCGGCGGGCTGGATCACGCGGACCTGGTCGGACGTGACCGACAGCGCAAGGTCGGCCTCGGTCACCGGCTCGGCGCCGAAGTGATTGAGCGACGCCGCCGACAGGCGCGGGATCAGCGTCTTGCCGTGCTGCGCGACGCAGCGACCATCGATGAAGGTGCGCAGGACGCTCGACGGCTCCGCGTTCTTCACCTCGATAAAGTCGGCCGGGTCGCCGACGCGCAGCAGGCCGACGTTCATGCCGTAGTGCTCCACGGGCAAGACGCAGGCGGCGTGCAGCACGTTCATCAGGTCATGCCCCGCGTCGAGGGCGCGTTTCACGAGTTGATTGATGTGCCCGTGGATCAGTTCGTCGGGGTGCTTGTCGTCGCTGCAGAGCATGCACCGGCCGGGATGCTCATCGATCAGCGTGTGCAAGGCGTCGAAGTTGCGGGCGGCCGAGCCCTCGCGGATCGCGATCAGGCAGCCGGCGGAGAGTTTGTGGAGCGCTTCGTCCCTGGTGAAGCACTCGTGATCGGTGGAGATGCCGGCGGCGAAGTAGCGGGCCGCGTCGTCGCCCCGCAGGTCGGGCGCATGGCCGTCGATCAGCATCCCCCGCGCTTTGGCGGCGGCGAGCTTGGCCATGACCTGCTCGTCGCCGCGGAGCACGCCGGGGAAGTTCATCACCTCCGAGAGGTAGTGCACCCGCGGCTCGTCGAGCAGGTCGGCGACCGCGTCGGCGTCGAGCGCGGCGCCGGCGGTCTCGAACGGCGTGGCCGGCACGCACGACGGGGCGCCGAACCAGAACTTCAGCGGCACGCGATCCGCATCGTCCAGCATGAAATCCACCCCCGGCCGGCCCATCACGTTGGCGATCTCGTGCGGGTCGGTCACCACCCCGACCGTGCCGTGCACCGACGCGGCGCGGGCGAACTCCGACGGCACGAGCATCGACGACTCGACGTGGATGTGGCTGTCGATGAACCCCGGCAGGACCGTCGTCTTCGCCGGCGCATCGGTCGGCGTGATCGACGCGATCCGCCCGTTGTTCACCGCGATCTCGGCGGTGAGCCGGCGGCGTTGCAGCACATCGATCACGTTGGCGTGGAGCGTGAACGGCGGGGTCATGGAACGGGCATCGTAAACCAGCGCCGCACGACCTGCTCCGCGGGGCGCTTGCGGAACGAGAAGCTGGTGTCGTCCAGACGCCGGGCGCCCGCATCGGGGTCGGTGAAGGTTTTCCAGATGTAATAGCCCCGCATCCAGGGCTCGTCCTTGAACGCGCGGAACAACGCCTCGTACGCGGCGGCCTGGGCGTCGTCGTCCGCCACACCCCCGCCGTGCCGCCACGGCTCGAGGTGCGTGTCGGCCACGGGGCGATAGCCGACCTCCATCAGCAGCACCGGTTTATCAAACCGCTCATGGATCTGCCGGATCGCCTCGACGTGCGGCCGCCACGCCTCGACCATCGCGTCCACGTCCGGGTCCGGCCCGGCGTCGAGGGGGAAATAGGCGTTGACGCCGATGTAGTCCAGCTCGTCCCAGAACGGGATCTGCTCGTACTCCCCGAACCAGTGGGCGGCGTAGGTGAGTTCACCATCAAACACCTCGCGCACGTCGCGCGCGAGCTGACGCCACTCTTCGGGGTGCTCGCGGGTCATGGTGACCAGCTCGGTGCCGAGGACGAAGAGGTCGGCGCCGTGGGCTTGGGCGAGTCGGGCGTAGTGGAGGGTCATGGCGCGGTAGGCGCGCCACCACGCGGCGTGGTCCTCGGGGGTGTTCTGCCGGACCGTGCCGTGCCACTCGTGGTGGCCGCCCCAGAAGTCGTTGGACCAGATGTGGGGCTTCATGGCGACGCGGAGGCCGGCGGCGTGGGCGTTGTCCATCTCGGCGGCGAGGTGAGCGTCGGTCATGGTCCGGTCGCGCGGGGTGTAGACGTCGGTTCGGGAGCGATAGCCCGCGAGGGACGCGGCGTCGGCGGAGCGTTGGTAGCCAAACGGCGTCAGGGCGACATGGGTGACGCCCAGCAAGCGGAGGTGGGCCAGTTCCCCGGCCGAGAGGGGCGACCCGTAGCCGCGGCCGACCCGGTGGATATGAGCGTGATTGACCCCGTAATGCGGTCCCGGTTCTTCAACCGGGGCGGCGACGAGGGGATACGCCAGGGCGAAAGCGAAAACAGGCGGCAACCAGCGACGCAAGATAAAAGATTATAGACAAGCGCAGGACGAGCCGCGGTCGTGAGGGAGCAGTGAAGAGGTGAGCCCGAACCGATCCGTGCTTGACGCGCCGCCGCATGGACCCGCCCCGGCTTTTGCGTCATGATGCCGACATGAAGCCGACCGTCGTCATCACCGAGACCCTCGCCCCCGCCTGCGCCGACTGGCTCGCTCAGCACGCCGAGGTGGTGTGGCGCTCCCACGAGGACGCGGGGTTCAACGAAGCGATCGCGGAGGCGGACGCCCTGGTTGTGCGCACGTACACGCAGGTGGACGCGGACCTGCTCGACCGGGCGCCGAGGGTGAAGGTCATCGGCCGGGCGGGCGTGGGGTTGGACAACTTCGACCTGCCCGAGTGCGAGCGCCGCGGCGTGCCGGTCGTCTACACGCCCGACGCCAACACGCAGGCGGTCGTGGAGTACGTGATCGGGCTGATGCTCGACCGGTTCCGCCCGCGCACCGCCCTGTCGGTTGGCGCGGAGGCGGCGGCGTTTCACGCGATGCGCAAGACCGAGGTGGGCGTCCAGCTCGACCAGATGACGCTGGGGATCGTCGGCCTCGGCCGGATCGGCAAGCGGCTGGGCAAGGCCGCTCACGCGATCGGGATGAACGTCCTCGCGACCGACCTGCTGCCCGAGGCCGAGCTGCGTAAGGCGGTGGATTACCCCTTCACCTTCACCGATCACGCGACGCTCTGCGAGCAGAGCCGGATCGTGACGATCCACGTCGACGGCCGGCCGGAGAACCATCATCTGATCGATGCGGCTTATCTCTCCCATCTGCGGGAGGACGCCCTGCTGATCAACGCCGCCCGGGGCATGCTGGTCGACCACGCGGCGCTGGCCGAGTGGGTCCGGGGCCATCCCGACGCCCGCGTCGTGCTCGACGTCCACGACCCCGAACCCCCGTCCGCCGATTACCCGCTGTGGGGGCTGCCCAACGTCACCCTGCTGCCGCACCTGGCCTCGCGCACCGACACGGCCCTGGAGAACATGAGCTGGGTCGTGCGCGACGTGGTCCGCGTGCTTCAGGGCCAACCCCCGCAAGAACCCGCGTTTTGACATCGCCTACCCGCTATATGGACGTCCCTGGGCGGATTTAGCCGCGGGGCTTGCCCCGCGTTCACCCGCCGCAAGCGGCGGGGCTAAATGAACCCCTAAAACGTCCAACATGTGGATCTGCGTAAAGCCCGGGGACCGCTGTCCCCGGGCTCTAATTCCCATTTCTGCGACGCCTTGATCGTTTACACTTGTGCCGTCAAACCCTGCGCAGGAGGTCCGCTCATGGGATTCTGGGACAAACTCACCGCCGAGCTGATCGACATCATCGAGTGGCTCGACGACAGCAACGACACCCTCGTCTACCGCTTCGAGCGCTACGGCAACGAGATCAAGTACGGCGCCAAGCTCGTGGTCCGCGAGGGCCAACAGGCCATCTTCGTCAACGAGGGCCAGCTCGCCGACGTGTTCGGCCCCGGCACGTACACCCTCGAGACGCAGAACATCCCGATCCTCACCACGCTCAAGGGGTGGAAATACGGCTTCCAATCGCCGTTCAAGGCCGAGGTGTACTTCGTCTCCACCCGCCAGTTCACCGACCTCAAGTGGGGCACGCGCAACCCGATCATGATGCGCGACCCCGAGTTCGGCCCGATCCGCCTGCGGGCGTTCGGCACCTACGTCATCCGCGCGAGTGACCCGGCCCAGTTGCTGCGCGAGATCGTCGGCACCGACGGCCACTTCACCACCGGCGAGATCACCGAGCAGCTGCGGTCGATCATCGTCTCCCGCTTCGCCGACAGCGTCGCCGAGGAGAAGACCGCCGCCCTCGACATGGCCGCCAGCTACGACGAGTTCGGCGAGATCATCCGCAAGAAGATCTCGCCCGAGTTCGAGAGCTACGGCCTGGACCTGTCGAAACTCGTGATCGAGAACATCAGCCTGCCCGAAGCGGTCGAGAAGGCGCTGGACAAGCGCACGAGCATGGGCGTGATCGGCGACCTGAACCGCTACGGCCAGTTCCAGGCGGCCAACGCGATGGAGAAGGCGGCCGAGAACGAGTCGGGCGGGGCGGGCGCCGGGATGGGCATGGGGATGGGGATGATCATGGGGACGCAGATGAACCCGGCCGCCCAGGCGCAGGCCCAGCCGGCGATGCAACCGCCGCCGCTGGCGGTGTACCACGTGGCCCGCAACGGCCAGTCGACCGGGCCGTTTGACATGGGGGCGCTCCAGTCGCAGGCGGTGGGCGGGATGCTGACGCCCGACTCGCTGGTCTGGAAGCCGGGCATGGCCCAGTGGGCGCGCGCGGGGGACCAGGCCGAGCTGCAACCGGTCTTCGCCGCGACCCCGCCGCCGATCCCGCCCGCGGGGTCGTGAACACGCCGCCGTGTTGCGCAGCGGTCGGGCTCGCCGCTCAACGTTTGATGGATGGACGCCCTCATGACGGACACCCTTGCGCCCGAAGCCAAGCAATTCCCCTGCGGCCAATGCGGGGCGTCGCTGAAATTCGCGCCCGGTACGGCGGTGCTCAAATGCCCCTACTGCGGCCACGACAACCCCATCCCCCAATCCGACGACGATATCGTCGAGCTCGATTTCCACGCCTACCTCCAGCAGCTCGACCAACAACCCGACACCATCGAGGTGATGACCACGCGCTGCGACGGGTGCGGCGCCGAGGTCGACCCGCCGCCGGACGCCACCGCGTTCGACTGCCCGTTCTGCGGCCACGCGATCAACACCCAGGCCCGGTCGCGCCGGCTGATCAAGCCCAGGAGCCTGCTGCCGTTCGCCGTCACCCGCGACCGGGGCCGCGAGCTGTTCAAGAAATGGCTCGCGTCGCTTTGGTTCGCGCCCTCCAAGCTCAAGCAGTACGCCCGGAAAGAGGGCAAGCTCAACGGCGTGTACGTCCCCTACTGGACCTACGACGCCGACACCACCAGCCACTACACCGGCCAACGCGGCGACCACTACTGGGTCACGCAGACCTACACCGTGCGCGTCAACGGCAAGACCCAGACCCGCACCCGCCAGGTCCGCAAGACCCGCTGGACCTACGCCAGCGGCACGGTGTGGCGGAGCTTCGACGACGTGCTGGTCCTCGCGAGCGGCTCGCTGCCCCGCTCGATGACCGAGAGGCTCGAGCCGTGGGACCTGCACAACCTCACGGCGTTCGACGAGGCTTACCTCGCCGGTTTCCGCGCCGAGACGTACCAGGTCGACCTCGAAGGCGGCTTCGTCAAGGCCAAGGACATCATGGCCGGCGTGATCCGCGGAGACGTCCGCAGCGACATCGGCGGCGACGAGCAGCGCATCCACTCGGTCAAAACCCGGCATGACCACATCACCTTCAAGCACCTGCTGCTGCCGATCTGGATCAGCGCGTACCGATGGAAAGACAAGGTGTACCGCTTCGTGATCAACGGCCGGACGGGCGAGGTGCAGGGCCAGCGGCCGTGGAGCTTCTGGAAGATCACCGCGGCAGTGCTGGCCGTGCTGGCCGCCGTCGGGGGCGCCGCGGCGGTCGTGATGGCGGTCAACGCGTAGGCGCCGCGGGGTATCATGCGCCATCATGAACCAGCCGGACGACGCGTTACAGGTTGAACCGATGTCGGGCGCGGCGATCGCCGAGGCGATCCCGGCGCTGGCCGAACTGCGGATCCAGGTCTTCCGGGAGTGGCCGTACATCTACGACGGCGACCTCGATTACGAGCATTGGTATCTCGGCAAGTTCGCCGCCACGCCCGGCGCGGTGCTGATCGCGGCGCGTGACGGCGAGCGGATCGTGGGGGCCTCGACCGGCGAGCCGATGATCCACGCTCACGACGCGTTCAAGCAGCCCTTCATCGACCACGGCTACGACCTCGAAACGGTGTTCTATTTCGGCGAGTCCGTGCTCCTGCCCGAGTACCGCGGCCGGGGGGTCGGGCATCGGTTCTTCGACCTGCGCGAGGCCCACGCCCGCGCGTGGGACGGCATGAAACTCACCACGTTCTGCGCCGTCGACCGCCCGGACGACCACCCGCTCCGCCCCGCGTCGCACCGGCCGCTCGACCCGTTCTGGCAGGGCCGGGGCTACACGAAACGGCCCGAGCTGACCTGCGTGTTCCCGTGGAAAGACGTGGACCGCGACGAAGAAACCGAAAAACCACTCACCTTCTGGACGCGGCATTGGCCGCTGCGCTGATCGTAAGGGGCGTCAGCGGGGCGTGACAAGCGTCCTCACCGTTCATGAACACGAGGCATTTTTATCACCCCTTCCGAAGCGGGATCCGGTATAATACCGATATGTCACGTGTCATAAGCATAAAATCCGTCGTTGCATCTCTGGCGGCCGCCCTCCTCGCTCACGCCGCCGCCGCCCGCGAACCGATCACGATCCTCGTTCCCGAGGACCCTCGAGCCGTCCTCGAGAGCGCCGTCGACGATCTCGAGGACACCCTCCAGCGCATGACCGATCGCCCGGTCCGTCGCGAAACCGAGCTACAGGACGGCTCGGACGCCGCGATCCGGCTGGTTCGCCTCGACGAGCACGAGGCGGACCACACCCCGCTGGCCGGCCGGAACGTCGAGGCGTTCCACATCCATGGCGAGGCGGGCGTCGGAGTCGTGATCTCGGGCCGTACGGACGCGGCGCTGGCTTACGGGGTCTACGACTATCTGCGCGCCCTGGGGGTGAGGTGGCTTCTGCCCGGCGATGCGTGGACGATCGTGCCTGAGCGCGACGCGTTCGTGATCGACTTGGACGTGATGCGCGAACCGACGATCCTGACGCGCCGCTTCTTCTGCAACGGCGGGTTCGGCGGACGGCTGGGCATCGACCCCGACATGACGGTCCAGACGGCTTGGCAGGACTGGATGCGGCGGCAGAACTTCGGCGGTCCGCAGCGCATCGGCGGTCATGCCGGCGAAGGCTTCAACCTCGCCCACAAGGAAACCCTCGAAGCCCATCCCGAGATGCTCGCCGAGATCGATGGCGAACGACAGCCCTTCGCCCTGACGACCAAACACTGCCTGAGCAACGAGTCGCTGGTCGCCCTGTTTGTCGAGGACCGGCTGAAGAAGATGCAGACGCGGGTCGAGCGCGACCCCGACTCGCCCGCCTCGTTTGCCGTGTCGGTCGACCCCGCCGACGGCGGCGGTCATTGCACGTGCGAAAGCTGCCTGGCGATGGGATCGGTCTCGGATCGCGTCTTCGGGCTGGCGAACCGGGTGGCCCGCGCCGTGGCGGAGGCGTTCCCCGGCCGATACGTGAGCCTCCTGGCGTACAACCGCCACGCGGAAGTGCCCACCTTCCAGCTCGAGCCGAACGTCTACGTCATGTTAATCCCGTACGCCTTCCAGCAGACGGGCATGGACAACGAAACCTTCATCGCGGAGTGGTCCAAGAAGGTCAAAGATCGAGCGATTTATGACTACTGGTCGAACACCGACTGGTCCTACGACCAGCCGACCACGAGCCTGCTGCAGAAAGTCGGCCCACGGATCCGCGACTGGCAGGCGGCCGGGATTCAGAACGTGACGCTTGAAAGCACCGCGAGCGCCGGTTCGATCGGGGCTCCGATGTGGGTGGCGTCTCGGATGATGTGGGGCGACCCACGCGGTCCCGACGAGTTGCTCGCCGAGTTCTGCGTCACGGCTTTCGGCGACGCGGCCGAACCGATGCAGCGCATGCTGCTGCGCTGGCATAGCAAGGGGTACATGGCCAGCCCGCAGGAACTCGCGCTGTCATTTCGGGACCTCGAAGAAGCGTACGCCCTCACCGACGCCCCGGACGTGCTCGCCCGCCTGGACGACATGACCCGCTACGTCCAATACCTCAGACTTTGGTACGAGTACCGCAACGTCCACCGCAAGACCGACGGCCAACTCAAAGCCGCCTTCGACCTGTGCGATTACCTCTGGCGGATCCACCACACGAAGATGGTCCACAGCTACCGGCTGGTTCACTTGATGGGATGGGTGCAAGAGCGTCCGAATCACGAGAAGATTTTCGGGGCCTACCCCCTGCGGGACCGCCACCACGAGAACTGGTCACGGTTCAAGCCTGTCCCGCCGCACGAGGTCCGGGGCTATGTGGCCCAGGGTGTGGCGGACTACCGGCCGGTCACCTACCAGCACCGCGAATTTTCAGACGACCTCGTGCCGATCGTCGACGTCGCGCCGACGCCGGCCGACGTCGAGGAGGCCACCGCCCTCGTCAGCATGACCGGCATGCGAGGGCGCCACGAGTTTGTCTTTCATGCGCCGCCGGGCATGTCCCGGCTGCAGATGGCCATCACCGCGCCACGGGCGGCTCCCGAATACCCGGGCACGCTCATGCAGCTCTTTGATGAGCACGGGGAGCTGATCCATGAACGCCGGCTCCCCAACGACGTCAAGCTGCACCGTTTCGCGATCGAGCTCCCGTCGCCCGGCCGGTATCGGTTGAGTTGTTACGCCCAGACCATCGTTCGCTTGCACGTGCCCGTCGCCCTGTCGATCGCGCAGACCTCGCCGTTGGTCTCGTCGTCTCCTTCAAACCGCTTGTTCTTCTACGTCCCCGAAGGCCAACAGAACGTGGCGATGTTCGTCCCGAGCAGCCTGGACGTCATCCTGGAAGACAGCGATCGACAGCGCATCGACCTTGGCGGCCATCAGAAAGACTTCATCGTGGCCGAGGTGCCCGAGGGTCGGGACGGGGAAGTGTGGTCGATCCGCAACGTGGCCGGGCACCGACCCCTGCGGATGCTGAACCTCCCGCAAGCCCTCTCTCGGACGCCGCACGGCGTGCTGGCCCCATCCGAAACGCTCGGGCCGCGGAACGACTGACCGCCGCCCGGATCAATCGGCGTCCACGGCAACGCCCGTGATGCCGAACGCCAGGTCCCACGAGCCGTCGCCGGACAACACGTGGTCCGCCCAGTCGCCCGTTGTCTGAAGCAGGTAGGCGCGGTCTAACCCGCCATAGCCCGACAGGGCGCCTTGAGGGACGCCGCTGGGAGGAAGCGTCACCACCAGCATGGCCCGGCCTTCCACCGCGTTGACGTCGCCCGGCTCAAGCGAAGGATCGGCCTCCAAAGCCCAGGCAATCGTCAGGGCGTAGGCTTTACCGGATTCGATACGAACCTGTGGATGTAACGCGAGTTCGTAGGACGCGGCGGCGAGATCCGCCTGTTGCGGCGTGAGCTCGGCCGAGGCGAGCGGTTTCGCTTCAGGCGAGGTCAACAACGCGGCGTCCCACAACTGGACGATCAGGCTGCCGCGCGGTTGATGCGTCACCCGCAGCGGCAGCATGATACGGTCGGCGAGCAGCGCCTTGCCGGCGGGGACTTCGCCGTCCTGCACCCTGAACACCTGCGCGAAACGCCGTTTGAGGTGCGCTTCGCTCTCGCTCATCGCCAACGCCGGAACCCGCTGGGCCAAGGGCTGCCCGACGCCCTGCACGCCAACGCCGCGATGCGTGAGGATGAAGAAAGGCGTCTTCTCCACCACCTCGACCCGGCCGTCGAGCCAACGGAGCATCGCCAACGACGCATCGGGTCGGCCGGCGTAAGGTGTGCGGTCGATGAGTGGCCCGCCGCCGGCAAAGAGGCCGAACCGTATCGGGTCTCGCCCCGGGCTGGAAACACGAACACGGTAGACCTTGCCGGGATCGAGCGTCGCCATCCCGGGAAAGCGAATATGAGCAAAGGAGGTGTTGCGCTTTTGGTTTTGGGGGGTGTGAAGCGCCGACAGAAGCACCCGGTCGTGCGGGTCCATCAACTCAAAGAGGAGAGCGGCGTTTTCCAGGGCCTCCGGTTGATCCTTGTAAAGATGCAAACAGATGATCAGACCGTCGACGGGCGTGCGTTCGAATGAGGTAAACCGGAAGCCCACCGAGTCCGCCGAAGGGGGGCCGGCGATCAGGGCGCTGGTGGCGCGTAAAGCGTGGTTGCCAATCACGACCCGCTCTTCTTCACGGGGAGTTGAAGGATCTGCCGACGCAGGGATCGCCAGAAAACCCGTCGCGCCGAGGCAAACGACGACCCGCGACACCATTTTGATCAAGCCACGCTTTAGCCTCATGGATACCTCCAGAACGTGACGCCAGCCGCGATGACCCGTAAGCCGCGCCCGGCAGCAACGTGTCGCTGCAGACCAGGCCAGGATCTGAATATGAATCGTGTCATATCAACTGCAGATGATAAGGCGACCCGTCGAGCCTGTCGAGCGCCAGCGCTGTCGCGGGCTAAAGGGACCCGAACTCAAGAGTTTCCCGGGCAATGAAGCGTGCGCCGTTTTTATCAAACGCTTGTTTAAAGAAAAATATAGGTTAAAATGCGTTTTTCCTCGAAAAACCCTATCACAGACCTTGCGATGACGTGAGGGTCGGCGGGAGCCCGGCATGCTGAAACAAACCATTGTTCTGAACTGTTGCGGCCTGGTACTGTCCGCCGCCACCGCGATCGCCGCGGACGAACCGCCGGGCAACAACGCCGCCCTGATCACGCTGGGCGCCCGGGTGCAGGTCCACTCCGGCGGGGCCGGCGGGCTCAACCAGCGTTGGGCCAAACCCAGCGACCTGATCGCAAACCACCGGCGGCCCAAAGGCCCAATCATTAACAACCTGCAAGACGCCACCGTCACCGTGTATCTGCCGACGCCGCTGGACGTGACCCGTGTGGGCGTCCGCCAGGGAGATTACCGCAACGGCTTTGCGATCGCCAAAGATGTCGAACTGACCAGCCCCGACGGCCCGACACGCCGGGCGACGCTTGAACGCGAACCGGGCAAACTCCAGTGGGTCGACTACCCGGCCACCACCCAACAGATCACGCTCCGCATCGTCTCGGCGTACCCGGCGGGCAACGGCAAGGACGTGGGTTACGGCTCACTGACCCAGGTGCAGGTCGATGTCCGTGATGACCTGGCCCAGCGTTACGCGACGCCCGACGACTACACCGACGGCCCGGTGTTGATCATGCCCACGCCCAACCAAGCCAGCGGCAACGCGCAGGTGATCGGCAAGCCCCGCAAGGCGACGCAGCACCCGCTCTCGATCTGGGATCAACAAGATATCGAAGACCTGCGCCGCCAGACGCGCGAGCACGGAGCCGGGCGGCGTGCGTTGCAGGGCATCATCGAATTCTGCGAACAGGCCATCGCCCGCCCCATCCCCGTGCCCGAGAAGAAAGACGACGGCCTGGACCGCAGCCTGTGGGCTCAGCACAACGCCGTCGCCACCGGCATCGCCAACCTCGGCATCGGTTACGCGCTCACCGGCAACACCGCCTACGCCCACGAGGCCCGGCGCCTGCTGCTCCGCCTCGCGGAGCTGTACCCCGATTGGCCGATCACCGGTCATCCCAAGATGCGGCACGACAAGTCCAAGTGGTCCTGGCAGCGGCTCAACGACGCGATCTGGCTCATCCCCGCCGCCTGGGGGTACGACCTGATCCGCAACGCACCGTTCATGACGGACGCGGACCGCGAGAAGATCGAACAGCGGTTTCTGTTGCCGTGCACCCGATTCATCATCCGCAGCGGCGGGTCCATCGACTCGGCGACCAACTGGTCGGTCATCTTGAACGCGGCCGCCCTGCTCACCGCCCGGGTGTGCGGCGACGAACAGCTCTATCAGACCACGCTGTATGGCAAAAACAGCGACCAAGAAGGCGGCGTTTATTTCCACCTCGACCACGGCATCGATGAGGACGGCCTGTGGGCCGAGGGCGCGATCGGCTATCAGTTCATGGCGATGCGGGGGCTCTTGGTGATCGCCGAGACGCTGTGGCGCGACGGCATCGACATCTACAGCTATCGTGACAACCGGCTCAAGAAGCTGTTCGATTCGCCGATCTGGTACGCCTACCCAGGCGGCCGGGCGACGCCCGCCATTGAGGACACCAACAGCGTCTCGCTGTTCGGGCGTGACGCCCATCTCTACCAGTACGCCCTGCGTCGCTACGGCGACCCGACCTACCACGCCATCCTCGGCCGCGTGACGCCTTCGCTGACGTCAGCGTACAACCTGTTCCTTCCCGCCCGTGAGTTCGTCGATGTCGAGGCCGTCGACCTGCCGCGCGTGCCGTCGATCCGCTTCCCCGGCTCCGGCTTCGCCATCACGCGCACCGGCGACGGCGATGACGCGAAGTACCTCATCCTCGACCACGGCCCGTTCCGCAGCCACGGCCACCTGGACAAGCTCGGCTTCAACCTCTTCGCGCTGGGGCGGGAACTGTTCGCCGAGGGCGGCATCGCCTGGTACACGCAGGACATCTACCGCCGGTACTACAGCACCACCCTGGCCCACAATACGCTGAGCTACGACGGGCAGAACCAGATCCCGCAGGCCGGCCGGCTGGAACACTTCGCTCAACGCGGCGATCTGGCGTTGATCCGCGCCTCGGTGAGAGACGCCATCCCCGCCGCCATCCTCGACCGCACGATGATCCTCTCCGGCACACGGCTCTACGACCTGTTCCACGTCCGCGGCGGGATCGCCTTCACACTGGACCTGCCCTATCACGCTCACGGCGAGTTGGCCGTCGATCTGCCGATGAGCCCCTGGGCCGAGCATCCCGCCGATCAACCGGGTTTCGCTTATTTCGCCGAACCCACCCATGCCGCGACCGACGGCGAATGGACCGCGGCCTGGACCGTTGATAACGGTCGAGCCGTCGCGCACTTCGTCGGCGAGCCGGGGACCGCCGTGGTGCAAGCCGTCACGCCTAAGGGGTCTGCCGACATGGGAACCGCCATGCTGCGCCGCGAAACCGATCGCACCACGTTCGCCGGCGCCATCGACCTGATCGCCGCCGACCGCGAGCCGACCATCGCGTCGGTCCGCAAGATCACACCGGACGCCCAGTCCTACGCCATGCGCGCGGAGCTGACCGACGGCGGCTATGAAATGGTCATGACCTGCTACGACGCCGGCGCGCCACGCCGGTTTGGCGACTGGACCACCGACGCCCGCACCGCGGTGGTAGGCGTGCACGGCGGCGAATGGCGGTCGGCGATCATCGCCGGCGGCACACGCCTCACCGGCCCGGCCGGCTCGCTCACGCTGGCCGAGCCCGGGTTGGTGACCTATCGACAGGTGGCGCCACGCCTGGTGGAAATCGCCAATGCCGGCCCGTCCCCGACCACCGTCACACTGACCGCGCCGCCGTGGGTCGACACGGCGGAGATGGTCTCCGTGCAAGGCGATCGCCGACCGCTGGCGGTCCGCCAAGGCCAAATCACGGCGACCCTACCGGCGAGGGCCGGCCTAGAGATGCGCGGGGCGGGGCAACCGTCTGTCGCGGAGCACGAGGACCGGATCCGCCAAGCCGCGCTACAGGCAGCGCACGCCCGGGAACAGGCTGAGCTAAAACGTGTGCAAGCCCTCGCGGATCAGCAGCAGCGCGAAGCCGCCGAGCAGGCGATGCCCGACGGCCACTTCGTGCTCATCCAGGCCGAAGACTTCATCAGGCAAGGCGGCGGCAAAGTGTCTATCGCCAAAAAGAAAACCGCGATGTTCGGCGATTCCATCTCCGGGTGGGATAACCGAGGGCACTGGTTGGAGTACGCCTTCGACATCGAACACCCCGGGCTGTACCAGGTCGTGTTCAAGTATTGCCGGGAAGGCGACGCCATCGAGCGGACGATGACCCTCAACGGCGAGGCCCCCGTGGAGCCAGCGCAACGCATGATGTTTGACGGCACAGGGGGCTGGGCCAACGGCTCGGACGACTGGCGGCTGCACACGCTGCGCTGGCCCGGGCTCGACACGCCTGCCCTGATCCGCCTGGATCGCGGCACACATACGCTGCGTTTGACGAACCCCGTCGGCGGGGGGCTGAACCTCGACTATATCGTGTTGGCCAGCCCCACCATGAATGTGCAACGCGAAGCGGTGGAGCAGCCGTGAGGGTCACGGCTGCAAGGTGACCTCAACCGACGCCACGTCCGTGCGATGGCTGCCGTTGGCCGATTCGGTGAACACACCGATGCGGCCTTGTTTGAAATGCCGCTTGTCGTCCAGCGCCCGGAGTTCAACGGAGCCATCGTTATTCTGGTCTACCGCGATGACCACGCCGCGCGACGTATCGCGGATGGTCACCGCCACCTGCGCCTCCTGCGTCCGGCCGAGCAGCGGCGACGTGGAGGCGAGTGGCGTGAGGCGTTCTTCACCGTCCGCCCCGATCTGCCGTACCGCGATCGTGCCGGCAACGAGATCGACCATATAACCTTCACCGCGCCCGTTCGCACGCAGCAGCAGGCCGCCGCCGGCGTTGTTGTAGCGATTGAGAAAACGGACGGTGACCGCCAGATCGGTCCAGTCTTCACCCTGCTCGGTCAGCGTCATTTTCATGCCCTTGCCGCGCGGCATGCTCAGGCCGGGCTGATGATCGCCAGTGACCAACGAAACATTCCACGGGGCAAAACCTTCCGCGGGCCGCCAGGCCAACCCCATCGTGTTCGTGCCGGTGAGTGTGGGGTCGACGCTGAGATCGCCATCGCTGAAGTCATCCACAAAGGTCGTGACCGGACCGGAAGCAACGGCGAACGGCGGTTCGGGTTGCGGCGATCGGCCCGCGATCTCCATGGCGCCGGCGTCGGGCCGAGCATCACGCGAGGCTCCCGCGCGGTCGGTTTCCAAAGGCTCGATGCTGGGGGCCTGCCGAGTGCCTGCGTCGACCGCGAGACTGTCCGGTTTCAGGCGACCGTCCAGGGCGTGGGGGTCGACAAACGGGGTTTCCGCCGCAAGCCGATCCGTCCTGCGAAGAAACTGGTTTTTCCTGATGGCGGTCAACACGTTGTGTCCGACGTACCAATCTTGCAAACCGGCCGCGGACCCGAGTTGCTGGGTAAGAATATTGTTGTAGATCCGCACATTTCTGCACTTCGGGGTAACGCGCACGCTGGTGTTGTCGCCATGCAGTTCACGAAAACGGGTCTGGAAGGTCAGACCGTCGGGCAGGTTGACGAAGCTGTTATGCCGGATAGTCAGGCCGTCGACGCCACCGGGCACGTTGATCGCCCAGCCGCTCGATGGGCCGAAGATGTTGTTTTCAATGACGATGTCGCGGCTGAACAGTTCCGGGCGACGCAGGTACGGGCTGATGATCAACCCCTGCGATTCACAAGCGAAAATGCGGTTGCCGCGGACAACGATGTCGACGCACTCGCTGCCGTCTCGGCCGGGGCCGGGGATGAAGATGTGGATGCCGTCACAATGCTTATTCCAACCTTTGCCGGCCTCGTCACCATCGTTGACGCCGTCGTCAAGATGATAGATGTCGTTGCCTTCAATCAGGATGTGTCGGCCGGAGACGACGCGGATGCCGTCGTGGGTGATATCGTGGATGCGGCAACCGATCACCTGCTGATGCCGACCCGATAGTGAGACGCCGATGCCGGTGTTGGTGATGTCGCAACCCTGCACGCGGTGATATGAACCGCCGCCCAGTTGAACCGCCGTTTTATGGATCGCCTCGTTGTCACCGGCCCAGAGACCGATGCGCTCGATGCGGCAGTCGACCACTTCGAGGTGACGCGCACCGAACGCGTAGACGCCATCGGTCAGCGTGACGTTCTGCAATCGCAGATAAGCGTCAAAGACGCCCATGCCGTCGGGGCCGGCGAAGTTCGAGCCGCGCACACCGAGTTGGATGCGCCCGATTTTCACGTTATCCCGGGCCGCTTCACCGTCCCCCTCAGCCGGACGGATGGTGACGTAGTCGTTTTCAAACAGATGCTTACCTGGGTTCATCCGTTCGATGATGCCGTCGTACACACCGGGCATGAGCAGGATGGTGTCGCCGCCCTGGGCCTTGCGGACAGCCTGGGAAAGCGTCTGGAACGGCGCGGTGCGCGTGCCGGCGTTGGCGTCGCGCCCCTCATGGGCATCGACGTGCCAGTCGTTGGCGGCCACGGGCGCGGCCAAGACCGCCGATATGAAAAAAAACATCGTCCATTGCCGGGCGGCATCGACACGCATTCATTCAGTCTCCTGGGGTAGGTGCGTCTTCAACGATCGCGTGGAGGGCCGCCTCGTTTGTCGTCAGGATGCGTGGCCGATTGCAGTGGTTCGCTTACGTTGGGGCACGGCGTCCGCGGGCCAGGCACAACGCGCTGCCGGCGATGAGCAGGATCACCGAGGAAGGCTCGGGAACCTCCACGATCTGAAAGCCGTAGAGCCGGTGCCGCCAGTTTGAATTACCCATATCCAGAGCCTGCAGCGAGAAGCTCAATTCGGATCCGGTAAGCCCTTTGGCGACCGTGTAGTTGCCTTCCGTGCTGGGAACCGTGCCGCCGATATCGCCGGCGTCGTAATCGGTGTTGGTGATCTGTGCATAGCCGTTGCCCAGATCATCGACCGGCGCGGTGCCGCGGGCATAAAAGGTGGCGCCGTCAAGGGTCAGCGAACCGCCTCTCGAACTGTTGCCGCCGCCCCAATACACATAAATGTCATACGCGGCGTACGCGATGCCGGTGATGTTGACCGTGAGAGTCTGCCCGCCGCCGGCCTCCCACATCTCCGAGAAACCGCTGTAGAGCCGCTGGTCATTCGTGGCGGCGTTGCCTGCCAGAGCGTTGGCCCGCGGATGAATCACTTCCACCTGAATGGACCCGCCGACCAGATTACCGAGCTGATCGGTCAGTTCCGTGCCGTCTCGCACCATACTGCCGCTGTCCGCTTCGATATTGTTCCAGTGCCCCACACGGATATCCGCGTTCGCGCCGGCAAGATCGGTCGACGCCATGGTGAGCCGGCCTTGCGACTCATCCATATTGATGCTGATGATCTCGCCGACGACGGCGGCCTGCGACACGGATGCGCCCCATGCCAAGACCAGCCCCAGCGTCAGGCTCAGGAAACCAACACGGGTCGATTGGGAAGACATAAAACCTCCTGTTCCTATTTGAAACGCTCGCGGACAAGATGACCCCGCATGAAACCAGATGGATATGAAGAATAACCCGATTATTTATTTTGTCAAGCGTTTGTTATTTTAAATATCAGGCTATTCTTACTTCTTTACAGCAGATCCCCCAAACCGTAACATGCAATAACAAGCGTTTGATAATATTGCTAATATTCACCTAACTTATCTGCACTCACAGCAGGCGCCGGGTCCGGGCGTCAGACGAAGCCATCACCGGAATCGACTCACATCCTGTTTCCTTCACGCCGGAGGCTCGCACCAATGGTCGTCATGCCGCCCAACGCCAGGGCAATCGCACGCAACGGCTTTACGCTCATCGAGTTGTTGGTCGTGATCAGCATCATTGCGCTGCTGGCGGCCCTGCTGCTGCCGGCGTTGCAGAGCGCCCGAGCCGTGGCGAGGAACGTGCAGTGCCTGTCCAACATGCGGGGGATGGGCCTGGGTTTTTTTGCTTACGCGTCAGACAACCGGGGGTATGTCACGCCCGCCCGCATCGGCCCGGTCGCGGGGCTGCATCCCAAGTTCAACTTCCCGATATCGTGGGCCATCGAAGCGCCCGACGCACCGCTGCTCGGGCGATACACCGGCCGAGCAAGCGAACCCGGCGCCCCCTGGGGCAATGCGCAAGACACGATCTGGCGATGCCCGGAGGATGAGTTGTCCAGCGGTTCCCGCATCACCAGCTACAGCATGGTCCGCCGCAGCAACGGGAATAGCAGCGGCGCCTTCTTTACCGCGATCGAAACCATCAACCCGCAGCAACGCTGGGCCCAACTGCCAAAGCTCGAAGACATCACCAACCCCAGCAAGCTGATGACCTTCGCTGAAAAAAACGGCCCGACGGTGTTCGTCTTTGGCGGCAACTGGCCCACACGCTCCAGTCCGACCGCGCCGCTGTACGGAAACCCCGGCAACAGCCCGCAAACCGCCGGCTGGGCACATAACACGGCGCGAAGCAACTACAACTATCGTATGTGGCATCCGCCAACTTCCGGCGGCAGTCCGTTGGGCGTCAACATGTGCTTTGCCGACGGCCATGCCAAAACCATCGTCAGCACGCCCGCGGACATCGACGGCGAATACTGGCTGCGAGACATCTACGGCGAAGCATTTGTCTTCCGCCCGCAGGATGATCAATGAAACCCGAAAGCCATCGCCGCCATGACGCCACGCCTGACCCCGCTGTTGCATATCGGCCTGCCGCTGCCCGGGCAAGCGGGGGCGGTGATGCGCGGCGCATCAGCGGGTATAAACATGGATCAAAACCGGCGTAAAGGAGCAACAGGCTGTGGCGTCGCTGCGTGACATTGCTGATGAAGTGGGCGTTTCGATTTCACTCGTATCGCGGGTGCTGAACAATCGCATGGGCTCGACGGGCGTCCGTCCGGAATTGGCCGAACGCATCCGCGCCTCCGCGGCCGCGATGAACTACCTGCCCAACCCCGCAGCGGTCGCGCTCAGCGGCGGCCGGCAGAATGTCCTGGGCATCTTCATCCATCGCATAGGCATCGACGGCAGCGGCACGATTGAACGCACCATCGAAGGCGTCAGCCTCGCCGCCCGCGCCAACCATCAGCGCTTGCTCACCAGTTTTTATACGGACGACGATGACTTTCAGCAGCACGACCCCATCATCCGCAAGACATTTATGGACGGCCTGCTGCTGGTAGGCATCCGGCACCCCGAACTGGTCAGCAAGCTGCTGAGCTACCGTGAGCGCGGACTGCCGATCGCCACCCTGCACGACGAGCCGATCCACGACGATCTGCCCAACGCCGGGCTGGACCAGATCGCCATCGGCCGGCTGACCACGGAACACCTGATCGAGCGCGGCTGCCGACGCATCGTCTTCGCGTGCGTCCGAGGCATCGTCATGGAACAACGCATCACCGGATACCGCAAGGCGCTCCGCCATGCCGGACTCGTGGACGACCCCGAACTGCTGCCCAAGGTGCGCGAACAAACAGACCAACTGCACGAGGAATACGGCCCTGAGTCCGGCCGGGCGTTGGTGGCCGGATTACTGGAGCGCGGCGTCACTTTCGACGGGGTGATCGCGCAGTCGGACGCGCAGGCCATCGGCGTCATCAACGAACTGGCCGCCCGCCGGATCGACGTGCCCGGCCAGGTCCGCGTGATCGGCATGGACAATTCCCCCCATTGCCTGCTCGCGCGTGTTCCGCTCAGTTCCATCTCCGGCCAACTCCGCGAACGCGCTTCCACGGCGATACACATGCTGCTCCAACTGATCCGCGGCGAAGCAGCGGCTTCGGTCAACCTTCAACCGCGTCTGATTGCCCGGGAATCCACCGCCTGAAACCCATCGGAACCGCCATGTCTGAACAACGCTCCGGTCGCACGGCACGCATCCTGTTAATTACGGCCGTCTGCCTGATCGCCACCCATTCCCTCGGGAGTTCACCCTCAGAAGTGTTGCCGGCGCGGGCCGCGGGGCAGCCGGACTCCGCTCCTTCTGAGCGCGAGGACCGGATGGTTTTTCCTGGTGAAGCTTGGGCGGTCGCAACACCCGAGTCGCAAGGTATTGCTTCGGATCGTCTCGATAAAGCGTTGGCGCATCTACGAGAGGTCTGCGGCGAGCACGGCACGGATAAGGTGGTTATCGTTCGTAACGGCTACGTGCTCTGGCAGGGACCCAAGGCCGACGAGCCGTTCCTCGTGTGGTCCTGCACGAAGTCGTTTCTCAGCACCGCATTGGGATTGTTGTGGGACGACGGCGTGGTCACGCCTGAATCGCGTGCAGCACTGTGGCTTCCCCAGATTGCCGAGCATTACCCCGATGTGACGCTGGAGCACCTGGCCACATTCACCAGCGGATACGCCCACGAGAACGATCCGCTCAAGCCCGCGCCGCCGCGGTACGCGCCCGGCGAGGCGTTTCACTATTCCAAGGAGTCCGACCTGCTCGCCGCCGCGCTCACCCGCGCCGCGGATCAGTCGTTGGAGGCCCTATTCTTTGAACGCATCGGCGAGCCGATCGGCATCACCCGCAAGGATATGGACTGGGGCGAACACACCCACCGCGATGGCCTGGCGTTCAACGGCGGATCCGGCCACCCCGGCGGCGGCGTCGCCATCAACGCGCTGGCCATGGCCCGCTTCGGTTGGCTGATGGCCGCCGACGGCCGATGGAAAGACAAGCAGTTGATCAGTCAACGCTATCTCGACTACGCCACCGCCCCCCGCACCGCGACGGATCTGCCGCCCTTCAAGCCTGACGCCTGGTATGTCAGTCTGCCCGGCAACTACGGCCTGAACTGGTGGACCAACGGCCCGATGCCTGACGGCCGACGCCGCTGGCCCCACGCCCCGAATCACACCTTCGCCGCCCAGGGCAACCGCAATAACGTCTGCTTCGTCATTCCGGAGTGGAACATGGTCATCGTCCGGCTCGGACACGACCGCATTATCGACATGGCCGAGTACGACGAAGTCTTCCGTCTGCTCGACCCCACCAACCCGTTCCAGCCGCGTCGTCAGGAGTAGATCGCCAACAAAGCCGGCTCCCCTCTCCGCGACGCGGAGTACACAATCTTTCGTGTGGAAACGTCTGATCGAAGCAATGATGACGCCGCTGAAATCTTCCTTGGGCACGCCGACAGGATGAATGAGGCCACCGGAGCCGTGATACGCGACTCAGGAGCGGGCGTCGACATTGAAGTGATATGCCCCTACTTCTGGCCAACGCGGGATGCGGTGTTGCCGGGGTTACAGTCCGTGGGGCAGGGACAACCCGAGGGCTTGATGGAAGCTTGTGAAGGGCCCATCAAGCCCTTTCAGCGGAATCAACCGCGGCCTCTTAATAAGATTAAGTATATTTAAATTATAAATTTATATCAAATTTAGCCTTCTGAAAGTTTTTTCATGCATCGGCTTGACATGCGGCAGGGGCGGAATATATTAAACGTTAAAGATTTGAGACGGAGACGGCTTCTCTGGTCACATTTCCTTATTTAATCTGGACGTCATTCCCTCATGTCAACCATTGCCCAGATCGCGAAAGCCGCCGGCGTTTCAAGCGTGACCGTTTCCAATGTTCTTAACGGTCGGAATCAGGAGAGATGGTCCAGTTCCAAGGCCCGCGCTGACCGGATCCGCAAGATCGCCGCTGAAATGGGCTACCGCCCCAACGCCGCCGCTCGCGCCATCCGCAAAGGAAAGTTCGACTCTGTGGCCCTCATCACGGCTTCGGAGGGCAACACCCGATCGGTGATCTCGCAGAAGGTCCTCAATGCCATTCACGAGAGATTGAGCGAACACGATTATGCGATGACCCTCAGCCGCATGGCTGATAAGGACTTGCTTGATGAGCTGAGCTTTCCCAAATTGCTCCGTGAGTCACACAGTGACGGGTTGCTGGTCAACTACAACAAAACGGTGCCCGAAGAGCTGTACAAATTGCTGCAGCGGTTCCAGATTCCCAGTGTCTGGATCAACGCGAAGATGGCGGCCGACTGCGTCTATCTCGACGACTTTGCCGCGGGTCGTCTCGCCGCCGAGCAACTGCTCCGGGCCGGCCATCGCCGCATCGGGTATTTCACCGCGACTTACCCCGAGCCCGATGTCGGCGAATCAGCCCACTACAGCGAGCCGGATCGGCGCGACGGGGCTGTCTCCGCGGTCGTCTCCGCCGGCCAATCGATCGACGTTCTCGACCGCTCCAAGCTTGGCGGCGCCGATTTCGATAACCAGCACATGCGGCTTCTGCGAGACTACCTGGCCCGTGACGATCGCCCCACCGCCATGGTTTGCTACAGTTCCGCCGCCGCCACCCTGCTGGCGTTGGCCGGTCTTCAGCTCGGCCTGGATTTTCCCCGGCAACTCTCGGTCGTGGTGATTGATCAACTCGCCCGGAAGCACGGCTTCTCCTTCTCCACTGTGGTTGTCAACGAGCCGGAGCTGGGCCGCACCGCGGTGACTCTGCTCTTCGACAAGATTCAGGACCCCGGCAGGACCCTGCCCCCGGTTGCGATCCCGCCGGTGGGCTTCGTCTCTGGGCAGACCTGTTTTCCGCCTCATGATTCAAGTTCGGACGTATCCGCGTAGGTCGCACCCGGTTCCGTTCCGCCGGCTTAGCCGATGGCCCGATACTTCTTTTCTGGGAGCCCGTTATGCCTCACTATCCGTATTTGGCAACAACCCCCGCCGCGTCACGTCGAACCGCCTTTACGCTTGTTGAGTTGCTTGTGGTCATTAGCATCATTGCATTATTAATTGCCTTGCTGCTGCCGGCGCTGAGCGCAGCTCGTAAAACCGCCTCCGCCGTCAAGTGCAAGTCCAACCTCCGCCAACTCGCCGTCGCCTCCCACACTTACGCGTCGGACGAAAAAGGCTGGCTCACCCCGGCCGTCGATGTCTATAACAATACGGGCGTCATGGGCGGCTCATCCTGGGGGCACCGTTTCATGACGGGCGGTTATCTCCAACAAAGCAAGACCAGCAACAACCCCGCCTTCCCATACGACGCGACCGCTGAGGTCTATTACTGCCCAGACGAGTTGGACAGTGTCCGCGGTGGAGCCCAGTGGGACTACAACCTGCCCTGGTTCATTCACGGAGTGCTGCCCGCGTCCAACCGCTGGCGGATGACCCGACTCAGCGAAATCCTTAAGCCCAGCATCACCGCCAGTTTCGCCGACACTTTCCTTGGTTCGCCCAACGTCTACGCTGGGTACTCCGTCCCCGACGGCAACCCCAACCCCCGCGGCTCGACAGGCGTCGGCAACAGCGTCCGACGCTGGGGCTGGTCCCCCCGTCATTTCGAGGGCAGTTCCCAGAACCTCGCCTTCAACGACGCCAGCGTCCGTGATCTGCCCTATTCGGGGCCGTCCCCGGTCGAGAACGTCATCGATGAAAACGGATTCAACGTGGATTTTAAGACCGAGGTCATTATGAGCCGCGTCGACATGGGCCTCGACACCAAATGGCCCTGATACGTCATCCAGGAAAAACAACCGCCCCAACGTCATCTATTCCCAAACTTTATCCCGCACTGTCTTGACGTTTCCAATCAAGAGGAGTTCTCGATGAAAGCACTACTTGCCCGGACGTTCACCGCCGCCCTCGTTGCCGCCGTGACCATAGGTCCCGCCTCGGCCGCACTCATCAATGTCGACGTGAATGATGTCGACGCCCCCGCCAAAGCCGGCGACTTTTTGACGACCGGGGCGGTCCCGCTAGGCGCCGCAGGCGATTTCTGGAACATCGTCACGAAATCCGGATCGACCATAACCGCCACGGATCTCAAGGCGTCAGACGGCACAACCACAACCAACGTCGACCTCACCGTCACCGGCTTCAACAACGACTTCGACTACAACGAGGGAACCGCCGTCCGTGCCCCCTCCATCGACGATGGCAACGGCGGCCGCGACTATATCTACCACGATCTGATGGGCGACTATGTCTTCACGACCACAACGATGACGGTCACGCTCTCGGGCCTGGACGATAACACGGCCTATGAACTGGTCGTTTACTCCCACGGCAACGACATCGATCAGGAAGGTTCGATCAACATTATCACGGGCACGCTCAACAGCGGTGCGGCCAGCCCGAAGCAGACCGCGTTCTGGACCAACGCCCTCAATCCTCACGACCTGACTGAAGACGTGGATTATGTGCGGTTCAGCAACATCACCCCGGTCGGCGACGAGATCGCATTCACCATCACCGGGGTCGGGTCTGATGACGCCGCCGCGTTCAATGGTCTTCAGCTTTTCATCCCCGAGCCTTCGTCGCTATTACTGCTTGGCCTTGGCAGCCTCTTTGTTGGCGCCCGCGTCCACCGTCCCCAACCCGGAGTGTGAGCCAATGCCACGACCCCACCGCCCCAGTCTGTTTTTAATTATTGCCTTGGCCGGGATCGTGCCGGGCGTCGGGGCCGCCTCGTCATCCGCCCAGCCCGCCGCCGACCTGCCGTCGGTTGAGCAATACGTCGTGGCCCGCGACGGCGAATTGTTCATCGGCGATCGACAGGTCCGCTTCTGGGGAGGCATCGGCGGGTTCTCGCCGCGTCCTCCCAAGGACGGCGATCCGTACCGGTTCAATCGACGCATGCTTGACCGGATGGACGCTTACGGTTTCAACCTTTGGCGAATTTTCGCGTATCAACGCTTCCTCGCCAAGCAGCCCGGGGGGTACACCAGGGGCGACGGCAGCAGGCTCGATGTTTATGACCATATGATCTCGCTGGCCAAGCAGAACGGCATACGTTTGTGGGTGGGAGGCGCGAAAGCGAGCTATCACTTCACCGTCGAAGACGTCGACATCATCGACGACCCTGAGACCCGGGAAGCGTGGATCGAAGCGGTGGGTGAAGCAACCGCCGTGGCCCGCTCCACCGAAGACGTCAAGCAGTTGACGCGTGAACACAAGCAGATGCGGGCCCGGCTCAATATCGCGTCGGTGTGGGACCCCCGGCTCGAGGCGATCCTGATCCGTAACCACGCTGCGTTCCTCGATCACGTCAACCAGCACACCGGGCTCCGCGTCGGCGACGACCCCGTGTTCGGGATCTGGGAGTTGACCAACGAGCAGTGGTGGGTCGTCCGGATGGTTTCAGGCCACTGGCAGAAGCTGCCGTCCTACTTCAAGCAGACATTGATCGATCGGTGGCACGGCTTTCTCAAAGAGAAATACGGCTCGCAGGAGGCGTTGTCGGAGGCCTGGCTGGGATTGCTCGAAGGCGAAGAACTGGATCGAGACACGATCCTGCTGGCGCCGATGCGCGGACCCGCCCCCGCCGCGGTGCTCAACGACGCCAACCCGCTCGCCGACGCCAAGTTCGAGGACGAGCCCGTCGAGTACGGCCGCGATGATTTTCACCATCAGCGCGGCGCCGATGTCAACGAGTTCCTCGCCGGCCTCATCTTGAGCCACAAGGCCCGGGTCGCCGAAGCGTTTAAGAAGGGCGGGAGGTCCGCCCGGCTCAGCCCCCTGCTGTGGGACACCGGCATCGGCTACAACGGCATCAGCCAACTCCTGCACCAGAACGCCGACGCGGTCAGCCACTGCACGTATATCGGCGGCTGGACGCACGACGAAAGCCACCGCCGACACCCCTGGTACAGCGGCCTGGAAGAGTCGCCGCGTTTGTCTCACGGCACCCCGTGGCTTGAGCACAACACGGTCGAAGGCAAGCCCTACTTCATTTATGAAACGCAGATCGGCTCACCGTCCAAGTACCGGGTCGAGTACCCCTACCGCATCCTCTTCCTCGCCGCGATCCAAGGCTGGGACGCCGTCTGCTGGCACACGTTCAGCGGCGGTTATCGCTGGGACAAAGACGAGTCTGACCAGGCCCTGGTCGGCCGGCTCTCTCAACCCGGGCATGCGGCGGCGCAGTTCACTTACAAACACGACGAGACGCAGCTTTCGGCCATGCGGGCTGCTGGCGAGATCTTCAAGGGCCTCTATCTCGACCCGGCGCCCAACCCGACCACGTTCATCTACGGTCGTAAAACCCTCTACCATCCCGACAGCATGTCCTACGGCGGCAGCTACGGCCGGATGGGTGATGACATGCTCAACACGGCGTATCGCTACGGGTCGCGGATCCTGATCGATCCGAGCCGAGAAGACGATGAGATCATCGGGCCCATCGTGCCGCAGCGCGGCTACGCCCTGCCCAGCCCGCTCAAACCGACCGATCAGATGAGCTACGACTGGAACCGGGGCTACCTCACCTTCGACACGCCCGCCGCCACGGCGTTCGTCGGTTTCCTCTCGGGTTACGGGAAAGACACCGTCACGTTCGATCAAGACGTGACCTTCTCGCAGTTCCGGTTCGAGTCTCCCCAAGACATGAATTTCCCGGTCACCCCGGAAGAAGGCTACGTCGCGGTCGCCCTGGTCAGCACCGACGGCCAACCGTTGGCGACGACGCAAAACGCCATCGTGTCGGTCGTGAGTACCAGCCACAACACCGGCCTCGAGGTCGGCCCGCATACCAAGGGATTCGTGCGGCCGAAGCACACGTGGCAGCAACTCCAAGTTAAAAACAACGGCCAACTGCCGATCCAGTTCACCCGCGTGGGCTGTGAAGTCGTCAGCCCCTACCTTGCCGGCATGCGTTACACCGCCCGCGACTGGCTCTGGCGGATCATCGATCAGGGCATCGTCGGCGACGATGGTGTGCTCACGGTCGACGCCGAGCGGGACGTGTTCCTCATCGAACTCGATCGTCCATTCCCCACAGCCGATTCCCGGAGCGCCCCATGATCCGCTCAGTGCTCACCTTCGCGTTGCTGGCGCTCTTGACCCCGGCTCTTGCTCGTGCGGAGATGCCGGCAGAGCTCCGCTTCCCCGACGACGCGGGCATCATCAACGTAAAGCGTGACTTCGGGGCCAGAGGCGACGGGGTGACCGACGACACCGCGGCGATCCAGGCCGCGATCCTCCACTCGTTGTCGGAGGACCGGTACGTGCCCGAGTTCATCTACTTTCCTAAAGGAACTTACCTGGTCAGCGACACCCTGTGGAACCGCACGGCCGGCCGGGTCGAGCCTTGGGAGGAAGGGAGCTGGGGCGACGGCTGGCGGGTGGGCGTCTGTCTCATCGGTGAGAGCCGGACCGAGACGGTCATTCGCCTTAAGGACCACGCCCCGGGATTTCAGAACCCCGACACGCCCAAGCCGGTCATCCACCTCGGCTCGGAAATGCACGGGCCCAAAGGGAAACAGGCTCGGCCTTTCGGCCACGGCAACTCGGGCTTTCGCAATCAGGTCCACCACCTGACGATTGACACCGGCGTCGGCAATCCCGGGGCGATGGGCATGACCTACATCGGCAGCAATCGTGCCGCCGTCACGGACGTCATCATCCGCACGTCGGACCCCGGCCGTGTCGGCGTTCGCGGCTTGGACCTTACCGTCCCCTGGCCCGGCCCGGCCCTGATTAAGAACGTCACCGTTGAGGGCTTTGACGTCGGCATCGAGCAAGACCGTATCGACGCCAGCATGACGTACGAGCACATCACCCTGCGGGGTCAACGGGTCGCCGGCTTCCGGGGCAAGAACCCGTTTGCAAGCCTGCGCGGCATCGTCAGCCATAACGCGGTTCCGGCGATCGTGATTCGAGGCAACGAAGACCCGAAGCACCCCTTCTCCCGAGCAATGGTGACCGTGCAAGACAGCCGCTTCATCTTTTCAGGCTCGGGCGACGCCCCGCCCGCCATCGTGAACGCCGGCGGATTGATGCTCAACAACGTCGCCGTCGAAGGCTACAAGCAGGTGGTGGACAATCGCGCTCAGGCCCACCCCAAGCACGAAGGAACCGCGCCACGCCCAGGGCCATCTTTCAAGGATGGACGCGGGGCCGTTGATCTCTACCTCAGCCGAGCCAGCGATCGGCTCTTCGACGGGCCTGAGAGTATCCCCGACCTGCCTGTCAGAGAAACGCCCCGCTTCCATACCAACGACTTCTCGAAGTGGGCGAATGTGAAAGACTTCGCGGAAGGCTCCTCGACCGGAGGCATCCAGGAGGCGATTGACTCCGGTGCGGAGATCGTCTACTTACCCAATGGTCCATACTACCTTCCTCACCACGCCGAGATTATCATCCGCGGTAACGTCCGCAAGATCATGGGCTTTGAAGCCCGTTTCGTGGTCCGCGAGAAAGAGCACAAAAAAGCCGTGCCAATCTTTCGCTTCGACGGCACGGAGCACCCCGACCAGACCGTCAACCTGGAACACCTGATCAAAGCCCGGGTGGTGCACAACTCCGACCAGACACTGGTGCTCCGGCACAACGAGATCTCCGTGGATTCCACCGCCAACGCAACGGGTGATCTGATCATCGAGGACTGCGGCGGGACTAAGGTCGACCTCTCGCCCGGGATGCGATTCTGGGCACGTCAACTCAATTCGGAGTTCGGTCCCGAGGCGCAGTTCATCAACCGCGGCGCGCAAGCCTGGATCCTGGGGATGAAGACCGAGGGGCATTCGGGACAGATCCGTAACCTCGACGGCGCGATCACTGAATGCTACGGCCTTTATTCAATGACGGCAAAACACTCGGTGAAGGACGTTCCTTACATCGAGAATGTCGACAGCTGCATCGCCATTACGTTCCGCGATGGCGGGCAACGCAGTTACTGGATCAAAGTCAGAGAAACGCAGGGCGGCGAAACACGCACCGAGGAGACTTGGTTCAGAGAGTTTTTGCTGTATCTGGGCGGTCCCGGTCAGGTCCAGAGCGTCAGCGCGGCGCCGGCTGAATGACGACCACCTTATTTTGTGATTTGTATTTTTGAATTTATCAATCGGCTTGATGGACGCTTGACACGGGCTAAAGATTATGAATCCCTCAGATTCCAAAGGCAGGAGTGTGCGGTGAAGATAGGCGCGTCGTACTACCCCGAGTTTTGCCCCCCCGAAGAATGGGACGCCGACCTTGCGCGGATGCGAGATGCGGGGATCGCGGCCGTCCGTGTTCTCGATTTCGCGTGGAGCGTGATGGAGCCCAGGGAAGGCGAGTATGACTGGGGCTGGCTCGATCGTTTCGTGGACCTGGCGGACCGACGCGAGATGGACCTGGTCTTCTGCACCCCGACGGCCACGCCCCCGGCGTGGCTCGCGACGCAGTATCCGCAGATCATGATCGAAATGCGTCGCGGCGACCGTCGCCCCTTTGGAGCGCGTCGCGATGTCGACGTTTGTTCGCCGATCTATCGCGAATATGCTTGTGAAATCGCCGATCGAATGGGCGAACGTTACGGTCGGCACCCTCGGCTGGTCGGCTGGCAGATCGACAACGAGCTCTGCGGGTCCGAGCACGAGTTCCCCGAATCGCATACGCCGGAGACCACCTGGCGGTTTCGGAGATGGCTCCGTGACCGCTACGGCACGGTGGATCGGGTCAACGACGCGTGGTATCTCACCTTCTGGAACCAACGGTGGAGTGATTGGGGCGAAGTGACCACCCCCCGACCCGACCGGGTGACTCACGGCTGGGCCATCGACTACGCCCGTTTCTTCAGCGATATGCAGGTCGAGTTCGCCCGGCTGCAATACGACGTGTTGCGGCCCCTGATCGACGGCCGCCAATGGATCACCCACAACTCAACGGCGATGTTTGACCGGGGTCTCGACCATGCCGATATGGCCCGCGCCTTGGACGTGGCCGGCTGGGACGCCTATTACGGCGCAGCTTCCGCGGGTCACGGATACCGAGGAGAGTTCGTCGCACTGGCTTGCGATTGGCTCCGCACGGCGACGCGCAAGCCGATCAAAATCATGGAGACATCCTTCGAGAAATTCACACCCGAGGGGCTCGACCAATATCTCGGCCTCCTGGCGAGGCACGGCGCGGACTTGGTCATGCTCTATCACTGGCGAGCGAAGCGGGGTAACGTCGAGCAAGGCGGAGGCGTCTGCGGCTTTGACGGCCGCCCACGACCCGAGCGGCTCGCGCGCGTACACCAAGCGGTCGCCACGGCTCGAGAGACCGCCCCGGCGGAACCGACGAAGCGTTCCTGCGCGTTCATTTTCAGCGTAGACAATTACCGCGTAAATCTGCACCGCCCGTCGTGGGTTCATAAGCCGGCCCGTCCTGATTATCTCGACGCGATGATCCCGACCTACGCCGCGGCATTGGAACACCTCGGGCCCATGGACGTGGTGGCGCCGGGCGAGCCGTTGACGGATTACCGGATCGTCTTCGCCCCGGCGCTGCGCCTGCTCGACGAGGAAGACGCCGCCGTCATCCGGGATTATGTCGCTGTCGGCGGCGTGCTTGTGGCGGCGGGGCAGATGGCCCACCAATCGACCACGGGCGTCTTCCACCGCACGCTCGGGCAGCCCCTGCAGCCGATGCTCGGCGTCGAGGTGCGGTTTGAGCCCTCCGAGCCCGATGGTGTCGAGATCGTATGGCCCGGCGGGGACGTTCACCCCGCGGAGGGGTGGTTTGAACGCTGGGACGCCTGCGACGGCGAGGTGCTGGCAAGCTTCCAGGGCGGAGCGCATGATGGTGTCCCCGCGATGCTCCATCGCCGGTACGGCAAGGGGGCGGTCTTCTTCAGCGCCGCGACCGGCCTCGACGCGGTTCGACGGCTGTTACCGATCGCCCTCGAAGCCGCCGGACTTGCCGAAAAAGTGACGCCGCCGGCTAACAGCACTGCTCGTTAGCCAGTCACGCCCTTCGCGTCGTGCCGATCGTCGGCGCCGCCGCTATTGGCGAAACTTTTTGAACCTGCTCGGACAGGACAGTCATTAATGACGATCGGCGGTGTGTGGCCGCCAATATCTTAAAGGTCGAAGTATTAGAAAGGCCCGGAACGATGAGAACGATCGCCTCGGCTCCCACAACGTCAAGAAGTTGCGCTATCGAGCCCCTCGAATCTCGTGTACTGCTCTCGGCCACCACCGTCACCGACATCGTCGGGCTTACCGCGGCCCTCGCCAACAGCTCGATCACCACCATCAATGTCGCTGCCGGCACCTACGAACTCACCACCGCCCTGAAACCACAAGCCGGCCAATCCATCATCGGCGCCGGCCAAGGGCAAACGATCATCACCGGTGATTCGTCCTGGGACCCCGGCATCGCGAACTTCAAGGACCCCGGCGTCAAGCTCACGGACAAAGACGGCAACATCGTCTTCAACCGTGATGCCTACCTCTTCAGTTTCGACGACCACACCGACGATGTCACGATCTCCAACCTGACGCTGACTGGCCCGCAGCTTCATGGCGCGCTCTATGCGTGGAACGCCGACAACCTCACGATCTCCGACGTCACCTTTGACGACTTCCTCTGGAGCGGCGTCCGCACCTTCCAGGCAGACAACGCCGCGATCCACGACAACACGTTCGTCGACGCCGGCGGCACCATCGCGGGCGTCGGCACCGGCGGCGCGGTCTACATGTCGTTCACCCGCGACTCGGTATTCCACGACAACCACATCTACAAGACCGAGAGCCGCACCAACAACTTCATGGGTTTCAAGGGTCGTAAGGCCGAGAACACCCGCATCCATCACAACACCATCGAGGTGAACTTCTCGATCGAGCTGCCTTTTGAAAACGATAAATTCGTCGAGATCGACCACAACTACCTGGGCGGCACGGTTTCACTGCCCAAGGGCGGCGGCGGCGGCGATCCCATTGACGGGGATTCGTTCCACATCCACCACAACTACTTCAACACCTCCTACGCGATCGAGTACGCCCGCAACGGCGTTCAGATCAACAACAACCTCTTCGACTTCGAAGGCACTGACCAGGGCGGCAACCTCATCACCAGCTTCGGCTACGTCGGCCAAGGGGCCACGGACTTCCACAACAACCTGATCAAGAACCCGGGCCGTGGGATCATCCAGCTCGCCGCATACGACGACTTTGTCTTCCGCAACAACCACATCATCGCCGACGCCAGCGAGGGAGAGTTCGGCGGCAGGTCGCTTGGGCTGTTCGGCATCTCCGCGCAGACCTCCGACAACTTCACCATTGGGAACGGGAGCTCATACAACATCACCGTCGGCGACGAACAGATCGAGGTCGATTACCTGGCCAACGTCACGATCACCGGCCCGAGCGGGAACATCTCCGTCGCCCAGAGCCAGTACGTCACCGTTGATTCCAACGGTGTCGTCTCCATCGTCAACGGCCTCGACCTCATCGAGATCGAGGCCGTCCAGGTCCTGATCGACGACGTTCTTGTCGATCAAGGCGCGGGCATATACACCCACGTCACCGATTTCAACACCATCTCGATCAAGGACAACATCTTCGAGCTCAACGCCGGCGACCGCCCTCTGAGCAAGAACACCGAGACCTACAACGCCGTCGTTGAGAACAACACCTTCAGCGGGGTGAACGACGCCGGTTCGTTCACGAACACCGACACCGGTGCGGCTCGCGGCGTGACGTCCAGCTTCGACTTCAAGGTCGGGGCCAACGAGTCCTTCCAGATCGAAGACTGGACGATCTACGAGGTGAACGGCGGCCAGGGCACGTTCGCGGTGTCCAACCCCGTCGTCGACCGCACCGGGCCGATCCTCATCCAGGCCGAGGGCTTTGACCGCGGCGCCAACGGCGACGCGTACTTCGACAACACGGCCGGCAACATCGGCAGCGATTACCGTACGAGCGCGGGCGACGACGTGGACATCAACCTGATACCCGGCGCCACCGACGAATACAACGTCGGTTGGACGAGGGCGGGTGAGTATCTCGAGTACACCATCGACACCAAGGCCGGCGCGTTCAATATTGATCTGTCCCTGGCCACGGACCCCTCGAAGACGAACAACACGATTCGCGTGCTGCTGGATGGCGTTGAATTGGGCTCGGTAACCACCCCCAACCAAGGGTGGAACAACTACCAGGTCGCCACGATTAGCAACGTCAACCTCACCGAAGGTCAAGACCGTGTGCTGCAGATCGCGTTCGACAACAACGGCAACAACTTCGACTGGATCCGCATCACGCCCGTGCTTGAGACGATCACCGTCCAAGCCGAGGACTTCGCCACGAAGTCCAACGGCTCCTCCACGCTTGCCCAAGTGACCGAAGAAGGCTTCCTCCAAGGGAACATCGGCTTCGTTAAGAAGAACACCTGGACGCAGTACAGCGGCATCGACCTTGGCGCGAACGTCTACGACAAACTTACCATCCGCTGGTCGTCGGACTTCGAGCCCCCCACGCCGGGCAACTTCGGCTACGTCGAGATCCGCACCGGCAGCCCGACCGGCTCCCTCCTCGGCACGGCCGACCTTGATTTCACCGGCGGCTGGAAGAGCTACCAGGAGCAGACCATCTCCCTCAATCAGACCGCCACCGGAACCCAGGACATCTACCTCGTCTTCAACAAGTACGGCGGCGGCAACCCGGACCTGTTCAATATCGACTGGTTTGAATTTGGCTGACCGCGGCAGCATGCCGGTAGGCAAGACCCCTTCGATCACCCATCAGACGAATCTGTTATGCACAGCCACGCTATCTCAAACCCCTTCGTTCGGGACGTCCCGCTGGAGCCATGCCAGCGGGACGTCGGCATCTTTGGCGGCGGCCGGGTTGATGATGCCGTGACCGCCGCGCCCTGCCCCGCTAAAACGTCGGTTTACCTCAATTTGCATGAAATCGATCCAGCGGAACTGCGTCAACTTCTTCAAACCCGAGGAGCCTACCGGCCATGACAACAACCACCGCCACGCAGGAAACCTGCATGCGCATCCTCTTCACGGGCAAGAATCAACTTAAACTTGACCGTACTCCGTTACACGAACCCGGCCCCAACGAAGTCCTGGTTAACACGGCTTGGTCGCTGATATCGACCGGCACCGAATTGACCTGTCTGCACCGGCGTTTCGCGCCCGGCACCCACTGGGACGGTTGGGTCCGCTACCCCTTCCAGGCCGGCTATAGCTGTGCCGGCACGATCACGGCGATCGGTTCCGGCGTCACCGACTGGGCTGTCGGAGATCGTGTGGCCTGCAACGCTCACCACGCCTCCGTCAATCTCGTGACCGCCCGGGAACTCCGCCATGTGCCCGGCACGGTCCCGCTCCGCGATGCCGCCTGGCTCGCCCTGCTCAAGATCGTACAGATCGGCTTCCGCACCGCTGAGCACCGCCTGGGAGACCGTGTCGTGGTTGTCGGGTGCGGCATCCTCGGCCAGCTGTTGGTGCAATACCTCCGCCTCGCCGGCTGCCAACGCATCGTCGCGGTGGATCGCGAGCCCACCCGGCTTGATCACGCCAGGACTCACGGCGCCACCCACGTCGTTGCGGGGAACGCCGATGCCCACCGGCAAGCCATCCTCGACGCGGCGGCCGGCCCGCCCGACGTGGTTTACGATGTCACCGGCGCGCCGTCTGTCCTGCCCGCCTGTCTCGCCCTGCCCCGCGACTTCGGCGCCGTCGTGCTTCTGGGAGACGTCGGGGAGCCGCACCTCCAGCACCTCACGCCCGATGTGGTGATCCGCGGCGTCCGCCTCAAAGGGGCCCATGTCACCCACCCCACCCGTGAAGGCCTGCCCATGCATCCCTGGGGCATCCCCGAGATCGAGAACTACGCCATGACCCTTCTCGCCTCCGGCGAGCTTCAGGTCGGCGACCTGATCTCTCACACCTTCACTCCCGATCAGGCCCGCGCGGCCTATGACCTCGCCGCCGATCCTGAGCGACCTAACATGGGTATCCTTTTTCAATGGACCTAACCCCGGCGCCCAATGACTGATCGATGAGACACATGACCGACCCTGACCAACCCACTCATCGCATACCGGCCAGTGCGCCGTTATGGTGTTTCGCCAAGACCGACGCTCAAGTCCAGGCTCTCTGCCGCTATGCCGCCGAGTCCGGCCTCGCGCTCGAGATGCCCGGCCGACAAGCCTGGCCATTCGTCGAACAACACCGGCTGTCTGTGATCAATCTCACCGCTCCAGGCATGTCCGGCAGGCGGCAGCTCAATCGAGAAGCCGACCACAACGATCTGCTGCCGCAAATCGAAGCGGTGATCGCCGAAGCCGCGGCCCGCCATATCCCGCAGGTCATTGTGTTCTCCGGTAATCGGCAAGGCATCTCCGATCGTGAAGCCAAACGCGCGATGGCCAATGGCCTGGCCCATCTCGCCCCGATCGCGGCAGCCGCTGGCGTCACCCTGACACTCGAGGTGCTCAACGCGTTCGATCACCCCGACTACCATGCCGACCGCACTCGATTTGCGATCGATGTTCTCGAACAGGTTGACGCGATCTCCGTCCGTCTGCTTTACGACATCTATCACATGCACCGGATGGACGAAGATGTTAAGCAACAGGTGACCGCCCACTTGCCGCTTATCGCTCACCTCCACCTGGCCGGGAGTCCGAACCGGGATTTCCCCGGAGAAGGCCAGGCGATTGATTACCGTGGTCTTGTCGAGTCGGTGCTTGAAGCCGGATACGTTGGCCGGTGGGGCTTCGAGTTTCTCCCCGGCAAGACCGACCCGCTGGAAACACTCGACGCCGCCCGACGCCGCTTCGATGCTTGGGCCCTTCCCCCGACCAACACCTCCGGAAACGTCGAGCATGACTAAGCCTCGAAACGTGCTGCTGACCCTGACCGATCAGCAGCGTTATGACACCCTTGGCTGCACCGGTTGCGGTATCGCCCAAACCCCACGGATTGATGAGTTAGCTGGCCGCGGCCTCAACTTTTCCCGCCACTTCGTCACCAGCCCCGTCTGCTCGCCTTCACGCGCCAGCATTTTCACCGGACTGCAACTCAGCCGGCACGGCCTGTGGCGTAACGGCTGCACGCTTCCACACCACATTCCCACGTTCGCTGACCGCGCCGCTCGTCATGGCGTTCAGGCGGCCGCTTTCGGCAAACACCACCTCGCACCAATCATACGGCGCGCTACTCGCCCCCATCACCATGGTTTCGATCCCTGGCTCATCGGTGAAGGCGATCAACAGCTCATCGACGACGACTACTTCCGTTGGCTCCGCTCCGAACACCCCGACGCCTTCGTGAGCTATCTCACTGAATTATTCACACAAGGCCATGATAAGGGTTACGCGTCTCAACTACCTGAAAAACTCCACCTGTCCAACTGGTGCACCCGTCACGCCATTCACTGGCTCGAACATCAGCGCGACCCCGACCGACCCTTCATTCTTTACGCCGGTTTCTTCGACCCTCACCACGCATTCAATCCCGTCGAACCTTACGCCAGCCGTTTCAACGACACCGAGCTGCCCGAGCCGCTCTTCGATCCAGACGCAATCGACCGCCGGCCGCCGCATTACCGCCGATACGGACACCTTCAGAAGATTACCCGCGACCCCAGCCGCCTCGACCCGATCCGTCGGGCCTACCACGCCATGATCGCTCACGTCGACCGATGCATCGGCGATCTGCTGGACGCCTTGAACCGCCTCGGCCTTGCCGATGACACCACCGTCGTCTTCAGCAGCGACCACGGCGAGTTTCTCGGGCAGCACGGCCTGCTCTACAAGGGGCCGTTCATGCTCGACGACCTGCTGCACGTCCCCCTGATCATCGCCCCCGCCGCCGGCGAGACCGGCTCCGGCCAGATCTGTGACGGCCTGACCTCCGCCGTCGACCTGGTCGCCACTGTCATGGAACTGCTCGGCTTGCCCGATGAACGCCCCGCTGACACCCGACCCCTTATTTCCCAGGATCATCAAGCCTTGCCTGAAAGTGAACGACCTTTCATCCTCGCCGAGTGGGAAGACAGCAAGCAAGCAGAAACCAGTTCGATCCGCTGTCTTCGCACACGTGACCACAAGCTGGTGCACTACGGCCAAACCGACACGGGCGAACTGTACGACTACGCCAACGACCCTCACGAGTGCATCAATCGCTTCGGCGATCCCACACACCGAGACATTCAACGCGAACTTTTTCACTCTCTTGCCAACGCTTACCTCACTCACCGCCCCGATACGGCATACCTCGGCGGCTGGTAATCGCCTCGACGATCGAACACCATGCGCATCCTCTACCTCGACATCGACGCTCTGCGGCCTGATCATCTCGGATGCTATGGCTACTCCCGTCCTACCAGTCCCAATCTCGACCGGCTCGCCGCCGGCGCATGGCGGTTCGATGCATGTCACGCCTCTGATGTGCCTTGTTGTCCAAGCCGAACCAGCCTGTTCGCCGGACGCTTCGGCGTGAACCACGGCGTACTCTGTCACGCCGGCCGACGCGCCGAGCCGTTCAGCGACGGGCCCGACCGCGGCTTCCAGGCCCGGCTGGAACGCGACGCCTGGATGGCTGGGCTTCAAAAAGCGGGGTATTACACCGCCGCCATCAGTAGCTTCGGGGCCCGGCACTCCGCATGGTGGTGGACCGCCGGCTTCCGTGAAATCCTCGACACCGGCGGCAACGGCATGGAACTGGCCGAAGACGTCGCCGATACCGCCCTCGACTGGCTTGACCGACGTGGCCGCAACGATTGCTGGTTTCTCCACGTCAACCTTTGGGATGCTCATACCCCGTACCGCACCCCCGAATCCTTCGGCGAGCCTTTCGTCGATCATCCCACCCCCACATGGCTCAACGAATCGGTCCGACAAAAGCACTGGCTCGGTTGCGGACCCCAGTGCGCCCGGGAACGCGGCGCTATGAACGGTCATGATGAACACCGTGGCCGATTCCCACGACAGCCTCACGTCATGGCCTCGTCCCAAGATGTCCGCCGCATGTTTGACGGTTATGACACCGCCGTTCGCTATCTCGACCACCATGTCGGTCGGCTCATAGACCGCCTTGACCAAATCGGCGTCCTCGACGACACCGCCATCCTGGTCTCCGCCGACCACGGGGAAACCCTCGGCGAACTCAACATCTATGGCTGTCACCAGACCGTCGACGCCATCACCACCCGTGTCCCGGCATTGCTCCACTGGCCCGGCCTTAGCGATCGGGCCAACCACAAGGTTCGGCCAGAACTGATTTACCACATCGATCTGGCAGCTACGGTTCTTGAACTCGCCGGCGGCGCCGTCCCATCGTCATGGGATGCGCAAAGCCTGGCCCAGTCCCTCCGCCACGATGAGCCTCACCGAGATCGTCCCTATCTCGTACTCAGCCAGATGCAAGGGACTTGCCAGCGCGCCGTACGGTTTCGGCGTGATGATCGAGACTATATTCTGATCCGTACTTTTCACGATGGCCTCCATGACCTCCCCGCAAACCTCATCTATGACCTCACGGCCGACCCGCACCATCAACATGACCTTGCCGATCACCGCCCTGATCTGGTCGCCCATGCGCAACGGTGTCTCCAAGAGTGGGCCATCGAACATGATCTATTGAACTCAGCCTCTGCCCGTCGCCCCGGCCCTGCCGACCCGATGGTCACCGTACTGGATGAGGGCGGCCCCCCGCACAGCCGCGGCCGGCTCGACTATTATCTGGCTCGTCTAAAGGCAACCGGCCGACATACTTGCGCCCAGCGTCTCCATCAACGCCACCTCGCCCTCCGCCAATAGCTCAGTCAAACAGCCATCGTCAGCCTGACGCCTGTGAGGCAGAGCGTCACATCACCGAATCACAGCAGCATCCTACACATTGGGAGTTTCGGACAGCCAACGATGCAGGCCGGCCTGACCCATCACCTGGCCCGCCAGCGAGGTCCACCTCTGGCCGCGATGAATAAGTACACCATCCATCAGACACTGGGCCCCGACCAGCTTTGATCTCGGCTAGCTCGCCGATCGCGGATAGACCACAGCCCTCGCGGTTCAGTGTGTCAAACCTGAGTAGAGAAAAACCGTCACAAGCCGCTGCATGGCTTAATACAAGCAACGTCGCCCGCGGGGGCCGGCGGCGTGACGTGTATCATATGCCTATTCAAAGTGGAGTTGTATAACCTTTATTGATGAGATACGGTGATGACTTACGTGGTGCGTGAAGCAGCAGAAGATGAAACCGACGCCATCCTTCAGGTGGCGCGGGCCGCGTTTGGCAGTGAGCAAGACGATGAGATCGCCACGCTCATTGATGAACTGCTCCGTGACCCTACCGCCGATCCGCGGCTCTCACTCGTGGCGGTCGCGGTTGATGATGACGTGATTGTCGGGCACGTGATCTTCTCCCGAGCGGATCTCCCGCAATCGCCCCTGGCGGTATCGGCTTCGATCCTCGCGCCGCTGGCTGTCTACCCGGACAACCAGCGACGAGGTATCGGCGGCATGCTGATCGTGGAGGGGCTCAAGCGATTACGAAGCATGGGGATTGATCTTGTGTTTGTGCTGGGCCATCCGGCGTATTATCAGAAGCACGGTTTCTCGCCGGCCGGGGTTCGGGGCTACGACGCCCCCTATCCCATTCCACCCAAGCATGCCGAAGCGTGGATGGTGCAGGAGCTTCGTGCCGGGGTCATCGGAAAGACCCACGGCCAAGTCAGCTGCGCCCAGGCACTGGATGATCCCAAATACTGGCAGGAAGATTAGGCGTGCGACACTTCATCCTTGAGGCGGCGGCTAGCGCCATCGAAGCGGGTTCGAACGAACGTTACGTCGTGACCTGCGACGGAACGCCATCACCGACAGCATCTTGGCGTGGCTCTGCTCCAGACCATCTCGGCCTTCTGAACGCCGGTACGGTGAACAGCGCCGTATAGACTCATGGCGCTGGCGTGCCGCCAGATGGCGGGTGGATGTTTGCCCAACAGCCTCCTGCCCGATCAGAGCATCACCCACCTGAACTTGATGGAGGCGATGATCGGGCTGCCGTAGCGATGGATGAGGCGGGCTACGTCACCACGCTCATGCCGGTCACCGATCTGCTGGATGAGGATCGCGCGCCATCAACTGCAGCAGTACGGCTTCAATAACATCATCGACACACAGAGCATGTCGGCGAGTCCATGATGGACGGCGCAGCATTTGGGGCATCCACGCACCGTGGTCCGGAAGGTTTGACTGCGATCATAATGATCGATCACAACGTGATCTTTAGACTGTATGCCACATCACAGGGGCGTCGATCCGGCGTCTCGATCGTCAACCCCTCGGGATTGACCGACCAGGTAATCGGTTCGTCCGTACCAAGCAGCGTGACTTCTTTGACATCCTGTGAGGCCAGGGATGTTATGTTCCAATTCGCCTCGGCTTCAGGCCAACCCAGCGCGATGGCATAAAGCGTCTGGCCCCGTGTGGTAAAGCGGAAATCAGCGGAGGTGAATACGCGGTTTTCCTTTTCGGCGAATGCGCCAGCGGCCAACGTCGTATCGCCCTCTCCGAATCGGGTCCAAGGACGCGTGCCGTAAATCGCTTCGCCATTGACACGCAACCATTGGCCGATTTGACCGAGGGTCCATTCTTCCTCTTCATCCAGTGTGCCGTCGGGCCTGGGCGGGAAGTTCAGCAACAGGTTGCCGTTCTTGCTGACGATGTCTGCGAGCGTGTGAATGATCTCGCTGGGTTTCTTATAAATAGCCTGTGTTTTGTAGTACCAGTCTCCGATGCAGGTGTCCGTTTGCCAGGGGTTGGGATGGATCGAATCGACGACTCCCCGTTCCATATCGAGCACACCCACGCCTTCGCGATAGTCGCCCAGATGAGTATCGTTGTGTCGAGTGGGGTCTTTGAGCGCGTAGACGGCTTCGAGTCGGCCTTCATGTCGTTCGATGTTGCGGTTGTAGAAGTGGGCGAGCATCTGGCGACCAACTTCACCGAAAGGGATGCCGCCGTCGCTGTAGAGCAGGTCAGGGTTGTATCGATCGATCAGATCGAGCATTCGCTGCAAATAATCCTGTATGACCTCCGGGGTCGGGTTTTTAGGATAACTCGCGCTGGTATCTTCATGGGGAGGGTGATACAGGTCTTGAAACGCGGGATCGCATCCGTCGTAGGGCACCCCTGCGTAGGGGCCGTAAGTGTCCGCGCCTTTGGATGTGTTGAGCCAGTTATAGGTGCGGCCATGGTGTTCGGTGATCCCGAAGCGAAGGCCGGCGGCCCGGGCCGCTTTCTCCCACATGCCGACGATGTCTTTCCCCGGGCCGACCTTGACCGAGTTCCAGGGGTGATGTGTCGAATCCCAGCAATCGAAGTTGTCGTGATGGACGCCGCAGGCGGTGAAATACTTCGCGCCATTGGTTTGATACAGATCGATCAGGCGTTCGGGGTCGAAGCGTTCGGCTTTCCACAACTGGATGATGTCCTTGTAGCCAACCTTTGACGGATGACCATATACCCGCCGGTGATGCGCCGCCATCGGGCTGTCCTGGATATAGATGTTTCGCGCGTACCAATCGCCGATCATGGGCACAGCTTGGGGGCCCCAGTGAGCCCAGACCCCGAACTTTGCGTCGCGAAACCAATTGGGGCAACGGTATTGATCAAGCGATTCCCAAGCGGAGGTAAAAGTGAGCGGGGCAGTTGCGGTTGCGCTGTTCGATGTCATCACGGCATGAATTCCATCAGTTGGAGTTTGACAGTCGTGTGCCTTCGCAGATTATCTATCGCACACTACAGTCGGGGGACGAATTGGCTTATCGTTCAATGTAACATGTTAATTATTACGCCGCAAGCGCTATAGATGCGTTCTCCTGACGAAACTGCTTATGAATAGAGGCCCCTGGATTGCCATTTTCAACAAGGCAATCTCATTCATTTTGAGGTGAACATCGCGGTTTCATGCGGGTAGGTGCATTTCTGGGGCATAAAGTCACGTGAGATCCGTATTTTTTGGTTTTTCCCGTCCTGACCCGTGTTTTGACTTGACATATCAGCGGGGAAAGGCATAATGCACATGTGTTAAATTCGGCTGATTTCTCATCAGCGTCCTGTTTGGTTCCTTTCTGCGAGATAGCATCGCCATGGTGAGTCGATCTGCAGTATGTGACTTGATGGTTATCGCCGCCGTGGCATGGGTTGTGCCTACCGCCAGAGCCGACCAAGGCGTTGCGGTCGATGAACTGGGGACTCGTCAACTGAGCGAGGCGCCGCCACCTGGGATCCATCCTCGTGTTTACTTCAGTGCGGAAGACCTGCCCGCCCTTAAGCGGCGGATGACCCAGACACGGCTGGGGCAGATCATGCAGGACATTCATAACAAGCAGTTTGCAGGCATGGAAGCGGGGCTGCGTGAGTTTGCCTCACTGGATCTGTCCGATCCGACGCCTGAGCAGGTCGTCGAATATGTCAAGCCCGATGAAGGCCGTAACATCCGCTGGGGTATGTTCGCGGTAAACGCCGTCATGCGTGACAACGCGGACCGCAAAGCGCTCATGGCCCAGGTCATCACCAATTACGCCCGGCTTTTCCTCGCGTCCAAACGGATGTCCGACGCCGGCAATGAACTGGTGAACGAAAAGATCAAGATATGGCAATCCGACAGCTTCGGGGTGGGAGAATCCTGGACGATCGGCGCGTCGGGTATCGCAATCGCGTATGACATGCTTTACAACGATATGACACCTGAGCAACGTGACACGGTTCGCGCCGCCATCGCCACCGGCACCAAGGGCCGTATGAGTTATGGCATGGGCATGCCGCGCGGTAGAGGCATCAGCAATCACTACGGCTACCACGGCGATCTACTTGTCATGCTCGCAGCCATCGAGGGCGAAGAGGGCTTCGACCAGCCGACGTACGATCGGATCAAGCAGGTCTTGATCGATTATTGGGAGATCGGCTTCACACCCATGGGAGCCTGCCATGAAGACGCCTACGGCCCGACGCTGGGGCTGCGGGCCGGTTCGCGTGGCATGATCGCTTTAGCGCGGCGGGGGACCAATCTCTTCGCGACCGAGCGATATCGCAACTACACAAGGTATTTCGCGCAAGAGCTCGAACCGTTTCGAGATGGGACCTTCATCGGCGGGGCTTCGGGTAACGGCTTGCCTTACCCGACCTCGGTGGTGGTGAATAAGTACATGCGCCCCAACGATCCGATCGCCGATTACAACCTACGCTATTACATGGGTGACGACTATCAGCAGAGTCGACGGTGGCAGGGTTGGCTGGACATCCTGTTGTTCGGCATGGATTACGAATCCGATCCTAACCAGCCGCTGACTCCCGAGTTACTCGAAGCCGGTGGCCTGGAGGAAACCGTCTTCTTCCCCATCCGCGGCAAGATGATCACCCGTAGCGATTGGACGCCCGAGGCGCTGTATTTCCAGCTCGATGCCCGTCCTGATGCTTTCATGATCGGTCACGATAAGGTGGACCGCGGTAATTTCGTGCTCGACGCCCTCGGCCGACAGTGGGCCGTGCAAACCCCGTGGGACTACTTCCGAGAGAGCACGGGTAACAACCTGCTGCACATCGATGGCAAGGCTCAGGCGTGGAAAGCCCCGAGTGTCGATTTCCTGTCTTATGCCGATAATGGCAGCGCCGCCACCGCCTCGGCCGATCTGGAGTATGCCTACGACTGGCAGTGGTCGCCGCCCTGGCCGCACCAAGACAAGCAGTTCCCCGCGCCGTGGGAGCCCGAACTCAACGATCCGCGCGACTTGGGTTGGCCCGATTCGCCCGGTTCGCCCGAATGGCTCCCCAATAAGCTTTACGGCACACCGGACGTTGGCTACGTCGGCAGCTACATGTGGCGCCGGCCCTATAACCCGGTTCAGAAAGCCGTCCGCTCGGCCGCGATGGTTCGTGGGCATCACCCTTACGTCGTGATCTTCGATGACTTTCGTAAGGACGATGAGGACCATGAATACGGCTGGTACATGCAATTACCCCTGGACGTCGAGATCAAGTCGCACAATGGCATGGACGTCCTGCTCGGTGAGGTGGGTGAGAAGACCGTGGACGGAGAACCGATTGAGGGATCACGTCGCCTGCTCGTGCGGGTGCTGCAAGCCGACGACGCCAGTGGCCGCGCCTCCGACAAGATCGATGCGGTGATGGAAGATTATGAAACAGCCAAAAACCGTCACGGCAAGCCGGTCATAGGTCGCCGGTTGATTCTGTCTACTCGGTCGGTCGAGCCGGGCCTGAAGATCATGCTGCTTCCGATCCGGGTTGGCGAAACCATGCCCGAGACCGAATGGGTGACGCGGGGCAAGACACTCAACGTGGTTTGGCCAGACCAGCAAGACACTCTGACCTTCGGCTATGCATCGGAAAGCAAGCCGGCGATCGGTGTCGAACAAGTGCTCGAAAAGCGTTCGACGCCGCTGATCCCGTTGGTGATCGCGAATCCGCCCCAAAGTACGCCTGCTATCGCCGTAAAGAAGGCTGCTCCTGTAGTGGTCGCACCCAACAAACCGCAGCAAGATCCCGTGGCCTCGTACCATTTCGACAAGATTAAAAACGGCAAGACCGGCGAACCCTCTGCCCGTATCAATGGTGCTGAATCCGTGCCCGGTAAGTCCGGTCGGGCTCTGCGTTTCGATGGTCAATCCAGCTACGTCGCATTGCCCACAGGCCTCGGTTCCACGCAGTCGGGCTCCATTGCGCTATCGATGCGTGCCGACAAGCCGACCGGGGAAATGGCAATGATGTTTGTTGCAAGCCCCGCGCCGAAATCGGCAGGCAACGGCGGCAATGGTGAAGCGGCGATCTTTTTGAGCAATCGCGGCAACATCGCTGTCGGGATCGGCGGGATAAACATCGTTGGGCCGGTGGTCAACGATGGCCAGTGGCACCGCGTCGTTGCGACTTGGGAAACCGGCGGTGAACTGGTGCTTTACCTCGACGGACAGTTCATCGGCAGCAAAACGTTCAATCCCAATGCGTTCGCATGGACCGGCCATACCACGCTGGGCAAACCCGGCAGCGATCAACGCTATTTCATCGGCGATCTCGATGAGGTAGGCATTTACAACCGTCCTCTATCCCCAGAGGAGGTAAAGGACCCAACTGGATTGGTTCGTTAGCTCCTCCATCTAATCACGCTTTTGCGACGCGGCGCTGAGTGCATCCTTCATATTAACTCACTTCGGAGGTTTTCATATGTATCGCGCAACAACCTTTATAGTCTTGACGATCGCGGCGACGTGGCTGATGCCGACCGGAGTCGCCTCTGCCGCTTTCTGGCAGGGCGGCACGGGCAACTGGACGGATGATAACTGGGGACTCGACGCCCCCGACGGTCACCCCGGTGATGCCAATTATCCCGCCGAGCAAGCGCTGATCACTGCGACGAACAGCAACATTACGGTCAATTCCGTCATCCCTAACGCGATCAACTTCCAACCGCGTGCGGGTGTCCTGACTGTGACCACCGGTGGTTCGCTGTCCGCACCCGCGGCTGTAAATGTCGAGACCGGAAGCGCTACCGGAAGCACATTGAATGTAAACGGCGGCACAGTCAACATCGCACACGGCTTCGGTTACGGGCGACACGGCGATAGCGATCTGAACATTTCTTCCGGCATATTCAACTACAGCGCCGCCAGTGGCGGCGGACGCTTCTTCGAGTTCCGCAACAACAGCGGCGCCGGCGTCGGTACTGTGGATATCACAGGCTCCGGCTCACTGATTGCGACTAACGGCGGCACTTTCCGCGTGACCAATCTCAAGACCTCGTCGGTCCACATCACCGACAGTGGCACACTCAATCAGACCGGCGATTACGACATGGCTGGGACCACCGGCATTTCAGGACTGTCCCACACCATATCAGTGACCGGCAGCGCCGCATCGGTGACGATGGGTAATGTCGACGCGTTTGCTACTGACAGTGATCAAGACGCGGTGTTCAGTTTTGTCTTGGACGGATCGGGCGTTAGCACGATCAATCTTAACAACCTCGACCTGACCGGCGGTGATCACGCGGCCGACCTGGTGGTCGACGCCAACGCCTTTATCGGCGCCGCATCGATCGATCTGTTCAGCTACACCACGCTGACCGGCGCCGCGTTTAACTCAGTCACCATCATCGGCGGAAGCGGCACGATCGACTATGGTACGGGCGCCAACGATACAATCACTCTCACCCTGATCCCCGAACCGGCCACGCTGGCTATGGCGAGCTTGGGGATGGCGGTGCTGCTCTCATATCGCTGTGCTGATTGAACCATAAAATCTCTTAAGCGTTTGTCCGAATGAAAGGCCGGACAAACCTTCGGTGTTCGATTCGATTTTCAGCCACATCAATATCTCCTCCTGGGAGTCTGGCCATGAATCCACGTCGCGGGTTTAGCCTGATCGAGCTTCTGATTGTCATTTCAATTATCGCCATGTTGATCAGCGTCCTATTGCCGGCGCTGAAAACTGCGCGGGATTCGGCTCGTCTCTCGACCTGTCTGAGTCAAATGAGGCAGAACGGTATCGCCGCTTACGCCTATGCCAACGACAACGATTACTTCACGCCCTATGGTTCGTTTGAAGGTTGGCGTGTTTTCGCCGAGTACATGGGTGCGACCGGGTTGAATGGGAACTACTCCTTAACTAACCCGAAAATGGCCGAGTTTTCGAAGTCGGGGATCTGGGTCTGCCCCGCGGCAGCGGATGCCTTTGGCCCAGGAAATCGATTGGGGTTTCAAGGAACATTCGCCGCCAACCGTGAATTGACCAATTCCAGTCCGCTGCGCAACTCTTTTGCATATATCACCAGGTTTGACGGCCCCGAGGCGCCTAGTCAGACCGCGTTGCTTGTGGATGCCAGCATGCCCTACAACGTCGGATCCACCAACAACATGTGGTGGGAACACGTGGCATCGGGCTTCAATTCCAGGCCGCCATTAATGCCCCACTTCCCTGCGGGCGAGTTGCTTCCACAGGACGGCGGTTTTTTTTATGAAAACGGATCGGGTAATTTTTTGTTCTTCGATGGGCACGCCAAGACACTGAAGCCCGACGATGTCGCCTTCGGTGGAGCTCAACCGTTCGATCGCCCGGCCGGTGGTCAGCAAAGCGAATGGAACATGTTCTGGAACGGCAACAACGCCCCTTCTGCATACTGATCCTTCGTTTCTTATCCGCAACATCCCGATCCAGTTTCCCGCGCCGCTCACTTTTCGAGGGTGGAGACGTATCTCCTCATGGACACCTTCGTTATATACCGGCTGCAAATAGACTGGAAGAATCTCTGCTAATCGTTAAATCATTTTGGACATTTGTGCGATGCCCAAGCGTACCGATCAAGATGATGGATTTTCGGTGCGTTTACAGGCAGGCGTGAATCCTTCTGTCCACTTTCAGACCCTTATCGTGTGTCCGGCTGATCGACCATGGTGGTGTTGGATCGACGTAATGTTGCGTGTAACATAAAAATTGAGTGAAGACGGTCTAACTAGAGGACGATGCGCATATGTCGGTCGCTAAAATCGCTAAATTAGCCGGGGTATCCAGGATGACCGTCTCGCGGGTGATCAACGAAGACCCTCGCGTGCGCCCGGAGACAGCCAGGCAGGTTCGCAAAGCCATCGCCGAGCTCGATTACGTGCCCCCGTCTCCGGAAATCGATGGGCGGCGACGACGGGCTCGATCGGTTTCCGGCTTACACACCAGCCGGATTGCCGTCCTGTTCCCGGATACAAACGCCGATGCTATGCGCACAACACTCAGCGGCAGATTGCTTCACGGCATCGACGGGCCAGTCGAGCGCAAATCGTTGCAACTGCTGCTGACCCGGCTACCCAGTCGCAACACGCTGCCGCGTTGCATCGATCGACGGCAAGTGGATGGCGTCATCGTACGATCGTCTGATCTGCCGTGGCTGCCCGTAGCCCTGAAAGGCATCCCATATGTCTGGGTTTTTGACCTGATCGACAGTGCCAGTCCGTGTGATAACGTGAACGTTGACAATGACAGCGTCGGGCGAATGGCAGTGACGCATTTGACCGACCAAGGACATCGCCACCTAGCGGCGATCAACGACATCCCCGGTCACCCGGCCCACGAACAGCGCATCAAGGCTTTTGTGCAATTTGCTCGAGATCGAAATTGTCACGTCAAGACGCTGCAACTTGCTGATATCGAAATCGGCCATGTCATCACTGAGATGTCGAATTTGCTAAAGTCGGATGAATCGCCGACGGGCTTGTTTGTTCCGGGTTCGGGGCCGTTCATTTCGTGCGTGCAACGCGCGGTTCGTGGGGCTGGATTTGAGCCCGGCCAGCCGATCGATTTGATCGGCTGCGGCCACAACCATTATCTGATCGAAGCGATGTATCCGCAGCCAGCTAACATTGATATCCAGCCCGAAGCCATCGGTGAGGCAGCCATCGATCTGTTGCTGTGGCGCTTGTCTAATCCAACCGCCGCCTGTCGCAGCACGATTATCCAACCCAAACTCGTCATGCCGGCACGATAATTTCGTATCTGATGTGTCGTGAGCCCTAAAGCATTTTCAATCCACGCGCAACATGTTCAGCGCTTGCTAAAACTTTCGTTTTTCATTGAGCGTACAGTTATACCGACGCTACGAACTGCTTCCGACATGCAGATACACGCTACGAGTGGAATAGGAAGGCTCTAATCTGCTTTCTCTAACACGTTCTTACGCGATAATGGCGTCCTGATTTTCAGGTCTACCTCTGGTGTAATTGAAGTTATGGATGGGCGCCAGCATCTTGAGCACGTCGGCGATTTGCTTTGATTCGTATTCGGCTTCGACCGCGCGGATGTTGGCGAGCATTCGCTCCGGGCTGGCCGAACCTACCAGTGTGGTAGCGATCCGGGGCTCGTGGCAGGCGAATTGCATCGCCAAGCGCCCGATATCCCAGCCTTTTGCTTCACATTGTTGGACGACCTGTTTGCAATGTGCTGCAAGCATGACCGAAGCCGGATGCCAGTCGGGCACTCCACGCACAGTCAGCAGCCCCATGCCAGTTGGCGCGGCATTGATAATGCCGACGCCACGGTCTTCGCAAATATCAAACAAGCCTGTCAACGTGTGATCGTTCAGGGCGTATCGGCAGAAGGAAAGGATCGTGTCGATGGCACCGGGTTCAGTTTTCTGAATGGCGTCTCGCAAGACTTTTAAAGGCAGACTGGTGACGCCCACATAGCGCACAACACCTTCGGCTTTCATTTCATGCAGCGCCGGTAGGGTTTCATCGACGATCTGGTCAACATCGGCAAATTCGATGTCGTGGCATTGGATCAGGTCGATAGTGTCCACGCCCAGGCGATCCATGCTTTCTCTCACGCTTTGTTGGACGCGTCTAGACGAGAAATCGAAGTCACCTGGCGCATATTGGCCGACTTTCGTGGCCAGGTAATATCGGTCGCGTTCGATTCCACGCAAGGCTTTGCCGAGAACGGTTTCGGCCTTGGTCACGCCGTAATACGGCGACACATCGATGAAATTAATCCCATTCTCGATCGAGACGCGGACCGCTTCGATGCCTCGATCTTCATCGATATCGCGAAAAACGCTACCTAATGACGAAGCGCCGTAGCTTAAAATCGAGACGTTCATGTCCGTGTTGCCGAGTTTGCGATATTTCATGAGGAACTCCAAGTTTTATGCGAAATCAGCAGATCCATACGATATGCTGCGGCTTCGGTGACCCCGAACAACGATGCACGTTCGGATTCGCTCAAACCGGCGGCATATGCTCGAATGATCGATGTCATCGGCAATACTTACAGCCCCTCCGGCAGACCGCAATCACTGCCGAACAAAAGTCTTTCGGCGCCGAAGCCGTCGACCACCACATCCATGTATAGCTCGAATCGCAGGCCGTAGTCATAGAGAGCGGACAGACCTGCGTTGAAGTTGGCCGACGTCATAAATCCGTCCGTCTTGCCCTGCAGTACGTGATGAACACCGACGAGTTTATATCCCGTCGTCTGTAATTTGCAGATACAACTTCCCGCACAAAATAGTCACGCCGCAACATCGCCATTTCGTCGCCAAGCCAATTGAACTCAGCGGTGTTGTATCTCCAGAAACGGTGATGGGCGTCAATCGTGATCATGTTTGTTTTCAAGCCCGACAACCCATCTGAAGCGGTGGTGCGTCCTGATGTTTGTAAGGGATGAAAAACTCACGATGGCCCAGTTGCTCGGGTCGCGTGGGTGTACCGGAGGCCGTATCGATGATTAGTCGCATGAGATCGTCGGCACATTGCTCAAGGGTCTGCGTACCTTCCAGCACCGGGGCGGCGCAGAAATCCATGTCACCTCTCATACGCTCGAACGTCTGACGGTTGCCCGTGATCTTGATCAAAGGAGCGATGGGAGATCCGATGACCGAGCCTCGTCCGGTCACAAAAAGAATAATTTGGCACCCCGCCGAGATCAGGTCCATGAGACCCTCAGTATCATTGGGATTGGTGTAGCCAAACTGCATGAAATGTGCATCAGGCACACTGTCCATCAGCCAAAGCCCGGGGTGGGGGGGCGCCTGAGAAACCTTGATTACGCCTTCGATCGGCATGGCGCCGCTTTTTGCAAACGCACCCATGCTCTTTTCTTCGATCGTGGTCAATCCCCCCGCGAAGTTGCCCGGCGAGGCGCTGTATTGTCGAACCTCTTGACAATATCGCATGGCTTTGTCATACGCATGATCGAGTTGATCACGGGTTTGTTCATTCTTAGCTCGTGAAAGCAACAGAGACTTGAGCCCGATCATTTCCACGATCTCTTCGAAAACCGCCGTACCTCCGTTTTCAACGAGCCGGTCAAACAACCGGCCCACCACGGGGTTGCCCGCCAGCCCGGAGGTTCCATCGCTGCCGCCGCACTCGCAACCGATGGCGAGATCGCTCACGTTCATTTCCACTCGTGGCGTTCGGTCTTCGATCAGTCGCAGTAGCCTTCGCGTTATCGTCTTACCCGTGGCGATGCTTTGTTCCGTACCGCCTGCGTCCTGGATGATCAAATGCTCGGCCGGGCGACCCGATTCGGATACCACTCCGGTGATTCGTCCGGGTTGTGTGTACTCACAACCTAAGCCGACCGACAACACGGCTCCGACATTAGGATGTCGCGCCAGCGCGAGCATGAGTCGGATCGCATAAGCATTGTCGTAACATCCCGAAAACCCGATCACGTGGGTGTTGGGTTCGCCTTCGGCGATCTTATGGGCCACGAAGCTGGCGCATTCCACGGTGTAAACCACCAAGACCAGATTCCGCACGCCTTTGCGGCCATCTGGACGGAGATAACCTTGCCAAGTCGCGTTAGCGGTCGAGGATGGATGAGATTGGTAAGGCATAATGTCGATCCGTTAGCGATAAACTTCGGTTTCGGTCGGGGCTCCGGTTTGGCCATCCAAGGTGTTCGAACGTTCGTCGAAATAGCTTGCACAATTATGGAGGTGAACCCACTGACCGGCTCGAATCGGTGTGGTGGCGTAGCCGATGGAAACACCGTACTTCATTACGCTATCTCCTTCCTTAATATCTCGGGTGGCGATCTTGTGGCCAAGCTCAATCACCGATTGAGCGACCAGTGAGTCATCCTCAGTACATCCCAACAACAAAATTTTGCCGGGACGAATAGCTTCCAACGCAGTGGCGACGTTATCATCAGGATGAATGATATAGGCTTTCATGACCATTAAAACCGACACGGATCAGAGTACGCCATACTTGAGAAAAGCATCCGCGCTGCTCTTCCCGTTGTGTTCGATTTCATGACGAACAAGATTTTCTGCCGCGGCTTTCTTCAGAGCTTCTTCAATGACCTGCCGTTCATGTTCCTTAGGAATGATCACCACACCGTCGAGATCGGCAAAGACCAGATCGCCAGGCTCAACCCAGACGCCGTCGATTTCGATGGGGCAGCGGTAGTTGGCGACCTGGGTGCGCACCCGTGAGTCCTGGGCGAATCGACCGCGGCTAAACACCGGCCAATCCTGTTCTAAGACCTTGGTCGTGTCGCGATGATAACCATCGATAACCGCACCCACCCCGCCTCGGGTGCGGGCGGTCGCTGTAAGGATTTCGCCCCAATACGCGCAACGCCGATCGCCACCCGCCGCCAGGTAGACTTCTCCTGGTTTGATCTGGTCCAGCGCCTCAGTCAGCTTGCCGAAGGGTCGATTCTGCTCGCCGTGGACATCAGCCATCAGGACAGGCATCGCCCGGCCGGCTAGCTTCATATCTGTCGCGAGCGGTTGGATCGGCTGAGGCAGGAAACGATGACGCAATAGCAGACCGTCGAGGATGTCTCCGATGACAGGCGTATAGAGTTGCTCTCGCATCAGTATGAACAGTTCAACATCATCTTTCCACATGGTCAAGGTCCCGTAGTGAGATCATATGAGGAATCGGATTTAGAGGGCCATACTCGCGCCGCCGTCAACAGGCAAGATAATGCCATTGATGAATTTGCCTGCCGGCGAGCATAGATACACAGCCGCCTGGCCGATATCGCGGGGTTCGCCGAAGCCGGCCATAGGGGTCCGGCTGAGGATTTTTTGTTCGCGTGAAAGGTCGTTACTTAGAGCCTGGCGAAGCATCGGGCTCTCGATCCAGCCCGGAGCAATCGCGTTAACACGGACGCCGTGCGGCGCCCATTCGGCGGCCAGTGCCCTAGTCAGACCGGCCACAGCGCATTTGGCCGCTGTGTAAGCAACCACCGACGGCATTCCGATCAAAGAAGTCATTGACGCGAGGAAGACAATGCTGCCACGACCGGCTTCGAACATTTGGGAATGGACGCCGCGCGCCAGGGCAAAGCCAGCGTTAACATGCGTAGACATTACCGCCTGGAACTCATCGTCGCTCACTTCTGCCGCCGGCTTTTTCAGGTGGACGCCAGCGTTGTTCACCAGGATCGTGACAGGTGATCCGAAAGCGTTAGCCGCTCGATCCAACATGATCGCGCGATCCTCGTCGTCAGTGATGTCTCCGGTTACAGCGACGCAGCGATCGACGCCGATCGTTTCGCAGGCGCGTTGCAGTACGTCTTGCCTTCGGCCGGCGACAACGATCCTGGCGCCTGCGCCCGCCAACGCTTTGGCGATCCCCTGCCCCAAGCCGGTTCCGCCACCGGTGACCAAAGCGATATCATCTTTCAATATAAATGCCGATTCATCATTCATGTAAACGAGCCAATGAGATTCCGAGTTGTGGAGAACACAAAAAGTTCTGATTTAGATCATCGATAATAGATCACCTATTTCACGGTCGACCATCATTCGCTTTTAGTACGATCGGGGGAAGAGGCTTGACAAGACTCAGTCAATTTCCACCAGGCTTAGGTATCTGGATCGGCCGCCATCGTTTGCATGTCCGCTTCATAATCTTCACTGATGTATTTCAGATACACGGCAAATAGTGCTTACCGTCGATCAGTCGATGGATAAAGATCGTCATGTTGCGGATACTGCACCGACCGATCATAGTATCGACCTCGGGCCAGACGTTTTCATGTGGCTTCAGGTATTCATCGACTTTATCAGCTTGTAAGCCGATGGCCATGCCGTAATTATTCAGGTTCGTTGCATTTCGACATCATTCAAGCCCTTTGTCTCGGGTGCATCGATTCCACCGTCAATCGTTGAGGGTGACGTGAATCTTGGTGATCTTACCGGGGGCGTTGTCCCATCGGGCCAGCGCTTCCGATGCGTGGTCGAACGGCACGGTTTCCGTGATGGTTTCGTTGACCGGGTAACACCCGGCTTCGAGCATGGCGATGACGCGCTCGAAATCGGTCTGAGTTGATCCTCGTGATCCAAGAATGTCCAGTTCCTTAAGCACGAAGAGCTTGGTCTGATAGGACACCGGCTCCCTGGCGTAACCGATGTAGACAACCCGACCGGCGTAGCCGACTTCATCCACGCAACCGAGAAATGTCTGAGGCAGGCCCACCGCTTCGATCGCTACGCTTGGGCCGTAGCCGTCGGTCAGCGTTTGTAACCGAGCATGTAGGTCTTCATGGCTTGCATTGATGATTTCGTCGGCGCCAGCCTTACGCGCCAGGGCCAGCTTGTGGTCGTCGAGGTCCACGGCGATGACTGTTGCCCCGCGATCCAGGCCCGCACCGGCGATCGCTCCTAAGCCAATCATGCCACACCCAAAGATCAACACCGTATCGTTGCGGGTGACCCGGCCACGGTCCACCGCGTGAAAGCCTACGGCCAGCGGCTCGATCAGCGCGAAGGCCTGGGGCTCCAAACCAGGCGCCGCGAGTACTTTCTCATGTGGGATAGCAATAAATTCGGTAAGCGCCCCTTCGCGTTGCACTCCGAGCGTCTGGTTATGCTTGCAGGCGTTGATTCGACCCACACGACAGGCGCTGCAAATGCCGCAATTTGTATAGGGAAGCGCGGTCACCAATTGGCCGATTTCGAATTCCGACACGACGCGCCGCCCGATCTTCGCGATGCGGCCCTGGATTTCGTGACCGGGCACGCGCGGGTAGGAAACCAGTGGATTGAGCCCACGATAGGTATTCAGGTCTGAACCGCAATACCCTACCCGTTCGATCTTCAGCAGGACCTCGCTGTCGCCGATCGCCGGCATGTCCAATTGGGTGTAGGCGGCTTTTCCGGGTTCAACGATGGTCAGGGCTTTCAAGAGAAAACTCCATCATGCAGGATACGGGAAGCATAAACGCTTACTCCACGATGGCCGTCGGCTCGAGGATATCGCGTTTGAGATCGGTCCGTTCATTCCGATGGTTGAAAGTTTTCTTCATCGCGGCAATGCCGCGCTTAACCGCCGCGTAAGCCCTTTTTTCCCTCCATTGCTCATCGAGCAATCCGTAACGAAACACGGCTTGACCAGCGTTGTACCAGCGCCAATGCATCGGCGCACGCACATCCATCAGACACCATGGCATGACACCGCTGATCTGCGGCAATTTGCAAAAACTCTGGTACGCCTCATTCAGAATACAGACATGACGCGCTTCCGAGCCGAGGCTATCCGATCCGATGCCTTCTAACTCGTCGCTGCCACGCAGCGACATCGAGCCGAACTCACTGATCATCAATGGTTTGTTGTACCGGCCAAGCATCTTGACAAACTCATGATAGGTCAAGCGTCCGTCGCCCAACATCGAAACGTACACGTTGCCGGCAAGAATGTCCAAGAGGTCATAAAAGCTGTCGGGATGGCCCGGAACCCACCGCTGATCTCGGATATTCTGATCGAACGCATCGCCGGTATCGGGGGTCCATACGCTATCGATAGTTTTACGATTGCCGGAGTCCGCGGAACTGATCAGCCGGCTTGGATCCATATCACGAATCAATTCCACCGCCTGTTTCCAGTATGGATAATTGCCCGTGCCCAGATCAGTGCCGTCACTGTCTGATCCGGCGCACTCATTCGACACCGACCAGATCGCCAGCGAGGAACGGTTCCAATCGCGGACGATCGTGTCTTTGAGCATACCCAGGGCTTGACGAGACATGTGCGGTTCATGGATATTGGCCAACCAATAAGCGGGGACTTCCTCCCACCACAGCAGCCCCGCGCGATCCATGGCTCGGCCGAATGTTTCCGCGTAGGGGTAGTGGGCGCAGCGTACAAAATTACAGCCCAAGTCTTTAACCCGCTCGATCATTCGTTCGATGCCCGCCTCGGTTGCGGTGCGGCCGGTTTCGGGAAATTCCGAGTGCACACACACACCGTGCAAGCGAATCGGTTTGCCGTTGAGCAACACCTCTTGATCACGGGTGCGCAGCTCACGATATCCAATGGCGTCGCGCAGCGTCTCATAGCGTGTGGCGACATGAGTGTCATACAGCTTAGGGGTTTCGGGCGACCATAACTCGATCCGCGAACGCTCCACATTGAAACGTGCGATGGCCGATTTATTGGCCTGCACGACCACTTGAGTTTCGAGGTCGAGCTCGGGAATCGACACGAACACCGTTTCAGAAACGGACCGGTCACGGCATTGAAGAAACACCTCGACGCCGATCTCCGCTGTCTCACGGTTCAGCGTAGTCCATGTGCGGAAATTGTCCACGTACACCCGTGGCGTGATGACGAGTCGAACATCATGGATGATACCGCCGTCGTTATTCCAGTCGAAGCGGACCCCGGGTACTCGGTCCGATGAGAGATGGTTGTCCACCAGCACAAAAAGCCGGTTCTCTTCGCGAAGTAACTCGGTGACGCGACAGGCGAACGGCGAATACCCCCATTCGTGTCGCGCAGCTTCCTGACCATTGAGATAGATCTGCGAGGCATAACAAATCCCGTCGAACGCAAGAAAAGCCTCCTGATCGTCATTGAGAGCCATCGCACTGAAGTCACGCATGTAATTGGCGTGGCCGTCATACCACTTCAGTTCTTCAAACTGGGTCTTCCAGGTCCCGGGCACCTGAATGTCCCAGAGGCCCTCGGGGTCCCAACAAGGGAAAAAGGAATCGTTGGCGCTCCTGTTCTTCCACCACTGTTGCTGACGACAGCGCTGCATGGGATCGGGATTGAATTTCCAGACGCCGTTAAGGATCTGACTGGGTCTCTGATGGGTAAACATTCGCAAATCTTTTATTGAAAAAAGGTTATTTATAGCAATCTTGTTCAAGCTACCCGATATTGACGGGCTGGCGTTGCCGACAACTTTCACCGCTGGCTTGGCTGCGTCCGGCCATCTTTTGATCAGTCATCGATGGCCACCTCGATAAATATAACATGTTTATTATGAGCTTCAACACGCCAACAAAGCCACCGGAAAATTTCTTCCCCGTCCCCACTGGATAGACACATCGAGTTATTTTAATGTTTTGCAGTAATATAGACGGGACGTTCTCACGATCCGGGGTTATTGGGCGCATCGTGCTTGCCCGAATATCGCTATTGTATAACATGATATATTTTGTTATCGTGGCAATTTTCGAAGCGAAATTGAACGGCCGCCTATGTCTGTGGCAAAGATCGCTGAAATGGCGGGTGTTTCGCGTATGACGGTGTCGCGCGTGATTAACAAAGATGCGCGCGTTCGGCCACAGACCGCCGCACTCGTCCGCGAAGCGATTGTGAAGCTCAATTACGTCCCCCCCTCGCCGCGGGTCGACGGCCGGCGACGGCGGTCACGCTCGGTATCGGGACTGCATACCGGTCGCATCGCCATGCTCATTCCCGACACCAGTGCTGACGCCATGCGGACCACGCTCAGCGGCCGATTGCTCCACGGGATCGACGGGCCCATCGAGCGGCACTCTCTGCAGTTGCTTCTCGCTCGCCTGCCCGCGCCTGGCGAACTACCGTCGTTTATCGATCGACGGCAGGTGGACGGTGTCATCGTTCGGTCTGGTGATGCGCCATGGCTGCCTACCGCGCTTCAGGACATCCCCAGCGTCTGGATCTTCGAGGGTAACGATTCGGGCGGCTCTCGAGATCGTGTGGACGCCGATGACCGTGCCATCGGCCGGCTCGCCGCCGATTATCTGCAGGGCAGGGGCCACCAGCGCTTGGCGGTGGTCGATCATTTACCCAAGCACGTTGCACACCATCGCCGTCGCGAATCGTTCATCCAGTGCGTGGAAAGCCGTTGCAATACGGCCGTCTTTCTGCGTCTTGAGGGCATCGATGCCGATTCGCTGGGCGCTCCGGTTCGCCGCCTCATGGAGTCGGATGATCATCCAACGGGGATTTTTCTTCCGGGCACAGGCCCGATTATCTCACGTGTGCAGCACGCGGTTTGCGATGCGGGGTGCAAGCCGGGCCAGTCGGTTGAACTGATCGGTTGTGGGCACGACCATCACCTGATCGAAGCAATGTATCCCCAGCCCGCCAACCTCGACATCCAACCCGAAGCCATCGGGGAGGCTGCGATCGAGCTGCTGCTCTGGCGTCTGGCCCACCCCGCCGCCGCGTGCCGCAGCATCGTGCTTCAACCCAAATTGTGTGAATCGCCCGATGTTTCGAATTGAATCGCAGGGCTTTTCCGTCGGGTAATGCCTCATGCTGAATTGGCGATACATGATTTCAGCCAGCGGCATGATCGTGGTCGTGGTTGCTTATTTCGCGGTCATGACGCCTGATCGAGAATCGGTTGAGGCTCGCGCGTTAGCCCGGCAGGGACAGGTTGAGTGGTCGACAGTTAAAAACGATCCGCTAGTGACCCACGACTTGGTCTGGTCGTTTGCAGGCAAGGCCGAGTCCGGCGTCTGGCCACAACGCTTGATCGAGGAGCGTTTCAACATTCGGCTGACGCCGCGCATGATCGTGTCGGGCGAGTCCTATCAGACCAAGTTGCCGATGCAGTTGGCTGCGGGCGATGTGCCCGACGTGTTTAATCCTGGAAACAGCACGATGCTGCGCGTCTATGCAAGACATGGCTTCCTCCTGCCGCTTCCGCTTTCGATGTTGAACGAGCATGCGCCGCACCTGGTCGCGCTGGTCAATCGCTACGCGCCCGAGGCATGGTCGGCGACGACGTATGACGGGGTGAACTACGGCTTGCCGACCATTTGGTACGACGGTTTACATCCGCGAACGCCCATTTGGCGTAAGGACTGGCTTGAAAACGTCGGCATCGAACGGACTCCTGAAACTCTAGAAGAGATGGAAGAAGCGCTGCGGCGGTTCCGCAATGACGACCCCGATGGGAACGGGCGGCGTGACACCTACGGCATGAGCGGCGACCTGATGAACTATTACACGACCTTTTCAGAAGTATTCGGCGCATATGGCGTGCTGCCGTTCGGATGGATGGTCGTGGATGGCCAGGTCGTCTGGGGAGGGGTGTTGCCTGAGACGCGGGAAGCCTTGGCCTTGCTGCGCCGATGGTATGATCAGGAACTGATTCACCCCGATTTCGTCACCGACCGCTGGTACGCGGAGATCGGCCGCAAGCTCTATAGCGGACGCATCGGATACCATAACTACTTGGCCTCATACGAGGCGTTTGATCCGGACAACCCTCAGTCGGCGCTGGCGATGATGCGCCGGCTGCAGCCGGAGGCCGAATTGATTCCGGGCGTTCCTCCGCGAGGCCCCGCGGGGCGGCGTGGGATGCGGGTCTGGGGCGCGGGCAATGCGGCCCCGGTCGTGTTTGGCGCCCACATGGCTGACCGACCAGAAGCCGTGGTCCGTGTGCTGCGGATGCTCGATGAGATAGCCAGCGACACGGATTTGTACATCGAGACACGGGTCGGTCGACACGGTCAGCACTGGGACTGGGCCGATACGTCTATTGGACCCGGCAGCGGCGCGGCGTTCATGCCGCCGTTAGACCAGGCCATGGTACGCGAACGCGAAGGATTTAACGCCGAAATCATGCTCGCCGGAGCCTCGCCGTTCGCACCGATCGGCGCCGATCCCGATCGCTACTTGCCGTATATGCCGCAAGCGCTCGTGGAGTTCCGCGAGCGCAACCGCAAAATCCAATGGGGGCTGCGTGACGTGTTCGGTTCACCCGGGAATGTTCCGGGCGTACAGTCGTCCATCAACGGTCTGATCCAGCTCCAGCAAACGGCATTCGCCAAGATCATCCGCGGCGAAGAGCCTCTGGACTACTTCAACACGTTCGTTGAGGAATGGCATCGTCAAGGCGGAGCCGTTGGTCTGGAACTCGCACAAGACCACTGGCGGAAGCAACGGCGCGTCCTCGAAGAAATGGGGAGCCCGTGACACAATTCTCCGATGTGGAAAAGCGATTCGAATCGCCCATACCCCAACAGGAGCAATCGCTGGCGCGAGAAGCGATCACCGGATCATCGCGCCGCAGCCGATCCGGGCTTCGGCATCGGTCGTTGTTGTTGATGCTGCTGCCCGGAGCGGTCTATTTTCTGATCTTTCATTTCCTGCCCATGGGCGGTCTGGTCGTCGCGTTCAAGGACTACAGGATGACCGAAGGCATCGTCGGCAGCCCGTGGGCGGGACTGGACAATTTTCGTGACCTTTTCCTCAACGAACAGTTTCCCAATGCGCTGCGCAACACACTCGTGATTGCGGCGCTGCGATTGGGACTGGGTTTCTTCGCGCCCATCATTCTCGCGCTGCTGCTTAACGAATTGCGGGTGCGCTGGTTCAAACGGACGGTGCAGACGATCACCTATCTTCCATTCTTTTTCTCGTGGGTGATCCTCGGCGGCATCTTCCTGATGCTCTTTTCAACCACGGGGCCTATGAACAGTATCCTGGCCACGTTCGGGATCGACCCGATTCCATTTCTGACCAGTGGGCCATGGTTTATCACGGTGCTGGTGGTGACCGGTATCTGGCAGAGCATCGGCTATGGAGCGGTCATTTATCTTGCGGCGCTGACGGGGATCGAGGTTCAACTATACGAAGCTGCGGCCATCGACGGCGCCGGCCGATGGAAGCAGACGCGACACATCACCCTCCCGGGGCTGACACCGGTGATGATTGTGCTGTTTATCCTCAGTGTAGGGCAACTGCTTAGCGCGGGCTTCGATCAGATCTACAACATGTACAACCCGCTGGTTTTCGAATCGACAGATATCATCGACACCTATGTCCTGCGGCAGCTTCAGGGGTTGGATTTCGGCGTCGCGACGGCGGCGGGGATGTTCAAATCGGTCGTTGGGCTGATGCTGATCATCGGAACCAACGCGCTGGCCAACCGACTCTCGGGCGGTGAACAGGGGCTCTGGTAAGGAACCACAATGAAACGCACCAGAGGCGAAAAAATATTTAACTGGATCAATATCGCTCTGTTAGTTGCGCTGGCCTTTCTGTCACTATACCCATTCATCTATGTGTTCTCGATGTCCCTGAGCACCGCCGCCGAGGCCAACCGCGACGGCCTCCACCTCTACCCGCGAGACATCTCGTTCGACGCTTACAAAGCGGTGTTCACCAACCCGGCGATCTGGATCGGGTATGTCAACGCGATCTTCCGCACGGTGGTGGGCACGGCACTGACCGTCGTGGTGACCTGCCTCTGCGCCTATCCATTGAGTAAGAAGCATTTGCCTGGCCGACGACCGATTCTCTTCGCCATGCTGATCACCATGTTGTTTCAAGGCGGGTTGGTCCCGATGTACCTGCTGATCAACGGCATCGGGCTGATCGACAGCCTGTGGGTCTATGTCTTGCCGGTGTTGACCAGTGCGTTCAATATCATTCTGGTAAAGAACTTCTTTGAGGCGATCCCCGAGTCGTTGGAAGAGGCGGCCTGTATCGATGGTGCGGGGCCGTGGCGCACCCTCTTTCAGATTTACGTGCCCCTGAGCAAGCCAATCTTAGCGACGGTGGCGCTGTGGACGGCGGTGATGCATTGGAACATGTGGTTCGACGCTCTGCTTTACATCAACGATGAAAACAAACTCGTTCTCCAGATGTTTCTTCGGCGGATCGTCGTCGAGAATTCAACCCAACTCATCGAGCAGGGTCTGGTGAATCCCGACGTCACCCAATTCACCGCTGAAACCATCAAGGCCGCGACCGTTGTCGTCACCATCCTGCCGATGCTCGCGCTTTATCCTTTTGTTCAGCGCTATTTCGTAAAGGGCATCATGGTCGGAGGAGTCAAGGGTTGATCCGCATCAAAGCCTCGCTTCCGGATTCAACCGTGCCGGGCATTTACCTTTTGCAGTTTAAAAAATCAGCCGACATGTAACCCGCAGTCACCTTCGATCCCTGGCGTCACGACGCCACCCCTTGACTACCTAAAGGTTGACGCAAGCTTAATTTACCACGAACGTGATTTCCGAACCGTACGGTGGCAATCAATCAAGCGGCGATTCGTGAACTCACGCTGCTTCGGCGTCACTGGGGCGGGATGTCAAGCCAGCGGTCGACCTGCCAAAGCCGGGGATCGCGGCCGGGCTTCAGTTCGTGTGTCATCCGGCGATAGACGTCTGCCGCGGGCTTGGTTGTGAAGTCATTTTGGATGAGCCCAAAGCCACGTTCTCGCGGCCGCTTGTAGTGATCCTTGTTGCGGAGGTTGTACCAGAACACTTTCTCGACACTCGGGTGTCGGGTCACGATGTTGTACAGGTCGCTCAGGTAGTCCGCCTGCTGAGCCTCGGTGGTGGTCACGTTGTTCCACTCGTTGTGCCACACGCTGAAGCCTGCTTCGGTGATCCAGATCGGGGTGTCGCCCAGGCCCTTCGATTCGAGCATCGCCTGCCAGCGGTTGACGCGGTAGATGACCTGTTCGGCGGTACGGTCGTAGGTGTGGATCGCGAGGATATCGAAGACTTCGGCGAAGCCCAGATCGAGTATCCGGGCAAAGGTGTCGGGCTTGGAGCCCTCCATGTACCACAAACCGGTGCCCGAGAAGCCCCCGTTCATCACGCGGGCCTGCGGGTCCAGTTCGCGGATGATCTCGACGGCCGCGCGGCTGTAGGTCATGTAGTCGGCGATGCTCGACGACCAGAAGTGCCAGTCGGGCTCGTTGTTGATCTCGTAGAAGTCGGCGAAGCCGCCATAGCGGTCGACAACGAGACGGACATAGTCCCGGAACTGATCGAGGTCACGCGGCATGTAGCTCCACGGCCGTTCGGCGCCGGGCGGGGCGCTGCTGGCCCAGGAGGGGACGCCGATGATCACCAGCAGCGGCTCGATGCCTCGCCGCTCAAGCCCGGTGAAGATGCGGTCAAGTCGATCGAGGTACGGCTGGTGGGCGTCTGGCCCGTGGGGCATCATGCGTGTCCAACTCACGCCGACACGGAAGGTCTGGACCCCAAGCTCCTCGGCGAAGTCGAGCGCAGCCTCGACCTGCTCATCGGTGTAGAAGTGGACCCGGTCCAGGTGAGCACAGAGGGCGAACGGCTCAAACGGCCGGCCCTCGAAGTCCGCCGGGCCGGGGGCGGTCAGACTCAGGTCGGGGTCGGCGAGCACGGCGGCGTCCAGCCGGGGCAGGGGCTGAATGCGTAGCCGGTCGATCGCCAGCGCGCCGTCGGCCCGAGCGCAGAATCGCAGCTCGTGGCCGCTCACGCCATCGGGCAACAGGTAATCGACGGTCACGCTCGCCGGCTCGCCCACCTCGCCATCCAGTTTCACGGTCGGCGTCCATTGGGCCCCCGGCTCGTCGGAACGCATGACCATGTAAAGCATCGCGTTGTCGGCGGCGCCGGCGTCAAGCACACGGTAATCGACGATGACGCGGTATCGCTCCCCGCCATCGAGCAAATCGGCATCGGTGGTAAAAAAGATATTCCACTTATTATCCGGCTCGACCACACGGCCCACGATCGAGCCGTCGACGAGTTCGGCCTGCGGCGTCAGGTTGAACATCGCCGGTTTCTGGCCGCGCCGCCAGTCGAGGATCGGCGGGTCAAGAGGTTGAGCGGCAATGTGCGCGCCGCCGGTCAGCGTGCAAACCACGGTGAGAAGGACGCAGGCTGCTGACCAGAGAATCGATTGACACGGGTGGATAGGGGTAGGCATCGCGGGATGGACCTCCGTGTGAGTGAAGTGCTGTCGTTATAGTGGACGTAAGGTCATCGAGACGAAGCCTCACGCGGGGACGTGGGCGGCGCGGCGCACGAATCGCGCTTGATGAGCTCGCAAGGCAGGAGCGTGTGTCGGTCGGCGATCTCGTGGCCGCGCATCTGATCTGCGACGTTCCGGACGGCGGCGCGGAGCCACCGGCCGTAGTCGATGCGGATCGACGTCAAGGCGGGCTGGCAGCCGCCGGCGAGGAAGCTGTCGTCACAACCGATCACGGACAGGTCCGTCGGCACGGCAAGCCCGTTGGCCAAGGCGGCGTAGATTGCCCCGAGCGCCAAGCTGTCGTTCGTGCAGAGCACCGCCGTCGGCCGCCTTGTCGCCGGCTGGTCAAGAGCCGATTGCACCCGCAGGTAGCCCTCGCGGATCGCGGCGTTCTCACCGGCGTGGTCGATGTCGGCAAGCACAACCCAGTGCTCGTCGGACGACAAGCCGAACTCGGCCACCGACTCTTGAAACCCTTTGACGCGTTCGCCATTGGCGGTGTGGCGCGTGGGTCCGCTGACCATCATCAACCGACGATGGCCCAACGCCAGCAGGTACTGGCAGGCTTGCTGGACGCCTAGGCGAAGGTCGACGCCGACGGCGTGAAGCGTCTTGGGTGTCTTGGGCCGGATGCCGAGTTGGCAACTGGGCAGCGCCCATCGCTCGATCTGGGCAAAGTCGACGTTAGACCAGGCGCCCAGGCAGACCAGACCACCCACGCGGCGGGTGCGGATCACCTCAGGATCGTCGACGGGCGTGGCGTCATTGGCGCGTTGGCCCCAATGGATGAGTTCGGGAACCAGCTTGTATTGCTCGTGGGCCGAGGCGATGACGGCTTGGCTAAGCAAGGACAGGTGGTGCGGCTCGCGGCCGCGGATAAAGGCGTCGTGCATCAGGAAGCCAATTGTGTCCGACGGCCCACGGCGGAGGGCCGCGGCGGCCGCGTTAGGGGCGTAACCCATCTGGCGGGCCAGCTCCAGAATGCGGCGACGACGCGGGGTGAGCTTCTCGGGATCAGTTGCTAAAGCACGAGAAACAGTGGATTTATGGACATTGGCGCGACGAGCGATGTCCTCAACCGTGGGGGTGGATGGGGCTGGCATACCTGCTATTATGCCCACAGTTCTGTTTTGATGCAACTGATATTGCAACCGATCGCATTCCAACGTATACTTTAGTTCCGGCTTTGGAGTAACCCGTGACTTTTTCGCTCCACGTCTCGATTCCTCTCAAGGACTTTCGGTGATGCCTGAAGCAACTCCAGTTCGACACGCACGATGGGCCAGACCCCAATATGGTTTCACCCTGATCGAGCTGTTGGTGGTCATCTCGATCATTGCGCTGTTGATTGCGGTGCTCCTGCCCGCCCTCGGGGCCGCTCGACGAGCCGCTCGGGGCGTCGTCTGCCTCAGTCAGGTCCGCCAGCTCGGTATCGGGCTGGGCGCGTTTCAGGCCGATCACCGCAACTACCTGCCCATGAATCGACCCAACAGCGCTTCATGGGTGCGCCGCTCGGACGGCACCCAGTTCCAGCGGTCGGCTTACTGGCAGATCCTCAACGACGGCGGCTACCTCAAGCCGGTCGCGAACGGCGCATGGTCCTGCCCCGAGGACCCTTATGGCGAGGTGTCCTACATGCCGATCGGCGCCAACCCGACGTGGCAGATCGCCGACAAGAACCCCGATTACCTTCTCTCGGCGCCATCGGACACGATCGGGTACTCCGAAGATCACTTATACGAGTTGCCCGATCCAGCCAATAGATACCGTCGGCTGGCTCAATCCTGGTACTCGATCTCCTCGAACCACACCTCGCAGCCCAACCCAACGCCTGAGGTGACGCCTCTCTACCCCGACTGGCCTCACGACAACGCCGCCTCGCTGTTGATGCTCGATTGGCACGCCGAACTGATCAAAGTCGACGACTCCGCGGTGGATGAAGCGGCATTCGAAGCCGACCAAGGCAGCAACGACGAATTCATGGACCCGGCGGTCGTCGCCAGCTCGGGTTTTAAATGGAAGAAGCGGGTGTTCTACTTCGACGCCGGCGACGTCTACGACCCACGAAACGTGCCCGGCATGGAGCCAGCCAACCCATGGGATTAGCCCATAGTGCCGGACGATCCCGCGGATTGCATCATCGATTCACTGCAACGCTCAACCCCCAGGAGGCAAGCCCATGCGTCTGTGTCAGTTCTTGAGAGTCTTGTCTATCGCTTCGGCGGCGCTTATCTCATCGGCGGTCGATTCAGCGATGGCGACGCCGATCATCGTCGACGATTTCGACAACGGCAGCATCGACGCCACGCTCTGGACGGTCAACGGCAACCTCGGTTCGACGCCGCCCTCCACCGCGACCGAGGCCGGCAGCGACATCACGTTTGCGGTCGGCCGCACCAACAGCGGCGATCATGTCCAAGCCTTCACCGACCCGATGGCCGAGCTCAACTTCTTCGACCAACCGATCGTCATCGATCTCGACATCACCGACCTGACCGGCACACCCGGTTCGGGTCAGAACCGGTTGTGGGTCGGCATCGGCCAGCCTCCCAGCAACGGCACCAACCTCTTCAATTTCTTCCCCGGCTCGCCCATCTCCGGCGTCGTCGTCATGGTTGAACGGATCGATTTTGACAATCAGGAACGGATCCGCACGGTCATCCTCAGTCGCGTGGGCAGCACGGTGAAGGCGTCGCAGGCCGCTGAGTTCCAACGGCCGGGCGGCTCCGTCGACCTGCCCGAGTCGCTCCGGATCACGATCGACGACACCAACGTGAATGTCGTGCCGACCGGGGCGAGCTACTTCGGGGCCACGCCCGAACAGTCCACACTGGCTCATGACCTGACGTCGACCGACGTGCCGGAGTTCCGCTTGGCGCTGGGCGCTTACAACGCCGGCGTCGTAGGCGGCGCAACAACAGCCGTGATCGACCGCATCGAAGTCGCCGTCGTCCCAGAGCCCGGCGCACTCGGCCTGGGCGCCCTTGGCCTACTGATGATGTTGACATGCCGGGGCGTCAAGCATGTGGACTGAACAGACCCGGCTTGGCTGACATCCGTACCGCAACTTGGTTCTTCAACCGCGCAATCTGATAAGCAGCAAGGGCTTAATCGGCTTCGATCGCCTCCCGCGCTGCGAGGTAGCCGAAGTAGAAGCTCGTCGGGCCCATGGTTTGTGTGATGGTGTATTCGTTCATTGCGGGCCAGAGGTAGGTGTCGAGGTAAGCCTCACTGGTGGGCCAGGTGGTGGACGCGGGCACGACGTCTTGGAGGAACCACTGGTGCATCCAGGTATTGAATGAGAATTTCTCCGCGGGGTCACTGGGGCCATACACGGTGATCCCGGATGGCGGCTTCTGGCGGGAAACGCGGCTGTCGATATGCAGAGGCGCCTGCGGGTAGGTGTGGCCCAGCCCGGTGGTGTAGGTGCGGTTGCCGGGGTTCGCGCCAACCGCGGAGTTACATGCCCGGATCGCGGCCGCAAGGTACTTCGGGTCGCCGGTGAGGACGTGGGCGTAGATCAGTGAAGGAGAGCCAAGGTTAGGGGTGGAGTAGTAACCCATGTAGCCCATAACAGGCTTACTCGGCACGTCGTTGCTGATGCCGAAGGCGTTGCCATCGGCGAACGTCATCGCGGTGTCCGCCAGTTGAGTGATCATACGGATCGCGGAATCCCGCCGGGCGGAATCCGTACTCGCCCCGGGGAGCCTGGCGTAGGCGAACAACGCAGCTTGGAGCAAGACGGGCGGGACCTCGGCGGTTTCGGTGTGTATCCAAGCGGTCTCGATCTGGGTGTTGAACGCTTGCTCGCCGGTCAAGCCGTACAGTTCCACGGCGGCGTGCAATCGTGCCGCAGCGAGATGATGCGCGACGCGCTGCCGCTTGTTGGGCGGGGCCTCAGCCAATGACGCGTCGATATGGTCGCCGGCCCAACGCCAAGCGGCCAGGGCCGAATCGCGGTAGGCCCGAGCCTTCGCCGAATCGATCGGTTCCAGCACCGCCGCCGCCTTGGCCGCCGCCCCGGCGTACCGGTACGACGACAGCGCATCGGGGCCGAATACGCCGACCAGCAACGACTCCTCCCAACTCGCTTCACCCATGACCGGGTGGGCGGTCGACTCGATCCCGCCGCGGACGCCGCCGTGATCGAGCTGCAGTCGGCGGTAGAAATCGAGGTGGAACAACACCTCGTCGAGCAGGTCCGGGAGGCGGTTGTCGACCTCCTCAGACGGCAGCGACAGCCGAAGCGTCTGAAAAAACGTTGGGAACAGGCTCAGGAGGTCCAACTGTAGATGCGTCGCGATCAGGTGGTTGCTGCGTCGGTCCCAATCGCCCGCGTCCATATACCCGCCCCAGCCGGCGGGTTCGGGGACGAGTATGGATGGATCCATCTCGTCGCCCAACTGCTGCAGGAAGGCCGCGTTCACTGCGGCGGATTCTCCGCGGATCGTCGTCGTGTCGACCCGGAAGACGCGGGCTCCGTCATCGGGGTGAAAAGTCCTCGGGCGTTGGTATGCGGTGAACGGCTCGCCCAGCGCAATGCCGCTGCGGTGCGTCAGGAATCCCTCCATAGAGACTTTGAACGCTTCGGTCCAGACGTCGCCGCCAATCATGAACGACGGGCTGCATCCGATGCCCGGCACGACCACCTGGTATCGGCCGGGGCGTGTGAAGCCGCTGAAATCCAGTACGTAGACGTCGGTCTGGTTGTGGTTCTTGCCGCCGCGGATGCTTTCCGCCTGCTCCCCGGCGATGCGGAGGGTGATCGGCCCTTCGTACATGGTTTGGCCGTTAGCTTCGTCGATCAACTTGAACCGCATCTCATCGGCGGGATAAGTATGGCCGCCGCCCGTCCCCAGCCAGATCGAGAGGAACGCGGCTTTGTACGGGTCGTCGGGTCGGAAGCCGACCTGCGATACATGGATTGCTTCACTTCGCGTCGTGGCGGGATCGTGCCGATAGGCGAACGTCGGCTCACGGGTGTTTATGCCGGGGAACGCGATGGTGTATGTCGCACCGGATTGAAGTGGCGCGGGCAGCTTGAGGTACAGCGTGTGCCGCATGGCGGATTCGCGATCCGGCCACGTCTGGTTGGTTGGCTTGCTTTTGCGGTAGACGGCGGTCGGCTGCACGGGACTCGCATACGCGCGGTGATCGGCGGAACTGATGCGGTAGCTCGCCACTTCTTCAAGTGTTGGGGTGAACAGCGCGTGGCCCTCGATCCGTTCATTGGGAAGGAGCATCCCTGTACTTTGCACCAGGAGGCCGAGGCGTTGCTTACCGCGTTTCACGGTGATCTGCTTCGGGATCTGCCCGATCGTGCCATCGGGCCGCCAGCCAAGCATTGTTTTTTCAGATCGGACCAGCACGTCGTCGGGATGCGGTTCGTACTTGACGGCCGGCGGGGCGACGATGCGGCCGGCGTCGATGGTGATGCCCAGGATGTCGGCCGCAACCGGCCCGACATGCACCACGCGGGGCGATTCTTCATCACGCGGGATGTCGGCGAGGAAGGCTTCGCGCTCCTTGGCCCACTTCTCGGCCTGCCGTTTATCACGTTCGATCCGCGCGGCCTCGGCCTTTGCCTGCCGAGCGGCGCCGGCATCACGCGCTGCCTGCAACTGGGGGGTCAACTCCACCAGTTCAATACGATCGAGCGAGACCGCGACCGGCTTCCGGGTCCAGTCACCCTGGAGTTGGACTTGCTTGATCCGCGTCAGGTCGAGCCCCGGCATCTCGCCCGGTTTCTTCATCTGGTTCGGCGTCGTGATTGCCGCCGCGTCCGCGGGCCAAAGCGTCCGCCATTCCCCAGCCGACAGGTCGGCCAGTGGGAACGACCACACCGCCTGCGTGCCGTCCGCGTCGGTGAGCATCAGCAGCAGCCGCTTGGCTTCGTTGCCCGGCTCGACCCGCAACCGCAACGCGGGGCTGTGGTCTTCGCGTCCAGCCAGGTCCCACCGGGCGATGAGCCCGACGCCCCCGCGCCCGCCCGCAGCTGCAATGGGCAGCCGGCCATCGGTGACGTTCTTAATCATCTTCCAGTCGCCATGCGTGAAGTCAGCCGGTTGGTCGAAGTCGGTGAGAATCGGCGACGCAGGCGGCGCGTCGGCGGGGTCGTAGACCTGGACCTCGTCCAGCCATGCTGCGCCCTGCCCACGGAGATAGAGGAGCAGTTGTGTGTTCACGCCGTCCGCCGGGACGTTGACCCGGGCGCGGAAGGCGGCCCACTCGTCGGCGTCGGTCACGTTGGCCAACTCGATCCAGTCGATCGTCTTGCCGCTGGCGTCGCGGATGAAGAGCACAACCGACGCCTGCCGGAAGCCGCCTGGGGTTAACTCAGCCTTCGCCTGGCCGGTCACAACAAATGACGCGCCTGCCGCGTCCGCGATCGTCTGAGCCGCCTGTCCCCGGGCCGGCCCGCCGAGGGTCTCAAGCCGCAGCGAAGCCGGGCCTTGCGCGAATTCCGCTACGTCACGCACCGCCTTCAGCCGTCCTTTCGCGGCGTACACATCAGCCCAGCCGTTGGGCGTGTCGGTTCCTTGGCTCATGTCGCCATTGTTGATCGAGGGCGGCAGGGCCTCCACCGTGGGGCCGCAGGCCCAGAGCAGTACGTAGGCGGCGATCCATACAACGCGTCTGAAGATCATGTGGTGGTCCTGTGGGGCAGTAGGCTCAACTTAGGAAACGGCCTGACCAACGGCTTCGAGGCGGTGCGATAGACCGCGGGTCCTCTCGTTGGGTCATGCCGCATCAATCGTCCGGGTCGAGGGTCCAGGCCCCGCCCGCGGCTTTACCGTAGGCCGAAGGATTCGAGGCGACGGCATCGGCCGTTGAAACCGCCGCACGCCCATCGGCGTAGCCGAATGTTCCTGACTCGGCGTGAGGGTAAGCCCCTTCGATGGCACGCAACAGGTGAGCCCGATTGGCTTGTCCGGTGACGTTGTTGTTAAACCGTTCGATCAGTGCAACGGTGTCAGAAGGCGCGAGTATGTGGTCTCGATTCAACAGATAGTCATCGACCCTCCCCGAGGCAAGGGGAGCCAGGGCGAAGAAGGTGTCCATCCGTCCGACGCCAAAAAACTCGGTATCACCCCCGGACGAAGTCAGGGGCGTCGGCATCGAGTAGCTGCGTTTTGCATCCCGGACCCAAGCCGGGCGGTCTGATGTCGCGTCCTCGGGACAAGACACCGATTGCGGCCCCCCATACCACGGGACGGCCCAACCCGTCGGAGGATCGTTGGCGTCGCCCAGATAGTCCACCAGGCTCTCTTCCCAGCCGGTGTCCGTGACGCTCATCACCACGCGAAGCGCCGGGACGACGAAACCCCTGTTATCCGCGCTGTACGCGGCGTTCGCGATCTGAATCTGCCGCTGGTTGCTCAGGCAAATCGTGAGACGGGCCGCCGACCGCGCCGACTGGAGCGTCGGCAGCAGGATCGAGATGAGCAAAGCGATGATGGAGATCACCACCAGCAGTTCGATCAAAGTAAAGGCGCGGGTTTTGGGTTTCATCGGTGTCTGCTTTCAGCGGGTCTAGGTAGCGGCCGGCCCAAACCCCACGGGGAATCATCCGTTCGCCGAGAAGACGAACGGACAGATGCAGAATCTTAGGACACTCGTCGACGTCCTAACAGCAGAAGCCCGCCGAGCCCTATGAGCGCCATCGAACCGGGCTCAGGGATCGGTGTTACTGTCTCGTAGCTTTCGCCCACGCGAAGCTCATCAAAATAAACGGTCTTGTCGTTGAAGTTCTCGCGTTCGAGCCGGATGCTCCCGATGTTCATCTGGAACTTGTTGAGGCCGGCCACGCTCCGGACGAGTGAAGCCGCCTCGGGCGATGTGGCGCTGGGATCGGGGTTGATATAGAAGTTCACGATGCCATCGGAACTGTCCGCGTCGGCGTCCACATCCGGGAAGATCATCTCGATGACCAACAGGTCGGCTTCGCTGAGCGTTGTGCTTGGAGCGATCGCGGTCGCTTCGAACGCCACGCCGTTGACTCTGCTGCGGTAGACATTGGGGTTGCTGACAAAGGTCCCGAACTCAACATTCGCCGCCCCGCTAGGGCTAAGCAGCCGGATGCTGCCCTCGACGAACGTGTTGGAGTTATCGCGTGCGGTCAGTACGCCGAGCCAGACGGTACCGCTATCTGTGTCTTCAAAGTCGAGGTCTGCTCTAGAGACACCGCCATCGACGATCAACGCCCCGGCCTTGCCGCCAGACGTGACGAGCGTGTTGCCGTTCTTCTCGTAGCCAAGCGACCCCGCGCTGACGGTCCATTCTTCACCCGCAGTCACGGTATTTTGAGTCCACGCGCCGCTGCTTTGTGTGGCGAGGTCACCGGTCGGGTAATCGAAGTCTTCATTGACCGATGGAGCCGCATGGACATACAGCGGGAGCATCAAGACGGTGACGGTGATCGCAGAGAGAGAGGATTTCAGATTCAACACGGCTTACCTCCTAAAGAATGGTGATTGGGGGATTGATCCTTCATGGTGAGGGTTACGGACACGGGGCAACCGTCTGCCCCTCAAAAAAATCCAACGCCATCGCCATCGGTTCGAGGTCACGGTCGGGGGCTTCGATTCGTTTCATGGCCAGTTCGACCGCCCGCTGGCCCAGGTCGTAGTCGGGCAATTTCATCGATGTGTGGATCAGGCCGATCGGCGAGATGTCGATGGCGGTGAAACAGATCACCGACAGGTCGTGCGGGACGCGCAGGCCGACACTCATCGCGGCGGCCATGACGGCGGCGGCGAGGTCGGCGTTGTGCGTGAGCACGGCGGTCGGCCGGTCTTCCGACCCCAGCCAGCCGCAGAGTTGTCCGATGATGTCCGGCCGATCGGTCTTGGAGTACATCCCGTTAACGGCATGGACCGTGCTCGCGTCGGCGAGGCCGGCCTCATGCATCGCCGACTCGTAGCCGCGGCGGCGGTCTTCCTGGCTGTAGTGTCCGAAGGCCTTGCCGATGCTGGTCACGTGAGCAATCTTGCGGTGCCCCAGTTCGATCAGCCGCCGCGTCGCTTCGCACGCGGCGGCTTCGTCGGCGAAGTAGATGCAGTTGCACTCCTTGCGGTCGTTGAGAAACACATATGGCAGCCGATGCCGATGAAGCAGCTTCTCGACGCCGGCCGGCAGTTGCCGCAGCCAGTGCATGAGCAGCCCGTCGCATGCCGCCTCCCGTAAGACCCGCGGCATCGTGGCTTCTTTTTCGATCTCAGCTCGGCTGACCCGGGTGAAGACCAGGTTCATGCCCAGGTCCGCACAACGATCATGCAGCCCAAGCATCATGATGGGTGAGAACCAGGTGTCCTGCTGCCCCTCGAGCACAAACGACAGCGAATTGAAACGCCCGGTGCTCACGGCCCTCGCGGCCGCGTTGGATCGGTAGCCCACCTCTTCGGCGATCTGGCGGATCCGTTTGGCGCGTTTGATCGCAAAAGGCCGGATCGGCTCCGGCGCCTGGTCGCTCAGCACACGGGCAACCGTCCTGCGGGAGACCCCGGCAACCGCCGCGATGGTGTCTAAATCGGCCAAGACAGATTCCTTTGAAACCGCACGATCCAGGTTCGGCCACCCCCGGCCAATACGAGCGCCGCTAATTCTGTCACCGGTGCTATTGTCACCGATGACATTTTTGTCTAAAATCTCATTGGTGTCAATAGCAAACGCAAGATTTTCGTTTTAAACGGCTGCTGACGATCGGTTTTTTTATCCTGTATGCCCACATTATAAAACATTAACTCTTTATTCCACAATGTGATGCGATAAATCAACACAAGGCTTCTTCTCGCGTCGCACGGATCCCCAACTCCCTGAGCACACATGATCGCTGCTTATGCAAACTCTCTTATCCAGCCAACAGATCGCCTCCATGCTCGACCACGCACTATTGCATCCAACGCTCACGGACGACGAAGTCGATGCGCAAATCCGTTCGCTAACGGGCCACCCTTTGGCGTCGTTCTGCGTCAAGCCATGCCATGTAAGACATTGCGCCGATCTGCTGCGGGGCAGCGCGATCAGGGTGGGCACCGTCGTCGGTTTCCCCCACGGCGTGACCACGACCGCCACGAAAACCTCCGAAGCACACACCGCGTTCGCGGACGGCGCACACGAGGTCGATATGGTGATCAACACCGGCAAAGCACTCGGCGGCCTATGGGAAGACGTCGCGGATGACATCACCGCGGTCCTGGCGGTAGTCCGTGAATACAACGGCTTGCTTAAAGTGATCTTCGAGACCGACTTTCTTCCCGAAGACACGACCAAGATCAGGCTCTGTGCGTTATGTTCCGAACTGGGCGTCGACTACGTCAAGACATCAACCGGCTTCGGCTTCGTTAAACAAACCGACGGGCGATCGGCCTACGTCGGGGCGACCGACCACGACATCCGGCTGATGCGCCGGCATTGCCGGCCGAGCATCGGCGTCAAGCCATCGGGCGGGGTGAAGACGCTCGATGACGTTCTGCGGTTCTATAAGCTTGGCGCGACGCGATTCGGCACCACCAGCAGCCACGCGATCCTGGCGGCCGCCCGCGAGCGCTTTGACGAGGAGATGCCTGATGACTCGGCCGCGCCTCACGGTGATCGGCAGCTCGAATACTGATTTCGTCATGCAGTTGCCGAAGCTGCCCGGTGTCGGAGAGACGGTGACCGATGGCCGGTTCGTACAGACCTTCGGCGGGAAGGGCGCGAATCAGGCGGTCGCCGCCGCACGCGCCGGAGGCGACGTCGTGTTCGTGACTTGCCTCGGCAACGATACGTTCGCCCCGATGATGGAAAATACCTTCGCCGCCGAAGGTATAGACACCACGTTCGTCCGGCGGGACGAGGCGCAGGCCTCGGGCTCGGCCCTGGTGATGTTCGACGAGGCCGGACGCAACTACCTGGCCGTTGCGCCCGGGTCGAACTACGCCCTGACCGCAGCACACGTCCGCGACGCGGCGGGAGTGATCCGCGGCTCCGCGGCAGTGGTCCTGCAGAACGAGATCAGCCCTGAGGCTAACGCCGCCGCGATCGCGGCCGCGACGGAGGGCCGCGTGCCGGTCTTGCTCAACTATGCCCCGATCCGCGATGCGCCGATCGCGTTGAGCGATCAGATCGCCGTGCTTACTGTGAACGAATCGGAGGCCTCGGCGTTAGCCGACGCCAGACCGGTCGACTCAGACACCGCGGCCGACATCGCAAGCGCCCTGCAGGCGTCGGGCCCGGAAACGGTCATCATCACGCTGGGCGAGATGGGTGTAGTAATCCGGCAACAAGATCGGTGCGAACGCCTGAACGCCCATAACGTGGAAGCCGTGGACACCACGGCGGCGGGTGACACGTTCTGCGGCGTGCTCGCGGTGGCCCTGGGCGAGGGCAGGTCGATGTCCGATGCCTGCCGCCTCGCGAACGCGGCGGCGGCGTTGACCGTCTCGCGGCTGGGCGCGCAACCCTCCATCCCGCCGCGCTCAGAGATCAATACATTCTTAAACCGCAAAGCCGGGAGCACTTCATGAGCGACCCGATCGCCGGCCTGTTGTATTCGCAGATCGGCTATGACCCTCGGCGGCCGGTCCGCGTGGTCTACCGGTCTTCCGATCCGGGTGCGATCGCCCCTGGCGCGCCGTTTCGTTGGACCGACCCCGAGCGAGGCGGGGAGGTTTCAGGCGTGTGGTCCGGGTTCGGCGGGTGGTGCGGCAGTTTCTGGTGGGTGGCCGAGGTCAAGGGCGTCCGTCGGGAAGGAGACTATCGCTTTGAGTCGGTTGACGCGGCCGGACATGCGCTGACAGCCGAGGGCGTCCGCGTGGAAACGGATGTGCTGTGGCGTAAGACACATGAAATCGTCGCGCTCGACCAACTCGAGCGGCGGGCGCGGCTGGCCAAGATGAAGGTCGGCTGGATGGACGCGGGCATGCCCTGGCAAGAGGCGAACAGCCACGCCGCGATGGTGCTGGGCCTCGTCGACTTGCTGGTGCAACGCGGTTCGATGCTGTCCGAAACCTCACGCGACCGGCTCATCCGGCAGATCTTCAACGGATGTGATTACCTCGCGCTGCTGCAGGACGAAGCGACGAAACGCGGTCATGGCGATGGGGCGCTGAGCCACATGGTCCCCCGGTACGAAGACGACATCCTGCCCGCCGATGCCGCGAAGGCCGCGGCGGCGTGGGCGTCAGCGGCGGATGCGTTGCATGCGACGCATCCCGACAAATCCCGCGAGTACACGGGTCGCGCGGCCCGGGCGATGGAATGGTTGACGAACACGGCTACGCCACTTGGCGAACGGGGCTTTTCGCGTGGTGCGCATGGGGTTGACGATACGCACAAAGTGCTAACCGACTGGCCCACTTCTGACCTGCTGATGCGTTGTCGGGCGGCGTTGGCGCTGGATCGGTGCGGTGAATCCGGGATGCGGGACGAGGCCTTCCGGCTGGCGGACATGGTGCTTGCGCGTCAGGCGCCGCAGGCGCGGGCCGATGCGCACGCGGGGCTCTTCGGGCACTTCTTCACGTTCGATGGCGCGGGCCCAACGGAGAAGGCGTGGACGCACCAGATCGAGTCGACGCCGATTGGCGCAGACGCAGGCGCGACGTTTGGGCACGACCTGCTGCCGCTCATCGACCTGGTCGAACGCTTTGGCGAACACCCCGAAGCCGCGCGCTGGCGTAAGGCCCTGCATCAATTCGCTTACGGCTACCTCAAGCCGGCCTGCCGGATGTCGCCGTTCTTAATCACGCCGGTGGGAGAGTACGGCGGCCGTGGCGTGGTATGGTTCGCAGGACTGTGGCACGGGATGAACGCAGCCTACGGTCTGACGGCCGCACTGGCGTCGCGGCTGGCGCGGCTGTTCGACGACCCTGAATTCGACGCGATCGCCGATGCGAACCTCCAGTGGATCGCCGGGCTCAACGCCGGGCTCACGCCACAGGCGATGCGGGCGTCACATCTGTTCTCGATGGACATCCCGGCGGGCGTGGCGTTGCCATGCAGTATGATCCACGGTGTTGGCCAACGCTGGGCGGGCGGATGGACCACCATCCGCGGATCGATCTGCAACGGATTTTCCACAGGAGATCAGTTCAAATCGGACGTCGAGCCCGCGTCGGCCAATGACAGCCCGATCACGTTCACCGATGAGGATTGGATCACGCACACTGGCGCGTGGTTGAGCGGGACAAGCGTCGCCGCCGGCCCACCGGCGGTGCGGAGAGGGGCTGACGCGTGTGCGGGGGACAGCCGATGAGTCTTTCGCCGATGTTTCCAACCGGCCAGCGCTCTTTCCGCGAACGCGTAAGATCGACGATCCGCCATCGCGCTAACACATTGGCCAAGGCGGGTGTCAAAGCGCCCACGAACTGACTTCGATGCGCATCCTCTACCTCGATATCGACTCGCTCCGTCCCGACCACCTGGGCTGCTATGGCTACCACCGCCCGACCAGCCCGAACATCGATCGGATCGCGCAGCGTGGCGTCCGCTTCAACCGCTGCTTCGCCTCCGACGTGCCGTGCCTTCCCAGCCGGACCGCGATGTTCAGCGGTCGGTTCGGCACGCGCACCGGCGTGCTGAATCACGGCGGACGCGCAGCCGACCCACGTCCCGACGGGCCCGCCCGCGCTACGAAGAACACCTTCGGGCAGACCGCTTGGATGAGCTGCCTGCGGCGGGTCGGCTACCGGACCGCGACCGTGACGTCATTCGCCGACCGGCACTCGGCCTACCACTTCTACGCCGGCTTCAACGACGTGCTCAATTCCGGGCGCGGCGGAATGGACCGGGCAGACGAAGTCGCGCCGCTGGCGCTGGACTGGCTCAACGCCCACGGCCGTGAAGAACGGTGGTTCCTCCACATCAACCTCTGGGACCCCCACATCCCGTACCGCACTCCCGCATCCTTTGGCGAGCCGTTTGCCAGCGAGCCGCCGCCGGCCTGGCTCACCGAGGAGGTGCTGGAGCGCGACCGGGCTCAGCGCGTCGGCTCTTTCTCACCTCAAGAGGTGTGTGGCTTTGGCCTAAGCCACTGGGAGCGTCACGAGATCCCTCATCGCCACCCCCGTCAGCCAACCCAGATCGCCGATCGACGCGATCTCCGCCGGATGTTTGATGGGTACGATACGGGCATCCTGTACACGGACAACGTCGTCGGGCAGATCATGGGCACACTTGAACGCCTCGGGATCTCCGACGACACCGCCATCCTGATCAGTTCGGATCACGGTGAGAACCTCGGCGAGTTGGGTATCTACGGCGACCACCAGACCGCCGACGCCATCACCGCGCGGGTGCCGATGATCGTCGCATGGCCTGGCTTGACGGAGCAGTCGGGGCGCCGGGCAACCGATGCGTTGTGTTATCAGTTCGATCTCGCGGCAACCGTGGTGGCGTGGGTTGGCGGCGACGTCCCGGCCGATTGGGACGCCAAGCCGCTGCCATCCGGTTGGGCGGCAGTGCCGGACGGCGGGCGCGAGCAAGTGTTCATATCGACCGCAGCGTCTACATGTCAGCGCGCGGTGATGTCGCGCGCGAATCAACTCCTGATCCGCACCGATCACGACGGCTTCCATCTCTTCCCGCGGCTGATGCTGTACGACCTGAACGCGGACCCGCACGAACAGCACAACCTGGTTGGCGCTCAGCCCGATTTGGCTCAGGGTCTTGAACAGATGTTGGACCGATGGCGGGACGCCACCTTAGCCGGCCAACCCGACCCGCTGCAGCAGGCGATCGAGGACGGTGGGCCGTTCTACACCTGGGGCCAACTGCCCGCGTATCTCGACCGTCTGCGCGCCACCGGGCGAGTTGCGCAGGCCGATCGGTTGGCCACCCGACGCCGCCCTTATGGCTGAGACGGACTGACCGCTGGCACGCAAATCTTCACGTATCAAGAATCGGCGGCTGCTCAATTCATGCGGAACTACGTTTTCGAACAGCGCTGCCTGTAATCACACCTGCTCGTGCAGATCGTTTGCGGCGCGGTAACTGCGCGGCGATCGTCCCTGTTTCTTGCTGAACCATCGCGTAAAGTGGGATGGCTGACGAAAGCCAAGCTGATACGCGATGGCTTTGATCGGTTGGTCGGTGTGGCCAAGCAACTGCTGGGCGTGTTGGTGCCGTCGCCAATCGTAGTAGGCGAATGCAGTCATCCCGAGTTGCGCGACAAACAGGCGGTGGAGCTGACTGGCACTTAGGCCTACCCGATGGGCAAGGTTCGCCTCGTTGAACGGTTCACCCGCAACATGCCGATCGATCTCGCGGACGGCGTTCAGCACGCGCGGGTCCATGGGCCTGGGCTGAGTCATCGCCACCCCCTCGGCCTGCATCACTTTCACATACGTCCGTAGTAACCGTTGCATGCGAGCGCGGTAGTCCACAAACGTCGGCAGATCGCAGGGCGACTGACTCATCCAGGCCAGCCGCTGACGGAGGTTGGGTTGATAGAACTTCATCAGCGGCAGCACCGCACGCTCCAGCTCCTGGTAGGCCGACGCCCACAGGACCACGGGCGGGTCGTGACGGAACAGCAGACGGTCATCCGACCACTGCGCCCGCATCGCCAGCGAGAGAAGCGCCGCATCGTCCGTGAAGTGATGCGCCGTTTTCTGACTGGTGGTGAACAACCACTGGCCCGCCCCCGCTTCGGCTCTGCCGGATGCGGTGACCACTTTCACCCTGCCTTGACGCAGCAACCACGCCTGCACGGAAACCAAGGCGTCCGGTTGTTCTCGGTGGGGCTCACCGGGCTGACCTTCGTAAACCCGAAGCAGCTCGTAGCGAAGCGTAAACCAATCGCCGAACGTTATGGCCTGCTGATCGGACATTATGCAAAAATAAGGTAACTGAATAGGCAAAAATGGCAAGCAATTCCAGGCGCACGACGGCGTTCGGGGTGTAGTTTATGGGTGTCTATGTGCGCCACACGATCCATCAAACCGAAACACGCATTTCTTCTTTAATCAAGAGGACTTAGGATGAACAGAAAAACCTATGAACGACTCATGATCCCAGTGATGTCTGTGCTGACGATCACTTGTCACTCAACCGTCTCGGCCGCCATTCTGGAGGTGAGCGGCATCACCACCACCCCCGCCACCACCCCCGCCACCGAGACCAGTGACCCCGTGGTGCTTAACGCGGTCACCGTCGGCCCAACCACCTATAACGTGATCGAATTACCCACGTCCGTCGTGCTGGACTCCGATGCCGTACGCTTCCAGGCCATCAACGGCACGGACGCCGGCAGCGATGCCGCAACGTTGACCGACGCCAACCTCGACACCGGCGTCCTCAACCCCGGCGGCGGCCTCGTGCAGTGGGGCCGGACGATCGCGCTGGATGAAGTAATCGTCTATATGGACTTGGATCGGACCCGGTTTGATGGCATCGTCATCAGAGCCATCGACGAAAACAACAACGTGATTGGCGACTTCCAACGGACGATCTCTGACGACCTGACCCCCACGATCCTTTATGAACAGAATTTCACGCGTGAAGACGGCCCTGACGTGAGCAACGATTCGGGCAACATCGGCTACACGTTCACACTCGGTGATCTGATTGGCACGACCGGCGACCTGTCGCTGGCGACGGGCATCCGCTTCGAGGACGCTTCAACCGGCAACTCTGGCAACACCGACCCGACGTTGATTGCCATCATCGCCATACCCGAGCCGGCAACGATGATCCTGCTCGCGTTAGGCGGGCTGATGATGTCGCGTCGCCGCCGTGTGTCGGCTTGATCGTCATCCGACGGTTGTTCCTTCCCTTTTGGGCGATGCAGTATACGAGCCCCTCATGACCGACGCCCGCGTCCCGCAAGTTAACTGGCAACTGAAACGCGAAGTCCCGATTGAAGACGGCTACGACGTCTGCGTCCTCGGCGGCGGGCCGGCGGGCACGGTCGCGGCGATCGCCGCCGGCCGGCTCGGCGCGAAGGTGCTGCTGGTTGAATCGACGGGTTGCATGGGCGGGATGGGGACCAGCGGGCTGGTCACCGCGTTCGACCCGATGGCCAACGGCGAAGAAATGCTCGTCGGCGGCATCATGCGCGAGATCGTCCACAAGCTCTACGAGCAGGGAGAACTCGGGCCGCATGAGACACCCGAAAAATTCTCGACCGCATACATGAAATGGACGCCATTCCGCGTCGAGGGCTACAAACGGCTGCTCGACGAGCTTGTCGTCGACGCCAAGGTGGAGGTGCGGTTTTTCACACGCCTGATCGATGCGGATGCGGACGCCGAGCGGCGTGTGGTCCGCGGCGCGGTCATTCATAACATCGAGGGTTACCGGTACATCCGCGCCAAGACGTTCATCGACGCGACGGGCGATGCGATCCTCTGTGACCTGGTTGGCGTGCGTTGCCGCGAGGCCGGCCGCGACACGCCCCGCATCATGCCCGCGACGCTGCCGTCGCTGTTCACCAGCGTGGATTGGCCAACGCTGCGCGAAGCCGGCTACCAGGGCCAGCAGGATGCGCTCGTTCGCGCGCTGGCCGACGGGTTCTTCAGTCAACCTGACCGCCATTTACCGGGGCTGTCGTCGGTCGGCGAGGGGATCGGGTATCTCAACGGCGGGCACCTGTTCGACCTGAACGCCCTGCGCTGTCACGACCTGTCCGAGGGCGTGATGCTCGGACGGCGGATCGCCAAGGAGTATCTTGAGTTCTATCGCAAGTACGTGCCGGGCTGCGAGCACATTGAGCACTGCACGACCGCATCGCTGATCGGCGTACGCGAGAGCCGGCGGATCGTTGGCGAGTACGAGTTGACCGTCGACGACTACCTCGCTCGCCGGCGCTTCGATGACGACATCGGCCTGTTCAATAAATTCATCGACATCCATCCTTACGACTGCAGCGACGAGCAGTGGGAACGACTCAAGCGGGAAAAAGACGACCCCAGATGGCGACTGGGCAAGGGAGAGTGCTTCGGCATCCCTTACCGGATCATCGTCCCCAAGGGCTGGTCGAACCTGTGGGCGCCCGGGCGGGCGGCGAGCGCCGACGTGCAGACGCAAGGCGTCATCCGAGTGCAGCCGGCGGCGGCGATGATGGGTCAGGCCGCGGGCACGGCGGCGGTGCAGGCGATTCAGACCGAGCGCGGCGGGCACGAGATCAAGACCGATCGCCTGGTCCAGACGCTGCGCAGCGAAGGCGCCCACCTGCCGCCGGCTTGAGAAACAAAGTATGCGCATCCTGTACATCGACATCGATTCGCTGCGGGCCGACCACCTTGGCTGCTACGGGTACGCCCGCGACACGAGCCCGAACATAGACCGCCTCGCGGCCGAGGGCATACGGCTGAACCACTGCTACGCATCGGATGTGCCTTGCCTGCCCAGCCGCACGAGCATGTTCCGCGGTCAGTTCGGCATCCATCACGGGGCGGTGAACCACAGCGGCGCCCGGGCGCAGCCATTTAATGAGGGCGCTGAACGCGGGTTCCGGTCGCGCTGGTCAACGGAGAGTTGGCCCGGGGCGCTGCGCCGGGCGGGGCACCGCACCGCGACGATCAGCAGCTTCGCCGAACGCCACGGCGCCTGGCATGTCCTCGCGGGCTTCGACGAAGCGATCGACACCGGCGGCGCGGGCCACGAAATCGCCGACGCCGCCACGCCGTTGGCCGAGCGCTGGCTGGCCGATCACGCAGCGGAAGCCGACTGGTTCCTGCACGTGAACTACTGGGATGTTCACACGCCGCCGCGCACGCCGCCGTCGTGCGCCAAGCGATTCGCTGACGGCGCGCCCCCGGACCTGGATTGGTTAACCGAAGCAACGCTTGCCGAGCACTGGCGCCGGCCGGGGTTGCGGTCGGCTCGGGACCCGATGACGCTACACCAGTTCGATGCTGCTCCGTTCGACACACGCGACAAAGTCGCGGCGCTGATCGATGGCTATGACACCGCGACGCGGTACGTCGATGACCACGTCGGCCGGCTGCTTGGCCTACTCGAACTGGCAAAGGTGGCGGACGAAACGATGGTCATCATCGCCGCCGATCACGGTGAATGCCTGGGCGAGTTAAACTGCTACGGCGGGCACTGCCTGGTCGATCACCTGACGGCGCGGGTGCCGATGATCCTCCGTCCGCCGCGCTCGGCCGGGTTGCCGTCCGGGCATGTCGATGACCGGCTGCACTACCACTTCGACGCGGCAGCGACAGTGTTGGACTGGGCCGGGGCCCCCGTGCCCGAAACATGGGACGGGCGGAGCTTCGCGGGAAACCTGGCATCCGGCGGCCGCGAATGGCTCGTCTGTTCACAATTGGCGCAGGCGGCGCAGCGGTCGGTCCGCTTCCGCCACGCCGGCGGTGAGTACCTCTACCTTCGCACCTGGCACGATGCGTTCACCGGTCTGCCGGAGGAAATGCTGTTCGACCTGGTTGGCGACCCGCACGAAACAAGCAACCTCGCGCCGCAGCGCGTCGATCTGCTCGAGCGCGGACGGGACATGCTCGAACGGTGGACAACTGACGCACTCGCGCACGTGGAGCACTGCGATCCGCTGACCACCGTACTCAACGAACAACCCGAGATGGTGCGCGGCAAGCTCGAACCGTATTGCCAACGCCTGCGTGAGACGGGTCGCGCGGAATGGGCGGATGAACTGACCCGCCGTTACGCTCCCTGAATCGAACGGATTTCAAGCGTTGGGCCAGACGCAAATCGTCGCATTAACACGCCCCGCGCGGTTGACGAGTAGCGAAGGCTCTGACGGGTTGGCACGAAAACAGCCCCAAGCCCGGAACACAACCAGACGCAAAAACGCCATCGAGGGCTTTCGGCAGCGTTTCATATCAACCGAACGGTTGCGAAGATTGACAACCGGATTTGAAGCTCCCTGTTCGATACAGTTTCGAACTCATATCGCGCGCGAGTTTTGCGAGTTTTTCGCGCGGAAGGCCGACGACAACAAACCCACCGTAAGTAATTTTTGAAATGATAATTTAAAACTACTAACAACTTTCAATTGAGATGCGAATACCGACATCGATCCTGTCACGCCGAGGGGCTGGCGTGACGGTAGCTCGAAACATTTGACAGACCGATCTCGCAGAGGCCCCTCCGGCATGACGAGGCAAACCGAGAAATCGGTAATCCCGCCTCGAGCGCGCACTGCTTTGCATGCTCTGTGAACACGTCCACTTGATTCTTATTGATAATGAGTTATCATTATCGAAATGCGCCGCTACTCCCGCTTCCGCAAGCCTGTTCAAGACGCCCTTCGTTTAGCTGCGGGCCCCTTATCGGCAACGGATGTGCAAGCGCGGCTGGGTGGCACCGGGATCGGCCTTGCGACCGTATATCGCCTGCTGAAGGAAGGGATGGAAGACGGCGACCTGGTCTGTGTTGAGCTGCCGGGCGGGCCGAGACGATTCGAACCCGCGGACAGGCCGCACCATCATCATTTCGAATGTGTGGTGTGTCACACGGTGTATGACGTGCCGGGCTGTCCCGGGGGGATCGACCGCTTGGCTCCCGAAGGCTTCAAGCTTGATCAGTACGAGTTGATCTTGTCCGGTCGGTGTCCCGAATGCGTGTCGTCCTCATGAAAGGCAGAGTGAGTTTGCCCACCTATGACTACTACTGCCCGGATAACGGCCGCGAGGTTTCCGTCTTCCACGCTATGAGCACTCAGCTCGGCACCTGGGGCGAACTGTGTGATTTGGCATCGATTGATATCGGCCAGACAGAACGCGAAGCCCCTGTTCAACGACGAATTGGTGCGGGGATCGTTATGGCACGCAGACCCAATCAGTTGTCAGGTTTCGAGGCGGGGTGCTGCGGCACCCATGGGTGCGGGGACTAAACGGACCGAAACTTTCGGCAGAGGAAAACGAAGTGGTGCAAACTCAAGCCAACAAACTCCCCGTCACCGTCTTGTCCGGCTTCCTTGGAGCGGGCAAGACGACGCTGCTCAACCATGTCCTGAACAATCGTGAAGGCCTGCGAGTCGCGGTCATTGTCAACGACATGTCGGAAGTCAACATCGACGCCTCTCTCGTGCGCGACGGCGGGGCGTCGTTGTCACGCACCGAAGAAAAAATGGTCGAGATGACCAACGGCTGTATCTGCTGCACGCTGCGGGAAGACCTGATGGTCGAGGTCCGCCAGCTGGCCAAGGAAGGGCGGTTCGACCACCTGCTGATTGAATCCACGGGCATCGGCGAGCCCATGCCCGTGGCGGCCACCTTCTCGTTCCGAGACGAGAACGACCAGAGCCTCAGTGATGTGGCCCTGGTGGACACCATGGTCACGGTCGTGGACGCGGCCAACTTCCTGCGCGATTTTGATAGCCGACAGAGCCTCAACGACCGAGACATGGGGATGAGTGCGGAGGACGAGCGCACCATTGTCGATCTGCTGACCGACCAGATTGAATTCGCCAACGTGATCGTGATCAACAAGTGCGACCTGGTTGAACCCGACGAGGTCGAACGCCTCGAGGGGATTATCCATCACATGAACCCCGACGCCCGGCTGATCCGTACCGAGCGCGGCCGGATCGATCTGGCTGCGGTGATAGGCACGGGGCTTTACGACGAGGAAGAGGCGTCGTCGATGCCCGGCTGGATCAAGGAGCTCAACGGCGAACACACCCCCGAGACCGAAGAGTACGGGATCGGCAGCTTCGTCTACCGCCGCCGACGACCGTTTCATCCGAAGCGGCTGATCGATGCGATTGGCACCGGATTGAAAGGCGTGGTCCGTTCCAAGGGCTACCTCTGGATCGCTTCCCGGCCTCAGTACTGCGGGGTGTGGTCGCAGGCCGGCTCGTCGCTCCAGATGGATCGGGCGGGATATTGGTTTGCGTCGGTCAGCAAAGATAACTGGCCGCAAGACCCGGAGACCCGCGAATGGATCAAAGAACTCTGGGACGACGAGGTCGGCGATTGCCGTCAGGAGATCGTGTTCATCGGCGTTGAGATGGACCGTGAGGCCCTGGAAGCCAAGCTCGATACGGCGCTGGTCACCGACACGGAAATGGCGGCTGGCCCGGAACACTGGCGACAGTTCGAAGACCCGTTGCCGAGTTGGGAGCCCCAGGCCTCGGAGCAGCAGCACGCGGTTCAAGGCAACGCCAACTGAGGCCACACGGCCCTTCCTCAAAGACAGAACTCGTGGATTCGCGCACGTTCATCGACGCCATTCCAGATTGCCTCGAAGGCCAACCGCCTCCCGCCGAGCAGCGCGCTTTTGAACGACACCTACAGACCCATCCCAGTGATGAGTTGCACCACCAAAGCTATGTCGCAGTCATTCGCTTATATCGAGACGCCTTCGCGCACGGACCCGTAACGCCCTGCAGCGATGCGCTTGCCGAACGCATAATGAACAAATGGAGACAAACCAAGCATGGGAACACTTCACTGTCCGCCAATGACCGGCCCGCCTCCGACTTTGCGAGAACGCGGTATCGGTGATTGGTCACGCGTCGCGTTAATGCAGCAACCGAAACACGACCTCGGCCGCATCGGCCGGCCGGTGGCGTTCAATACCGAGGCCATCGTCCGCGCCGCCAAGGTCGGCACGGCGCGGTCGGAGGTCGACCAAGACAATGCGCTTGAGATCGCCCGAAATCTTTTCGCGTCTCTCGCCATCACGGACGATCGACTTGCCATGGATGCGGCCGCTCTGGCGACAGCGTTCGAGGACGCCATGACGGGTCGGCCCGTCCGACTGCGGATCGATGTGTGCGACACAACCACCTGCCCCAAGTTTCATCACGACCAGCGACACATGCGGCTGGTCACCACATACTGCGGTCCTACGACTCAGTACATGTTGAAGGATCGAGGCGACCACGTGTTCAGTGCAGCGTTGTGGGAACTGCTGTTGTTCAAGGGGGGCAACCACCCCACCTTCAGTCAACGTGTCGTTCACCGATCGCCGCCGATGATGCGAGGTCAACGACGGCTATGTCTCGTGATTGATTGCTGAACCGCATACGCTTCCGGTCATACCGCTTGGAGATTCCCGCATGCCCCGTTATGAATACTTCTGCCCGGACAACGGCCAGAGCTTCATCGTGCGCCATTGCCAGTCGGAATCGATCCGTACCTGGGGCGAACTGTGTAAGGCTGCTTCAGCCGAGGTCGGCTCCACACCCGGCGATGCTCTGGTCGAGCAGCGATCTCAGATGCCCTGCACCTGCGCTTCGGGATGTGACTGCCACGACCATCATCACGACCACAAGCACAACCACAGCCAACTCCCGGTCCTTTCGCGGGACACCGCAACAGAGGGCTAATCATGCCGATCGATGTCTACGAGGTCGTGTTGGGCGACGACGAGGCCGTCTCAATGCCCCGCGATGTGGTGGCCAAGGAGCGAATTCAGACGCCTTCCATCCGCGCTTCGGGGTGTGACTGCCACGACAATCATCATGACCCCGCGGACAGCCACGACCACACGAAACACCACCGACTCTCCTGGCTGTCCTCACGCCTGGGTCGGGCAACCTCCAAGGGCCTGGGCTGTGGCCTGATCTCCGCAATCATCTTCACGCCCTGCCCGTGCTGCGGCGGGGTGATCCTGGCCTGCCTGCGGGGTTTGCTCTCAGCCGCAATCGGACTCATGGTGGGCGTCTTCACCTACCGACGACGGTCCGCCACTGCCACTCCGAATCGATACGTCGTTTCGCCGGGCGCAGCATTGGAGCGGAAGTGATGCCGATCTATGTGTACGAGGTCGTGTTGGCCGATGGCGAGGCCGGCCAGGTGTTCGAGGTGGTGCAGAAGATGTCCGATGCGCCGCTGACGAAGCACCCCACGACGGGCCAGCCGGTGCGTCGGGTGATTCAGCCGCCCCACATCGCGGGGAAGTGGTCTGAAGCCGGAGCTAGGCAGCAACTGTCCGACAAGAATCTCGAGGCGCACGGCCTGACCAAATATGTCAAGGCGGGCGACGGTTACTACGAGAAACGCGCGGGTCAAGGACCGGATGTCATCAGCGCGGGTGACGAATGACATGGACTCGCTTCAGCGAGGCGATCATCCCGTGACACACAACCAGGAAAGCAAGCCAATGAGTGTTTCACCGTTTTCGCAGAGACAGAGCATCGAACAGGTCGAGGAAGGCGTCGAACTGGCCCCCAAGTTCGACGAGCACGGACTGATCCCCGTGGTCACCACGGACTTCTCCTCCGGCGAAGTGCTCATGCATGCCTACATGAACGCCGAGTCACTCACGCAAACGATCAAACTGGGTGAAGCCGTCTATTGGAGCCGCAGCCGAAAGTGCCTCTGGCACAAGGGCGCAACAAGCG
>JANQFR010000023.1 GCA_028277745.1 Phycisphaeraceae bacterium
ATCGATCGGTCAGCCAGCGGCAACAGGCCAGGGCGTCGCTTGCCCGCATGCCGAGCGCCGCTGTGGCGCCGGTCCCCGGCACAAAACGGTCCTGAGTGCCAATGATCCGGCGTGTGCCATTCGCCGCGCGCCGCCATCTCGTCGAGAAACAGCTGATACTCGGCGCGGCTGATCGGCGTTAGATCGATGCCAGCTTTGCCTCGGTGGCGATGCGCTTGACTTAAGAAATTTCCAAAACACTTGATCACCATTGTCTTTCATGATTAGTTTCAAAGCTTCGTAAGTTTGAAAAAAATTTCAATAGCGATATCTGCTATCCCAAAGATCTGGTCCTGACAAAGAACTGACTTCACCTAACCATCAATCCTATCCAGGAGGGGTGGTCATGTCAACAGAGTGTCTGATGAGCTTCCGCCTGTTTGTAAAATCCATAGGAATTTGACTTTGGGCTGCAATCGTGCGCTGGAAAAGTATCTATATCCAGTTGGTCGGGTGCGCTGTCGTCGATTTCGATGTTCGGCGACCGCAAAACCGTGCAACTCGGTTCCCTGGCGAGGCTTGACACAGGCGGGCACCACCGTCTGACATAACCGCGTCATCCGCGATCGCCCGTGGAGTTGGCAGCGATGTCCGTGATCGAAAACCCACGCCCGCGCGTGGTTGAGCTGTTGAACACGCTCGGCGACCCCGACGATGCCGTGGTGCTGGCGGCGGCGCGCGAACTCGATCGCCTGTGCAAAGAGGGCGAGGGCGATTGGAGCAAGGTGCTGACGCCCAACCTGTGGTGGAACCCGCTGGCTCGGTACCAGGACCGGCCGATCCACCCGGACGATCTGGTTCCGCCCGAGTTCATCCAGCCCGACCTCGCGTTGGTCATGCACCTGCGCGCCCTCGACCTCGAACCGGAGCTCGAAGCCGAGCTCGAGTACATCGAACGGGAGATCCGCCGCGACCGCTATATCCTCATGGACTATGTCTTTCTGCGCGCCCAGGCGCGCGAAAGGGGCGTGCCGATCCCGGAGGTGCAACGTCGTCGGCCGCGTCAGGTGCCGGATCGCGCGGCGGCGATCCCATGGTCGGACAGTGAAGATCGGTCCGGGGGCGACGCGGCGACCGAGGGGACGTGACCGCGCGCTCGCGGACCCGCTGATCATTGGCGGAGGAGAAGCTCTTCAGCCAAAGGATGGCGGGCCGGCCGGACCGCTTGAGGGGGCATCTCCGGCAAAGGGACAAAAGGGACAATGGAACAGAACAATCGCTCAGCTTCCGACCGAGCACATTGCCGAGACGGACCCTCAGGAACGGCTCGCTGGAACCAGAATCGAATTTAGCAAGAGTTCTGGCAAATCTTTTAAAATTGGGGCGACGGATGGGATTTGAACCCACGACCACTCGGACCACAACCGAGGGCTCTACCAACTGAGCTACCGCCGCCATACCCATCCGGACGCCGGCAACACCATCGACCGATTGGGACAGCAGATGCTGCCACCGCCCGGCCGCGGTGTCAAGATGTTGGTTCGTGGCGTTCGGCGCCGGCGAGACGCGAGGCACCGCGCGGCGCCGTTTTTCTCTGTCGAAACCGTGGCGGCGGGCGAGTATCCTTGCGGTCGTCGTCCGCCCGTAATGTCAGCGAGGCCAAGCGAGGTGTCGTGCAGGCAGCAACCATCCCCGGCATCGCCGCCGGTTTCCGCGCGTGACCGTCGCCGTGGCGCGCGGCGCCGTGCTGCCGTGGCTTGAGGGGGTTCCGACGTCGCCGCCACGCCCTCATGTCGTCTGCATCTCTCAGGCCCGGATCGGCTCCGAACGGCTGCCCGGAAAGGTCCTGCGCACCGTCGGCGGACGCACCCTGCTCGAGCATCATCTGACCCGGCTCAAACACGCGCGGTTGATCGACACCCTGGTGCTCGCAACCACGGTCAACCCGGCCGACGACCCGGTGGCCGAGGTCGCGCGCCGGCTCGGGGTCGGGCTGTTTCGCGGCTCGGAAGATGATGTGCTCGACCGCTACGTCCGCTGTGCCGCCGTGTTCGACGCCGACGTCGTGGTCCGGGTCACCGCAGACTGCCCGCTGATCGACCCCGCGGTGACCGACGCCGCGATCGTGCGGTTTTTCGAAACGACGCCGGCGCCTGATCTGGTCCACGTCGAGATCGCCTGCTTCCCACGCGGCCTCGACAGCGAGGTGATCGCGCTGCCGGCGCTGATCCACGCCCACCGCCACGCCCGTACGCAGCGCGAGCGCGAGCATGTCACGCGTCACTTTTACGACAACGCCGATCGGTTCCGGATCGTGCCGTTCGCCCAGCCCGGTCGCTATGGCGAGTTGCGGTGGTGCGTCGATGAACCCGCCGACCTCGCGTTGGTCGGCCGGCTGATCGATGCGCTGGCCGGCGGTCCGCCCGATTTCGGTTGGCGCGACTGTGTCGGCCAGTTGGTGGCCAACCCGGAGTGGATGGCGCTCAACCGCGACGTCCGCCAGCGGCATCCGTAGACCGGGCCGGTTTTTTCGGCCTGACGGCCTTCGGGGGGAGGGGCGCTGCTCCCGCGATCCCCGCTCATGAGTGGGGTCCAGGGGGCACCCCCTGGTGGGGGTGTCGGGGGGCAAAGCCCCCCTGACCTTGGCGGGGCCCATCACCCCCGGTCGAGCCGGCCCTCGACGCACGCCAGATAGGCCGGCG
>JANQFR010000052.1 GCA_028277745.1 Phycisphaeraceae bacterium
TGCTGTGATTTGAGCATGGTCCAGATGCCGACGAAAGCAAACCTGAAGCTTCGGATGCGGCCGGTGAATCGGAAAGGTCTTTCCATCAGATCGCATGCAGGGGCCGCTCCGCCCGGTGATGAGCCGTCCGCGGAGCGCGACGGCGGCTCAGAAAGATTTTAACCGCCAACCCCGCTTTCATGCCGCATCGGTCCGCGGGCTATCCGTTGAACGGAATTTGGTGAATGGATCGCCAGTTCTCGATATCGTGCCAATCATTGCCGTCCGGCAGCACCAACGCCAACCGCCCGAACGCGATGAGTGAAGGGAGGCGGGGCGTCAGCTCACGCATGAGCTTCTGGCGATCGACCGCTTCAATGTCCTCGCAGTAAATCAGGCTGATATGCGGCCCGACGTTGGGTCGGTGAGACGACGGCAGCGCCCGTTCCGCGAGACGGGTGATGTGGGCGAGGCCATCCCGCTTTAACGCAAGGTAGAAAAAGTGGAATCGAGAATCGTCACCGCCCAGGCCCGCCGCCGCGACACGCGGAGCTACGCATTGATGAGCGATGCCGTCGACCTTGGTCTTCAGATCGGACAAACTTCCACGCCAGGCGCCGGAGCACAAAGTGGCGTGAGGCGGGAAGGCGGGCGTGCCCAGGCGCCGGGCTAGCTCGTCGATTAACGCGCTGAACAGGCCCGCATCATCTTCGGCGGGCATCAACCAGATCGCGTAAGCCTGTCCGTGATCAGACACCAGATAACCTGCCCGTGCAAAAACCATGTGTCGTGGAAAAATAGTACCCGATCTTACCACGCCGCCGGTACATGTCCGTCACGCGAACACGTCGTCGCAAAACGCGCGACGCCCGAACGACCACGTGCCGCTGGCACACGGGATAGGCCCCGTGCGGTGCTAAATCCGACGGCTCCGGTCGATATACATCTGCCGGAACAGGATCCACGGGTCGAGCCACAGCTCGGCGCCGTCCTGAATGACCTGGAACGCGAAGTGGCTGTGGTGGTGGTAGCCCGAGTGCACCCCGGCGCCGTCGGCGTACCGCTGGCCGGCCTTAAGCGGGGCGTGCTCGGGCGCGGTCAGGCGGGTCATGTGGAAGCACGCCAGCACCCACTCCGAGCCGTCGGGCCAGGTCCGTCGGCCCCGCCAACGGTTGTTCTTTTCGCCCTCCTCGACGCGGTCATACATCTCGTGATCGTCGAGGCCGATCGGCGCCCACAGTGGTGTGCCGGGGTCGTGGTTGATGTCCAGTCCGCCGTGGGCCGACGCGCCGAAGTAGGGCCCCAGCCAGCAGTCCTCGCCGCAGTAGCACCGCATGATGTCCATCCCCCGCCCCGGCCCGACGGTCGGCAATGGGCACCAGGGATGCACCGGCTCGGGGCAGATCGATCGGGTCGCGTCTTGGAAGGCGAACCGGGCGTCTTTGGTCGGCCGGCAGGGGCCGTGCGTTTCGACCAGGAACTCGAAGATCGCGTCGACCGCGTCGAACCAGATCCGCACCCCCTCGATTTCCCACGGCTCATAGAAACTCGCCTGCGTCGGAACCTCGCGGCGCAGCGTGTGCTCCTGACCCTCGATTTTCAGGCGGCAGGTGAACTCGTAATACGTCCGAGCGCCCCGCTCCTCGGTCTTCGGTTGGCTCAATGTCGTGAAAATCACTCGGGCGTCTGTGCTGATTAATTCAATAGTTTTAACGGATCCATCAAAAAGTGAAAATTCGAGAATATCACCTTTATTCATTTCCAAAACAGTAATCGTATCGCGGGCTTGCCGTGTGATTTTCATGGGTTAAACCATCGACACCAAAGCCCGGGGCAGCCGTCCCCGGGCTTTGAGAGCGCGTCGTGTTGAGGTTTGCTATTGGTTGACCTCCCCGCCGCCGGCGGGGGCAAGGTCACGCCTCTGCCAGACCCGGACGTAATCGATCACGAACGCGTCGGGATATGCGCTGTCCGGCGAAACCCGGTTGCCGGCCCAGCCGCCCATCTCCACGTTCAGCTTGATGTAGGCGGGGTATTTCATGATGCGGTCGCTCTCCCAACTTACCATCTCCTTGCCGTCGCAGAACCACGTGACCTTGTCGGGCTCCCAGAGCATGCCGAAGACGTGGAAGCCGTCTTCGGTGGGCGGGTAATAGAGGTTGGCGTTGCCCCATTGCTGGTGGTCGTCGCCGTACCCGTCCCAGTGGACCGCGGCGCTGTACCGGCCGGGCCCCCACTTGGCCAGGTGCTCCATGATGTCGAACTCCATGCCGCCGTCGTCGGTCGTCCGGCGTTCCCAGACGTTGCCGTGCCCGCGCCCGCGGTCGGGCATCAGCCAGAACGCCGGCCAGGTCGCCCCGGCGCGGGGGAATTTCATGCGGCCCTCGAAGTAGCCGTATGCCTGCGTCCACTTATCGAAGGTCGTCGCAATGCCGCTGGCGTACTCGCGCGTGGGCAGGTCGGGGTCGTTGAACTGATGTGCTCGCCGCTTCTCGACCACGATGTGGAGCTTGCCGTCTTTCACCACCAGATTGTCCGGCGTGTAAGCCTGCAACGCCCACTTGTGCGGGCCGTTCCAGACCAGGCGTTTATTCCACAGCTCCTCGTTGAGCGTTTCGCCGTCGAAATTCTCGTCGAGCGTGAGCACCCAGTCGCCTTCGACCGGCGGCCGCTGGCCCAGCCACTCGGGCAGCTCCGTGTAGCCGCCGATCGCTCGGAGGTTGTCCACCGTGATCGTATAGTTACGCTTAGGGTTGTCCGCGAACAACAGCACGCCGACGACATTGGTTTTGTCGAGATCGAAGCCCGCCCCGCCCCACGACCTGCCGAACGTCACCTTCGCGGTCTTGGTCTGTCCGGGCTTGAGCCGCAACCGTTCGGTGTTGCTGTTCTTTCGACCGTCGGCGTTGGGGTTGTCGACCCGGAACATGAGCGTGACCGGCGCATCGCTTTCGTTGGTCACATCCATCTCGACGTCGGTGTATCGGGAGAGGTCCCACTTGCGGGTCGGCGGCTTGAGAAACACGCCCGGCCAGGTCTCGTTGTCGGTGAAGTGCACCCGCAGCACCTTGCCGCCGTCTTTCTCGACCAGTTCCGACGACGTGCCGCGGTCTTCGACGCGGTTCGTGAAATCGAAGCTGCCCTCAAAGTCGATAAGCTTGCCGGTCGAGTCGATGACGGTCGTCTGGTTCAGGTCGCCCATCGGCGGTCCAACGGCCCGGAGGTTGTCGACGATCAGCACGCTATCGTGCTTGGGCCGTTCGACGAACACCAGCACCCGCGTCACGGCCGACGGGTCGAGGACGTAGCCCGGGCCGCCCCACGACCGGCCGAACTCCACCCGCAGGGTCTTGCTCTGCCCCGGTTTGAGCCGCAGCTTCTCCACGTTCCAGGGCTTGTTCCTCCAGTGTCCCTTGTTGTCCACCCGCAGGGTCGCGTTCACCGAATCGTCGCCCGCGTTGGTCAGGTCCACTTCGACCGCGGAGTGCCGAGACAGGTCCCACGGCCCGCCGGTCGGCGTGAGGGTGACGCCGGGGTACTGCTTCGTGTAGCCGAGGTCGACGCGCATCGCCCGGCCCCCGTCGACATCGATAATGCTGACCGAGGCGTCATCCGTCTTGGTGTGATCGAGTTGAGTTTGCTCTTCGAAGTCGAACAGGATGGTTGGCTCCGCGGCCGATGCGGCGCCGGATAACAGCAGGGTCAAGATGTAATACAAGACGATCCGTCGAGCCCTGAGCATGGGGACCATTCCTCAAAAGTGTTTCGGAAGCCCGGCCAAGAGGCGGCACGGCAACCGCTTACCGGGCGCTGTGGGTGAGTTCTTTGCGGCCCTTCGCCTCCACCCAGTTGTCGGACGACGCCACGTGGCCGTCGGCGAAGGCGATGTTGGCCGTCTTCATGTGGCGATAGGCGTTCGTGCCGTAGCTGTTGTAGCGATCGATCGACACGCCGCTGCTGGTGACCTGGGTGGGTCGGCCGTTCAGGTCGTAAGTGAGGTACGCCCAGGAATGGTGGCCGCGCCGCGCGTTGCGGCTATGGACGTCGGCAATCATGCCCAGCCTGGCCGGCAAACGGATATGGTGCCAGGGGATAGGCGGTTGCCACTGGCCGGCGATCTGCTGGGTCTTGTTCCCGTGAAGCCAATTGCCGGGGATGTGGTTTAACGCGACGCCGCCCGCATCGGGGTTGCGTTCGTCAAGCTCGGTGCAGAAGATCAGCTCGCTCGCGCGGGCGGAGTCGGTCGCGTGCCTCGTGTTGTTGCTGACGTAGGGGCCGATGAACTGCATCGAGAACCAATGCGTCCAGTTGCCGCTGCCCGGCGGAACCTGGACCTTCGGCGTCGGAACATACCCGTCATGATCCTGGACGTACATCGCCAGTCCGAGCAGCAGTTGACGGTGATTGGACTGGCAGACCGTGGCGCGCGCCGCCGCCCGCGCCTGCTTCAGCGTCGGCAGGAGCAACGCGATCAGCAGCGCTATGATCGAGATGACCACCAATAGCTCAATCAGGGTGAAGCCGTGTTGTGAGGAACGGTCACGCATGGGGAGCACCTGAGGTTGATATACATGAATCGGGCTGTATGAATCAAGCCGCGGCCGTTCAATAGGCCGCGCGGGTCGTGAGTTTTCTGTCTTGAAAGTCCGCCAGGGCGTCGCGTGTGCTCGAAGCGTGCCCGTCGGCGAAGCTGACGTTGGTGGATTCGTTATGCCGGTACGCGGTGACGCCCGCATTGGCGCCAGCGCTGGTGTCTTCAACCCCCAGGCCCGCGCTGCCGGTGAGGAACTGTCTCCACATGAAGTTCTGCCGATCCGGGCCGCCTGAGTCGACGTCCATGATGAGAAACGTCCGGCTGGGATACTCGAACTCGCTGTATCGCCGGAGCGTGCGGCCGCGGAAGTCCGGCCAGGTCTGGTCGTAGCGGTTGAAGAAATTACGGTTGCCGCGGTTATAGCCCAGCCCGATGTCGAGGTTGTGCCGCCCTTCGGGAGCGAGCAGCTTTTCCGTGCAGTACACGACGTCGGTCGAGGGTCGTTGGTACTGGCCTGGCCATGCTGTTGAACTGATATGATCGTTGCCGAAGTACGATCCGGCGTGGATACTCCCATACCAAGGAACAGTGGGACCCGGACGAGTCAGCCCGTTTGCGGTCAGGCTGCCGTACCTCCTGTAAGGATGCGGCATATAGTCGTTGTAATCTCCCGTGTACATGACGAGTCCCAGCGTCAGCTGCCGGTGATTGCTGAGGCACGCCGCCCCGCGCGCCGTGCTGCGGGCGTTCTTGAGCACGGGCAGCAGCAACGCGATGAGCAGCGCCACGATCGTGATCACCACGAGCAGCTCGACCAGCGTAAACGCCTTGATTTGGCCGGAGGTCCGCATTTTCATGGCCATCACTCCGTTTGCTGAGACAGGCCCTGCATCCTGTATGGGCCTCGAACCGGTTCTGTTCGGCCGCCCGGCCGATTTTAAGGACGCGCTGCGCCCCGGCGCCGCCCGCGCTGCGCCATGAGCAGGCCGCCGACCGCCAGCAGGGCCAGCACGCCCGGCTCGGGGATGATCGTGAGCGTCACGTCGTTGCCGCCCACGCCCCCGTCGTAATTGATCACAAACGTGTTGAGCCCGACGGTCAACTGCGACCCGTCCGTCAGGCCGTTGAAGAACCCGGAAGTCGTCCCGCTGACGTTGTCGATGATCGTGAACAGCGTCCCGGCCGAGAGGGCGGACCCGCCCAGGTCGGTCACGACCAGCTCGGCGATGCCCGCGCCCAGGGCCACGTCCCCGTTGGCGACCACCTCGTCGGCGAGGATCGAGTCGCTGTCGACCTCCACGTCGAACAGGCCGTCGCTGTCGAAGGTCAGCCCGCCAACGGTCAGCCCGCCGATGCTGTTGCCCGCGGCGAGCGTCGCGTCGTCGACGCCCGAGCCGTCGCCCACGGTGACGGCGCCGCTGATCGTCCCGCCCCCGCCGAGCACACCGGCGTCCACGTTGACCGCGCCCGTGCCCGTGCCCGAGCCGGTGGTGTTGTCGACCAGCAGCGTCCCCTCGGTGATCGTCGTCCCGCCGGCGTAGGTGTTGGCGCCGGCGAAGCGGACGACGCCCACCCCGATCTTCTCGACCGAGCCGGTCCCCGCGCCGGCGGACTCGACGATGCTGCCGGTGAAGTCGGCCTGCCCGGTCGCGCCGGCGGTGACCTGCAGGTCTGCGTTTTCACCGTTGCCCACGGTGACGGTCCCGGAATAGACACTCGTGCCGACCTGGCTGTTGCGTGCGCCAAGGATCTTGTCGGAGTTGGCCGAGTCGTTGATCAGCGTGATGTCGCGCCCGATTTCGACCGTGGCGTCGGTCAGCAGCCGGGCGTTTCCGCCGTTGTTGCCCAGCCCACCCAGGAGGACGGCTGTATCGCTGTTGCCAAGCGCGCCGTCCTGGTTGACCAGAGCATCGGTTTTCACCACGACAGTGTTGGTGCCGGAGGAACCGCTTGATCGCCCGACCTGGGTGGAGCCGACATAGGACAGATTCGAACTGATCGTCGTCGTCGCGCTCGCGTTGGAAACGTACTGCATGTTGATGTTGCCGGAGATTTCGCCGGCGATGGTCTGGCCGCCGCCGGCCTTGTTGCGGACCGTGACGAACGAAGCATCTGAGTTGGTCATTTCAGCGCCGGCCGCGACTTGCAGGGTCCGCGGACGCAGCAGGGCGGTCGCGCCGTTGAGGTCAAGCAGGCCGCCGTTGAGGATCAGGTCACGGTTGTTGCCCGTGCCGAGGCCGCCGTTGCCGTTGCCCGTGACGCCGCCGGCGGTTTCGCTGAAGAGGCGGACCGTGCCTTCGAAGATGCGCAACCCGCTGGAGCCCCAGGAGCCGGTCGTGTTGAGCTCCAGCGTGCCCGCTCCCCGCTTCTCGATTCCGGGGGCGGAGGTGTTGCCGATGCTGCCGCCCGAGTTGCTGTCGGCGAAGATGCCGATGTTCGCGTTGATGCGCAGCGTCCCGCCCGCGGCGACGTTGATGTCGGCGTGCTGGTTCGAGTTAAACCCGCCGAACCGCAATCGGCCGTTGATGGTGTTGGTCCCGCTGGTGTTGTTGGCGACCAGGTTGCCGCGGTAGCTGATGTTCAGCGTGCTGGCGTCGGTGTCCAGCGTCCACCCCGAGCCGCCGAACGTCACGCCCCGCAGGGTGTAGTCGGCCGACAGGGTCGGCGTCTGGTTGCCCAGCGGCGACTGCGTGTCGTCGAACGCGGCGATGTCGCCCGACGTGGTGTTGGTCGGGACGTAGGCGGCGGGCAGGGCGTCGCCGACCCAGTTGGTCGCGGTGTTGAAATCGGCGTCGGTGTCGGCGTCCCAGGTGATCGTGGCGCCGTGGATCGGCGTCGTCGCCAATGCCGCAACGACCGCGAACGAAATAGGCAAGATGCGTCGCGTGTGGGTCTGCATGATTCATTCCTCCAGATACGGAACCGTTCGGATGACTGGGATGACAGACAGATGCTTCAACGGAAAAGGCTTCACGCCGGCGCCGGGCCGGTCGATTCGCGGATCACCAACTCGGGCGGCAGGACCGAGACGCCCGAGGCCGACGGGGCGTCCGAATCGTCGGACGGCTCCACGCCTTCCCCCTTGTTGATCAAACGCTCGGCCGCGAGCCGGCCCATCTCTTCGAGCGGCTGACGGATGGTCGTCAACTGCGGGTCTACGAACTTGCACGGCTCCGAGTCGTCGATGCCGACGAGGCTGATCTGTTCCGGGATCGCAAACCCGCCGCGGCGAAGCCGCTTGTGGGCGTGGACCGCCAGCCAGTCGCCGCACGTCACCAGCCCGGTCGGCCCGTCCGCGCCCAGGCTCATGATGTGGTCGGCGCCCAGCGTGCCCGCGGCGCTCAGCTCGATCGATTCGTCGGGCAGCGGCGCCGCGCTCGACGCGCGGTCGATGATCCACGCCGGCTCCAGCGGCAGGCCGTGATCCGTCATCGCGTCGCGGAACCCCTGGTAACGCGCGGCCTCGCCCGGGCCCGGCTTCGCGTCGAGCGAGCCCAGGTAGCCGATCCGCCGGTGCCCCAGCTCCACCAGGTGCCTGACCGCCAGGCTCGTGGCGGCGTGGTCGTCGAAGTTGAACGCGTCCGGCCCGCGCTCGGCCGGGCCGTAGTAGTTGACCGCCACCACGTTGGGGTGCTGCTGGAGCAGTTGCTCGACCCAGGCCTCATCGTGGCGGACATGCAGCAGGACCAGGCCGTCGATCCGGCGCTCGGCGAACTTGTGGAAGCAGTCTTCGGGCTTGCCCCCGCCGCCGATGTTGATCGCCAGCAGGTCGTAGCCCCGCTGCCGGCAGGTCTGCTCGATGCCCCGGAGGATCTTGCCCTCGTAGCTGTACGCGATGCCGCTCCACGGCCCCGGGGGGACATAAACCCCCAGGGTCTGCGTCGCCCGGCGGGCGAGGCTGCGGCTGGCGAAGTCGGGGCGGTAGTGCAGCTTCTCCGCCGCCGCCCGCACCCGCTCGTGCATCTGCAGGCTCACCCCGGTGTTGCCCCGGGCGTTGTTGAGGACCGTCGAGGCGACGGCCGTCGAGCAGCCCGCCAGGCGCGACACGTCCTTGAGCGTCACACGGGTTGATCGAGATGGCAGCTTGGTATTCAAATGTCTTGTTCTCGTTCGTGGCCGAAGTGAGCAGCCGCAGAAGGGGCGACGATTAATCGCCTTACTAAACGTTTAGTGTAACGCGGCGCCCCGGGCTGTCAAGGCTTATTTTCCCATCCCGGCCGACGGCGGTTTGTTGTACTTTGTCATTGATTTGTTTGGGATTGTATGCTATCATTAACCGAACGTGGGGCACGCTTGGTGGATAACTTGTCGCCCGCTGTCGCGCTGCGGGCGTTAGCGGAGCGCTCGAAAAAAATGTGATTCCGGCTAACACCCGCACGATCACGCGTTTAGAGCAAACCGATCACAATTGACACCAGATTTGCTAAAGTTTTGGGTTGCAGACACAAGATATAGTGGGCTAGGATGGATCGTTGGGGCCAGCGGTTGTGTGAGTGACGACCGTGGGCCCGAGCGTCAGCCCCTTCGCCCTGGTGGGCGGCAGTTTAAGAGCCAGCACTTACCCCGGTTTTACGGGGACGTTATTTCTACGATTGTTGTTTGCCGGAAGTCTGAACCTTCACCCCCGAGACCCAGCCATGGCCGTCCTCTGTGACTCCCAGATCCGCGAGCTCGTCCCCATCGAGCCGTTCGAAGAGAACGTCAAGCGACCCGGACGCGTCTCCTACGGCGTCTCCTCCTACGGCTACGACGTCCGCGTCGGCACCCTCTTCAAGATCTTCACCAACGCCCCCACCGACGGCGGGCAGTCCATCGTCGACCCCAAAAAATTCGACGACCGCAACTTCGTCACCGTCGACACCAACCAGACCGGCAAGGACCACGTCATCGTCCCGCCCAACTCCTTCGCCCTCTGCGAGACCGTCGAGACCTTCGCCATCCCCCGCGACGTCCTGGTCATCTGCGTGGGCAAGTCGACCTACGCCCGCTGCGGCATCATCGTCAACGTCACCCCTCTCGAGCCCGAGTGGCGGGGCAAGGTCACCATCGAGATCTCCAACACCACCCCCCTGCCCGCCAAAATCTACGCCAACGAGGGTATCGCCCAGATGATCTTCCTCCGCGGCGAGCGGACCTGCGCCGTCAGCTACGCCGACAAGGCCGGCAAGTACCAGGACCAGGCCGGCCTCGTCCTGCCGAAGGTGGACTGAACTGTCAAGCCGTGGGCCATGCCCGCGGGGCTTCTTCTCTTGTCCGGGAGCTGCGTCATGGGAACTTACAAAACCGCCAACCTGATGATTGTCCTCATCGCCGCGTGGGCCGCGTGCCTCGTCGGCTGCGTGTCGACGCAGAAGACGGATGCGGACCACCGGCCGCCGGGCGTGCCCAAAGCGGCGACGGTGGTCGGCGGGGGGATCACGATCACCTTTACTCCCCCGGCCGACGGCCTCCTGTACCTGGTCGACGCCGATCAGGATCGACTGGTTCAGACCGTTCACGTCGAAGCGGGCGATGAAGTGCAAATCGATTCGGACGAAATGATGGCGTCGGTCTGGTACTCCCGTTTCGGCCTGGTCATTCAAGATGAGGATTTGCGAGAAAAGCTGATGTCGGATGAAGACTGGCTCCAACCCACCTCGGTAGTGGCGTACTACGCACCGCTGAGCCGGCTGGACCTTGGCGTTGAATAGCGTGCGGTTTTAATCATCCCGCCGGCGTACGGACGTGCCGGCTGATTCATACGGAAGACGGAACGGGGCCAGGCCCCATACCCAAGACGTTCAGGAACCCAGGAACCCCACCGCCGTGACCCAGGACTCCATCGGCAACTTCAGCGCCCCGGCCGCGACGCCCTCGCAAGGCAAGCCGTCCAACGTGATCGGCCTGGTGGGTTTCATCATGGCGCTGGTTTCGCTCGTCACCTGCGGCCTGCTGGCGCCGATCTCGCTGATCGTCAGCGTCATCGGCCTGTTCAAGAACCCCAAGGGCTTCGCTATTGCCGGCGCCATCATCAGTTTCCTGGTGATCGTGGTCGTGACCGTGTCGGCCTGGGCGATCATCGCCGGCCTTCAGCAAGCCGGCAGTTCCTTCCAGCAGGGCGTCGTGGTGGGCGTGGCCCAGGAGGAGATCGTCACGTTCTACAACGCCAACAACCGCATGCCCGACCAGGCGGAGCTTCAGGCGGCCGTCGACGCCACCATGACGCTATTCCCTGCGTTTCTCGGCGGCGGCGGGCCCGTCCAGTTTCCTTATGACTACACCTATACCGTGTTGACGCCGAATGACTACGAGTACGAACTGACGTTCCCCGGGTCGGACGGGCAACTGGGGACCAGCGACGACCTCAAGGAAACCGGCCGTGTGCCTTAGGAGAAACGGAGTCAGACTCCGTTTGAATTTAGACCCCGTTTGACTTTCGGGAACTGTGTCATGGGATTCAATCAAGTAACAAGCCTGATGATCGTCCTCACCGCCGCGTGGGCCGCGTGCCTCGCCGGCTGCGTGTCGACGCAGAAGACGGATGCGGACCCCCGGCCGCTGGGCGTGCCCGAAGCGGCGACGGCGGTCGGCGGGGGGATCGAGATCGTCTTTACGCCCCCGGCCGACGGCCTGCTGTATGTGGTCGACGCCGACGATAACCGACTGGTCAAGACCGTCCAGGTCGAAGGAGGCGAAAAGGTGGAGTTGGATGCCTCAGAAATCATGGAGGCCGTCTGGTTCGCCCGCCTCGGCCCGGCGATTCAAGAAGACGATCTGCGCAGGAAGCTGATGTCAGATGAAGGGGGGATCCAGCCCACGACGGTGGTGGCGTACTACGCGCCGCTGAGCCGGCTGGACATGGGGGTTGAAGCTGACGGGGAGTGAATCACGCCAAGACGCCAAGGGGCAGAGACGCCAAGAAGAAATAGAGGAAATGATGATGTGTGTCACAGCAACAACCCGAATCGCCGACAAAGCCGAACGAGGGTTCGGGCTTTGGCGAGGTGGTGTTGCGACAGGCTCATCCCTTTCCGGCTTGGTGCTCTTTGCGTCCTGGCGTCTTGGCGTTAACTCCAACCCGACCGCGAGCAGCGATTTGATCATCCCGCCGGCATACGGACGTGCCGGCTGATTCATATGAGCGCATACCTTAAATCAGGGGCAGTAGTGCGATGAAGATTGAACGTCGGTTTACGCAGGCAGGCAAGGACGTGTTCGGCTCCGTCGAGTGGACGAAGCGGACCAGCAAGATCAGCAACCTCGACGGCAGCGTGGTGTTCGAGATGAACGACGCCGAGGTGCCGGCGTCGTGGACGCAGCTCGCGACCGACATCATGGTGTCCAAGTACTTTCGGAAAGCCGGCGTCCCCCAAGTCGACCAGGATGGAGAACCGGTCAAGGACGACCAGGGGGGCGTCGTCACCGGCCCGGAGCGGTCGGCGCGCCAGGTGATCGACCGGCTGGCCAACTGCTGGACCGCGTGGGGCCAGAAGCACGGCTACTTCGACACCGCCGCCGACGCGGATGCGTTCTACGACGAGCTGTGCTGGATGATGCTCAACCAGATGTGCGCGCCCAACAGCCCCCAGTGGTTCAACACCGGGCTCTACGAGAGCTACGGGATCAACGGCCCGGCCCAGGGCCACTACTACGCCGACCACGAGACGGGACAGACCCGGCTGAGCGAGGACGCCTACTCGCACCCCCAGCCCCACGCCTGCTTCATCCAGTCGGTCGGTGACGACTTGGTCAGCCCGGGCGGGATCATGGACCTGTGGGTCCGTGAGGCCCGCCTCTTCAAGTACGGCTCCGGGACCGGGACCAATTTCTCTCAGCTCCGAGGAGAAAACGAGCCGCTGTCCGGCGGCGGCAAGAGTTCCGGCCTGATGAGCTTCCTGAAGATCGGGGATCGTGCCGCCGGCGCCATCAAGTCCGGCGGCACGACCCGGCGGGCGGCGAAGATGGTCTGCCTCGACCTCGACCATCCCGACATCGAGGAGTTCGTCACCTGGAAGGTGCGCGAGGAGCTGAAGGTCGCCGCCCTGGCCGAGGGCCTCAAGCACCTCGACGCGGACAAACGCGAGGCCGCCGAGGCACTGGGCCTCAAGCTCGATTACGACTTCAACGGCGAGGCGTACGCCACCGTCAGCGGGCAGAACAGCAACAACTCGGTCCGCATCCCCCACGCGTTCTTCCACGCGGTGGACAACGACGACGCGTGGCAGCTGGTCCGCCGGACCGACGGGGAGGTCGCCAGGACCGTGCGGGCCCGCGACCTGTGGGACAAGATCGGCGAGTCGGCCTGGGGCTGCGCCGACCCGGGCGTGCAGTACGACAGCACGATCAACGAGTGGCACACCTGCCCCGAGGACGGGCGGATCAACGCGTCCAACCCGTGCAGCGAGTACATGTTCCTCGACAACACCGCGTGCAACCTCGCGTCGCTGAACCTGCTGACGTTTTACGACGCCGCCAGGCGGGAGTTTGACGTCGAGGGGTTCGAGCACGGCGTGCGGATCTGGACGATCGTGCTGGAGATCAGCGTGCTGATGGCGCAGTTCCCCAGCGAAGAGATCGCGCGGCTGAGCTACGACTTCCGCACGCTGGGGCTGGGTTACGCGAACCTCGGGGCGATGCTGATGCAGGCGGGCATCCCGTACGACAGCGAGCGCGGCCGGGCGCTGGGCGGGTGCATCACGGCGATCCTGACCGGGCGCAGCTACGCCGCCAGCGCCGAGATGGCCGGCCAGCTCGGGCCGTTCCGCGGCTACGCGAAGAACAAGGAGCACATGCTGCGGGTGATGCGCAACCACCGGCGGGCGGCCTACGGCGTGTCGCGCGACGCCGACGACGCCGCCCAGCACAACCTCGGGGCCTATGAAGGCCTCGAGATCCCCCCGGTCCCGATCGACGCCAAGGCCATCGGCAGCGGCGAGGCGACCTTTGGTCAACTCGCCAACGGCGACGAGCTGCTGCTGCACGCCCGCCGGGCGTGGGACGACGCCCTGGTCGGCGGCGAACGCAGCGGCTACCGCAACGCCCAGACCACCGTCATCGCTCCCACCGGCACCATCGGCCTGCTCATGGACTGCGACACCACCGGCGTCGAGCCCGACTTCGCCCTCGTCAAGTTCAAGAAGCTCGCCGGCGGCGGGTATTTCAAGATCGCCAACCAGTCCCTGCGCCCCAGCCTCGAAGCGCTTGGCTACCCCGAGCCGCAGGTCAAGGCGATCCTGACCTACGTCATGGGCACGCTCTCGCTCGACGTGCCGCTCGAGGGCAAGACCTTCGCCGGCTGGCTGATGGACAAGGGCTTCGAGTCGGAGGACCTGGTCAAGGTCACCGACGCTTTGCCGACGGTGTTTGAGCTGGCCCACGCGTTCAACGCCTGGACGCTGGGCGAGGACTGCATGAAGCGGCTGGACCTGCTTGAAGAGTCGAAGAACCCCAGCTTCAACCTGCTGCGGGCGCTGGGCCTGAGCAAGCGGCAGATCAACGCCCTCAACGCGGCGATCTGCGGCACGCAGACCGTCGAGGGCGCCCCGCACCTCAAGGCCGAGCACCTGCCGGTGTTCGACTGCGCCAACACCTGCGGGCCCACCGGCGAGCGGTTCATCGCCCCCGAGGGCCACATCCGCATGATGGCGGCCGCCCAGCCGTTCATTTCCGGCGCGATCAGCAAGACGATCAACCTGCCCCACTCGGCGACGGTGGGCGACATCAAGGCGGCCTACCGCCTCTCGTGGGAGTTGGGCCTCAAGGCCAACGCGCTGTACCGCGACGGGTGCAAGCTCAGCCAGGTGTTGAACAACAAGGTCGACGCGGACGACGCGGAGGAGGACGACGAGGAGAATATCGAGGCGGGGATCGTCGAGGTGGCCGACGAGGTCGTGGAGGCGGCGTCGCAGGCGGCGGCGGCCGACGCGGTCAAGCCGGTCGAGAAGATCGTGGAGCGGATCGTGGAGCGGCCGCTACGTCGCCGGCTGCCCGACACCCGCACCAGCAAGACGCACAAGTTCAACGTCGCCGGCCACGAGGGCTACCTCACGGTCGGGCTGTACGAGGACGGCTCGCCGGGCGAGCTGTTCATCACCATGGCCAAGGAAGGCTCGACGATCGGCGGGCTGATGGACTCGCTGGGCACGGCGATCAGCGTCGCGTTGCAGTACGGCGTGCCGGTGGAGTCGCTGGTGACCAAGTTCACGCACCAGCGGTTCGAGCCCGCGGGCATGACGCACAACCGCGAGATCCCGTTCGCCAAGAGCCTGGTGGACTACATCTTCCGGTGGATGGGCATGGAGTTCGTGTCCGGGTACCGGGAGGCGAACGCCCCGCAGCGGTCGCAGCCGGCGTCGTCCTCGGAGGCCGCGTCGGACCCTTCCCCGGCCCAGGTGCGGACCCGTGAGTTGGCGTCGTCGTCGCGGCCGACCAACGGCAATGGAAACGGCAACGGCCACGGGCGCGAGCGGCTCGCGGCGGCCGCGGCCGACGTGCCGAAGGTCAAGGTGGAGGCGGCCGCGGCCGAGGGCGGCTCGTCGCTCGACCAGGCGATGAAAGAGATGCAGGCCGACGCCCCCGCCTGCGACGTGTGCGGCACGATCACCGTACGCAACGGCACCTGCTACAAGTGCATGAACTGCGGCAACTCCATGGGGTGCAGCTAATGGAATAAAACCCTTCAATCCACCGTCACTCAGAGGAGGGCGTTGCGCGGCGCCTCGTAAGAGGCTCACGGACTGACAGGCCACCGCATGACGCCAAGGCCGCGGCGGGGTGATGCTCCGACACGCCGGCCGGCCAACCGCTTGCTTCCTCCTCCCTCCGCCCCCGTCGGCCATCCCACCAGCCGACGGGGGTTTCTTTTCGCCCGGATCAACTCCAAGACTGTCGCAAGGAGCCCCGCATGCGGATGCGGGGCTTTAACGGGACCCGTATGAGGCGATACGCGTCAGGTTGAACGAACGGGCCCGGAGAGGGACGTGTCGTTTGGCGCCGGCTATCGGCCATACCGGGTCACGGCCCGGGGCGGTCGAGCCATTCGACGTCCACGCCCCCGCCCCAGTCGAGCCCCTGGAAGTCGGCGGGTTGCCAGCCCTGGTCCACCTTCAACACGTACATGGCCCCATCGACCCGCATGATGTTGCCGTCGCTGTTTGAGCCGTGCCGGGCGAGGAACCCTTCGCTGTCATCGCCGGCGCCGGGGCTGCTTTCGTCGATGCGGCCCTTCCAGTCGCCGAAGATGTTCAGGATGTTGGCGGGAGAGCCGCTCGCGGTCCAGGGGGTGGTGACCGGCCGGTCGTTGCTGCGGCCGTCGAATAACATCGCCACCTTACTGAAATCCCCGTAGCGCAGGCTGCCGCCGCCGTTCGCCTTCGGGTGATTGTTGATCTGCACCACGTTCAACGCGTCAACCCCCCGGTAAATCCCGTCAACGGTATAGCCGACGTAGCCCGCCGTCCCGCCGACTTCGAGCCCGAGATAGAGATTGTAATGGTAGCCGGACCCCAGGCTGTCCCACTCCGGGCAGCGGAAGTTCTCTTTCCTGCCCGACTGGAGCTCCGAGGTGTTGAGGTAATACTCCAGATCCTCCCGCCAGTAATTCGGATTAAAATTCGGGGAAGCGGTCGGGAACTGGTCATCGTAATCGTTGGCTCGCGCCATCGAAGCGGTATAGAACTGCTTGAGCGCGCTCTGACACGTCATCCGCTTCGCCGTTTCCCGCGCCGCGCCGAGGGCGGGCAGGAGGATGGCGATCAAGAGTGCGATGATGCTGATGACGACCAGTAGCTCGATGAGGGTGAAGGCGTTGCGGTTCATGGTGGCTCTCCGGAGGCGTGCCCTTTGTTTTACAAACTGTATTCAAGCGGACCTCAGGCGGCGCGCCGACGGCGACGAAGCAGGGTCATGAGCCCCAGCCCCAGGGCCGCGGCCGTCGCGGGTTCGGGGATCGGGATGGTGATGTTCAGGTTGGCGATCCCATCGAAACTGCCGGCGGCGTCAACGGAAAAGGACACCTGGCCGCCGGTGGGGATCACGAGGTAGGCGAGATCGACGACCTGCTGCTGAGCGGCCGGCACGAGGAAGAAAGCGTCGACCGTGGCGGCGGGCATGTCGATGTCGCCGATGCCGATCAGCGGCGGGTCGCCCAGGCCGATGGCCGCCAGCACCAGGCCGGCGGGATTGGACTCATCGTTGGTCTCGGCCAAGGCGCCGAAGCCCCCGCCGGCCCCGCCGCCGACGTCGGCCGCGGCGATCAGGATGTGCGAGTCCAGTGCCGTCCAATTGACGTCCCACAGATTGCCGTCGGCTGCGGTGTCGTCGATCGTGGGGGTTTCGCGGAGGAAGCCGCCGCCTAAGGCGCTGCCCCAGACCTGGTGGACGTTGCCGGTGATGGTGATCTCCTGGAAGGAGTCGAGCGTCTCGCCGACGCCGGCGTCGGCGGAGACGATGAACGCATCGAGCCCGGACGCCGGGCTGCCCGCGCTGGTGACGACAAGGGACGGCTGGGCGATCGCTGAACCGGCGAACACGAAACCTGCGAGCGATGCAAGAGCGGTGGGATGGGAGCACATGGCGTTACGGCCTCCTGGTTTTATCGTGCAATAGAACGGACTATGAGGAACGGATGACGCGTCGGCGGCGGATCAGCCCCGCGCCCGCGACGATGACGAACAATGCGGCCGCGCCCGGCTCGGGGACGGGCACAGGGGGCAGCCCGACCGATGCGACGGCGTCGGCGAAGGACAACGTCGTCGCGCCGGCGCCGGACTGCCAGTTCTGACCTAAGTCGCTGAGGTCGAGCAGGTCGACCACCCCGTCGCCATTGGCGTCACCGTCGGCGTAACTCCCGACGGCCTGCTGCCAGTTGCCGCCGAGGATGGACAGGTCCAGCAGATCGACCTTGCGGTCGAGGTTGAAGTCGCCGACGAACGAAACCAGCACCCCCTCAACGAAGGCGTCACGGTCGGCGAGGCTGACGGCTCCGTCGCCGTCAAAGTCGCTGAGCAGATCGGTGGGCGAGCCGTTGACGTCGGCGAGAACGGCGTCGATGTCGGAGACGTCGACGGTCGAGACGGTGAGGTTATCGAGGTAGTTGGTGAGTCCGAAGCCGAAGCCGCTGGTGAACCACTGCAGGGAGGAGACCTGTTTGTCGGTGTAGGAGCCGCCGGGGCTGTTGATGGTGGAGAGGTTGGCCACGCCGCGGTTGGTCTGAAGCCCGTTGCTGAGCACGCGCCCGAACCCGCTGTTGTCGGGGTTGGACGGCTCGAAGAGCGTCACGTAGAGGTCGACGCGGTTGAACGCGGCGCCGGCGATCGGGAACTGCTCGCTGATGTTCTCCTTGGTGAGGTTGACGCCGAAGCGGGCCTCGTATTGCAGGTCGGAGGCGCCCCGCGGGCGGTGGCCGATGGCGGTGAGCTGGCGGTAGTCGGCGGTCCCGGCGGTGGACGAGTCGCCGTAGTTGGGCAGGAAGTAAGGGATCTCGCCCCCGCCGCCGTCCATGCGGTGGTCGTAGCTGAGATGGAAGACGCCGGCGCCGTCGGCCTCGGTCAGGGTGACGCCCAGGTCCCAGAACAACTCCATGGAGCCAAACCCTTCGGTGATCTGCAGGGCCTTGGACCCGCCGACCCCCACGCCGTCGGCCACCTGGACGGTGGAGGCGAACCCGCCGACGGTGAGGTCGATCTGGGTGTCGTTGTCCTCGAAGTCGTAGCTGATGATGTTGACCCCGGCGAAAGCGGGCAGAGCGAACCCGAGAACCGCGAGGGCGGCGAGCGAGTGGTGAAGGGCTTGGCGTTTCAACATGAGTCTCTCCACACGGCAAGCGGATGAAAGGGCGAGCCCCGGGTCAGCGGGCCTCGCCCGGTCTTGAGGCATTCAGCCGGCGCGCCGGCGACGGAACAGGACGAGCACGCCGCCGAGCCCGGCAAGCACGGCGGTGGTGGGCTCGGGCACCAGTTGGATACGCAGACGCGGCTGAACCGCAAACGCCGAAGTGCCGGACTCCCACTGAGGACGGAAGTTCGCGTCGACGCCGCCGGTCTGGTGGAAGTGAAGCACCAGGGTGTCGTTGGTGTCGCCGGTCAGGAACCCCAGGTCAGAGAAATTGAAGACCTGGAGGTCGCCGGCCTGGGGGCGAGGGTCGATACCCAGCCCCAACGTCAGCGAATCCTGAACCACCGCCTGCGTGAGGTCCACCGCGGCCTGGACGTCCACCGCGTCCAGAATCGCCGGCAGGTCGTGGAAGGTGTCGTTGGGGAAGTCGAAGTCTTCGTTGGCCACGCCGTCGTTCACGCTGTACAGCGTCCAGGTGAACAGGCCGTTTTCCTGGTCAAAGTTTTTGACGGTCAGTTCGAGCTGGGCGCCAAGGATGTCGCCCTTCGTCTTGCCGGCGTTGGCCAGCGCCGCGTCCAGCCCTTTGAACTTGAGGGTGGGCTGACGCCCGCCGCTGGCGCCGAATACATTGGACCGCATCCGTCCGGCGACCTGCTCGGGGCCGAAGGTGTCGGTGAAATTGAATTGCTCCCAGTTGTCGCCCACGCTGCCGGGATCGCCGGCCCGCAGGATGATTTCATCGGCGCTGGCGGCCGCCACAGGGCCCAGCGCCACAAACAAAGCCGGGGCCAGGTTCTTTACGACATGATTCATCTAAACAACCTCCATGAGAAAGGGAAAGAGAAGCGCGCGCGAGACAATCACACCGCGTTGAACGTTCGCGGCGGTGGGTCAACCAAGCAGACAGCCGGTACGGGGGGCGCAACGGAGTCGAAACGGCTCAACGCGGCGCCGGCTCGAGCAATAATACGCGAATATTCGTTAATATTAACGATACTAATTGATTTTTCAGCGGTATTCGTGGCGGTTTTCATCTGATTCACATGCTTGCTAGAGGTTTGGGAGCCACACGTGTATTGGGCTATCCGAAGGCCCAGCAAAACGATACAACAGGCAGACGAACTAACTCGGTCGCGAGGGGTCTTTCTCCTTCTGCCGCCCTTCGTCTTCGGGGTCCGGCAGGGCGAGCTCGGGCTGAATCGTGACGGGCGCCAATCGAGCTTGTTGAGATTCAATCTTCTGGAGCAGGGCGGCCGTGCCCTGCTCGCCCAGCCTCCACTGCGGGATCACAACCGTCGCCACCGGGCCGCTGGCCATCGTGATCCGCCGGTCGGCGAACACCACCATGTCGTAGTCCCGCCCCAGTTGCCGGCCCCGAACCGCCATCGCGAGCTCCACGCTCTGCGCGCCGGAGTACGCCACCACGCCTTGCGGCGGGTCGCAGTCCTCAAGCCATCGCTGCGAAACCGCCAGCCGGTCGCTGCCCGACACGTGATAGTCTTCGCGGACCACCCAGGGCTCCAGGCCCGCGTCCCGCATGGCCTGTTCGTAGCCTTCCTGGCGGTCCTTGAGGCTGTAGTGCATCTGATCGAGGTCTTTCCATCCCGCGGCGTAATCGACAAACGCGATCCGGTTGAGCCCTTTGCCGATCAGGTGCTCGGCCGCAAGCCGGCCCGCCGCCACGTCGTCGGGGAAGACGCAATCGTATTCGAGCCGGCAGTTCAGCCAGATCGCCGGCAGCCGATACTGCTCGATCAGCTCGATCATCCGCAGGGGGTAGCCGTGCGTGTAGTTCACCAGGATGCCGTCGGCGGACCAGAGCCGCAGCAGCTTCATCATGTACTGCGGGTCGGTCAGCTTCTCATCGGGCAGGCGGGCGAAAGACAGGCGCAGGTCGTGCTGCGCGAGCGATTCCTGGAGCCCGCCCAGCAGGCCGGTGGGCAGGTTGCTCTGTTCGTCGTGGACCGAAGACAGCAGGGTCACATTGCCGCAACGGCCCGCCCGGGTCGCCCGCGCGGCGGCGTTGGGGCGGTAACCCAGGCGCTTCGTCGCCTCCAGCACCCGCCGACGCATCTCGGGCCGATACATATCCCCCTTGTTGTTGAGCACATTGCTCACCGTCATGACGGAGCAGTTGGCTTGCTCAGCGATCTGTTTGAGGGTGACGGGCATGAGGGGCCTGAATCCAAGGAGCAAGGACGCCAATAGAATCGACTGTATCTGCATAATAACGATATTTAAGCCGGAGTCAAGAAAAAAAATAACGTTAATATGTCGGTTTTATACAAGTGTGGAACCCACGGCAAGAGTCGGAGCATGCGTGACTTGGGTAACCGGGGCAATGGCGGTCAGGCCGCGGGTTCCGGAAACAGCAGCCCGCGCAGCGTCCGTGCGGTGGCGACCCCGTCATAGCCGCCCACCGCCGCGTCGACCGCGTCGCGGTGCTCCGCCAGGCGTCGGTCGATCGCCGTGAGCCAGGCGATGCTCTCCCCGATCGCCTCGGCGGCTTCCTCTCGGTACGGGTACTGGTCCATGCTGATCCACCCGTCGTAGCCGACGCGGTCGAGCCAGTGCAGCGCCTCGATATAAGCCGTGTATCGGATGGAGCCGACGATCATGTCGTCGTCCCAGTGGCCGTGGTTGTCGTTGCAGTGGAGATGAAACAGGCGGCCGGGGTCGGGGGACGCCGGGGTGTCGCCGCCCCGCTTCGCCCCGTGTCGGGCGGCCAGCACGATCGCCTCGCCCAGGCTCTCCTGGGCGTTGAAGGCGTGACCGGTGTCGATGCAGACGCCCACATTGTCCAGCCCGATTTCGTCGCACATCAGCAGTGTGTCGGCCATTGTGGCGAGGTAGCTGCGGCAGCGCGGCTCCTTGGGCTTGTACTCCAGGGCAAACCGCAGGCCCGGGAAGGCCTCGGCCGCTTCGGCCAGCCCGTCCCGCAGCCAGTCGCGCTGCTGCATGTAGTCGGCGGCAAGCAGGTAGTCGTAGCCGTCCTGCCCGGGCCAGAGGTTCAGCATCGGGCAGCCGAGCACCTGCGCCGATTCAGCCGCCCGCTTGGTCTCGTCGACCGCGTAGGCGCGCGTCATCGGGTCGGGCGAACTGAAGCTGCCCTTGCCGAACCGTGCGTGAGTGAACAGGTCGGGAATAACCGAGACGCACGACAGGCCCAGCCCGTCGAGCGCTTTGCGCATCTCCGACGCGGTCGCGGGGGTCACGTCCCACGTGCCGACCAGCTCGATCCCGGCGACCCCGGGCACGGCGGCGGCCTGGCGGAGCATCGTCATCGTGTCGGGGTTCTGCTTGTAGCCGCCGCAGAATCGGTCTTTCGTGTTGCCCAGGTTGCCGAGGATGCAGGCGTAACGCCGCGCCATAGGTCTTCACTCCTGATGCTGTTTTGCGCTCGTCTCGACAGGCCAGAGCGGCAAGGCCCGGCCGAACGCCCCGGTGATGTGCTCGGGCCAGGGCGTCACGGCGGTGAGGCTCGATGCGTCGATCGGCGGCGGGCCGCTGAATTCAACGGACAACGCGCCGAGATCCGCGGCGAACCGCCAGTCGGACAGGGCGACCCGGACCGAGGCGGCGTCGTGGCCGCCGATCGTTCGCCACTTGTCCCAGCTCGCAACGCCTTCGCTGTCCTCGAGCATCTGTAGCGCGTCGAGGCTCAGCTCGGCGCCGCCGTCCCGGTTCATCTGGGCCAGCACCTCGCCCCGGGCCCCGGCGTCCATCTTCCGCAGGGCGGGTGCGCCGCTGAGCTCAAACCGAGAGGGGCGGTCGGTCGGCAAGACCATGAGGTTGTGGTCGGCGCGGTTGTCACGCTGGCGGGGCAGGTCCAGGGGCAGGCCGATCTCCCCCTCGCCGTTGCCGATCAGGGTGTTGTGCACGACGCGGTTGCGGCTGACCTCGCATTGTTCGATGCGCTGCCCGTTTTGACCGTAGCCGCGGTCGGTGGCGAGGCGGAACATCACGCCGAACCGGCCGTTGTTGGCGATGAGGTTGCGGGCGACGGTCACGTCGCTGGCGTCGTGGCTGTAGAACCCGGCGCCCTCGTTCGCGAGCATGATGTTCTCGGTGACCTCGACCGGGCCGTGGCCCAGCTCGATCATGACGCCGGCGACCTCGTTGCCGATCGTGACGTTGCGATGGACAACGGCGCCGGCGTAGCCGGTGTCGAGCCAGATGCCCGGGCCGCGATTGTCGATCACGAGGTTGCCGTCGACGCGGCCGTCGTAGAGATAGTGAAACTTGATGCCGCCGGTCTCGAAACCGGGGATCAGCCGGCCGTTGCGTTCGACACGGTTGTGCATCACGCGCGTGCCGGGGGACACGTACCCGGCGATGCCGCACTGGCCGTTGTCGTGGATGTGGTTGGACCGGATGAGGTGGCCGCCGGCCCGCCAATCGTCGTGGTCCTGATCGCGGGGGACATTGGGCAGACGGGCGCGGCCGGAGGGCGGGCTCTCTTTCCCGCAGTCGATGCCGATGGTTTTGTTGTATCGGATGACACAGTGTTCGATGACCCAGCCGTATCCGCTGCGGGTCGAGACCGCGCCGACCTGGGGGAAGCTGACCTGGTTGCCCGCGTATTCGAAGGTCAAGCCGCGCAGGTGGATGTAGTCCAGCCCGCGTCGGGCGCCCCCGAACACCCGGCCGCGTTGTGAGACCTGCCAGCCGTTGGCCGGGGGATGGGCCCCATCGGCCCAGTGCAGCCAGAGTTCCCGGCCGTTGATCGACAGCCACGACCCGGGCGTGCGGAGCAGGGCTTCGTAATCGATGGACTCGGGCAGCGGGGCGTCGTCGAGGATGAGCTGGCCCTGGGTGCCGCCGCCGCGGCTGGGGCGGCTCAGGTCGCGGAACGGCCCGCCCGCCAGCTCGCCCAGGGCCGCGCGGAAGATCGCGGGGTGCCCCGGCACGGGTCGCCACGCCGGCTCCCACACCTCGGCGCCCGAGAGGATCACCGTCTCGCCCGCCGCCGCCTCATACACGATCGGCGCGCCCTCGGCCCCGCCGCGCTTCGGGCGCACCCACTCGCGGTACCGCCCCGCGCGGACCCGGACGGTATCGCCCGGCTCGGCCAGCGCCGCCGCTTTCGAAATCGTCGCCAGCGGCGCCGCGGCCGTCCCGTCGTTCCGGTCCGACGCCGCTGCATGCGACTGGTCGACAATCCACATGCGGCCGCCCGGATTAACCTCGCTGCGAGACGCCTCAGTCATCGTCTGATCCGTCTGCCTCCACGAGCACGCGGCACACGCTAACAATACCACGCCTCCGACACCGGCTATCCGCCAACTCATGAAGCCTCCCAGGCCGGCCAGCTCGCCGCTTCCTACGCAACCTACTTCATCGCCTTACATTTCATCAGACGACGCCGCTTCACTCGTCGCGGTCTTCTGAAACCGGCGCGTCGGACGGCTCGTCATGATGATCCTGCGCCGGCTCGTGCGCCGTTTCGTCGTGATCCTCCGGCGTCGGCTCCGCGGCCGGCTGCGTCGGCGCTTCGTCCTCTCGATCGTCTTCGGGGTCGGCCATGCGCAGCGACTCGGCGTCATCCTCCGGATCTTCGGCGCGACGCGGCTCGGGCAGGCGGTCATCGCCCGGCTCGAAGGGGATCACCCGCCACACCTGATCTTCTTCATCGAACCGGAGCGTGCCGCGCTGTGTCTGCTCCAGCTCATGCGCCACGGTTTCGGCGGTGCTTCGGGGTGGCGGCTCTTCGCGCTCGGGCGCGTCGATCGTCGCGGGCTCCATGACCTGATGGGCGGCGGACGCGGCGAGCGCCGGCGTCGGCGCCAGCAAGCCCGCGGCGACGATCCACACCGTTGCCGTCCGCCGGTCGGCTTGACCTGTCGCGAAACGTGTGAGCATGTCAGTCATGATTTTGACTCGAAAGAAAAAGGAAACCGTCAGGCGTTCGTTTCAGGCGTCGTCCGGGCCGTCTTGTCCCGGGGGCGTCTCGCACCGCTCCGGATGCAGGGGCACGGCGTAAGCCGCGGCGTGGCCGTCGCGGTCGGAGGTGTAGACGACCCACCGGCCGCTGGGCGTGAAGCTGGGGTGGACGTGCCCGAACTCGTTGGTGCGCCACGACGCGTCGGGCCAGCACAGCACGCGCGACGCGCCGGTCTCGAGGTCGACGCGGATCAGCTCGCTGCCGTCGGCGTCCTCGACGTCGGTGACCAGCCACCGCCCGTCGGGGCTGACGCAAGAGTGTCCCAGCGGCCGGTCGTCGCTGTGGAAATGCACGCGCCGGTCGTTGCCGTTCACGTCGACCGACTCGATGGTGTTGGGCGTCCAGGTCGCGCAGCGTTTGCGGTGATAGAACAGGCGGGGCCCTTCGTCGGTCAGCACCCAGTGCTCGTGGGTCGCGCGGCAGCCGATCGGCATGACGAGGAAGGGCCGGGCCTCGAACCGGGTGAGGTTGAACCACCAGCACCGGGCCCGCCGGCCGTCCGACTCGCGGAAGCGGTTCTGGAAATCGGGCAGGATGGCGGATGTGCAGCACATGTCTTCGACCCCGGGCACAGCCAGCAGGTGGCAGTAAATCTCGTCGGGGTTGGTCCAGCGGAACACGTCCTGCACGGGGGCGCCGTCGTCCCGCGCCACGGCGATGCTCATCTCGCCGTGGGGGTTGCGGCAGTTGATAACAAACCTCGGGTCGTCCGGCCGGAACCGCGGCGTATCGCACAGGACCGCGGACCCGTCTTCGGGGCCCCGGCACACGGTCCGGCGGGCGAGGGTGTCGGGGTCCATAGCCAGCACACGGTTGTTCCCGAGGAACGCGACCTCCCGCCCGTTGGGGTGGAACTGGGGCCAGCGTCCGGCGCGGACCGCCGGCCGGCCTTGCTCATCGACGCCGTCGGACAGGTCGAGCGCGCACATCTCGCCGAGGCGGAGGTCGACGCAGCACCACCGCCAGTCCCATTCATCGTTATCGTTGGACCGGGGCTCGGCCCGGGCGAACAGGAGGAACCGTTCGTCGGCGGAGAAGCTGTGCAGATAGAAGTATGACGACCCGCAATGCCGATCCGGCTCATGCGTGAGGCGCCAGACCACGGCGCCGGTGCGCCGATCGACCTCGGCCTCGGGCCGCCAGCCCCGGGCCGTGTCGAGCTTGGGGCGGTCTTGCGTAAACGAAGTCATGCGGGGACTCCCTGGAGGTCAGCGCGACCCGGCCGGCTCGACGCGATCGCCTCCGTTGGCGACGAACCAGTCCATCCGCCAAGCCGATGCGGGCATCTCATCGATCGTGATCTGCCGGGTCCGCCCGTTGCGGGTCTCGACGATCTGCGGCTGATACGGCAGCTGCTTGTTGCGGTAGACCGCTTTGAACTTGGAATCCTCGACCACGAACGCGGGTGCCTGGTCGGGGTTGCGTTGGCGGTTTTTGTAGAGGAAGCCGCCGAGCACCTCGGTTCGGCCGCCGTCGAGTGTGGCGACCACGGTGCGGTCTTTCTCGGTCTTGAGGCCCAGGACCCACAGGTCGCCGCCCCGGTTGACGATCATGGCGGGGTAGTTGTAGGACTCGGGGTTGAGTTGTCGGGCCCAGACCTGTTGGCGGTCGAAGTGCATGGGGACGGCGACCGTGTCGTAGATGAAGACCTTGCCGCCGGGCACGGTGTTGCGGTACGACCCGCCCCGATAGACGAGGGTTCTGGGTGAAGCGTGTTCGATATGGACGTCGGTCTTGGCGCCGTAGCCGGAGGCGACGTCGAGCAGGACGGGGCCGTCGCCGTCGGCGATGACCCAGCCGGGTTGATCGGGGATGCGGAACGCCGCGTCGGCGCGGAACCCGATGACGTGGCGCGTCTGACCGCGGATGACGATCGGCTGTTTGATGAGATACCGGCCCTTGGGGAAGTAGACGGTGCGGGCGCCCGAGTCGATGGCGGCCTGGATCGCCGGGGCCCAGTCGCCGTCCGCCGCGAGGCGCTCGAACCGTTTGACGCTGACCCATTGGCGGGGGTCGCCCAGGTCGAACGCGGGCGGGTCCTCGACCGGGATGGCGAAAGAGGCCACGCTCTCGAAGAGCGTCGTCGGGCCGTGCGTGGCGTATTCTTCGATCCGTGTTTCGCTCGGCGGAGCGCCGGGGCTGACCCGGTCTTCCAGGGGCAGGGCGTAGCCGTCGGTCGTGATGTCGCGGGCGTAGAGCACGGCTTTGCGGTCATTGAGGATCGCGGGGTTGGCCGGGTCGCCACTGGTGAGCTGGGATTCGATCAGCGCCATGACCGCCGTCCCGCCGCGGTTTTCAACGGCGGTGACGCGGTTGTCGCTGCGGAGGTTTCGGATGGCGACGGTGTTGTTCTGGTTGACGAAGCCGACTTTCTGTTGGTTCTTCAGGGTGATGTGCTCGAAGACCATGGAGGCGTTGTCGTGTCGGATGAGGATGCCGGTGTCGAACCCGTCGACGACGAGGTCGCTGACGGTGCCGGGCCCGGGCCACTTCTGTTCGATGCGGAGGCCGGTGTGGCCGGCGTGCCGGGGGTCGGACGAGAGGATGCGGACGTTCCAGACGCCGCCGTGGTTGGCGGTGCAGTAGCCCAGGCCGACGGCGCCGGGGTTGCCTGCGCCGACGTCGATGGTGAGGTTGTAAAGGCGTTGATCGAAGTTCTGGGGCCCGAAGCCGACCTCGGTGCTGAGGACGCGTTTGGGTTTGGCGGGGTCGTCGAACCCGGGGGCGTGGTCGATGAGTTTGATGATGACGCCGTCGCGGCTTTCCCCGCGGACCTCTTTTTTCTTGTCGCCCCATTGGATGGTGTCGCGGATGAGGTAGACGCCGTTGGGGATGAAGACCTCGCGGGCGTGGCCGTATTGGGGATGGGGCTGGGTCTGCTTGCCGGCGCCGAGGACGGCCTGGAAAGCGGCGGTGTCGTCGGTCCTGCCGTCGCCTTTGGCGCCGGCGTGTTGGAGGTTGATGAATCCGGCGTCGTCGGGGACCGGGCCCTCAAAGAAGACGCCTTGAGCATGGGCGGGAGGGGCGGTCGCGGCGAAGCCGGCGACAAAGGCGGCCGCCAGCGCCAGGCCGACACGGCGGGGACGAGGGGGTGCGGATTTCGGCGAAGCGTGTGGCGACAGGTCCGGTTGATGGTGCATCGGTGTGCGGCCCGTAAGGCGTAAATGGTAAGGTATTTGTTAGTATATCGAAAGGCATTCGTTGAAACAAGCCTTGCAAATCATAATAGTAACGATATTATAATCTGAGATGTTTGTCAATCCGGTATTCCAATCTTCCCGCGCGTCCGCACGTCAACACGCCGCGATCTCATCTGAGGGGGGCGAACGTCTCATCCCGCGAGGCGTTTGCTTGCCCCATGCGTTTACGGCCGACCTGGTCTGCCGCCCATGGCGCCTGACGAACGGCGTCCCATGATGCAGAGCGGCTTCGAGGCGCGATGGTTTCCCGCAGATGAAGGTAGGGCATCAGTGAACGGCTCCCGCTCATCCCGCGACATGGTGGCTGACGGTCTTGCGCCGGTCCGGCTACGCGCCGAGCATCTGGATCGGGCGTTGGGGCTGCCGACGACTCAGCCGCGGTTGTCCTGGCAACTCCCCGGGTCGCCCGACGGTCGAGAAACGGTTGCATGTCAGATCCACGCCGCCGCGCGTTTGGCCGACCTGCTAAACGGCAAACCCGGGTTGTGGGACAGCGGCTGGCGGCCGGCGGCGCCGAGGCGCTTGGCGCCTTGGGCGGGCCGGCCCCTGGCGCCGCGCGATCACGTGTATTGGCGGGTCCGCGCGAAGCTGGATGATGGCCGGGTCACGGCGTGGAGCGAGCCGGCGCGGTTCAGCATCGGCCTGCTGTCGCCCGGCGACTGGGCGGCGGCGTGGATCGGCCCGTCCGACTATCGGTCCGGCGGGCCGTGCCCGTTGCTGGAAAAACGCTTTGCCCTGGAGGCGCCGGTGGTGCGCGCGACGTTGCACATCACCGCGTTGGGGCTGTACGACGCGCAGCTCAACGGCCGGCCGGTCGGCGAGGGCCGGCTGCTGCCGGGCTGGACCGACTACACCAGGCGGGTCCCGGTTCAGACGTTCGATGTCACGGACCTGCTGGCGGCGGGCCCGCATGTGTTACGGGTGACGCTGGCCGAGGGGTGGTACGGCGGCCAGCTCGGCTGGATCGAGAAGGGGCACGTGTTCAACTACGGCCCGCCGCCGCCACGGTTGCTGCTGCAGCTGGAATGCGAAACGGCCGACGGTTGCACGCGGACGATCGTCAGCGACGAAACCTGGCGCTGGGTGGCGTCGGGCGTCCTCAGCGCGTCGTTGTATTTCGGGCAGACCGAGGACCGTGGCCGGACGCGTCAGCTCGACGATGAGCACGAGAACGGCCAGCCGTGGGCCGCGGTGGCGGTGTTTGGCCCGCCGGCCGGTCGGCTGACGCCCCAACCCGACCCGCCGATCACGGTGGCGCAGGACGTGGGGCCGCGGCGGATCACCACGACCGCGGACGGCGCGGCGCTGATCGACTTCGGCCAGAACCTGGCGGGGGTGTGCCGGCTGGCGTTCCATGAGCCGGCGGGCACGGTCATCGAGCTGCGGCACGGCGAGGCGCTCAACGAAGACGGCTCGCTGCACCGGGCGAACCTGCGGATGGCGGTCGCGTGCGACCGCGCAACGTCGGCGGGGGTCGCGGACGTGTTCGAGCCCCGGTTCACCTATCACGGTTTCCGTTACGCCGAGGTCCGCGGCCTGCGTCGGCCGCCCAGGCCGGATGAGGTCGCCGCGCGCGTGTTGCACTCAGACTGTGACGACACGTTCGAGTTGACGAGTTCGTGCTCCCTGGTCAATCGGCTTCATGAGGTGTGCCGGTGGGCGTTGAAGTCGAACCTGGTCGGCGTGCTGACGGATTGCCCGCAGCGTGACGAGCGGTTTGGCTGGCTGGGCGACGCCGCGGCCTTTGCGCCGGCGGCCTGCTCGCTGATGGACCTTTCCGCGGTCCTGCCGAAGGTCTGTGACGACATCGCCGACGCCCAGCACGACCACGGCGTGTTCCCGGACATCGCGCCGTGGGTCCCCGGCGTGATCGACGCCCACGGCGCCCCGGGCTATATGGACGGCGCGGCGGTGTTCCCTTGGCTGGCGTGGCGGCGTTACGGCGACCTGCGTCCGGCGCAGACGCTGTTGCCGGGGTTACTCAAGTACCTGCGTTACGTCGAATCGCAGAACCCCGGCGACCTATGGGAGAACCAGCGCGGCACGGACTACGGCGACTGGGTGAGCCCGCGCCCCGGCGCGGACAAGACCCAGATCGCCTCGCTAATGTGGCTGCGCACGGCGCAGCTCACCACGGCGATGGCCAGAGCACTTGGCGACGACGATGCGTCGCGCAATGCGGCGTCGCTCGCCGACCGGATCGCCAAGGCCTTCAACCGGCGTTATCTGACCGACGCCGGGTACGAGCCGGCGTCGCAGGCGACGGCGGCGGTCGCGCTGGGCCTGGGGGTCGTGCCGGATGACCATCAACGCACGGTGATGCGGCAGCTGGCTCGGCTGGTCGAAGACAACGGCCGGCGGCTGCACACCGGCATGATTGCCACGCCTTACCTGCTGCCGGCGCTGAGCCGGCACGGCCGGCACGACCTGGCGCTGGCGTTGCTGCTGCAGCGTGAAAGCCCGTCGTGGGCCTACTGGCTCGACCGCGGCGCGACGACGCTGTGGGAGCGTTGGGACGCGGACCGCCAACCGCCGGAGATGAACAGCCGCAACCATTTTGCGTTCGGCTCGGTGTTTGACTGGATGGTGAGCGACCTGGTCGGCCTGCGCCCGGGATCGCCGGGGTACGCGTCGGTGGTCTTTCGGCCCGCCTGGCCGCGGGTCCGGCATGAGGAGCTTCACGCGGTCGACGCGACTTACCATTCGGCGTGCGGCCCGGTCCGGTTCGCATGGGAGGACCGCGCGGAAAGCGTCGAGGTCTGTTTCGGTTTGCCTCCCGGCGTGGCGGGCCAATTGGTTTCACCGCCCGGCTTCCGGCCGGTGGAGGGACCTGATCGCGTGGCGGCTCGCGACGGGGGCCGGGTTCTTCCGCTGCGGGGCGCCGGCCGGCTCCGATTCGCCCGGCTCCCGGCGTCTCACGACCTGGATGTCACGATTGCGATCGACCCCGCGCGTACGTTGACCCAAACGGACGAATCGTTGGGTTAGGCCGGCCGGTTTTCAATCATGCAAGGTCCGTCATGACCGAAGAAAGCCCTCATCACCACCGCGACATGGAAGAGAAAGCCGGTTCGCCGCGGCCGACCGCCCCGGCGTTGCACGGGATCGTTCCCGCGCTGGTAAGCCCGTTGACGGCCGACATGGCGCTGGACGTTTCGGCGTTGGAGAAGCTGATGGCGCGGGTGGTGGAGGGCGGGGTGCAAGGCGTGCTGCTGCTGGGCACGACGGGTGAGGCGCCGTCGCTGTCGCTGCCGGTCAAGCGCGAGTTGATCCGCCACGGCTGCGGATTGGTGGGCGACCGGGTCGCGAAGCTCGTGGGGATCACGACGCCGTGCCTGGAGGAGACGCTGGCGCTGGCTCATCTCGCGGCGGACACGGGCGCGGACGCGGTGCTGCTGACCGCGCCGTACTACTTTGCGATTGGCCAGTCGGAACTCGAGGCGTGGTGCCGCCGGGTGGTCCGCGGGTCGCCGGCGCCGGTGATGCTCTACAACATGCCGGGCAACACGAAGGTCCCGTTCGAGCCGGACACGGTGGGGCGGCTGTGTGACGAGCCCGGGATCATCGGCCTGAAAGACTCGAGCGGGGACCTGGCCTACCTCGCCCGGTGCATGGAGCACATCCGTGGCGCGCGGCCCGACTGGTCGGTGCTGGTCGGGCCCGAACGGCTGCTGGTCGACACGCTGGAGCTGGGCGGCTCGGGCTGCACCAGCGCCGGGGCGATGTTGCAGCCGCGCGAGTGGGCGGCGGTGTATGAAACGCACCGCGACGGTCGGGCCGACGAAGCCCGGCGGTTGCAGGATGCTCTGCTCGTCCAGATCGACGCGATCTTCCGCACGGTTTCCGGCGACGGCTACGTCCCCCGCACGCTCAAGGCGGCGCTGGCCCTGCTCGGCATCGGCTCGGGTCAGGTCGCGCCGCCGTTGTCGCCGTGCGATGGCGATGCTCGGCGCCGGATCGCCGGCCTGCTCGAACAGGCCGGGTGGACGCGGAGTTGAATATGTGGAGGACCCGATGGCGACCAGAATGAGCATGGCGGAATTGGAGTTGCTCGAGGCCCCTGCGGAGAACACGCAGCGGGTCGCGGTGCTCGACCGCCCGGGCAAACTGACGCTGAGCTACGCCAGGGTCCCCGAGCCCGGCGACGGCGAGGTGCGGATCAGGATCAAGTATGTCGGCGTGTGCGGCAGCGACGTGGAGGCGTACCGCGGCACGCGTCGGCCCGAGTTCCTGTCGTTGCCCGCGCGGCTGGGGCACGAGGTGGCGGGGGTGATCGACCGGGTCGGGCCGAACGTGGCGGGCGTGGCGGTGGGCGACCGGGTCGCCTGCCGCTATGTGTGGGGGGCGTTCGCGGAGTACATCGTCTGCAAGCCGTTCAACGTGAAGGTGCTGCCGCCGCACTTCCCCATGAAAGAGGCGAGCCTGATCGAGGTCTTGCCGGGCGTGATCCACGCGGCCGAGCTCTCGGAGATCGACGCGTCCAGGACCGTGCTGATCACCGGGCAGGGCGTCAGCGGGTTGGTGCTGACCCAGGTCTTGGCGCTGTACAGCCCCAAGGCGCTGGTGGTGACCGACCTGAAGGAGGAGAACCTGCGTCTGGCCCGCAAGTACGGCGCGACGCACGCCTGCCGAGTCCCCACGGCCGACACCCCGACGATGGACGTGCTTGGCGAGGACTTCCCCGATGGCTTCGATGTCGTCGTCCCCTGCCTGCTCGAAGGCGACGGGATGGTCGATGCGCTGGACTGCTGCGCGACCGGCGCGCGTCTGGTGATGTACGGCTGCATCGGCGTGTGCCGCAAGCCGTTTGATTTCTTTAAAGTCCACCGCAAGCGGGTCGAGATCTATTCGACCGAACCGCGGCGCGACATCGACATGCGGCGGTTCTTTGACGAGGGCGTCCGCCTGGTCCTCGACGGGTTGGTGAACACCGGCGAGATGATCACCCATATCGTGCCGCTGGCTGAGATCGATCGGGCGTTTGCGCTGCGGGACGGCGCTGCGGGGGACGATTCGATCCACGTCCTGGTTGACTGCGAGTCGCCCGGCTGACGGACGGGCTTTGATCGATGGAGTCGGTATGAACCGATCACGCATCGACATCCACGCCGATCGCGACCTCGGCCCGCTGCCGCGGTTCTGGCGGGCGACGGGGTTCGCCAACGCGGAATGCCTGTTCGATCCGGCTTACCGCCGGCAGTTGGAGATGGCGGCGGCGCTGCCGCGCCGTGCGATCGAACACGTCCGCATCCACCGCCTGCTCGACCTGGTCGCCGCCGAGGACGGGCAGACGCCAGACGGATCGTGTCGCTACGACTTCACCCGGCTCGACGAAGGGCTCGATTTTCTGGTGAATCTCGGGCTGCGGCCGTTCTTCGAGTTGATGGGCAACCCTTCACAACGCTTCAGCGACTTCAACGACTCCGATCAGTTGGAGCGTTGGCGCGGCTTGATCGCGCAGCTCGCTGCTCACCTGATTGACCGGTACGGAGCGCGCGAGGTCGAGGGGTGGTATTTCGAGACCTGGAACGAGCCGGACTGTGAAGCATGGTGGAAGCAGTTCCACGACGACCCGCCTTCGCTGTGCGGGTACTACGACGCCTGCGAGCACGGGCTGCATTCGGTCAACCCCAGGCTGCAACTCGGCGGGCCCGGGGGCCAGGGCAACCTCAACGACACGACCCGCGCGTTCCTCGCGCACTGTGATCACGGCGTCAACCACTTCACGCAGCAGCGCGGCACGCGGCTCGATTTCATCTCGGTGCACGAGAAGGCCGCCCCCATGACCCCTGAAGACGTGGACCCCGATGTCGGCGCGGTCCTCCGGCGCGAAGCACGGTTTCTCGATTACATCCGGCAGCGGTGTCCGAGGTTGCATGGCGTGCCGTTTATGAATGACGAGGCCGATCCGCAGATCGGCTGGAATGCGCATCACTCGTGGCATGCCGCCGCGTACTACCCCGCGTTTGCTGCGCGCATGATCGGCGAGCACCTCAGCCGGTTTGTGGATGACGACACGGCGCCGGAGTACGCCATGCTGCTCAACGACAACGGCTTCGTCGGCCGCTGGGGCCAACGCACGCTCACGGCGTGGATCGGCGAGGAGGCGGGCGTCGGCGACGGGCGGTTTGAGTTGCTGCCCAAGCCGATCTTCCACCTGATGGGCATGCTCAGCCGGCTGCGCGGACAGCGGTGTTGCGCAACGGTCGAGCGCGGCGGCCCGCGGGGCGTGGGCGTGATCGCGGTTCGTGACGAGCGGTCGGTGACGCTGCTGGCGTATCACCACCGCGATTCGATCCGCGCCGCAGGCCGAGCCGACCTGACGTTGGTGATCGAGGGGCTCGATTTTGGGTTGGGATGGCTGCGTTACGAGCAACTCGCCGACGACGGCGCGGCGCCGTTTGAGCTTTGGCAACGGATGGGGGCGGCGTCGCTCCCGACGCCCGAGCAGATGCGGCTGTTGCGGGCCGCCGCCGCGGCGCCGACGCATGACGCGGTCCGCCCGATCGCGGCGCGTGAGGGGCGTTTTGAGTTGGACCTGACGCTGCCGCTGCCCGGGGTCAGCGTGGTGCAGCTCGTGGCCGATGACCCGGTGAAGCTGGACGCTCCCCACGATCTGCGGGCCGAGGCTTGCCGCGATGTGCATGGGCGGCCCGCGTGTTGGCTGACGTGGCGGTCGGATGGGTCGCCTTGGGCCCGGCATCACCGCATCGACACCCTGGACGAAGCGCGCGGATCGTGCCGGCAAGTCGCCGTCCTGCCGTCGTATCTGAACGCCGTACTGCTGCCTGACGCGGACCGATTGGGGCCGGACATCCGTGTGACGCCGGTGGACTTGCGCGGCCACGACGGCCCGGCGATCACGGTCGCCAATCCCAGGGCTCATGCCTGCGTCCCGTCTATAAGCCCGCCCCATCACACAGAAAGTGCGAAAATATGAACACCCGCCCCTCGATCACCAACGATTTTGATAACGCATTTCCTCGTGCGGTGAAGCTCCGGGTTGAGGAGCGTCTGCTCAAGCCCGGCGTCCGGGGCGGGCCGGACGCGCCCGGCTCGGCCTACCAGCACCACGCTCAACTCGCGTCCGACGGCGAGCGGCTCTACGCCAGTTTCTCCGAGGGCGATCGCGATGAAGACCAGTGCGGCCAACGCATGATGCTCATGACCTGCGACGACGACGAAGGGCTCAACTGGTCGTCTCCCCGGCCGATCGTCGACCGCCAGCCCGGCCGCTTCGGATACAGCATCGTCACCGGCGAGGGCGTTCATGTCGCCCCCGACGGTTCGCTCACCGCCTACGCCGGCCACTACGACCGCGGCTACGAAGACCAGCTCATGTACTACGCCGCCGGCGGCAACGGCAACCTCGGCGACGCCGGCTTCGTCTCTTACTCCGACACGCATACCCGCATCATGCGCAGCGACGACCGGGGCGGCGCCTGGCGCGAGGTCGGCCGGATCGATGGGTTCGTGCCCAACCTCGGCCCGTGCCCGACGGCCTCGGGCCGGCTGATCCTCCCGGGGAACGTGGCGTTCCCCTACACCGACGACCCCACCGGCCGCGCCGGCTGGGAGTGGGCCGGCCTGCCCCGGCTGCCCCGCGGCACGCGCGACGATCCCGAGGGGTTCATCCTCGCCGCCCGTCGCCGCGGCGATCCGCGCGACTACTGCGAGGCCTCGTTCTTCCAGACCGATGACGGCGTCATCCACATGATGCTCCGCACCAATGTGCAACGCCTCGCCGTGACCCGCAGCGAGGACTACGGCGCGACCTGGTCCGAGCCGCTGCTGACCGATTACACCGATTGCAACGCCCGCCACCACTTCGGGCGGCTGCCCGACGGGCGGTTCTTCGGGCTCAGCACGCCCCGGCCCGACTCGCCGCGCACGCCGTTGGTGCTGGCCGTCTCCGAGGACGGCGAGCGTTTCGATCGGCACTTCATCATCGGCGACGCCCCCAACCGGCTTGCCCGCGTCCCCGGTGTTCACAAGTACGGGCGGTACGGTTATCCCCAAATGATCGTGCACCGCGGCCACGCGTATGTGATCTATTCGATCAACAAGGAGGACATTGCGCTGGCGCGGTTCGAGATGGACGCGCTGTCGTGATGGGGTGATGGTCGGGGCCAGGCCGCGTCCTCAAAGCCGAGATCCGGACCTTCGGCCGCCTGCGGCGTCCTCAGGACCGGCTTTGCGCTGATGGCCCAAAGGCGTCAGGGGTTTTCGAGGTCGAGGACCTGATAGTTCCCCGAGGCGTCGAGGACCGTGCCCCAGACCTTGTCGGACGCCTGCCGCCGGGATGGGCCGAAGCGGATGATCGGGCCGATGCCCAGGTCGTAGTCGTGGATCGACTCCAGCGCATCGACCAGGCGTTCGGTGGTGAGGTTTCGGCCCGCTATCCGGAGCCCTTCGATCAGGCACTCCGCGGCGATGAAGCCCTCCAGGGAAACGAAGCCGGGGTGGGCTTCGGGCGCGAATTCGTCGAGCGCATCACGGTAACGGATCACGCCGGTCGAGTTGGAGAGGTAGTGCGGGACGACCTGGGTCACGACCACGCCTTCGCCGTACTCGGGGCCGATCTCCTGGAACTGCTCGGCGAGCATGTCGCTGTCGATGAAAGAGACCGCGCCGAAGTCCGCTTTGAGGCCCCGGTCCCTGGCCATCCGGATGAGCCGGGCCGCGGGGGCGTAGGTGGCGATCAGGATGACCGCCTTGACCTGGTCCTGGTGCGCGACCAATTCATCCACCGCGGCGTTGACGCGAGCCGTGTTCCGGTCGTAATTGACGCGGAGGATGTCTTCCGGATCGATGCCGTAGTGGTGCAGGGCGTGGACGACGCCCTCGAAGCCGTCGTCCCCGAACGCGTCGTTCTGCGCGAAGACGGCGATCTGGTTGGGGGGGCATTCTTTAATGTCGATGAAGTAGTTGACAAGTGCGGCGGTCTCGTCGGCGTAGCTGGCGCGGTAGTTGAAGACGTACCGGTCGGGCGGGTCGCGCCGCAGGAGGGCGGCCCCGGTGAGCGGGGCGAAGAACAGGCGGCGATGCTCCAACGCGTAGGGCACGGTCACGGCCGCGGTGGGCGTGCCGACGTTGCCGATCACCGCGAAGACGTCCCGCTTCTCAAAGAGCTCCCGCATGTTGGCGTCGGCCCGCTGGGGTTCGTAGCCGTCGTCGAGCACGACGAGTTCGAGCTTCCGGCCGTGGACCCCGCCTGTCTGATTCACCGCGTCGAAGCTGGCCCTGATGCCTTCGACCATCTCCCGGCCGAGGTCGCGGTTGGGCCCGGAAAAGGCGGCGGTCGTGCCAAACGTGACGGTGTCGTCGGTGACGCCCGGCACGGCGACGGCGGCCGCCGCGCTGCGTCCGTCGGGCGACCGGTCGGCGTCGCCGCTGTTTCTGGAGGCGACATAAACGGCGCCCGCGGCCACGCCGACAAGGATCAGCGCCAACACCGCGGCCCACGTCCGGCGCCTCGAGCGCGGCCGCGGGGGCGGGGCGAGGGTCACGCCGCTGGGCAGGCTGGTCGGGCTGGGCGCGCCCGATGAGACCGTGGCCATGCCCGGGGCGATCGCTTCGAGGTCCAGGCGCATCTCGTCCGCGGACTGGTAGCGGTCTTCAGGCCGCTTGGCCATCGCGCGGGCGATGATCGCGGTGCAGGCCTCGGGCAGGTCGGGGTTGGTCTTGCGCGGGTCGGGGATGTCGGCGTGGCATTGGGCGTACATCATCTGCACGGTGCTGCCGGCGTCGGCGTAAGGGGCGGCGCCGGTCAGCAGGGCGTAGTACGTGGCGCCGAGCGCATAGATATCGCTCCGCCGGTCCACCGGTTTGGATTCGCACTGCTCGGGGCTCATGTAGGACGGCGTGCCGACGATCACGCCGTCCTGTGTCACGTGCTGGGCGCTGCGGGCGGCGCCTTTGACCAGGCCGAAGTCCGCGATCTTGGTCGCCTCGTGCTGGGCCCTCAGCAGGTTGCCGGGCTTGATGTCGCGGTGGATCAGGCCGACGGTGTGAGCGGCGGCGACGCCGCGGCAGGCGTCGATCATCATGCGCGTCGCCTCGGCCGGCGGGAAGGCGCCCTGGGCCTCGAGGCGTTCGGCCGCGTTTCCCCCGGTGAGCAGCTCCATCACGATGAAGCACGTGGCGCCCTCCTGCCCGACCTCGTAGATCGCCACGACATGGGGGTGGCTCAGCTTCGCCGCCGCTTTCGCCTCGGCCAGGAAACGTTCGCGCGAGTCCGAGCGCGACGCGAACTCGTCCGGCAGGATCTTGATCGCGACATCGCGTTCCAGCGTGGCGTCATGAGCCCGGAAGACGTAACCCATCCCCCCGACGCCCAGCAGGCCGGTGATGCGGTATTTGTTGATGGTGCGCCCGACCCACTCGGCGCTGCGCGAAGCCAGCGTTTCCGCCTGGTTGCGCGACGCCCACGACCGCTCATCGATCGTCGGATCGGCGTCGCGGTCGGGCGGCGGCGGGTCGGGATCATTCGGGTGCTGCGAACGCTCGTCCGGCACGTTCTCAATCCTCTGTGTTCGATCTGCAGAACCGATGGCAAATGTAAAAAACGCCTGAATTTAGCACTTGGCGCCCGCCCCCGCAACGCCGCGCAATGCGGCTCCCCAAGCGCCCGGCGCCGGTCTGACGCCACGAAGTCGGCCACAGGGCTTACGGACAGGCGTCAGATGCTATACCCCGCCCGGCCCTGGTCAGTTCGTCGCCTCAACCGGAAAGGCTACCACATCCTCGACTCCGCCACGACGACCGGGATGTCGAGCCGTAAGCCGATCGTTAGGCGCGACAGGGCGCTCCTGCCGACGTCCGGGGGGTGGATTACACTACCGCCATGTCGAAAGCCTCGTCGGCGGCCGCGCCTTTTCCGAAGATCGACGGCGGATCGCTCGCATTGGCCGCGGCGAGCGCAGCGGTGCTGGCGATGGCGCTGCTGCCGTGCGTGGTGGTGTTTTCGCCGCAGATTTATTTTGATGTCGACCCACGGTTCGGGTTGGACCCCACAACGGGGCGGGCCATGCCGATCACCGCGATCGGCCCGGCGGGGGCGGCGTGGGTGCAGGCGATCGGCGTGCTGGTCGCCGCGGCGGCGATCACGGTGAGCCTCGCGGTGGGGGGGCGCGTGCGGTGGTGGAGTGTGGGGCTGGTCGGGGCGGGGATGGCGGTGTGCGGCTACCACATGACCACGTCCTACGCCAACGCGATCCAGGGCGGCGCGTGGCTGTCGGCGGCGGCGCTGGGGCTGGCGGCGGCGCACCTCGCGCAACACGCCACGGCCCGGCGGTGGATGACCGCCGGGTTCGTCGCGATCCTGGCGCCCATCGCGCTGCAGGCGGTCTGGTACATCACGATGGACTACCCCGCCACCGTGGCGATGTTCGAGGCTAACGAGGCGGACCTGCTCGCGGCGCGAGGTTGGGCGGAAGGCTCGTCCCAGCACGAGTTGTACAAGCGGCGGCTGCTGTCGCCCGACGCGATCGGGACGTTCGGCCTGTCGAACGTGCTCGGGTCGATCGCCGCCGGGCTGACGCTGCTGTCGGTGGGGGTGACGATCGGCGTCGCCGCGTTGCGGTCGACCCGGCGCTGGGCGATCGTCCCCGGCGCCGTTGCCGCGCTTGGGCTGATCGGGGTGTGGCTGACCAACTCGAAAGGCGCGGTCTTAACGCTGCCGGCCGGCGCGGCGTTGATCGTGTTGTGCGCCTGGGTGATCCGGCGGCGGCGAGGCGGCGGCGCGCTGCCGGTCATCGCGCTGCTGCTGGTCGCGCTGGCGGCGTCGGCGGTGGTGGTGCGCGGCTGGATCGGCCCACCATCGACCGCGGTCGGCCCGGCGGGCGAGCGGAGCCTGCTGTTTCGGTACCACTACTGGCAGGGCGCCGGCGGCGTGTGGACGAGCGAGGGCGCCGCGGGGCTGGCCCTCGGCGTCGGGCCGGCCGATTTCAAGGCCGCTTACCTGGTCGCGAAGAACCCGATCAACCCCGAAGAGGTCACCAGCTCGCACAATGTCTTCGTAGACTTTGCCGCGATGCTGGGCGTTGGCGGGATCGCGTGGGCCGCGGTGCTGATCGGCTGGCTCTGGGCGGCGGGGCGATGGGTCGGGCGATCGGATGAACCGGATGAAGACGCGGCGGGCCCCGCGTTGCCGATCCCGTTGCGCCGGCTGCTGGTGATCGGGCTGGTCGCCGCGGTTTTCGGAACCCAGTACGCGCACGTCTGGCCGCAGTTGGTGATCGAAAGCGCGTTGTGGTGGATGCTGGGCGTTTTGGTGTTCGTGGGGGTGATGCTGACGCTCCTGCGTCCGGGCCTGGTCGCCCGACGGTGGCGGGCGGCGAGCTGGTTCACGGCGGCGGCCGCGGTCCTGATGCATAACCAGATCGAGATGAGTTTCTTCCATGGGCCTTCGGCGGTGGTGGTATGGACGCTCGTCGGCGCCGCGTCGGCATCGCCCGCTACGGCGCCGCAGCGCCGCGCGGTCGGCTACGCGGCGCCCGCGGCGCTGCTGATCGTAGCGCTGGTCATGATGGCGAGATACGCCCCGGTTGTGACGCAGCACGAGCAACACCTCGCGATGGCCGCGGCGGAGCTGCAGCGCGACGTGCCGCGCGTCTACCGGGCGTACGACGAGTTGTCGGCGGCGGCGATGTTGTACCCGACCGACACAACCGTACTGCGGTGGCGGGTCGTGATGCAGAGCGAGGTCATCGCCGCTGCGCAGCGGCTAGGCCGCGCCGATACGGCCATCGCGGCGGCCGGCGCCGCCGACGCCGCGATCGACCAGGCGCTCGACGCGGGGATCGATCCCGCCTTCGCCTACCGGCTCCGCGCCGGCTTGTACGAACTGCTTGCCGGACCGGATGACGACAGCGCAGCGCTGCGGCGGGCGGCTGAGGACATGCAACGCGTGACGGACCTTACGCCTTACAGCCTCCAGGGCACGGTCCGCCTCGCCCGGCTTCGGCATCGTCTGGGAGACGAACCGGCCGCGGCCCGGGCCGCGCAACGTGCGATGGAGCTGAATGACTTCTACTATCTCGATCCCGCGCGGCAGCTCGATGAAAAGACGCTCGCCGAGATGCGCTCACTCGCTCCGCCGGGTTAGAGCGAACGGGCGGCGACCGCGGCGAAGCCGGTCCGGTCCGCGATCCGGTCGGCGAGTTGGGCCGCGTCTTCGTCCGGCCCCGGAAGGGTGAACAGCGTCGATCCCGAACCGGTCAGGTGAGCCGGGCGGTCCGCCGCGGCGGCGACGGCGGCGTGCGCGGCGCGTAATGCGGGGACGGCCAGCATCGCCGGCTCGGTCAGGTCGTTGAACAACCCGTCCAGTGATCGGCGCCGGACCCGCTCTTCATCGGGCCCGGCGGGCGCTTCGCCATGATCGAACGCGCGATAGACCGGCCCCGTGGGGCAGCCGAAGGGCGGAAACACCAGCACGAGGCGGATCGGCTGCGGATCGACCGGTTCGAGCCGCTCGCCAAGGCCGGTCACGACGGCGGCGGTCTGGCCCTGCAGCGCGGCGACCGCGAACGCGACATCGCAGCCCAACCCCGCGCCCAGGGTGCGCAGCCGCTCGTCGGTCACGCCCAGTTTCAACACCCGGTTCAAGCCGACCAGCATGCCCGCCGCGTCGGCCGACCCCCCGCCCAGGCCCGCGCCGGCGGGGATACGCTTCCGGATCGTCGCATCGACCGGCAGCGCCCGGCCGACCTCCCCCTCCAGCAGGGCGTGCGCCTTGAACGTGAGGTCTTTCTCCAACGGCCAGTCGACCTCCTGCCCGACCGGGGCGTCGTCGGCAAACGTGATCGAGAACGTGCTTGTCCCCGCGTCGCGCGGCCTGATCGACAGCGTGTCGGCAAAGTCGACCGCGATCATCCAACTCGCGATCGGGTGATACCCGTCACCCGGCCGAGGCGGGCCGACGGCGAGGCTGAGATTGACCTTGGCGGGGCAGGCGAGGGTGAGCATTGACGGCGAAGGGTATCGCCCGGCCACACGCCTCTCAAGCCCGGCCGCCGAGCCGGCGCGGATCGCTTGCGTTAGACTCCCGGCTTGAACATGCGGTTTCGCACCAAACTGTTCCTGCTGCTGGTCACCCTGTCGTTTCTCGCGATGGGGCTGTTCGCCCTTATCGTTTTTATCATGACCGTCCAGGTCCCTCGGAACTGGGCGACGTCCTGGATGGGGTCCACCGCGGTCCTGATGTCGAAACAGATCGACCCGGCCGACGTGGTCGCGATCCGCGACGACGACGGGGAGGAACGCGCCGCGGCTTACGACCGGGTCCTCGCCCAGTGCTGGGATGTGGTTAATGCGCTGGATTCAAGCAAGACGCGTTTTCGCCTGATCGATGAATCGGTCTACCTGGACGTGCGCAGCGACCTGCCCGGCATGGGCCGCACCGTGGTCTCGACGAACACGGCGATGATCGGCAACGAATACGTCATCTCCCGGTTCCCGGCGTTCAGTAAGGCCTGGCATGAGCCTTCGATCCAGAGCCGGCCGCTCCGGGATGAATACGGCTACTACTTCGGGGCCTACGCACCGATCAAAGATGCTCAGGGGCAGACCGTGGGCGTGTTCGGCATCGACGTCAACGCCGAGCCGTTTGATTATTTCAGGTGGACGCTCCTGGGTTTTCTGGTGCTGGGGATGATGCTGGCGGTGCTGGCGGCGGCGGTGGCGGCGTGGCACGCGTCGCGTTGGATCAGCCGGCCGATCCCGCTGCTGGCCTCCGCCATGCGGCGCGTGGCGGAGGATGACCTGTCGGCCCGGATGCCGGACGCGCGGACCAACGACGAGTTCCGGCAGGTCGCCGAGGGCTTTAACGAGATGGTCGCCGCGTTGCAGGATCGGGCCGGGATGAAGGCTTCGCTCGCGTTGGCCAGCGATATCCAACGCCAGTTGCTGCCTGCGTCCCCCCAACTCGAAGGCTACGACCTTGGCGGCCAGGCGGTGTATTGCGACGAATCCGGCGGCGATTACTTCGACTTCATCCCCTTGGACCCCGACGAAACCGACGGGCCGCGATACTGGGCGGTCGCTTTGGGCGATGTGGCCGGCCACGGCATCGGCCCGGCGCTGTTGATGGCGTGGACCCGCGCGGCGTTCCGGGTCGCCGGCCCCGGCCGCCGCGACGACCTGCAGGGCCTCTTCCAATTCATCAACCGGCAACTGGTCCGCGACACCCGCAGCGACCGCTTCATCACCTTGTTCTACGCCGTGCTCGATACCCGGACCGGCGTGCTGCACTGGTCCAGCGCCGGCCACGAGCCCGCGGTCCTGATCCGTGCGCACGGCGAGGTCGAACGCCTCGAAGCGACCGAGGTCCCGCTGGGCGTTATGGACGGCCTCGATTACCCGCCCGGCGAGCCGATCCAACTCGCCCCCGGCGATCGGCTGATCGTCACCAGCGACGGGATCACCCAGAACCGCAACGCCGAGGGCCGGTTCTTCGGCGCCGACGGCGTGGCCGCGGTCGCCCGCCGTGATCCCGAGGCGTCTTCGCAGGAGCTGTGCCGCCAACTGATCCAGGCGGCGCAGGACTACACCGGCGATGGAGCGATCGACGACGATCTGACCGCGGTCGCGCTCCGCGTCACGGGATAGGCGTCCATTCCTGCGGCATACGCCGATGTGAGTGGCTTGCGTTAAACTGATCGAGTGACGCTGCGTTTCCGAACGAAATTATTCCTGCTGCTCGTCGTCCTGGCGTTCCTGGCGACAGCGTCGCTCAGCGCTTTCTGTTTTTACGTCGCCACGCAGATCCCTCAGAACTGGACGCTGTCCGTCTTGACGACCACCACCGTCCTGATGGCTGAAGAGGTCGATCCGGTTGATGTGGTCTTACTGCATGACGAGAATAACCCAGACTACGAAGCGGCCCGGGCGCGGCTCCTGGATCAATGCCGGCGGGTCGTCCGCGCCATCGATCTGGGCAAGACCCGTTTCCGCCTGATCGATGAACGGGCTTCCATCAACATCCATACCGATGAGCCTGGGGTCAACCGCACGGCGGTCTCGACCGATCCCGACCTGGTCGGCAACACCTTCGCCATCTCCCGGTTCCCCGTCTACAGCCGAGGCTGGCATGAACCGGTTGTCCGGACGGAGCCCTTGAAAAGCGAGTACGGGAAGACGTATGCGGCTTTCGCCCCGATCCGAAACGCGCAGGGAGAGGCCGTTGGCGTCTTTGCCATCACCGCCCAGGCCAAGCCGTTGAATGACTTCAGGTGGTACCTGCTCGCGTTTTTCGTCGGCATCATGGGGCCGGCGATCCTGGGCGCGGCGGTGGCGGCGTGGTTCGCTTCACGGTGGATCAGCCGGCCGATCACGGCCCTCGACCACGCCATGCAACGCGTCGCCGAGGACGATCTGTCGGCCCGGATGCCCGACACGCGTTCGCACGACGAGTTCCAGCGCGTCGCCGACCGGTTCAACGGCATGGTCGACGCCCTGCGCGAACGCGCCGAGATGAAAGCGTCACTTGTAGCCGCCAGCGATATCCAGCGCCGGCTGCTGCCGACATCGCCCCGGTTGCGGGGGTACGACCTCGACGGACTAGCGGTCTATTGCGACGAGTCCGGCGGCGATTACTTCGATTTTATCCCGCTGGACGCCGACGAGGACGCGGCGCGGTATTGGGCCGTCGCCCTGGGCGACGTCGCGGGCCACGGCATCGGGCCAGCGCTCTTGATGGCGTGGACCCGTGCGGCGTTCCGCGTCATCGGTCCGGACCGTCAGGATGATTTGCAGGGCCTCTTCCAGTTCATTAATCGACAACTTGTCCGAGACACCCCCGCCGCTCGTTTCGTGACGCTGTTCTACGCGGTCCTCGATACTCAGACAGGAACGCTGCACTGGACCAGCGCCGGGCACGAACCGGCGGTCCTGATCCGCGACCAGGGTGCGGTCGAACGCCTCGAGGCGACCGATATCCCGTTGGGGGTCCAGGCGGACGCGGTGTTCTCGCTTGGACAACCCGTTCGGCTCGCTCGCGGCGACCAGTTGATCATCACCAGCGACGGGATCACCCAGCAGGTCGATGCTCAGGGCCGTTTCTTCGACACAGGTGGTGTGGCTGAGGCCGTCCGCAATCATCCGAACGCGACTTCGCGGGAGCTTTGCCGCCACCTGATCCAGGCGGCCCGCGACTACGCCGGCGATCGACTCATTGACGATGACCTCACCGCGGTCGCGTTGCGCGTCACGGGTTAGCGTGTTTCAATTCGACCGGTATTGCTTGATGACCGTTTCGCCTTTAGTAGCCGCGACGTCCTCGTCGCGGCCCGCGGCCGTCGGATTGTTTCATTCAAGTTGTTTGCGGTCAGGATCGGGCCGGGGAATGCGCTTGACCTCGACGGTTTCGATCCCGCGCTTCGGGGGCGGGGGGAGCCTGGGGGTGGTTTCGGTCAGGACCTCGCGTTTCGGCGGAGCGATACGGGCGTAAACCTCGCGCGCCATGGCTTGGAGCTGCTTGACGATTGCGTCCCGATTGGGGCCGGCGGCCTGGAGGCGGGCGAAGGGCTGAGCCGCGACGAGGCGGGCGGCGGGGTCGGGGACATTAAGCAGGGCGTCGGCTGGGAGGCAGCCGTTCAGGTCCGGGCATGGGGCGTCGGCTTCGGCGTGAAGCAGGGCCTGGCCGAGGAGTTGGGGGGCGTGGCTGCGTCGATGTTTGGCGCTGGACGAGCTGACCGGCGCGACGCCGCGGAGAAGGGCGGCCGAGCGGGTCGCTCGTTCGAGCAGGTCGGTGGATTCGGGATAGCGCGGGTTGACCTCAACGGGGCAGAGTCGGCCGCGGAAGTCCTGGATGAAGTCGATGCCGAAAACGCCGCGCAGGTCGTGGCGTTGGGTGAGGGCGACGGCGAGCTGGTTGAGCGCGTGGCGGGACTTTTCACCGAGCTGAACGGGGCCGACGGCGCCGCACCACGCGAAGTCGGGCGCGCCAAACGCCGGCTCGCCCACGAGCTGTTCGGTGACGCCCACCAGGATGGCGGACCAGCCGTCGGCTTTGAAGACCGCCGACAGCGGCAGGCCCCGGGCGTATTGCTGGAGGTAGCCGTCATGGCCCACGGGCGTGGCCGGCGTCCACCACGCGATGCCCTGGCCGTGATAGGACGCGACCGGCTTGCGGAGGTAGCGGCGCCGTGAGAAGAGGCCCAACGCCAGCCGCTTGAGTCGCAGCCCCAGCGCCGCGCCGCCGCGCGTTTCGAGGAAGCGGATGCCGGGGATGGCGGGGAGGTCGGCCAGCGCCCCGGGCGAGCGGACGGAGCGGACCGCGTCGGGCGAGCAGCCGATCAGGTCGCGGTCGAAGGCGATGGCGTCGAGCAGCTTGGGGTGGTTTTCCAGGTCGCCGGCGATCAGGACGGGCGCCTGGGTCGGCTGGGCCTGGAGCTCGTGCAGCGCGGCGCGGGCGTCGCCGGCAAAGGGGATGGGGATCGGGTCGAAGCCGGCGCGCTGGGCGGAATCGGCGGCGGGGCCGGGGCGTCGGCCGAGGATGAGCAGCGGTTGGGCCACGCCTGAGTTTACGCGTTGTCGGCGACCGCTTCGTTCATTTTGCGGTGTCTTTCAAGCGGTTCGCCGTAGCGGGCGGTGATGAGCCGGCACTTCTTGCAGCGCCAGGCCACGAGGTGGTTGGCGCGCATCACCGAGTGGGTGCCGGGCACGGCCTCGGCCATGTCGGCGGGGCGGTCGTGGTGGACGCGGAGCCAGTTGAGGCCGGTGCTGACCGAGATGGCGCCGGTCTCCATGTAAGCCCCACAGGACGGGCAACGCAGCGAATCGTGGATGGGAGGGTCGGACATGAGGAGGCCTCCGGTTTGAGGATCGGGGCGTCTTTAGACATGTCCATTGTACGGGTTTTTGAGCGCAGGAAGCCCAGGGACTGCAGTCCCTGGGCTTCGGGTGAGCATCATCGCGCGTACTCGACCGTGCGCATCTCGCGGAGGACGGTGACCTTGATCTCACCGGGGAAGGTCATCTCCTCGCTGACGCGTTTGGCGATCTCGCGGGCGATGTAGGTGCAGTTGGCGTCGTCGATGTGGTCGGGGTCGACGATCACGCGGACCTCGCGGCCGGCCTGGATGGCGTAGGCCTGCCGGACCCCGTTCTGATCGGTGGCGATGCCTTCGAGCTGCTCGAGGCGCTTGACGTATTTTTCAAGCGTCTCGCGGCGGGCGCCGGGGCGGGCGCCGCTGATGGCGTCGGCGGCCATGACGATCGGGGTGTAGGGCGTGGTGGCGGGGATGTCGTTGTGGTGGCCGCCGATCGCGTTGAGCACGGCCTCGCCCTCGCCGAACTTCTTGCAGAAGTCCATGCCGATCGCGGGGTGGCCGCCCTCGACGTCGTGGTCCATGGCCTTGCCGATGTCGTGGAGGAACCCGCAGCGGCGGGCGAGGTCGCCGTCGAGGCCGAGTTCGTCGGCGATGACCTGGCAGAGGTAGGCGGCCTCCATCGAGTGGCGCAGGATGTTCTGGCCGTACGACATGCGGTAGTGCAGCCGGCCCATCATCTCGGAGATCCGCGGGTGCAGGCCCTGGATGTTCGCTTCGATGCAGGCGTCCTTGCCGAACTTGACGATCCGGCTCTGTATGTCCTTCTGGATCTGCTCGACGATCTCCTCGATGCGCGCGGGGTGGATCCGCCCGTCGTCGAGCAGCTTCGCCAGCGCCTCGGCCGCGACCGCCCGGCGGACCGGGTCGAAGCAGGACACCACCACCACGCCCGGCGTGTCGTCGACGATGATGTCCACCCCGGTCGCTTTCTCGAACGCCCGGATGTTGCGGCCTTCACGCCCGATGATCCGCCCCTTCATATCGTCGCTGGCGATCTGCACCGCGTTGACCGTCGAGTCGGCGGTGTGCTCCGAAGCGTACCGCTGGATCGCCTGGAGCGTGATCTTCTGGGCGATCTCCTTGCACTCCTCCTCGGCCCGCTCCTGCGTACGCTGGATCACCATGGCCGCGTCGTGCTGGCACTCGACCTCCAGCGCCTTGAGCGCCTCCTTCCTGGCCTCCTCTTCCGACAGGTGGCTCAGCCGCAGCAGCACCTGCTTCTGCTCGGTCCGGGCCTCCTCGACGATCCTGGCCTTCTCCGCCAGCAGGCGGTCCAACTCGTCCTGCTTGCCCGCCACGGCCTCCTCGCGGGCCTTGATCTTGGCGTCCAGTTCGGTGAGGTATTTCTCCTTGGTCGCGAGGGTGTCGAGCTTGCGGTCGAGGTTGTCTTCGCGGTTGGCCAGTCGGCGTTCGGTTTCCTTCAGCTCGCCCCGGGCCTGCTCGGTCTCTTTCTCGAAACCCTCCCGGCGTTTGGCCACGTCGTTGCGGGCGTCCAGCTCGACCTGCTTCTTGAGGGTGTCGCTCTCCGAGCGGGCGCGGCCGACGATATCGTCGGCTTCCCGCTTGGCGGCGGCGAGGGTCTGGGCGGTGATGAACTTGAGCACGAGGACCGCGCCGACGATGCCGCCCAGCAGGCCGACCAGCCCGAAGATGAAGTCGCTGACGCCGATCTCGACGGCCAGGGTGAGCGTGGTGACGGAGAGGATGTCCATAGCGCCCCTTTATGCAGAGGCACGGACGGGCGGGAGGTCGGTCGGGTCGCGGGGGACCCCGCCGACGTCAGGCAGCGGGAGCCGGATCAAGGACAGACTGAGCTACAGCTTCGGATTCGCAATGCGGGGCGTTCGACCGGCCGGGGGCGTCGTGTCCGCGGACGGCATCTTCAGGCCACGGCGACGTGACGGTTCGGGCGGCCGTGTCGTCTGTTCCCGGGCGGTCGGGCGTTAATCGAACTGCATGCGAAACAGGGTGTTGCATCTTCAATCTATCCCGCCCTGAACGGACGGCCGGGGGACTCGAAGAGACTATTGCTCTTCCCTGTCCCGCGGATGATCGGCTGACGCTGCAGGCCTCGTAGCCCGGGTCGTGCCGGTTGTTCCCGCACGGGGACGTGTCGCCGGGGGAGCGTCCGAAAGCGTTTAAAACCGCCTCGAAGGCCCAAATCCGCACGACTTCACTTAACTTTAACTGGAAGCTGCGTTTCGTCAAGTTTTGGAGCCCGAATCGTTTATATGGGCGAGAGCGGGGCGGTTGGGGGGGCGTTCGAGCAACAAACCCGGTCCTACGGACCGGCGCTCATCGCCTGTCATCTTCGCGGCTGGTGTTGTGCTGGGGGGACGTTATAATCGTCGATTCTGCGTTTTGCCCGTGTTCCGCCGCGTGTGCGGCGGCGGTGTGAGACGCTTGAACCAGACGTCGGCGAACCCTAGCCGGCGCGACCCGTGTCAGCCGTGGCGTGTGCCCCGGCCGGGTATGGACCCCACTTTAGGAAGGCATTTCTTAACATGGTCGATTACAACCTGATTTCAACCCTGTCCATCGAGGACGCCGAAGCCGAGGCGATGCTGGAGGCCGAGTACGGCCAGGCGGTCGCCAGCGGCGACATGGAGGGGCTCCTGGGGGAGCAGATGGGCGATTTCAAGCCCGGCTCCATCCTCCAGGGCAAGATCATCGGGCACGCCGGCGACGACTTCCTCGTCGAGGTCGGGCTCAAGTCCGAGGGCATCCTCGACAAGACCGAGTTCGACAACCCCGCCGACGTCGAGATCGGCGACACCGTCGAGGTGCTGCTCGAAGAGGTCGAGGGCGAGGGCGGCATGGTCGCCATCTCCAAGCGTAAGGCCGACCGCATCCGCGGTTGGGAGCGGATCATCAGCGAGAAGGCCGAGGGCGACCCCGTCGAGGGCCGCGTGATGCGCAAGATCAAGGGCGGCCTGCTCGTGGACATCGGCGTGCCCGTGTTCCTGCCCGCCTCCCAGGTCGACATCCGTCGGCCGGCCGACATCGGCATCTACATCGGCCAGAACGTCGAGGCCCAGATCCTCAAGATCGACGAGCAACGCCGCAACATCGTCATCAGCCGCCGCAAGCTTATCGAGGAGCGCCGGGCCGAGCAGCGCAAGAAGCTGCTCGAAAACCTCAAGGTCGGCGACGTCGTCAACGGCACGGTCAAGAACATCGCCGACTTCGGCGCCTTCGTCGACCTTGGCGGCATCGACGGCCTGCTCCACATCACCGACATGTCCTGGGGGCGGGTCAACCACCCCTCCGACATGGTCCGGCTCGACCAGAAGATCGAGGTCAAGGTCCTCAACATCGACTTCGAGAAAGAAAAGATCGCCCTGGGCCTCAAGCAGAAGGAAGACTCGCCCTGGCAGGACATCGAGTCCAAGTACCCCGCCAACACCCGCGTCCGCGGCACGGTCACGAACATCATGTCCTACGGCGCCTTCGTCAAGCTCGAAGAGGGCGTCGAGGGTCTGGTTCACATCTCCGAGATGTCCTGGACCAAGCGGATCAACCACCCCTCCGAGATGGTCTCCATCGGCGAGGAGGTCGAGGTCGTCGTCCTCGACATCAACAAGGACAAGCAGGAGATCAGCCTCGGCATGAAGCAGACCGAGGTCAACCCCTGGGAGCTGGTGGCCGAGAAGTACCCCCCCGGCACGATCGTCGAGGGCAAGGTCCGCAACCTCGCCAGCTACGGCGCGTTCGTCGAGATCGAGCCCGGCATCGACGGCCTGCTCCACGTCTCCGACCTGTCCTGGACCAAGAAGCTCAGCCACCCCAACGAGCTGCTTAAGAAGGGCGAGGTCTGCAAGTGCGTGGTCCTCGAGGTCGACCAGCAGAAGCAGCGCGTCGCCCTGGGCCTCAAGCAGATGACCGAGGACCCCTGGCTCGAAGCGATCCCCGGCGCCTACCAGCCCGGCATGATCGTTCACGGCTCCGTCACCAAGATCACCAACTTCGGCGTCTTTATCGAGCTCGAAGAAGACCTCGAAGGCCTGCTGCACATCTCCGAGCTGGCCGACCACAAGGTCGAGAACCCGCAGGACGTGGTCCAGCAGGGCCAGGACGTCGAGGTCAAGATCCTCCGCGTGGATATCGAGGACCGCAAGATCGGCCTGAGCCTCAAGCGGGCCCAGTGGACCGCGGACCAGGAAGCAGCCGCCGACCGCAACGAACGCGGCAAGGGCGGCGGCGCGGGAGGCGGGCTCGGCGGCCTGGGCGACGATCACGGCGCCATGGGCACCGACAAGATCACCTTCGGCGGCCAATAACTCTCCGGCCCGCTCCGAATCGACACACACATCACCCCCGGCCCGACGGCCGGGGGTTTTTTCTTGTCCCGGCGCCGGCCCCCGATGCGGCCCGCGGCGGCGAGCTTTATCGGGTCCGAGCCTTCGGGCGGTCATTAAGGAGAACACCTCTCCTTGAAATTGCGCCTTCACGCCAAAGTTCTGCTGGATCAAGCCGATATTTGAAATATGTAGGCCTCGGTGGTTGATGGGGCGGGCGACCTTTCAGGATTCTTCCCGTAAAGCGGGGGTTGGAAGCCATGAAAAAAATCGGGGAACTTCTGGTTCAGCACGGTTTGATGTCGGATGATCAGGTGCGGCAGGTCCTGGCGGCTCAGAAAGATGACCCCGCCCCGTTCGGATACCTGGCTCAGAAGATGTTCGACATCGACGCCCAGGCCATCTGGCGGTGCTGGGGCCGTCAAATGGCAGAGTGTCTGCCGGTGGTCGACTTGGGATCGTTGGCCTCCAGCCAGGAGGCCCTTTCCGAGATCTCCGCGTCCGTGGCGTGGCGTCACCGGGCGTTGCCGATCGCGTTGAACGAGCGGACCATCACGCTCGCGACCTCTCCCGAGCGCCTGCCCGCGGTGATGGCGTGGGCCCATACCCAACTCGCTTACGTCATCGACATGGTTCTGGTGGATGACGATTTACTGGAACAGGCGATCCCCGAGCGTTACGCCCGGTACGGCGAGTCGTTCCAGGCGGCGTGAGCGGATGAGGATGAATACAGCGCCGTCTTCAGGGTCCCTATGAGCTTCGAACCCATCGCCAACACCCGCGCCAAGCGAGCCCAAACCCGCAAGCGGCTCGGTCAGCTGGCGATCGAGCCCGGGCCGCTGATCGCGGTGCTCAACGCGCCGACGGACGACCCGCAGCCGCTGATCCGCGCGTTGAACATGAGCCCCGCCCTGGCCGCACGGGTGCTGAGCATCGCCAATTCCGCCGCCACGCGGCGGCTTCACGAGATCAGCACCGTCGAGCGGGCCGTGCTTCAACTGGGGACCAACACCGTCCGGACCGTCGCCCTGGCCCAGAGCCTGCGGGTCCTCATGCGGTCGATGACCCTGCCCCCCGAGACCCTCGACACGCTGTGGTCGTCGGCGATCCTCAAGGCCAACGCCGCCCAGGTGATCGCCGAGGTCCTCCGCCCCGACCACGCTGAGGTGTGCTATACCATCGGCCTCCTGCAGGACCTGGGCCTGACGATGCTGATGGCGGTGGACCCGATCTTCTACGCCCATGAGATCGAGGACCGGCTCGATCCGAGCAGCTGGCGGGAGCAGGAATACGATCGGTTCGGGCTGTCGCATATCGACGTGGGGACCCGGTTGCTGGATGGTTATCAGGTCCCGGAAGAGATTATCCTGGCGGTGCGTCATCACCACGACCTGCCGACGGACTTCGAGGGTGAACACCTGGAAGCCATGCTGCCGGTGCTGACGGCGGGCCTGATGCCGCACCTCAACGAGCCGATGACCCAGGCCCAGTCCGGATGGCTCGCCGCGGTTTACGAACGGCTGCTGGCGCCCCACTTCCCCAGCCTGGAGAAGATGCTCCAGGCCATCCGTCGCCGCGCCAACCAGATGATGACCAACACGATCCCGGCGGCGGCGGCGTGGCCCGACCTGCCCAACCGCGTCGCCGAGACCCTCACCAGCGACGTGATGCGCGTCTCGGTCAAGCTCAGCCAGCTCGAACAACAGATCACGCAGAAACGCTCGAGCCTGCTCGCGCTGCGGGAGGAGGCGCTGAGCGACCCGTTGACCAAGCTGCTCAACCGCCGCGGTTTTGCGCGCCTGGCCGAGAAGCGCCTCCAGGCCGCCGCCGAGGGCGCCTATCCCGTCTGCTGCATGCTGCTCGACCTCGACGGGTTCAAGCTGATCAACGACGAGCACGGCCACGACGCCGGCGACATCATGCTCCGCGCGCTGGCGAAGCTGCTGCGGCGCAGCGTCTCGAAACGCGACATCATCGCCCGCATGGGCGGGGACGAGTTCGCCATCCTGATCAGCGACATCTCCAGCCGCGACGCCCGTAAGGTCGCCAACCGGCTCTTCCATTCCTGCAACGGGTGCCGCGTCGCGATCAAGGAGGGCGTCGGCGTCGAACTGCACATGAGCGTCGGCGTGTTGTCCTGCAACGCGGTGACCCAGGACGTCCGCCTCGAAACCCTGCTCTCGGCCACGGATCAGCTGATGTACACCCGCAAGAAGGCCGGCAAACGCGGCGTCACCTTCGGCGAGTTCGACCCCGCCCAGCACCACCCCCGCGACAGCAGCCAACGCCGCGCCGGCTGACTGGATAGCCGCGGGCAATGCCCGCGGCCTTAAAACTCAACGATTGACGATCCCCCGTTTACCCGTTCATCAGCCGCTGTCGGAGCATGTGGTCGGCGAGCACCAGCGCCATCATCGCTTCGCCCATGGGCACGAACCGCGGCAGCAGGCACGGGTCGTGCCGACCCTTGGTGCGGATCGTGGTCGGTTCGCCGCCCCGGGTCACCGTCTCCTGGGGCTTGCTCAGTGATGACGTCGGCTTGATGGCGCAGCGCAGCACAATCGGCAGGCCTGAAGAGATGCCCCCGAGCATCCCGCCGTGGCGGTTGGTGCGCGTGGTGACGTTTTCGCCCTCGCGGATAAAGATGTCGTTATTCTCCGACCCGCGCAGCTGGGCGCAGCCGAAGCCCACGCCGTACTCCACCCCCAGCACCGCCGGCAGGCTGAACATCGCCTTACCCAGGTCCGCCTTGAGCTTGTCGAAGACCGGCTCGCCCCAGCCGGCCGGGACGTTGATCGCGACCAACTCGCTCACCCCTCCGATCGAGTCCTGGTCCTGGCGCACCTGTTCGATCCGCTCGATCATCCGCGGGGCGGCGATCGGATCGGGGCAGCGGACCGGCGTGGCCTCCACCTGGTCGAGGGTCACCTGTTCCGGCGAGCGGATGTCCGCCACGATGTCGCCGATCTGCTTGACGTACCCGACGATCTCGATGCCGTGCGCCTGCCGCAGCAGCTTCTTGGCGATCGCGGCGGCGGCGACGCGGACGTTGGTTTCGCGTGCGCTGGACCGGCCGCCCCCGCGGTAGTCGCGCCGGCCGTATTTCGCGTCGAACGTGTAGTCGGCGTGCCCGGGGCGGTACTTGTCCTTGATGTCGTCGTAATCGCGGCTGCGCTGGTCGGCGTTGGGGATGAGGATCGCGATTGGCGTGCCGGTGGTCCGGCCCTCGAACACCCCAGAGAGGATCTGGGGTTCGTCGGCCTCCTTGCGCTGGGTGACGAGCTTGGACTGCCCGGGGCGTCGGCGGTCGAGGTCGGGCCGCAGGTCGTCGACCGACAGCTCGAGGCCGGGCGGGCAGCCGTCGACGATGCAGACGTTGCCCGGCCCGTGGCTCTCGCCGGCGGTGGTGACACGGAAAACGGCGCCAAAGGTGTTGCCGGGCATCAACGGAGGTTAAGGGCTCAAAGTCAAAAGTTCAAAACCGGCGGCGCGGAACGCCGTCGCGGGAGGGCGACATGACGCATCGTTGAGCGCCGGCCCACAGGGCCGGGCTCACCTCAGTGCGTGTTGACCACACGCCCGGCCTGCGCCATGGCCAGGTCATCGGCGAGGCGGCGGGCCTTGAGCACCAGCAGGGCGGTCTCGAGCTGCGGGTCGAGGCCCTCGACCAGGATCTCCCGGGCAAGGGGCTGGGGGATCGCGTTGCCGTCTTCGTCGCGCAGCGTCTCGCCCTCGCGCAGCAGCACATCCACCTTCTGGCGGAACTCCAGCCAGTCGGCGACTTGCTTGTCGGTCATGGCGACATTGAGGTCGGGCTCGATCCCCCACTCCGCCGCGTCGGTTTTGCGGTGGATGATGCGGCCCAGAGGCAACTGGTAATACTGCGTGGTCAGCTTGAGGTACGCCTTGCCGTGGGCGAGGGGGAACAGGTCCTGGACCGACCCCTTGCCGAACGAGCGGTTGCCGATGATCACGGCGCGGCTGTAGTCCTGCAACGCGCCGGACACGATCTCGGAGGCCGAGGCCGAGCCCTGGTTGATCAGCACGACCACCGGGAACCGTCGGTAGGTCGTGTGGCGTTTGGCCTTGGATTCGTGCGTCCGGTCGCCGTCGCCATCCACGGTGAACACGACCGAGCCCTGCGAGATGAAGCGGTCCACAACGTCGACCGCCGAGGACAGCAGCCCGCCGGGGTTGAACCGCAGGTCGAGGATCAGCCCCTCGACCGAACGGTCCTGCTGCATCTGCATCACGGCGCGGTCGAGGTCTTCGACGGTCTGGGGAAGGAACGCCGACATCCGGACATAGCCGATGCCGGCGTCGCGGTCGATCCAGTAATCCCATTCGCCGCCGTGGGTGTGCTCCCACCCGCGGATCGACTCGATCGGGATCGGGGCCCGAACGATGGTGTACTTGATCAGTTCGGGCTCGCCCTTGCGCTTGATTTCGAGCTCGACCTTGGTGCCGGCCTCGCCGGTGATGCGGTCGACCGCCTTGGTAAGGGTCCAGTTGGCGGTGGAGACGCCGTTGACCTTCGCGATGACGTCGTCGGCCTTGATCCCCGCGCGGTGGGCGGGCGTGTCGGCCAGGGGGCTGACCACGACCAGCTCGCCGTCGCGTTTGGAGATCTGGACGCCGATGCCCTTGAACTCGCCCTGGGTGGTGCGGAGGAACGCGGGAATGTCGTCGGGCCAGATGACGGTGGAGAAGTCGTCCAGCTCGTCCGTGGCGCCCTCGGTGAGCTCATACACGACCACCTGCTCGGGCAGGTTGACGGTCATGTCGTTGACGTCGATGACCTTGTCGATGATGGTCGCGGTTTCGAGGAAGTTGAGCGTCTTGCCGGGGGTGTTGAGCTTGTCGGCTTCGCGGATGAGAAAGTCGTGGAACTGCTGGCGTTTGGCCTCGTTCTTCAGCGAGGGGAACGTGTTGGTGATGGCGGGGTTGTCGACCATGACCAGCAGGTTTTCGAGCCCCCCCTGCACCAGCGGCAGGTAGCCGTCCTTGCCGACGTGGCGGCGGGCGGCCTGGGCCAGGGTCTGGCGGAGCATCGGCAGCTCGATGTTCGTCAGCCGCTCGGTCCACGGCTCGATCTCCAGCGTGATCGGCTCGGGCTTGTCCTCCCCCTTCTCCAGGGCCCGGCGTTCAGCTCGGTCCCGGTACAACTGCTGCAGGTGCAGCGGGGCGTAGAGCTGGAGCACGCGCACGTGCCGGCCGGAACGATCGATCTGCGCCTGGTAACGCCGGTCGTCCTCGTACAGCAGGTTCAGCAGGCGATACAGGCTGGTCGCCTCGACCCAGTCGTGGTCGGCCTCGGCCTTCTCCGCCGCGGCCTCGGCCCGCTTCACCACGCTCCGGACCGCCCCGTCGTCCAGCAGGGTTTGAGGGGCGGGGGCCAGGCTGTGCGCCTCGATCGACGCGACCAGGGCGCTTTCCACCTTCTCGTCGTTCAACTCCTTGCGGACCTTTTCAAGCGCTTCCTGGTAAGCCTCCAACTGGCTCGCCTGCCGCTTGGCCTGGTTCTGCTGATAAGCCTCGAGGTCTTGGATGAGCGTGCCGACCTGCTGGACGTCCAGGCCCACGCCGTCGGCCTTCAGCCGGGCCAGCAGGAGGTCGAAATCCCCCGATTCGGCGAGCGAGGAGACCTGGGCGGCCGACACCTGGTCGGCGCGGGCCGACGGCCCCGGCAGGACAGCCAACATCGCCGCCAACGCGAACATATGGCCGGCGACGACCTTCAAAGAGCGTGATTGGGTCACAGGAACACCTTTTAACATGCGTCACAACCGATCCGGTTCCATCGGACGGCGGGGATTCATGAATCATCCTATGCCAACACTACGCTCGGGGGAACCCCATGGTTCTCCCTCCCCAGCCATGGTCCGTTCAGGCCGATTCTTTCTTGGCCACCGCGAGTTCCGCCAGCGGTTTGCTGTGGGTCACCGCCGCCTCGTCGATCACATATTTCGTTCCGTCGCTGGCGATGTCCGGCAGGTCGTACATCAGGTCGAGCATCAGCTCTTCCATGACGCTGCGCAAGGCCCGGGCCCCGGTCTCGCGCCTGATCGCCTTCTTGGCCAGCGACGTCAGGGCCGAGCCGGTGAATTCGAGCTCGGCGCCCTCCAGCTGGAAGAAGTACTGGTACTGGCGGACCATCGCGTTCTTTGGCTCGGTGAGGATCTGCACCAGCGTGTCGGAGGTCAGCGGCATCAGCGGGGTGATGATCGGCAGCCGGCCGATGAGCTCGGGGATCATGCCGAATTCGAGGATGTCCTCGTGGGTCACCTGCGACATGAGGTAGGACTTGTCGGAGGTCTGGTCGTCGACGGTCTGCTCGGACGCGAAGCCGATGGCCTTGCGGCCGAGGCGTTTCTTGATGATCTCCTCGAGGCCGACGAAGGTGCCGGCGCAGATGAAGAGGATGTTGCTGGTGTCGATCTGGATGTACTGCTGCTCGGGGTGCTTGCGTCCGCCCTGGGGGGGGACGTTGGCGACGGTGCCCTCGAGCATCTTGAGCAGCGCCTGCTGGACACCCTCGCCGGAGACGTCGCGGGTGATGGAGACGTTCTGGGAGGTCTTGCCGATCTTGTCGACCTCGTCGATGTAGATGATGCCGCGTTGGGCGGCCTCAAGGTCGTAGTCGGCGGCCTGGAGGAGCTTGAGCAGGAGGTTCTCGACGTCCTCGCCGACGTAGCCGGCCTCGGTGAGGGTGGTGGCGTCGCCGATGGCGAACGGGACGTTGAGGGTGCGGGCGAGGGTGCGGGCCAGCAGGGTCTTGCCCGAGCCGGTGGGGCCGATCATCAGGACGTTGGACTTGTCCAGCTCGACCGGGGTCTCTTTTTCGCTGGCGGAGAGCCGTTTGTAGTGGTTATGGACCGCGACCGAGAGGGCGCGTTTGGCCTGGTGCTGGCCGATCACGTACTGGTCGAGGAATTCCTTGAGCTGCCGGGGCGAGGGGATGGCGCCGACGGTGGTGCGCCCGGCATGGACGCGGCGACGCTCCTGCTTGAAGATGTTCTGGCACAGCTCGGTGCAGTTGGCGCAGATATAGACGTCGTTGGGGCCTTCGACCATCGGCCCGACTTCGCGGGACGACTTGCCGCAGAAGGAGCAGGTGGTGACGCGTCGGCCCTTGAAGCCGCCGTCGTCGCCGCCCCCACTGTGATCAAACCCATCCTTGGAGCCCTTGCCGCCGTTCTTGCTGTTGGACATAGAAAATCTCGATATCGCGAGGCATCGCGCAGCGTTTCTCCCAGAATCCGCCGGCGTCGAAGACTCACCGCCCAAGTCCGTAAAGGACTGATCGTCCAGATGCTAGGCGACCGTTAGCCGTGACGACGCCGCTCCGTCAACCCTGCACCATCATAGCTGATTGTACGCCGTTTAGTCGGGATAAATTGCCTAAAACCACCGGCTTGAAGCCCCCGGCGCCTTATCCGCCGCTCGGCGGGTTTTTATCGGATTCGTCCGACTTTTGATCGTCATCGGCGCCCATCGCCGCCCGGCTCCGTGCCGTGATCAGCTTTTTCGCGTTCTCGAACTCCTCGTCGGTGAGCTCACCCTGCTCGTGCATCCGCCGCAGGTCGGAAATCGTAAACCCGACGCCCCCGCCCATCGGTGTCTGAGACGCCCGGTTCACCGCCTTCCGGATCGCCAGCGCGATCAACGCCAGCGCCACCGCGGCCACGACGATCACCCCCAGCCACCACAGGATGTCGCTCTGGGCCTGCTGCACCGAGGACCCCTGGGCCAGGTTCGTCAATGCGGTCACGGTCATCGCGTTACCCAATATTTGGCCGAGAGGCGATTTATAAAAAACCCGTTAGCCCCGGGCTCCGCCCGGGGTGAAGGGAAGAAGACCCCGGGCAAAGCCCGGGGCTAACCTCAGTCAAGCTTCATCGGCCTTTTTCTTGCTCGCGGCCTTCTTCTTGGGGGTCGATTTTTTCTTCTTGGGCTTGTCCGCTTTCGCCTCGGCGTCCGGCTTGGCCTCGACCTCGGTCACGTCGGCCTTCTCGATCACCGCGTCGAGGGTCTTCTGCTCACGCAGCTGCAGGTAGAGCTGTTCCAGCTCGCCGCGGGACTGCATCTCCTGACGCATCTTTTCCGGCCGCCGGCCCTGTTGAACCGCCATCATGGCGATCCGGCCGTTGAGCTCGTTCTCGTTGACCTCGATCTCCAGCTGCTTCGACGCCGCATCGAGGATGAAGAACAGCTTGAGCTGACGGACCGCCTCCTGCTCCGAATCGTTGCGGGCCTCGGCGAGTTGCTGCTCGATCTCCGCCTCGGGCGTGCCGCGGTACATCAGCTCGTACCGCTGCCGGGCCAGGACCCGCTCCACCTGCCGGCCGGTGATCCCCTCGGGCAGCTCCAGGTCGACCATCTCGGCCAGCTGGTCGTTGACCTGCCGGTGCATGTCGGCCGTCTGCTCGGCCTGCTTCTGCTGTTCGAGGTAGCCGCGCAGCTGTGTCTTGAGGGCGTCTTCCGACTCGGCGCCGAGGTTCTGGACCACGGTGTCCATGTCGGCCGGCTCGAGGCGCTCGACCTTCTTGAGGTCGATCTTGACGGTGATGGGCTGGCCCTTGATCTGTTCGTTCTCGTGCGTCGCCGGGCCGGTCATCGAGATGCTCAGGCTCTCGCCGGGCTGCTTGCCGATGAGCTGCTTGCCCAGGTCGTCGATGAGGATGCCGGCGACGTGACCCTTGAAGTCGCGCGATTCGCCGTTGACCAGGATGTAGGCGTCGTGGGCGTCCTGGAGGACCTCGGCGTCCTCGCCCGCGTCTTCGCCGGCGTACACCTGGACGTCGGCCTGGGCGAAGTCGCCCTCCTCGATCTTGGCGTCGGCGACTTCCGTCGCCTTGCCGAAACGCTCGCGGTACTGGTCGAGCTGTTTCTGCAGGTCGTCGTCGGTCACCTCGGCCTTGGTCCTGGTCACCTTGATCTTCCCGAAGTCGGGCAACTCGACCTCCGGGGTGACCTCGACCTCGACCTCGAACGTCATCGTCCCCGACTCGGGCAGCTCGATCGACTCGACGTCCTTCACGTCCGGCTCGCCCAGGACGTCCAGACTGTTCTCTTCACAGGCCTGGGAGTAGGCCTCGGACAGCAGCTGGCCCTTCACGTCGTCCCGGACCGCCGAGCCGAAGCGTTTCTCGAGCAGCCGCCTGGGGGCCCGCCCGCGGCGGAAGCCGGGGATCGCCGCGTCGTCGGACAGCGTGGTGAACGAGGACTCGATCTTCTCCTTGATCCGCTCTTCGGGGATCTCGATGGTGAGTTTCTTGCAGGCGGGGCCGGCGTCTTCGATCTTGACTTCGAGGGCCGGGCGTTCTTCAACGGCGGGGGAGTCGTCAGCCATGGCGGCTTACCTTTCGGGGAGGGTCGGGGTTGTCGGGGGAGTGGCGGAAGACGTGGGGGTCCGGGGGCTTGCCTGCCGACCCACGCCTGGCGCCGCTCCCACAGCGACGCCGGTACCTCGGCAGGAAGTCCCGTATTATCCGCCGGGCGGCCGCGGACGTCAATCGGCGGGGCGGCGCCGGTCGGACGGCGGGACGGGCCCCACCCGACCGCCGGGAATCTTGACAGGCCCGCGGCATTACCTAGACTTATGGATTCAGCGGCTGGGCATCGGGCCCGGCCGACATTGGCATGAGGCGTGACACATGACCGTGGAGCGTGCAGTGTTTGGCTTGGAGGCGGCGGCGCTGTGATGGGTCTGACCAAGACTCATCTCGCGACGACACCGTCTTGCGCCGTGGCGGCGGAACGAACCCCCGGAAAGGAGGTCGTGCCGCTGCGATAGCACCACCCCCGCCTGTGTTGCTCGGCGGCGGAACACTCCGTCGCCGTCACCGCCTCAAGCCACGAGCGCCCCGCCTCGTGGCTTGTCGTTTTACCGGGCGGCCCGTCGGCCGCCGACAACTGAATAGCGAGACAACACGATGAACACCAGCGAAATGCTCCGCCTGATCGACTCGATCTCCCGTGACCGCAACGTGGAGAAGGAAGCCCTTTTCCAGGACATCGAGCAGGCCATGGTCTCCGCCGCCCGCAAGCACTTCAACGCCATCGACACCGAGGAATTCACCTGCGAGCTCGATCGGCTCACCGGCAAGATCACCGTCTGGCGTGAGCAGGAGGAGATCCCGCTCGAAGAGCTCGGCCGCATCCCCGCCCAGACCGCCAAACAGGTCATGATCCAGCGGTTCCGCGAGGACGAGCGCGAGAGCATCTACAACGAGTTCATCGACCGGGTGGGCGAGCTGGTCACCGGCATGGCCCAGCGGTACGAGGGCGGCAGCCTGGTCGTGTCGATCGGTCGGGCCGAGGGCTTCATGCCCCGCTCCGAGCAGATCCCCGGCGAGCAGCACCAGCCCGGTGAGCGGGTGCGCTGCCTGATCCTGGACGTGCGCGACGCGGGCAACCAGGTCAAGATCGTGCTCAGCCGCGCGGCGCCGGAGTTCATCAAGCGGCTGTTTGAGGTCGAGGTCCCCGAGGTCGCCGAGCGGATCATCGAAATCAAGGCCATGGCCCGAGAGGCGGGGCACCGCACCAAGATCGCGGTCTCGTCGATCGACTCGAAGGTCGACGCGGTTGGCGCCTGCGTGGGCGTGCGCGGCTCGCGCATCAAGAACATCGTGGACGAGTTGGGCGGCGAGAAGATCGACATCGTCCGCTGGAACGAGTCGTCGCAGATTCTGATCCAAAACTCGCTCAAGCCCGCGGAGGTCGTGGAGATCTCGCTCTGTTTCGAGCTAGGCCGGGCGACCGTGGTGGTGAACGAAGACCAACTCTCGCTGGCGATCGGCAAACGCGGACAGAACGTCCGCCTCGCCGCCCGGCTGACCAACTGGGACGTGGATATCCTCACGCCCGCCGAATTCACTAAGAGCCTCGACACGCTCGAGGAATGCCTCAAGACCATCGAGGGCGTCGCCGAGGACCACATCGACCGTCTCGCGGCCTTGGGCGTCATCAGCGTGTTCGACGTCGAGGAGGTGGGCGTCGATTACCTGGCCGAGACGCTGGGGGTCGAGGCCGAGTTGGCCGAGACGATCGTGTCGACCTCGGCCGACCGGGCGAAGGTGGTGGCCGAGGAGCAGGCCAAGGAGAAGGAGGAGGCCGAGCGTCGCAAGCGCGAGGAGGCCGAGGCGTACGAGGCGATGCCCGGCGCGGCGCAGGCGGCGGCGATCCTGGGCGACCTGCCCCCCGCGGACGCCGAGCCGGCCGAGCCAGCCGAGGCGGCGGACGAGGACGAAAGCGGCGACGAAGAGACGTCCGACATGTCGCACGACGAGGCGCTGGCCGCCGAGGCGGCGTCGGGTCAGGAAGAAGACGACGCGGCCGAGCCGGGCAGCGTGACCGAATTGCTGGAGCAGCGACAGATCGAGGAGCCCTCCGCAGAAGTGCTGGCGGACCAGACCGATTCCGACGCGGGCGTGGCGGAAGGGGTTGAAGCCGGCGAGCAGGAGGAGTCGCAGACCTCGTGACCCTCGGGCGGCCTGCGGAGCCCCGAGCAGAGATGAGCCGACAGGCGTCGGCAAGGAGACGGCATGGCGAAAACCCTGCGCGTGCATCAACTGGCCAAAGAGCTGGGCGTCAAGAGCAAAGTCATCGTCGACAAGTGTGTCGCCGAGGGCGTGCCCGATATCGTCAACCACATGTCGACGGTGAAGCTCGGGCTGGCGGTGACGATCCGCCAGTGGTTCGGCGAGGCCGAGTCGGACGGCGGTGAGTCGACGGCGGTCGAGACCGCGGACAAGGTGGACCTGAGCAAGGTCCGCAAGAAGGCGGCCCGCAAGCGTGCGGCGAAGAAGAAGCCGGAGGCGCCGGCCGAGCCGGAGTCGGCGGTGGCGGTGGCCGAGCCGCCCCCTGCGCCGCCCAAGGCCGAAGCGCCGGTCGTCGAGCCGGTGATCGAAGCGGCGCCCGTCGAGGAGCCCCCGGCGCCGGCGGCGGCGCCCGCCGACGAGCCCGAGGCCCCGCCCGCCCCGGCGGAGCCCGCCCAGCCCGTGGAGGTCGCCG
>JANQFR010000072.1 GCA_028277745.1 Phycisphaeraceae bacterium
GACCGGGGCCGGGGCGCTGGTGGCGCGGGCGGTGGGGGGCGGCCATCGGGGGCTGGCGAACGCGGCGTTGGGGCAGGCGCTGACCGCGGCGGTGGTCACGGGCGCGGTGGTGGGCGGGGCGCTCGTGGTCGTGGCGCCGGGGTTCGCGACGCTGATCGGGCTGGACGGGTTGGGGCACGGCTACGGGGTGGTGTACCTGCGGGTGATCGCGGCGGTGACGCCGGCGGTCGCGGTGCTGTTCGTGGGCAACGCGTGCCTGCGCGCGGCGGGCGACACGCGCACGCCGTTTGTGACCATGGGCGTGGTGAACGTCGTGAACGTGATCGTGAGCTGCGTGCTGGTGTTCGGCCCGCACCCGATCGGGGGCTGGGGCGTGGCGGGCATCGCGGCGGGCACCGCGCTGGCGTGGGTGCTGGGCGCAGCGATCGTGTTGTTGGTCCTGCTGCGGCAGGGCGGGATGCTGCGGCTGAGGCTGCACCGGCTCAAGCCGCACGGGCACACGCTCAAGCGGATCCTGCGGGTGGGTGTGCCGGCGTTCCTGGAGAACGCGCTGGGCACGTGGCTGGCGACGTTCATCGTGGCGATGATGGTCGGCGACCTGGGCGGCACGGCCTACCTGGGCGCGCACATGCTCGCGATCCGGATCGAGGCGCTGAGCTTCCAGCCCGGCTTCGCGCTGGGCGTGGCGGCGTCGACCCTGGCGGGGCAGTACCTCGGGCTGGGCGACCCGGTCCGGGCGCGGCAGGCGGTGATGTGGTGCTGGGGCGCCGCGGTGATCGTCATGGGCGGGGTGGGGCTGATGTTCGTGGCGATCCCGGCCCAGCTGGTGGGGCTGATCGCGGACGTGCCGGCTTTGGTCGAGCAGGCGGCGCCGCTGGTGCGGATCTGCGGCTACGTGCAGGCGGGGTTCGCGACGTACATGGTGCTGAGCTTCGCGCTGCGCGGCGCGGGAGACACGCGGGCGACGATGTGGATCACGTTCGGCTGCGTGTACACGGTGCGGGTGCCGGGGGCCTACGTGCTGGGCGTCTGGCTGGGGTGGGGGCTGACAGGGGTGTGGATCGCGTTGTGTGCGGACCTGATGGTGAAGGGGGTCGCGTTCGGATGGCGGTTCCTGCAGGGCGGCTGGACGCGGGTGCGGGTGTAGGCCGGGGTCGTAGCTTCCGTGTCGTTTTCAGCCGCGACGTCCTCGTCGCGGACCATAATCGCCCAGAGCGTGCTGCGGGTCGCGCGTCGGCTGGGCCTGCGTGTCCCCGACGACCTGGCGGTGGTGGGCGTCAACGACGACGAGCTGGTCGCGTCGGTGTCCGAGCCGCCGCTCACCAGCATCGCCCTGCCGACCCGTGCGATCGGGGTCGCCGCCGCCGAGCTGCTGGACGGGTTGATGGCGGGGCGGCCTGCGCCGCGCGAGCCGCTCCGTTTTGCGCCGCTGGGGGTGAGGGCCCGGCGTTCCTCGGACGTGCTCGCGGTCGACGACCGGGCCGTCGTCGAGGCCTACCGCTTCATCCAGGCCAACGCCTCCCGACCGATCCTGCCCGCCGACGTGCACGCCCGCAGCCGGTTGCCTCGGCGTACGCTCGAGGTCCGGTTCAAGGCCCAGACGGGGCGCACGATCGGCCAGGCCATCCTGCACGCCCATGTGGACCTGTTGGCCCACACCCCGCTCACGCCGGCCGAGCGGTGCGGATTCCGTCACCCCGAGAACCTGCATGCCGCCTTCCGCAAGGTGACCGGGATGACGCCCCGGGCCTATCGCCGGCGGCTGACGCTGCCGGCCTCGGGCGATCCGCCTCCTCCTTGAGGCCGGCTTACGCTTTCGAGGGGTGGTTGGGAGCGATGTAGACTGGTGGGATGACGCGGCATGAACCGTTGACGACGCCCGGCCGGCCGGCGTTATCGCTGGCGCGGCCGGTGGTGATGGGGGTGTTGAACGTGACGCCGGACAGCTTTTCCGACGGCGGCCGGTTTGTGGAGTTGGACGCGGCGGTGTCGGCGGGGCAGGCGATGGCGGCGCAGGGGGCGGACGTGATCGACGTGGGGGGCGAGTCGACGCGGCCGGGCGCGGCGCGGGTGCCTGCGACCGAGCAGAAGCGGCGGGTGGTAGACGTGATCGCGGCGTTGCGCGACGCGTTGCCGGCGGAGGTGTGGATCAGCATCGACACGACGCGGGCCGAGGTCGCGACCGCGGCGCTGGACGCCGGGGCGTCGATGGTGAACGACGTGTCGGCGGGGCGTGAGGACCCGGGGATGCTGGCCCTGGCGGCCGAGCGCGGCGCGCCAATCTGCCTGATGCACATGCGGGGCGAGCCCGCGACGATGCAGGATGAGCCGGCGTACGAAGACGTGGTGGGCGAGGTCGAGGCGTTCCTGCTGGAGCGGGCCGCGGCGGCGGAGGCGGCGGGCGTGGCGCGGGGTCAGATCGTGATCGATCCGGGCATCGGTTTCGGCAAGACGGCGGAGCACAACCTCGCGTTGCTGGCGGCCCTGCCCCGGCTGGTGGGCCGTGGGTATCCGGTGCTCGTGGGCGCCAGCCGCAAGCGGTTCATCGGTGCGGTTAGCCCCGCGACGGGGTGCGCAGCGGCTGACCGGCTGGGAGGGACGTGCGCCGTCACCGCGCACGCCGTCGCGGCGGGCGCCGCCCTGGTGCGGGTCCACGACGCGGCGCCCAACCGCCAGGCGGCCGACGTGGCGTTTGCGATTAAATCCAATCAAAAACCAAAAATATGAACGGGCTTCAACGGGGTCGAGGCTGTGGATAACTCGTGGAGAACACTGCTCTTCCGTGTTGCGCCGCCAGTACAGAACAGGATCGGATTACCGGACCCCTTCGGGTTGAGTATTGATTTAAGATTCTGTTTTTTATAAAGTTAGTGTGTTATTCACTTGCCCTGAGATAACTTCAAGCAGAGGATGGGCAGTTGACCGATAGTGAGGGGGACACGCGGCAGGGACGACCCGCCGCGTCGGCCGAAGGCGAGCCGGCTCACGTTGAGCCCGCCGATCCACGGTCGCCGTCGGCTCAGGATATGAGGAGTCTCGGAAATGAGTGACATCACCCCGATCGGACAACCCGGCGCCGCCGCCCTGGGTCATTCCCCCCGAACCGGCCGGCCCGCGACCGACGCGGCCGCGGTTTCCCGGGGCGACGATCAGGTTCAACTGTCGGACGCTGCGCGCCTGCTCAGCCGCATCGCCGAGGTTCCCGAGGTTCGTCAGGATCTGGTCGACCGCATCAAGACCGAGATCGAGTTGGGGACATACGAGACGCCCGAGAAGCTCGACGCCGCCATCGACGCGCTGATGGACGATCTGGCGTGAGTTTCTAAAAGCAGGAAAGCAGAAAAACAGGAAAGCAGGAAATAACGCAGCCATCGCCCATGCGGTTGGCGTGTGATCTATCTTTTCTGATTTCCTGTTTTCCTGCTTTTCTGTATTTCCTGCTTTTTCATTTCCCCAACTCGATGCGTTTGCGCAGGGCCTTGAGGGCGGCGATCTGGTCGGACGTGAACTCGAACGTGACCCGGCCCATCCGCCCCTGGATCGTCGCGGCGCGGGACCAGCGCTCGAACGTGTCGGGGTCGAGCTCGAAGACGACGACTTCGTTGCTGAGGTTCGCCCGGCTCTTGCCGGCGGCGCGGGTGGCGGAGCGCTTCTGGGAGCGGTAGTCGGCGACGGGGACCGTCTCGGCGGTGTCGTCGATAAAGAACGTGGCCTGGTCGAGGCCGCGGTATTCGGCGCCTGAAAACACGGTCTGGATGTAGACCCGCACCGCGTCGGGCGGGCTGGCCATGTTCTGGCCGGGGTAGGAGAACGCCGCGGAGACGTAATGGTCGGCCCGGCTGCCGCCGGTGACGGTCAGCGGCTCGGGCGCGGCCCGGATCGAGGTCAGGTCCTTGCCCGCGTTGTACTGCGTGACGATCCGCGCGTCCTTGGACGCCACCAGCGTCCCCTCCTCTGTGACGCCGGCCAGCTCGGTCAGCCGGTCACGCTTGGCTTCCAGCTCCCGCTTGTCGGCCTGAAGGGTGCGTTTCTCGGTTTCGAGCGCCGCGATCGCTTTCTTCTGCGATTCGGAGACGCCCGTGGCCGCTTCGAGCTGCGCCTTCAACGCCTCGACCTGGGCCCGCAGCTCCGCGTTCTCTTTGCGGAGCTGCTCCAGCTCATCCGCCGCGTCGGCCAGCGCGGGCGATGCGAAGAGGATCAATACGATCGGCAAGAGGTATTTCATCATGGTTGGACTCCTGACAGCCCGGCCTGCTGGCCGGCGCTGAACGACGCATCATATTACCCCTTCCGAACCATCTCCTATTCCTCGATCTATCCGCTCCCGCTTTGGGGCAGGTCCGCCAGGCCGATGGGGTCTTCGGGCACGGCGAACTGGCTGGGCTTGACCTTGGCCCCGGGCTTCATCTCGACGGTCTGGGCCTGAAGGTCGCCCTTGTAGACGGCCTTGGCCCCCAGGACGAGCCGGGAGGTGAGCACGTGCCTGGCCTCGATCGTGCCCTCGCACTCGATCCCGCCGTGGGCCTCGACGAACTCGGCCATGAGCCGGGCTTTTTTCCCGACGACGATCTTGCCGCAGGTGCGTTCCTCTTTTTTAGGCCCCTTGAGGGTGGACCCCTTGAGGATCAGGTCGCCGACGATGACCGGCTTGTTGCAGCCGGGGCAGGACGTGGACTGGGCGCGGCCGCCGACCTCGAAGCGGTGCCGGCAGAGGTAACACTGGACCATGCGTGGGCCGGTGTGACGCGCCATCGCCAACAGCACCGCGCCCTGGGGGGCGCGGACTCCTTGAATGGAGGGAGCGGTTCGCGGGGCTTACTTCTTGGGCGGCTGCTGGCCTCCCTGGGGCGCGGGCGCCGGCTTGGCGCCGCCGGGCGCGTCGGGGCCGACCGCGCACATGCCGTAGAAGCTCGAGCCCTCGGCCATGGCCATCTTGGCGGCGGTGATGTCGCCCTTGACCGAGCCGTTGGCGTTGAGCTTGATGGTGTCCTTGGCGGTGAGGTTGCCTTCGACCTTCCCGTCAACCTGGGCGGCGCCGACGTTGACGTCCGCCTTGCACAGGGCGTTGTTGGTCACCAGCAGCTCGCCCTTGCCGTTGATCTGGCCGTCGAACTTGCCGTTGATCTTGGCGGTCGAGTCGAAGGTGAGCTCGCCCTTGAAGTGGGAATCGGAACCGACGATGGTCATATCGCCTTCAGCCATGAGTGGAACTCCTTAAAAAAGGTGGACAAGCGAGACACAAGGTCATGAGTGTAGCGATTCCCGGCCGATTCCCGCGGTTTTGAGGGTCTGGCGAGAGGGCCCCGCCCCCGCGCTTCGCCGAAAACCCTTGAATTCCCCGCCTTCAGGGGTTATGTTCCGATCGCACTTGTTTTGATGAGTATTCAGCGGATTCTTGCGGATCCCAAGGGGGCGTTCCCACATGGCCGAACTGGAGCCACCGTATTACCCGATCATCTACGTGCGCGGCTACGCCGCCACCCAGGGCGAGATGGACGCCACCGTCGCCACGCCGTACATGGGCTTCAACCTCGGCGCCACGAAGATCCGCCAGAACCACAAGGGCGACATCGTCTCGTTCATCTTCGAGTCGCCGCTGATCCGCCTGATGAAGGACGACGGCTACACCGACGCCTACCGCGACGGCGTCGTGGTCGGCGAGAACACCCGGATGCCCGCCAAATCGGTCTGGGTGTATCGCTACTACGAGAAGGGCCCCGAAGACCCGGGCAAGGGCCAGCGGCAGTCGATCGAGGAGTTCGCCGAGGGGCTGCGGGAGTTCATCCTGCTCGTGCGCGACCGTATCTGCCGGCGTGACGACCCCGCCCAACAGCAGGCCTTGCTCGACAGGTTCCGCGTGTACCTGGTGGCGCATTCGATGGGCGGGCTCATCTGCCGGGCGTACCTGCAGAGCCTCTGCCGCCGCGGCGTCCTCGACGCGAACGGGCGGCCCGACACGATCCGCAACAACGAGCTCAAGCTTGAGCCCATGACCGACCAAACCGCGCCGGTCCCCGCGTCGGTCCACCTCGTCGACAAGGTTTTTACCTACGCCAGCCCGCACAACGGGATCGAGATCGCCGGGGTCAACGTCCCGGACCTGGGCAAGCTCGACGGCCTCGACGTGAGCAACTTCAACCGTGACCGCATGCGCGAGTACCTCGCGCTGGGCGACGACCAGCCGGCCAACGACCTGAACGGGGCGTTCGACGCCAACCGGTTCTTCTGCCTCATCGGCAGCGACCACGACGACTACCACGCCTTCTTCAAGCTCGCCCGGCGGGGCGTCGGCCCGATGAGTGACGGCCTGGTCCTGATCAAGAACGCTTACGTTGACCGTGCCCCCCGCGCGTTTGTCTATCGCAGCCACAGCGGGGACTACGGCATCGTCAACTCCGAGGAGGGGTATCAGAACCTGCGGCGGTTCCTGTTCGGCCAGTGGCGGGTCGATGCGCAGCTGTACGCTCACGCCATCACCCTTCCCACGTCGGTGCGGGAGTTCAAGGACAAGGGCCACCGCATCCGCGCGTCTTACAACGTGGAGTCGACGCTCCGCGTCCGCGGCGCCCATTACATGCTCCACGAACGCAAGGAGTCCCAGGGCTCCGCGATCCGCTGCGAGTACGACGCCCTGGTCAAGCAAGGCAGGCCGGCGTACCTGTTCTCGAATTTCCTGTTGGAGCCGGGGAAGGAAGACCGGTCGCAGCAGTTGGATCGTTCGCTCGCGTTCTTGCTCAACGTGGCGGTCAAGCGCCCGCTCTACGAGGTGGAGCGCAGCTTCTGGGAGTTCTGGCTGCCCGACCACTTCGAGGGCGCCGACCTGTTGAACGAGAACATCACCTTCCACATCCGGCTCAACGCGAAGAAGCGGCCGATCCGATACGGCCTGAGCTCACGCGCCCCCCTGGGGACGGTGAACAGAACGCCCGTGGTCGAGACGATCAACGACGGGGCGTGCCGACTCAGGATCCCGCTGGGCTTTCCCCCTGATGCCGCCAAGCCGCCCCCCGCCAGCTTCAGCGGCGAACTGGTGCTGACCGCGCGGCGATGGAACGCCTGATTGACCCCGTCAAGACCAGGATATGATGATGTCGGATCTAAGCTTGTCAGGCATCGGGAAGTAGGTATACGTGACGATGTTGACCGGAGAGATACGATCTTCTTGGTCTGGAGAAAACCCGAAGATAAGAATCAAAGACGACTGGTTTGTCTGCGATGGCATCGGTCAATATCCAATAGAAGTCTGGAAAGAAAACCGAAAACTAGCAATCATTGGGTTGGATAAAAAAAGCGGATCAATCGACTGCCTTCAAGATGACAGATTGTTGCTGTGGAGTGTTAAGCAGCCTCTGAAGATAAGATTGACAAAAAGCGATTTTTATTGGATTTGTCTGAACAACTCACAAGACAATCACATTCGAATTCCAGCCTCCCTGTTTATTCATAAATTTCCGATATTTGATATGCGCCTCGTGAGATTCCCCTGGAACTGGAAGGGTTATTCCATCTCCGCATCTTCGCATATGGATACTGCTTGCCAGCACTATCGAGTGTCTGTTGCGTCTTTCTTGTTTTTCTGGATTGATTTGGAATATCGATCCGGTTGAATGCTTACAATTGAAGTACGCCACTTTAAGTATGCCTCTCGGTTGATGGGCGGCAAGCGGATGACAAGAGTCCCGTTTGGGATAATTTCGCCATGGCCACGCAGACGCTTCACCTCCCGCTGACGATGCCGGACGACCCGGGTCAGCGCGGCCTGTGCGCCCGGTGCATCGAGGAGCGGCTGAGCCAGCGGCCCGGCGTGGTGCGGGCGCGGGTGTTGCCCGGCGACGAGGAGGGGCGGGACCGCCGGGGCTACCTCGACGTCGACTACGACCCCGACCTGGTGACCCTCAGCCAGATCAACGGCTACCTGCGGTCGGCGGGGGGGTGTTTCGGCCTGTCGGTCGCGCACATCATCATGCCGGTGGACGGGTTGCTCTCGACCCGTCACGAGCGCGCGGTGCAGAAGTCGCTGAGTCACCTGCCCGGGGTGCGGTGCAGCGCTTCGTATTCCTCGGGCACGGTGCGGCTGGAGTTCGATCGGCAGCGCTGCGCCCTGCCTGAGATCGTGCGGCGGCTGGACCTGCTGGGCGTGACCGTGCGCCCCCCGACGGAAGCCGCGACGGGTGCAGAGCGCCCGGCGTCGTCTGTCCGCCAGCCGCACTGGGTGCGGGCGGCCCTGCGGCAACGTGACCTCGTGCTGGCGCTGCTCGCGGGCGTGCTGCTGCTGGCGGGGTTCCTCGTCCACGTGACCGGCGGGTCGCAGCAGTTGCGCTTGGCGCTGCTGCTGGCCAGCTACGTGTGCGGCGGCTACTACCCGGCCCAGGCGATGATCGAGTCGCTGATGCGGTACCGCTTCGACATCGACCTGCTCATGTTCGCCGCCGCGTTCGGCGCCGCGGCGCTGGGGCAGTACGAAGAGGGCGCGATGCTGCTGTTCCTCTTCAGCCTCGGCGGCGCGGGCGAGCGGCTGGCGATGCACCGGGCGCGCTCGGCGATCAACGCGCTGGGCGAGTTGGCGCCCGCGGTCGCGGTGCGGGTCACGCCCGACGGCCGTCATGAGGAAGTGCCGGTCGAGGACCTGGCCGTCGGCGACCGCGTGTTCGTGGCGCCGGGCCAGCACGTGCCCGCAGACGGGCGCGTGGCGGATGGCGAGTCCGCGATCAATCAGGCGGCCATCACCGGCGAGTCGGTCCCGGTCGACAAGGCGGTGGGCGACGACGTGTTCGCCGGCACGATCAACGGCGACGGCGCGGTGACCGTCGAGGTGACCAAGCTGGCGTCGGACAACACGATCGCCCGCGTGATCAAGATGGTCGAGGAGGCGCAGACGACCAAGAGCCCGACGCAGCTGTTCACCGACCGGGTGGAGAAGTGGTACGTGCCGCTGGTGATCGCGGCGACCGCGGGGCTGATCGTCATCCCCCCGCTGGCGGGGTTCACGCCGATGCGGGAGCACGGCAGCGCGTGGGCGGGGTGGTTCTACCAGGCGATGGCGTTCCTGACCGCCGCGTCGCCGTGCGCCTTGGCGATCGGCACGCCGGCGGCGGTGCTGAGCGGGATCGCCCGGGCCGCGCGGGGCGGGGTGCTGGTGAAGGGCGGCGTGCACCTGGAGAACCTCGGGCGCGTGCGTGCGATCGCGTTCGACAAGACCGGTACGCTGACCTTCGGCCGGCCGGAGGTGACCGAGGTCGCGCCGCTGGCTGACGGCGTTAACGAGGGCGCGTTGCTGCGCATGGCGGCATCGGTGGAGCACGGCAGCCGTCACCCGATCGCGCAGGCGATCGTGCGCGAGGCGGAGGGCCGGGGGCATCGGGTCGAAGCCGCGCTGAACATCATGCAGAAGCCGGGCGTGGGCATCTGTGGTGACGACGTAGACGGTCGTTGCATCACCCTGGCCCGGCCGTCGTCGCTCGATCCGGCGCTGGCCGGCACGGATCGGCTGCGGGCCCGGGCGGCGGAGCTGGAGGAGCAGGGCCGCACCCTCGTGGCCGTGGCCGACGAGGACCGCGTGCTGGGCCTGATCGCGCTGGCGGACCGGCCGCGCGACGGCGTGGACCAACTGATCGGCGAACTGCACCGGCTGGGCGTGAGCAAGACCATCATGCTCACCGGCGACAACCCCCGCACCGCGTCGGGGATCGCGGCGCACACCGGGGTCGACGAGCACCTCGCCGATCTGTTGCCGGAGGACAAGGTCGCCCAGGTGAAACGGCTCGACGAGCGGTACGGCCGGGTCGCGATGGTCGGCGACGGCGTGAACGATGCGCCGGCGATGGCCAACGCGACGGTCGGCATCGCCATCGGCGGCGCGGGCGCGGGCAGCGACGTGGCGCTGGAGACCGCCGACATCGCGCTGCTGGGCAGTAACCTCGTGCAACTGCCCGAAGCGATCGGCGTGTCGCGCTTCGCCCGGCGGATCATCGTGCAGAACCTCGTGATCGCGCTGGGCGTGATCGCGATCCTGGCCCCGACCGCTGCGCTGGGCGTGACCCCACTCGCGCTGGCGGTGCTGTTCCACGAGGGGTCGACGGTCGTCGTCGTGCTCAACGCGCTGCGGATCCTGGCGTATCGGCGGCGCCATCCGCATGCCGCTTGATTTTCGCGCGTGACGCAAACTGGAGCCCCGCATCCGCATGCGGGGCTTCGGTTGCTTCCATCAATCGGAGGGCGGGTCCGACTTCTTGCGTTCCATGAGATACCGGGCGACCGACAGCAGCCCGGCGAACTTGAACCTGGGGTCGATGTAGTGTTCGATCACGTAGAAGGCGAAATAGTAGGCCCGGGCGAACGCCCACACCGCCACGGCCAGCAGCAGGGCGGCGGTCAGGGTCGGGTGAAGCACGATCAGGCCGACGGACGCGACGACGCCCAGCAGCAGGAAGAGCGCCGCCTTGAGGTAGAGCAGTTTGGGGTTGCGGATGTCGCCCATGCGGCTCCCGGGACAGTCACGGTGCGGTCGGCCGGTCGCGGTCGCGGTCGACGATGCAGAAGAAGCCGAACGGTTCGGCGTCGTCGCTGGCGGCGTTGCGGAGCTGGTGGACGCGCATCGGGGGCACGTAGGCGATGTCCATGGGCTCGAGGGTGTGGCGGCCGTCGCCGTTGATCAGCACGCCCCGGCCGCGCACGGCGATGACGGCGTGGATGTGGGCGTGCTTCTCGAGGCTCGAATGCCCGCCGGGGCCGATCTCGAAGTAGCGCACGTCGAACGCCATGGGCTCGTCGTTTTTCCCCAGCAGCTCGTGGCGGATGACATCTTTGAACGGCAGGACGTCGCCCGCGTCGGAGGACTTGTAATCGCCAGGCATGCGGCCGGCCCAGGTGAAGTTGTCGAACGCGAGGTGTTCGATGACGACGCCGCGGCCCGCGTCCGGCAGCTCGCAGGCGCCGGCGGGCGTCGCGGCCGGTTCGGCGAGGCGCTCATCGAAATGCTCCCGGATCGCGTCGGCGAACACGCGGGTCGACGCGGCCAGGTCGTCGCTGTGGCTGAGCAGGGCCCCGCCGATGAGCAGGACCGCGTCCGCACCGAAGCGTTCGCACATGTCGGGGACGTTGGCCAGCTTCATGCCGCCCGAGGGAGCGCCGAGGCCGGGTTTGAGCGCGCCCAGGGGCGCGGCCATGGCGGCGTTGATGTCGGCGCATTCCCGGTGCGTGAACCCGAAGCGGCCGCCCGCGTTGGGGTAGATGGTCACGTCGGCCCCGGCCAGCCGGAAGAACGTGCCCAGCAGCACGGCGGGGGTAATGCCGTGGGCGCGGTCGTGGAAGAACGTGCCCGCTGCCGTGGGGTGGGCCATCACCAGCAGGCCGTAGGTCTCGGCCGCGTGCCGGACCGCGTCCAGCCCGACGAGCATGGGCGAGATGAGGATGCCGCGGACGCCCAGCCGGACCACCGCTTCGAGGTGGGCGTCGAGCTCATTGAAGCGGGCGCAGACGTTCGGCAGGTAGAGGCAGCGTCGGCCGGTCTGCGCGTTGACGCGCTCCACGGCCTCATGGCACGCGGCGATGCGTTTTTGGAAAGCGTCCAGCGAGTCGTCGACGAGGTTGTGGTCGTCCTTGACCAGGTCGCCTCCGCCGCGGGCGAAATCGCCGGCGATCCGGGCGAAGGTCGCCACCGACGAGCCGCGGGGCTTGATCGCGGTCGCCAGGAGCGGGCGGCCGTGGACCCCGACGAGGTCGCGCAGGCCCGCGGCGCCGTGGTTCGGCCCCTTGAAATGGGAAAGGAACGCGTCGGGGAAGTCGACGTGTTCGAGTCGGATGTTGTTCTTGAGCGAGATATTGCCGTAGAGCAGGTTGAGCAGCTGCGGCAGCTGATGGTTGGCGAGGGCGGGGTTGTAGTCGATGGCGACGTGGAACGCGTCGTCGCCGTCGGGGGTGATGTCCGCGACTTGGCCGACGATATGGTCCCGGATGGCCGGGTCGGTGACGATGGCGTCGGGGACCTCGACGGTCTGTTCGAGGGCGATGCCCCGAGCCTGGGCCTCGATCTCGTCGGCAGGACAGGCGATGCGGTAACGGGCGCGGAGAGCGATCATCGGGGAGAAGGGTTTACTCGCCGGGGTTGGCGGCGCTGGCCTGTTGGGAGGGCGGGGTCGGCGGCGGGGCGGGGTTCATCTGGCTGACCGCGAACGCGACATACGCCGCGGCGCCCAGCGCGATGACGGCCACCACCCAACTCACGACGGTCATGGCCGTCATCTGCCGGTGCGTGCGTTTGAACATCTCCCGGGTTTGCTCGGCGCCTTCGAGGTAGGCCTGCCGCGTCGCCTCGTTGGCGCGGGTGACGTCGCCCATGGTGGTGTTGAGACCGTTGAGGGCGGTGCGCATCTCCCGGCTCGACTCGTTCTGGGCGCTGAGCTGCTGCTTGAGGTGCGTCGACACCTGCTTCTGCGATTCGGTCGCGGTCGCCAGGGCCGAGGAGAGCTTGTCGGTGGTGACGCGTTGGGATTCGAGGTTGGTCTGGATGCCTTCGAGAATCTTCGTCTGGTTCGCCGCCGTCTCGGGCATGGACTTGAGCAGTTCGGGCAGCCCCTGCATGACCTGCAGCATCTTGTCCGCCCGCTGCGACTGCTCGTCCATGTGCGATCGGACAGCCTGGAGGGTGTCGACGACCTCGTTGTAGCCCTTTTTGATCTGGAGCAGCGACGCCTCGCGTCGGGCCGTCGCCACCTCGATCGCCCCGCGGTTGCGGCCGAAAAGGTTACCCAGGCGCTGCCGCAGTGTTTTCGGCTTATCCGGCGTCAATTCGACGTCTTCGACACGCGTGGCGACCTGTTCGGCGGCGGCGGGGGTCTCGTTCATGGGCTGCTCCATTCTCCCTCCTTCAAGCCAGACGCCTATCCTCTACGCCAGCCGGGTCCGGGTCAACCGCCGTTTGCGACAAACATGTTTGCATGCAGCCATCCAACCCCCGCCGCTTCACCGAAGCGGACAGGTTGGGGGTTTAGCGCCGGTCCAACGGGCCGGGCTCGCGGCATACCGTTATTGGCGTTGGCCAGCCAAGGGTTTACGCCTCGGCAGCCATCTTTTCCGCCTTCTTGCGGGCATCGTCGAGAGTGCCGACGTACATGAACGCCGACTCGGGCAGGTCGTCGCCTTCGCCGTCGCACAGCCGCTTGAAGCTGTCGATCGTGTCGGCCAGCGGGGTGTACTCGCCCGGCAGGCCGGTGAAGACCTCGGCGACGAAGAACAGCTGCGACAGGAACCGCTCGATCTTGCGGGCCCGGCTGACGATGAGCTTGTCCTCTTCCGACAGCTCGTCCACGCCGAGGATGGCGATGATGTCCTGCAGGCCCTTGTACCGCTGGAGGATGGTCTGGACGCGGCGGGCGACCTGGTAGTGCTCCTCGCCGAGCACGCCGGGGTCGAGGATGGTCGAGGTCGAGGCGAGCGGGTCGACGGCGGGGTAGATGCCCTTCTCCGAGATGCCGCGGGAGAGCACGACGAACGCGTCGAGGTGCGAGAACGCGGTCGCGGGGGCGGGGTCGGTCATGTCGTCGGCGGGGACGTAGATCGCCTGCACCGACGTGATGGCGCCCTTCTCGGTCGAGGTGATCCGCTCCTGCAACTCGCCCATCTCGGTCGACAGCGTCGGCTGGTAACCCACCGCCGACGGCATGCGGCCGAGCAGCGCGGACACCTCTGAGCCGGCCTGGGTGAAGCGGAAGATGTTGTCTACGAAGAGCAGGGTTTCCTTGCCCGAGCTGTCGCGGAACTCTTCGCACATGGTCAGGCCCGAGAGCGCCACGCGGAGGCGGGCGCCGGGGGGCTCGTTCATCTGGCCGAAGACCATGGCGACGCGCGAAAGCACGGTCTGCTGCTGGCCCTGGGCGTCGGTGTAGGTGGCCTCGTCCATCTCGCGCCACAGGTCGTTGCCCTCGCGGGTGCGTTCGCCGACGCCGGCGAACACGGAGAAGCCGTCGTGCTCGCGGGCGATGCGGGCGATCATCTCCTGGATGATGACGGTCTTGCCCACGCCGGCCCCGCCGAACAGGCCGATCTTGCCGCCGCGGACGAACGGGCAGAGCAGGTCGACGACCTTGATGCCGGTTTCGAGGATCTGGGTCTGGGGGTTGAGCGCGGTGAACTCGGGCGGGTCCTGGTGGATCGCGCGGGTGGGCGCCCCTTCGATCGGGCCTTTCTTGTCGATCGGCTGGCCGAGCAGGTTGAAGACGCGGCCGAGGACTTTTTCGCCCACGGGCACGGCCACGGGCTGGCCGGTGTCGACGACCGCTGCGCCGCGGGTGAGGCCGTCGGTCGAGCCGAGGGCCACGGCCCGGACCTGCCCGCCGCCGAGGTGTTGCTGGACCTCGCCGACGAGGTGGACGTCTTCGCCGCCCACCTTGAAGTCGATTTCCAGGGCGTTGTAGATCTCGGGCATCTGATCTTCGGGGAACTGGGCGTCGAAGGTCGAGCCGATGACCTGGGAGATCTTGCCGGTCGTGGGCATGGCGGGGTCCTCAAGGGTCGCGCGGATGGGGGGATCAACGGCCGGCCGAGCCCGGCCGGTGGGTCGATAAGGTTATTCGATGCGCGGCTTTTCCGCCACTCCACTCGGCGGGGGGCGACGCGTGGTGTTTAGAGCAGGTCAACTTGCAGTCGATCGCCCCCCCGCCTTAGCCGGCGGGCTACGCCCGCCTGGTCCAGGGCCGCGTAGCGGCCCGGCTAAGCCGACTTCGCCACTCTACCTCGGGTCGGCTTCGTGCTCCGCGGCGGCGGCGAGGCGGAGGGACGTGAAGCCGTTGGCGTCGCTGACCCGCCGGGGGTGGGCCGGGTCGGCGATGGCCTGGAGCTGGTCCGCCAGCAGCCCGCGCAGGACGTGGCCGTACAGGGCGGGCTTGTCCATGCCCACGTCGCCGGCGAGCGTGTACCGGCCGTCGACCTCGTAGTGCTTGTGTCGGCTGTAGACCTTGCGTTCGTCGCCGGTGTAGGAGGCGGTCTGGGTCACCTTCGCCGCGGGGAGGATGGCTTGGAGCCGTTCGAGGGTGGCGTGGTCCGCCAGGGCGTCGATCTCGATGGCGGTGGGGACCCACTCGAAGAGCCGGATCGCGCCGCGTTCGCAGAGGATCCGCATCTCCTGGCGGTCCATCCGCTCGGCCTGGGTGAAGCCGTGGTAGAAATTGACCAGCACGCGGTCGTCGCCGTAGCGGGCGGTGCAGTGGACCTGTTCGATCAGCCCGGGGTTGCCGGGGCGGCCGGCCTGCTGAGCGGCGACCACCTCGCCCTCGCCGAGCCACCACGCGAAGAGGTCGAAGAAGTGGACGCCGTGCTCGATGAAGATCCCGCCGGATTTGGACTTGTCCCAGAACCAGTGGTCGGGTCCCAGCGGCTCATCCTTGGCGTAGTTCTCGAAGAAGCCGTGCAGCGGCTCGCCCAGCAGTTTCTCGTCCAGGATGGTCTTGACCGCTTCGCACAGCGGGTCGTAGCGCATGATGAGGTTGACGGCCAGGAGGCGCTGCTTGGCGCGGGCGAGTTGGATCATCGCGTCGGCATCGGCGAGGTCGACCGCCAGGGGCTTCTCGCAGAGCACGTGCTTGCCCGCCTCCACGGCCTGGATGACCAGCGGGGCGTGCGTGGTCGGCGGGGTGGCGATGTGCACGAGGTCGACCTCGTCGTGCTGCAGCAGGTCGTCCACCGAATCGCAGGCGATCAGGCCGAAGTCCCGCGCCACCGCGCGGGCCGCGTCGGCGTTGACGTCCGCGACCGCGGCCAGCCGCAGGCCGTCGAGGGCCGCGTATTGCTCCAGGCAGAACCGCCCGAACGCCCCGGCGCCGACCAGCCCGTAACCGATCGGTTGGCCTTCACTCATGGCGTCGCCCCCCGTGCGATCCGATCCGCCTCCCGCGCCAGCGCCAGCGCCGCCCGCCCATCCTGCGCCGTGACCCGCACCGGATGCCGCCGGTCACGCACCCATTCGAGCATGTCCTCCATCAACGCGGCGACCGCCCGGCGGTAGATCGTCTGTTTGTCCGCCGTGTCCCGCCAGGTGATGCGGACCTCCCGGTCGACCGGCTCGACCCGGCCCCGCCGCGACGCGGTTTCGCCGTCCAAACGACGAACCACCTCAATCTCGGCGTCGGGCAGGATTATCGCGATCTGTTCGGCCTGCGGCTCATTGAGCACGGCCCGGATCGACAGCTCGGCCGCAACCCAGCCTTCGACCGTCAACTCGCCCCGCTCGAAGGCCAGGCGGAAGTCCTGCCGATCGAGGTGGGGCGACTGGTGGAACCCGTGGTAAAACGCCACGGTGGTCTGCGGCCCGTACCGCAGCGTGGCGCCGACCTGGTCGATGATCTGGTCCTCCGTGTCGGGCCGACGCAGGCGGAACGCATCGACCACGGTCGCTTCGCCCAGCCAGGAGCGGACCAAATCGAAGAAGTGGACGCCGTGCTCGATGAAGATCCCGCCGGAGACGGCCTCGTCCCAGAACCAGTGCCCGGGGGGCAGGCCGCTGTCGCCGGCGAGGTTGGTGAACACCCCGCGGAGCGGCGCGCCCAGCGCGTTGGATTCGATGAGCCGGGTGATCGCCCGGGCGAGCGGGCCGTGGCGCATGACGAAGTTCACGCCCAGACGCAGGTCGCGCTCGGCGGCGGCGTCGATCATCCGCTGGGCGTCCGCGCCCGTGGTCGCGATCGGCTTCTCGCAGAGCACGTGCTTGCCCGCCCGCAGCGCCGCGATCGCCTGCTCGGCGTGTTGCGCCGGCGTGGACGCGATGTGCACCAGTTGAACGTTGGGGTCTTCGACCAGGTCCTGCAGCGCCTCGTAAGCGGTCAGCCCGTGCTGCTCCGCAAACGTCCGGGCCCGCTGCGGCGTGCGGTTCCAGACCGCCGCGGGCCGCAGGCCCTCGATCGGGCGGTAGGCGTCGAGGCAGAAATCGGCGAACTTGCTGGCGCCCACCACCGCATAGCCGATCGCGCCCGGCGGGGCGGCGGTCACCCGGCCCAGGTTCTCCTCGCGGTACAGGTGCAGCTCCAGCACGCTCAGCAGGTACGCCAGGGTCGACTCGGCGCCCTGGTTGCGGTTCACCCCGTCGGGCTCGAGCCCGTCCTGGCACCCGCCGGTTTCCTCGTCGTAGAGCGAGAGCCCGAGGTCGTTGCGGCCGCGGAACCACTCGAAGCAGACCCAGGCATGGTCTTCCCAGGCCTTGTCGCCGGTCTGCCGGGCGGCGGTGAGGCAGGCGTGGACCATGGCGTAAGCCTCGAGCGGCTGCTGGTCGAACCGGGCCCGGGGCTTGCCGCGCTGCAGCCAGCCGTTGTTGCCGATGATCGACAGCCGGCCGTCCTCGGCGGTCTGCATCTTGAGGAGCCATTTCAGGCTCGTGAGGCCGGCGTCGATCATGTCGGCGCGGCCCAGCGCCTGGCCGCCGACCAGCATGGCGTGGCAGAGCTTGGCGTTGTCGTAGGTGACCACGTCCTCCCACCAGGGCCAGTCCTCGGTGGCGTGCTCGGAATACCCCGTCGCCAGCCGGTCGGCGCACCGCTCGAACAGTTCACGCGCCCGGGCGTGATCGGGCTTGAACTGCAGCAGCTCGTGAAGGCCGATCAAGGCGAAGGCGTGCGAGCGGAGAAACGCGAACCGCTCGACCGCCTCCATGCCTTTGTTGATCAGGTCATACGCCAGCTCGCGGGTGCTGTCCCGCGGGGCGTGGTTGACCGCCAGCCCCAGGGCCCAGATGGTGCGGGCCTGGCTGTCCTGGCTGCCTTCGTCTTCGAGCCAATGGCGGTCGTAGCCCATGAAGTTGCGGAAGGCGCGGGCGTCGTCGTTCCACGCGTAGGCGAGGAACGTGACGTACCGGTTGAGCGGCAGGGCTTCGCCGTCGGCGCCGCGCAGGCGTTGATGCAGCAGCGCGGCGATGAGGGCGCGGGCGTTGTCGTCGATGCAGTAGCCGTGATTCGGGTCGGGCGTGCCGTAGACCGCGTGCTGGAAGATGCCGGTGTCGTCGGAGAGGCGCAGGGTCTGGCGCAGGTCGATCTGCGGGAACGGCTCCCAGGGCGTGTGGCGGGGCGGTGGGGCGGTGGGGTGTGGCGCGGCCTCGCCGATCGCGGCGTCATCCATGGTGTGAGGCTCTCAACGCTGATCGAGGGCAGGTCGTCTGAAGGATTGTATCGGCTTTGCGCCTCAAGCGTGGAGCACGCCCCGTCATGAAGCCGGTCCTGAGGGCGCCGCACACGGCCGAAGGCCCGGATATCCGGATCTTCGCCTCGCTGCGCGAGGCTCAGAACCGGCTTGGCGCCCAACCGGTCAGTTGGCGTTCGGATCGTTCGGGGCGCCGGGCCGGCTGCGGGACGAGTTGTCGCCCAGGTCGTTTTCGCCCAGCAGCGTGTAGAGCTTGCGGCGGAGCAGTTGGGCGGCGAAGACCCGGTCGTCGGTGTGGATGACGACCGCGGGCACCCCGCGGGGCCGGACCAGGAGCGGGTACGCGTAGTGGATGTTCAGCTCCGCCTGGAGCAGGGTCTCGCACAGCCCGCGGAGCGTGTGGCTGCCCTCGAGCTCGACCACCAGCACATCGACCTGGCTGAACGGCAGGTTATGGCGCCCCAGCAGCCGCTTGGCCAGCTCGCCGTTGCTCGTGAGGACGCGCACCACCGCGTGATCGACCGACTCCACCACCGCGAACCCGGCCAGGGTGATCGCGTCGCCGCTGAAGACCTCGATCAGGTCCAGCAGCTTGCCGACGCGGTTATCGAGGAACACGTTGAACTGGGTGTTCATCGGCGGCTCGAAAGCCGAGCCCATGGTTTGTTCAACGGGAGCTTGCGTCATGTGTCTCCAAACACCTCAGACCAGCACTTCTTCGTACCACGCGACCGTCGGCGCCATGCCCTGCTCCAGGGTGACGATCGGCTCATAGCCCAGCTGCTGTTGAATCCGCGTCAGGTCGGCGAGCGAGTGCATCACGTCGCCCGCGCGCTCGGGGCGGTGCTCGGGGGTCAGCTCGGGCCGGCCGACCTGGGCCGCCATCATCTGAGCCAGTTCGTTGACGGTCACGCGCTGCCCGCACGCCACGTTCAGCACGGCCCCGCCGATGGGCTCCCGGCTGAGCGCGGCCAGCAGGTTCGCCTGCACCGCGTTGTCCACGAACGTGAAGTCACGCGACTGCTCGCCGCTGCCGAAGATCACCGGCCGCTCGCCCGCGAGCAGGGCTTTGGCGAACGCGGCGATCACCGCGGCGTACGCCGAGTTGGCGTTCTGGCGGGGGCCGAAGATGTTGAAGTAACGCAGGCACGCCGTGTCGAGCCCGTAGCTCGCCGCGTACGCCCGCATCAGCGCCTCCCCCGCGGCCTTGGTCGCCGCGTAGGGGCTCTTGGCCAGCACCGGCATCGTCTCCACCTTCGGCAGGGTCTCGCTGTCGCCGTAGGCCGAACTGCTGGCGGCGAACACCACCCGCTCGGCCCCCGCCGCCCGCGCCGCCTCCAACACGTTGAGCGTCCCCCCGGCATTCACTTCGTGATACCGCACAGGCTGCTCCACACTCCGCGGCACCGAGCCCAGCGCGGCCTGGTGAAACACGACCCCGCACCCCGCGATCGCGTCGTTCAGCACCGCACGGTCGAGGATCGAGCCCTCGATGAAGCGGAGCCGATCGCCCGCCCGGCCGCTGAAGTCGGCCAGGTTGTCGACCGACCCGCCCGACAGGTCATCCAGCACGACCACGGCCGCCCCGAGGTCGATCAACGCCTCGGCCAGGTGTGAACCGATAAACCCGGCTCCGCCCGTGACCAGCACGCGCTGCCCCTGGAATGCTTCGCCGTGTAAAGCCGGCCAGTTGGTTAACGCCATCCGAAGTGTCCCGTTTTACAAACCGTTGAAACGCCGAGGGGCTTACGAAACCTCGCACCGGCCCGCGCTCTCCCAGGCCTGGCGCAGCAACGCGACGCAGCCCGGCCCGTCCTCCTCGATCGAGCGGCGCCACTTGCCCTCGAAGCTGATCCCCCCGTCATAACCGACTTTCCGGAGGGTGCAGAAAAACCGCTCGAAGTCGAACGCGTCGTCCGATTCGCCGTGCGCGCCGGGCTGGAAGCGGCCGACCGGCTCGGCTACGTGAACGTGCGCCAGCCGGTCGGCCAGCGCGATCACGCCGTCGTCGTCTTCGTTTTCCAGCCCGAAATGATAGGTGTCCACCAGCGCCCGGAACGCGGGGTGGTCCGCCGCGTCGAGCACCGCCTTTTCCTCGGCCAGGGTGTTGACGGTGTTGGCCTCTTTGCGGTTGAGTTGTTCGAGCACCACCGTGACGCCCCGGTCCGCGCACGCCTCCGCCGCGAGTCGGCCGAACTCGGCGATCTCGGCGTACGCCCGATCCGTGGGATAGCCCTCCGGCGCCCGCCGGGCTTGGCTGCTGCCGAACACCACGTGTTCGATTCCCAGCCGGGACGCCCGTTCCGCCACGCGCTGCATGTATGGTTTCAGCGCTTCGAGGTCGCGGTCCGGCCCGACCACGGGCAGGGCCCCGGGGACCAGACAGTTCGCCGCGGCGATGGGCAGCGCCGCCTGATCGGGATCGGGCAGCGTCGCTGTCTTGTCCTGCCCGCGGAGCACTTTCTGGACGTTGACCTCGATGAAATCGAAACCGGCGTCTTTCATCCGTTCCGCTTCTTCGACTGGTCCGCAGCATCCCACGCGCATCGCCGGTTCCCGGTGTAACGTGCCTTAAACCGTCAGCTTAACGCACCCGAACCGCCGATGCGAGCCATTCGGGTCATTTCACCGGGTCCCGTTGGAGCGGCGGGGTCGGCCCCGTGTTTCCCTCCTGATCGGCCGCCAGTGAACGCGCCAGCGTCCGCTCCAGCAGCACGGTGTAGATCGGCCGGCCGCCCAGGGCGTGGGCGACCACGGTCGCGGTCAGGCACGTCACGATCAGCGGCAGGATCAACGTGTAATTCGCGGTCATCTCGATCACCAGGATGATCCCCGTCAGCGGCGCCCGCACCGTGGCGGCAAACAAGGCGCCCATGCCCGCGACCGCGAAGATCCCGGGGTGGGGCGCCCAATGCGGGAACCACGCCTGGGCGAAGTGGCCGAACCACAGGCCGAACACCGTGCCCAGCGCCAGCATGGGCGCGAAGATGCCCCCGGGGACGCCGGACCCGTAGCTGAACATCGTGGTGGCGAACCGCCCGACAAACACCGCCAGCAGCACCCAGAGCCCGATCTCGCCGTTGAGCGCCCGCGGCATGACCGCGTAGCCGCCGCCCGTCATGTCCGGCGCCAGCCACGTCAGCAGGCCGATGATCGCGCCCACCCACAGCCCCGACAGCGCCAGGGCCCGGCCCTTGAGCCGGTCGAACAGGTTCATGCTGCCGATCAGGCTGTGGTTGAACGCGACCCCGATCGCGCCGAAGACCGCCCCGATCACGACAAACATCCACAGCGACGCCAGCGGCGCGACGCCGTACGTCACCATCGCGAGCGAAGCCTCCTGCCCCATGACCGCCCGCAGCGCGATCGCCGACGCCGCCGACGCGATGGCAACCCCCGTGACCGACACGAAGCTGTAGCGGAACTCGGGCCGCATCTCCTCCACGACGAACACGATCCCCGCGAGCGGGGCGTTGAACGCCGCCGACAGCCCGCCCGCGGCGCCCGCGGCGATCAGGGCGTGGACCTTGTCTCCGCCCAGCCGCAGCCCGTCGGCGATCATCCGCCCCAGGTTCCCGCCCATCTGGATCGTCGGCCCCTCGCGGCCGGTCACCATGCCCGCGCCCAACGCCAGGACCCCCGACGCAAACTTGACCGGCAAGACCCGTTTCCACCGCGTCGGCCGAACGCCCTCGAGCGCCCCCTCGATTTCCTGCACCCCGCTGCCGCGCGTCTCCGGCGCGATCTTGCGGACCAGCAGGTACGCCAGCCACACCATGGCCGCCGACAGGACCGCCGGCACGGCCCAGCGCAGGACCGTGACGTCCTGCACCAGCCCCGCCAATGCCGCCCGGGCCTCGATCGCCCACCGCACCGCCAGCTGAAACCCCGCCCCCACCAGCCCCACCAGCCCGCCCACGATCAGCGAGGCCAGAAACAACCCCCACATCCCCCATCGGCCGCCCGCGTCGGTCATCCCGCCATCGAGTTTCCGTTGTCGGTGTTCGCTCAAGGCTTCACCTGCTCACGCCGACCCGTCGGGGAGACGGAAAGAACCGGTCAGTAACGCGGCACCGCCGGGTCGATGTCGACCGACCAGAGGTCGATCCCGCCCGCCATCGACCTGACGTCCTCGAAGTCGTGCTGACGCAAAAACGCGGCCACCTGCATCGACCGGCTTCCATGATGGCAATGCACCACCACCCGCTGTTCCGCGTGGGCCGCCAGCTCCTGAAGCCGCGATGGGATGTCCTGCATCGGAACCAGTTCCGCGCCTTCGATCCGCGCGACCCGGTGCTCCTCCGGCGTCCGGCAATCGATCAGCACCAACGCTTCCCCTTCCTCCAACGCCGCCTTGACCTGCCGCGGCGTGACCTCCCACGCCTCGTCAAACACGTAACCCGTCGGCAAACCCTGGGCGTCCAGATTCATGGCGTCGGCGCCTCCTCCATCGCTTCCAGCAGGCGGCCGATCTCGTCCACGCTCCGCCGCAGCCGTGATTCGCCCGACAGCCCGGGCGAGTAATCCTCGATCACCAGCGGCGCCGTCCTGCCGGTCGCCGCCAGGCACGCGAACCACGCGGGGATGTCCAGGTCGCACTCGCTCAGGGCGCACATCTCCGACCCGGTTTGCCGGAACCCCAGATCATCCGGTTCGCCCGCGACCCGTCGACACCCGCCCACGTGACAGTGATCCAGCCACGGCTCGATGACCGACACGCCCAGGCCCGGCGAGACCGCCCCTTCCCGCGCCAGGTTCGGCAGGTCGAGGATGATGCCCAAGTCCGACGGGTCAAAGGTCTCGACGATGCTCCGCGCCAGCCCCGGGGCGCACGCCGCGTTGCCTGCGTGCATCTCGATCACGACCTTCAGGCCGTGCGATTGGGCCTGGGCGACAACCCGGCGATAGTCCGCGATGGCTTGCGTGAGGTAGTCGCCGAAATCGAACACCCCGCCGGGGTATCCCTTCGGGCTCAGGCGGATGCTGGCGCAACCGGCGGCCGCGGCCCCGCGCAGGTGAAGGTCGAGCGTCGCCTCGTCGTCTCCCGCGTCCGCCCGCGGAACGGTGCACCAAGCCGTCATCCCCGCCTCGCGCAGCCGTTCGCCGAGGGCCTCGCCTTCGGCGGCCAGCCGCTGGGGGGGCAGGTCAAACCGGTGGTTGCCCCAGTTGCTGTAAGCCTCGCCGCGTTGCCCATCGGGGATCTCACGCGGCCGGAAAACGTAGTGGGTGACGCCCAACTCGACGCACAGGCGGACCTGCTCATCGAAGTCCAGCTCCGGCAGCATCACCGCCGTCACGCCCAGCGGCAGTCGCTCCCGGAGGCTCATCCCACCGCCTCGATGTGGGTGTACGGATCGAGGTTGCACACCACGATTTCCCCGTCGTCCTTCTCGAGCACGAGTCGGTCCAGCCAGAGTTTGTCATCCTTGGCGTGGGCGTACCAGGAGCCGGTCTTGCTCTGTTCGTAACGCACGATCCTGCCTTCAATCGTGGCGTTCCACTTTTTGTGCTGGATCTGTTGGGTCACCCGCACCCGGGTCCCGGCCTCGAGCGGCTGGGTCGGCTTGATGGGTTGGTCCGTCGCCTCACTCATGCCGGTTGCTCCTGCGTGTCCCCCACCATATCTCATTCCTCGCGGCTCGGAAACCCGCCGGCTTGAGCCGCCTTCCCCCGGCCCGATATACTGGCGGTCCGCCCTCGAGGCCGCGTGATGGAGAGGTGTCCGAGCGGCTGAAGGAGCCGGTTTCGAAAACCGGTATAGGTCTCGTGCCTATCGTGGGTTCGAATCCCACCCTCTCCGCTTCGACGCAAGTAGCTAGCTCAAAGCCACTTGCGTCCCCGTTGAAAGCCCCGCCTTTGTCGGGGCTTTTTGCGTATCGGGGAACCCGCAGAGACCATGCTTTGGTCGCGATGAGCATGGAATTTCTCGCCGTCCTTCGTGTACCGCGGCACCGACGAAGGGCTCATGGTGGAGCCTTCAAAAGGCTTCAGCTTACGCTTGAGCAGGTGCGTGTGGCTCCACCGATGACGAGTCTGATGCTCCCTCTTGTCGATCGCGTTGTGCACGCGATCCCACAAGTCTTGATCAATGATGGGATCGTGTAAACCTCCCAAACGTTGTCCTTGTGGACGATCTTTCCGATATAGGCCTTGTTAGTAAGGATCGTGTAGAAGTACTTGGGCGTCATCCGCCTGCCACCGTGCCTGCGCCCCTTACGGCTCGACCAGCGCTTAGTCGTATGGCCCTCTTCATGAAGCTGGTTCGCCAACTGAATCAATGACCCGTATTCCAGATATGGGTTGTGTACCGACAGATGTGCTACACAGCCTTGTTTGAAGGGCTATCAAAAATTCCACTTTGCCAGAACAGGACCTCGACAACAGCGCTGGCCGAAACGCTCAATGCGAACTCTATATCGGTGCCATCTGTCAAAAAGCGGGCATGTCACCATGCTTCACTGAACCCGATGTCCAGTGCACACTTGACGGTGTGCAGTATGGGATCGCCGTGAAGCGTATCAAGGGCGAGTCGCAGATTGAAAAACACGTCAGAAAGGCTTCACGCCAAATCGAAAACGTGCGGACACCCGGTCACAGTGTGCTCGATATATCGATGGCGTTTAACCGAGATAACCAACGACTCACCGGTGTCAGTGATGCCGAATTGGCAAGAGCACATCGACTCGCACGTACTCGATTCGGAGATGATTATTATGATCGCATCAAGAGCTGGGTTCAGAAACGCGACGTGCGCTCCGTGATCCTAATCGACCACTTTGTGCGTCAACATCCGACTGACGGCTGGGGACTCGACTCTTTCACATTTTTCATCTCGTTGTCCGCAGATAACCAGCGCCGGCATCGGGAGTTTGTAGCTTTCAGAAAACAGTTCTCTGCGGGACTCGCAACACCTCCCCCATCAAAGTAGCTCGAGAGATCTGTGTTTATCAGGGTAGGACGGGTGCGGTGATGTCGATTCGGTGAGCTAGTCGACATCGCGAATCATCTCCCAATCCAGATCGAACTTGGCGAGGTACTTCCTCAACCGATCCGCATCATTGAGCACCTTGCGGCGCTGACGAGATGCGGCGAATAGCTTTCGGCCAGCTTCAGACAAGTTCGATGACTCCCTGCAGATGTGGATCACGGCCTGGAGTTGAGCGATATCAAACAGGTCCAATTCAGCGATCCGCTCCTCGCCTAAAACTTCGTCGAGAAGGTCCGTGTCGATCTGCGGATCACTGGCGCCTGGCCACGAGGCTTGTAGCCGATTCATCTCGTCTTCGACCACCTCGACGGTGATCCTGCCGGTCGGCGCCATGGTGGCCATGCGGCGCATGGCGGCGTTAAGGTCGCGGAAGTTCGCCGACCAACGCGCTTCTTCGGAGAGGGCGAAATCCAAGAACTTTGCAGATGCTTCCTTGTTGAATCGAACCTGACGCCCGGTGCGGCGAGTCAGTTGTTCCAGTTCGTAATGCACGTTGGGTTCGATATCGTCCAGGCGTTCGCTGAGGCTCGGGAGTCGGAAAGCCCAAAGGTTGATGCGAGCAAGCAGGTCTTCGCGGAAACATCCTTCCTTCACTTCGGCCTGGAGGTCGCGATTGGTGCCACAGATCAGCATGAAGTCGCTGGCCGACTCCTTGTCTGCGCCCACCGCGAGAAAACGCTTCTCCTCAATCGCGCGTAGCAGCATGGTTTGTTCATCGAGCCCGAGTTCGCCGACCTCGTCCAGAAACAGCAGGCCGCCGTTTGCTTCGACCAGCAAACCCCTGCGAGCGCCGACGGCGCCGGTGAAAGCCCCCTTGGTGTGCCCGAAGAGCGTGGACATCGCGGTGTCGCCCCGGATGGTGGCGCAGTTCACCTCGACCAGCGGGCCCTCGACCTGCCGCCGCTGCTTCTTGAGTTCGTAGATCCGCCGCGCCAGTTGGCTCTTGCCCGCCCCGGTCGGGCCGGTGAGCAGGATGGGATCAGATGAGTGAATCGCGACGTGCTCGATCTGCTCCATCATCCGGTTGAACCGGGCATCGCGCGTCGCGATCCCGCTCTTCAGGAAGTTGAGGCCTTGCGTCTGCTCCAGGCCGAAGCGCTGCGCGATCTGATCGTATCGGGATAGGTCAAGATCGATCACCTTGAATTGGCCAGGAGAGCCAGACTGTTTTCGGCGTGGCGGCGAAGTCTGAAGCAACTGGGCCGGGAAGTGCCGTGACTCGGTCAGGAGGAACAGGCAGATCTGCGATACATGTGTCCCGGTCGTGATGTGGACCAGGTACTCGCAGCCGTCGGTATCGAAGGGGTAGTCCACCGCGAAGTCGTAGAGCGCAGCGAAGACGCCTTCGAAGTCCCAGGCATCATCGAATTCCACAAGGTGGTGGCGCACCTCCGTCTCCGGCGAAACGGATCGGATGTCTTCGGTGACCTGCTCGGCCAGCTTCTTGAACTTGCTCTGGTACAGCAGCTCGAAGCGATCGATCAGCCGCTCTTCATGCTGGCAGACCGACACCGTGGGGCGCCATTGGCCCCAGCGATCCGGCCCCTCGCCACGGTCCAGCGTGGGTCCCAGCAATCCAATGACGATCTGCTTAGTCATATCTAAAATTATAATATCTGATTAATTTAGATACAAAATATTGTCTCCTTCCAAACGCATCAATACAGAAAAATTAAAATTTTTAATCGTATATCAATATAGATAAATGGCTTACGTGATTTTCGACCGCCAAAAACCACTTTGGCACGTGCCATGCTTTATCTCCGGTGCCAACGAGGCATGCAACAAGACTTTGGCCTGAAAGGAGCACCACCATGGCAAGCAAGACCCTCTTCAAGAGCATCGCGGGCAAGATGCTGCCGCGCACCGACGCGACCAACGAGGCCGGCGGCCGGGCGTATCGGTTCGACACCAAGCACGCCCTGGCTCAGTACGCCGCGACCGGTTGCCTGAATGGCACGTTCTACGCAACCGCCGAGGTGCAGTTGGCCAAGGTGCTCAAGCTGACCGAACAGGTCGAGCCCGAGTTCATTGCGCAGGCCGCGCTGTACGCCCGGCGTGACGGTTACATGAAGGACCTGCCGGCGTTGCTGACCGCGGTGCTGTCCGTGCGTTCACCGGGCCTGATGGCCGAGGTGTTCGATCGGGTGGTCGATTCGCCGAAGATGCTCCGCAACTTCGTTCAGATCATGCGTTCGGGTGTGGTCGGCCGTAAATCGCTCGGCTCGCTGCCGAAGCGGATGGTGCGGCAGTGGATCGAGCAGCGCACCGATACCCAGTTGTTCAACGGTTCGGTGGGCAACGATCCGTCGCTGGCAGACATCATCAAGATGGTCCACCCGAAGCCGTCGACCGCGCAGCGCGAAGCGCTGTTCGGTTACCTGATCGGCCGAGACGTGAACAAGTTGGCGCTGCCGGAGATCGTCCGACGGTTCGAGGCCTACAAGCGGGCGGATGACCGCCGGGCGCTCGAGACCCCGGACGTGCCGTTCCAGATGCTGACCGCTCTGGACCTGGCCGAGTGGGAGTGGAAGGCGATCGCGCGTCACGCTCCTTGGCAGATGACCCGCATGAACCTGAACACGTTCCAGCGGCACGGCGTGCTCAAGGATCGTGAGATGGTTCGGATCATCGCCGACCGTCTGCGCAACCCGGAACTGATCGGTAAGGCCCGCGTCTTCCCGTACCAGTTGATGGCCGCGTACGTGAACGCGTCGGGTGACCTGCCGCACGAGATCCGCGAAGCGCTGCAGGACGCGATGGAGATCGCGCTGGGCAATGTCCCGGCGGTCGACGGGAAGGTGTATGTGTTCCCGGACATCTCCGGCTCGATGCACTCGCCGGCCACCGGCTACCGCAAGGGCTCGAGTTCGGCGGTGCGCTGCATCGATGTGGCGGCCCTGGTCGCGGCGGCGATGCTCCGCAAGAACCCGGGCGCCGAGGTCATCCCGTTCGAGTCGCGGGCGATCACGCCTGATCAGATCCGGCTGAACCCGCGCGATTCGGTGATGACCAACGCCCACAAGCTGGCGTCGCTGCCCTGCGGCGGCACCAACTGCTCGGCGCCGCTGAAGTACCTGAACACCCAGAAGGCTAAGGGTGACCTGATCATCTACGTGTCGGACAACGAGTCGTGGATGGACTCGCCCCACTACGGCCACTGGGGCGGCGGCGCGACGGAGACCATGAAGCAGTGGTCGACGTTCAAGCAGAGTAACCCGGGCGCCAAGATGGTCTGCATCGACATCCAGCCGTACGACACCACGCAGGCGAAGGAACGCGACGACATCGCCAACGTCGCCGGCTTCTCCGACCAGGTGTTCAGGCTGATCGCGGCGGTGAGCCGCGGCGAGACGCAGGCCGGCTACTGGGTGAAGCAGATCGAAGCACAGCCGCTGTAGTTGTAGCGGAAGTTTAACCAGGTGTGCGCCCCTTCCGGGGGCGCACACCCTTGGGCGGCCGAAGCCGAATGCCGCCGGGACTACATCAACACTTTTAGGCAAAGTCACGACGTCTCGGCAACGATTGTCGGCCTCGGCCAACCTGACAAGTGAAAAGCACGGCGAATGCCGGTGGAACTACATTGAACCGAGTGCCGGGAGACCGGCGTGCGGGTAACCAATCCCGCCCGGCCGCGCAGCGCGGCCGGTGGCGCAATCAGACGCGCTCGGAGCCCTTACGGGTTGTCTGTTTCTCCAACCCTTGTCGCCGTCTTTGTAGAAACGGAAAGGTCGTCGCGAATGCCGGCGGGAGTACATCTGGTAAGGCCTACGGGCCGTGCGGGTTCGAACCCCGCCTCGCGAAAGCGGGTAGCTCTCACCAACGATTGTCGCGGCCACCGTGGGATATTGTGGCGAATGCCGGTGGAACTACATGTTAATCCGAAGGTTGCGGGTTCGATTCCCGCTCCAGTCCTGGGTAGCTCAATGGGTAGAGCATCGGAAAGTGTTTCGCCAACCCCTTGTCGCCATTTTGATCAACAGTTACTTAAAGACTGTCCGTGGGAACTCCGGGGTACGCAATGAATGCTGATGGAACTACAAGTTAACTCACTTCCCGGTTGTGGGTTCGAGTCCCACCGGCCCTGCTTGAACAGACAGACGGGGCCGTAGCTCAAAAGGTAGAGCAGGCGTTTCATCACCCCTTGTCATTGCGATTTTTAATTACAGGAGCCGATCATGCTTGATCTCAGCCAAATGCAGCGTCTGGTCGGTTTGCAGGAAAAATCCTACCAGATGTTCCGGTGGATCAACCAGAAGTTGATTGAACGCGGATTCCGCTTTGACCGCATCCACGGCGCGATCAGCATGGCAGACGCGGCGGAAGAATGGATCGAGCGGCACAACGATTCGGTTCCAGTGTCCTTTCGGCCGTCACCTGACGATCGTGCTGCGTTCGCGCGACTGTTAGCTTCGTACATGGCTACTTCGTTCGAGGTGCGCGACAAACTGCACGTTTCCGATGGCGGCTGTTGCTGTGATTGGTGCAATTACGTCGTCAACATCCGACACCTCCGAGCCCGCAAACCGTCTCGCAAAGCGAAAGCTTCCGCCACGAAGCTTAAAGAGATCGCGTTGCGTCAGCTCGCAGACGAGCTGGGCTTGGCAATTCAGCCGGATGAATTAGCGGCCATGATCGACGATCCGACCACCACGATAGATGTGTCCTGGCTGTCCTACGGCCGCGAGCTTCAACGCCGCGCAGAGTTTGCCAGCCAGGGTGAAGGCGTGCTTGTCCTGTGGCGTGAGATCGCCTGGCTCGAAAATGGACGCCTGAACCCCAAGTTTCAACTGAAACCTCAACGCTTTATCGATGCCCAGAAACACCTGACCAGTTGGCTCAGTAACATTGAGTCAACTGAGGGACCGGAGCAGAAAGGCTCTTGATATGACTGAGAATATAAACAATTCACACCAACTCATCCCGACCGGTGAGGCGACCGCAAAACTCCCGCTTCCCAAAGGCAAGGGCGATCCGATCACCGTGATCGGCACCGACGCGATCCGGCAGACCTTCGACAACGGCTGCCTCCAGCAAGCGATCAACTCGCGCACGGCCCCGGGCGTGACCGATCTGGTGCTCAACCCGGACGCCCACGTCGGCTATGGAGCGCCGGTCGGCTGTGTCATGGCCTCGCCGACGCACATCTACCCCGGCCCGGTCGGAGTGGATATCAAGTGTTCGATGAGCCTGCTCCAGTTCGACCTGCCGGCCGACCAGATCGAAGACCGCAAGACCCGCCGCGCGCTGATCGACGCCATCTGTGAACGCGTTCCGACCGGCGCGGGCAAAGGACAGCGGCAGGCGCCAAAGTCCCGCCGGGTTCACGAGCAGATGGGCCGGATCGTCGCCGCGGAAGGCGCAACCAAGAACACGTTCGAGATGCTCGACGTGCCCCGCAACTGGCGTCACCGCTGTGAAGACGCCGCTCACGTCGGCCACGACGACACGACCGACGCGCTGTACACGCGCCTAGACCGGCTGATCGGCGACGGGCGGTTCCCGTCGTTTGCCAACAAGATCCAGCAACTCGGCTCCTACGGCGGCGGCAACCACTTTGGTGAATGCGAAGTCGTTCATGTCGATAAAAACCAGCGCGAAGTCGCCGAGGCATTCGGGCTCAAAGACGGCCATGTGGCCTTCCTATCGCACTGTGGCTCGCGCGGCTTTGGCCACGACTTGGCGATGGGTCAGTTCCGGGCCCTGCAGGGCAAGTTCGAGAACTGGTCGATCCCGTACCCCGGCCAGGACCGTGAACTCTGCTACGCCCCGCTCGGTACGGAGGAAGCCGACAACTACCTTGACGACATGGCCCTGGGCGCCAACTTCGCCACCATCAACCACATGCTGATCAATGCCCTGGTGCTCGAAGCGTTCCAAGAAGTCATCCCCGGCGTCCGTGGTAAACTGATCTACTTCATCAGCCACAACATCGCCCGCAAGGAGATCGTGCGTAATCAACCCATGTGGGTCATGCGCAAAGGTGCGACCCGCGCGTTCCCGGCCAATCATCACGCGCTCAAGGACACGCCGTTCGAGAAAACCGGCCACCCGATCCTGCTCCCCGGCGACCCCCAACGCGGCTCGGCGGTGATGGTCGCGCAGGAAGGTGCGTCCGAGTCGTTGTACTCCGTCAACCACGGCGCCGGCCGCATCATGGGCCGCAAGGCCGCGATCCGGAATCTGGACCAGGACGCGATCGATACATCATTCGAAGAAAACGACATCCTCACCAACTGCCGCAGCTACCCCCGCGACGAAGCGCCGGCGGCGTATAAGGATTTCGAGGACGTGCTGCACTCGGTCAAGGGCGCAGGTCTGGCAGCCGAGGTCGCGCGTCTTAAGGCGCGATTTGTGATCAAGGATGCAAGCAAGGCGGATGATTGAGCATGCAACTCTACTATCAGATCATTGAGCAACTCGACCTTGCAGCCACGCAACTGCATGTTGACAGCCCAAACTACGGGAGGTTCTCGCTCATCTTGACAGACAATGCAGTTGAATTGATGGAGCAGGTTAAGACAGAGAAGCTCATCACGATGGACGAATCTCGTGGCTGGATGCTTAAGCCACAGTTTTCAGCAGAAGAAAGGAAGCACGTACGCAGCGGCAATTTCCACGCGAAGAATGACTTCTGTCTAATGGCCAAATGCATTACACGGCAAGAGCATTCGATCATTAGGGTTGCTCACCTGATCCGCAATGAGCTCTATCACTCAGGAGTCGGCCACCAGACCATTTGTGGTTCCTTAGCGTGGCACTACCACAGCTTGGCTTGCGACCTGCTGCCGCGTCTAACTGGCTGGGGATTCTGGTGGGGATCCAATGACATGATCTCGTCCACTGTTCGTCAATATACCACCGAGAGTGGTTTGGACTTCGGAGACCCGCAAGACTGCCTTCGTCGGGCTGCTAAGAAGCTGGCAGCTGCAAAGCCTCAAAGCGTGGATCCATTGCCTGATGTACTGAGTAGAGCCGCAATCGCGGAGCTTCAAGACGCCGCAGACTCGCTCGCATTCCTAGCGAGCGACAATCCGAATGGAATGTCGATGGGAGGCATTGTGCGCGAATTACAGTTCATGCACTATCTACATGGCACAGATTTATCGAAAGTGAAGTCGTACAGCGATTGGGCGGCGCATCGCACCAAGCATGCCGCTCGCTGGAAACCGGCCCATACGCGAAACCCTATTCCCAAGTGGTTACGCCGTGCTCGGGATATCGCGCAGGTCACTCACGATGATCGCGCCTTAACTCGTTTCGCACGCCTCCGGGGCGATTCCCGGCACTTCTGCCGACTCGTTCATGACGCCGCCCGCGACTTGGACGCACAGCAACAGCTTGAGCTAGATGCATACCGAGGTAAGTGATGGGAATGAAATCGCTCGTTATTGACGGTTCCCAAGGCGAGGGCGGCGGGCAGGTGTTGCGCTCATCGCTCGCACTGAGCATAGTGACGGGCACGCCGTTCCGGATCGTGGACATCCGGGCCGGTCGTAAGAAGCCCGGACTGATGCGGCAGCACCTAACTTCCGTGCGCGCGGCCCGCGACGTGTGCAAAGCTGAGGTCCGGGGCGATGCGATCGGATCGACTGAAGTCACGTTTAGCCCCGGCAAGATCCAAGCCGGGGATTATCGTTTCAGTATCGGCACTGCCGGCAGCACCACGCTGGTGTTCCAGACGGTACTGCCGGCCCTGATGCTCGCCGACGGACCGAGCACTCTGGCGCTTGAAGGTGGAACCCATAATCCGTTCGCGCCACCGTTTGATTTCCTGATCAAGACGTTCCTGCCCCTGCTCGAAAAGATGGGTCCGGTGGTCCGCGCCACCTTGAAATGCCCGGGGTTTTACCCAGCGGGAGGCGGCCAATTTACGGTCCAGATCGAGCCTACCGCAACACTCAACACCGTTGAAATGATAAGCCGCGGAGAGGTCACCCGGCGTGCGGCAACCGCGACCGTCGCCAACCTGCCGCGCGAGATCGCAGAACGTGAAATCAAAGTCGTCCGACGCAAACTCGGCTGGCCCGATGACTGCCTGCAAGTGCGGGAGGTACGTGACACGCCGGGCCCAGGCAACATTGTGACGCTGGAGGTCGAGACGCCTGAACTCTGCGAGGTGTTTACCGGCTTCGGTGAGCGCGGCCGGGCCGCCGAGGCGGTCGCCACTCAGGCGGTACAGCAGTGTCAGCGATACCTCAAATGTGGCGCTCCCGTCGGTGAGTACCTCGCAGACCAGATCCTTCTGCCGATGGCGATCGCGGGGCCAGGCGCATTCCACACCGTCGGCTTGTCGCGACACACGAGCACTCACATCGAATTGGTCAAGACTTTTCTCGGCTGCCAGATCAAGACCGAAGATATGGGGCGGGATGGGGCCATCGTGCGTATTGCTTGATTTGATCAATTTTCATATACAACTTGGCCGCATTGATCACGATAAGTACACCTCTGAAAAGTAGTACTAGATTTACACAATCTTCTTGCTGATTGGCGCTGAGTTGGCGACCCCAGGAAACATCTCGCTCAATCGGTCGAACACGATTTCGGCTTCGGTCCAACGATAAGTCACTAGGTTTATTCCAAGCGAATGCAGGCCAGTGGCTACAGCCCCATCCACAGGATGCGGTAAAACCACAACACAACGGTCGGCTGGAGTCGCCACGCTGTGAAACACCAGTTGTCCGACAGCGGTATAAAGACTTTGCCAGTCAGAACCAGTCTTGATCTCAAACTCTACGTTTGGAGCACGCATCTCGCCAATAATGAGATCACGCCGCACGTCACGCCCCACTTCATAACCCGCCTGAGCCATAAGATCTCTGAGGCGATTACGGACAATTCCATGATCGCAAGACACGTCATGTCCCGGCCGGGGAGGCATTGTTTTAGTTCCCTCATACTCATCCTCTGACCCGTCAAAGGTAGATGTGGTGCTAGCATCATCTCGTAGTGATAGTGCGCCTGCTTTAAACGCCGCGCAATCGTGCACATACTCGGCAATCTGTGCCACAATCCGATCACTATGTACCTCGGCCACGGTAAATGCTTTCGTCACTCGCCCGTCGCCATCGATCACATCAACTGGTGATCGGTCATACCACTTAGCAAATGCGTCTTTTCCAACACCTTCCTTACCACCGCCAAGTCGTCCAGTATGGCAGATGACAAGTTTCCCGGCGGCATCGGCCGCAAGCAAACCTGCCACACGGCGGTCAATCCCTTGACGAGGAAAGTTGATTTCAACAGTGATCGACAAAGAGCTGGCCGATCCGGGCCTTTGAACTCCATAGGCCAACCAATACCGTCTCAGTTCCTTACCATCCCATTTATCATGGCGGCACAACCAGATTCCTACGTCGTCGCGCCAATGAACTTTCTCTCTGATCCGACCAGACGGAAAACCAACCCACTGAACGGATGTCTCAGCACTATTTTTAAATGAGCATTCGATCTGACGCGCGGCGGAATGGATCACATCAGGCTTTGTTACCCGGCTCAAACTCATTGACCTATCCCAAGTTCCAGATGCTGTACCCTGGCAAGTTCATAATCGTTAATCAGGATTGAATTGCAAGTCAGATGTTGATTGACTAAAGCCTTTCCATTGAAATCCATACCATGATAATGCTCCTCCCTGCCCAGTGCTCCTAATTTTTGACATCACAGGATCTTAGTTAATTTGATATACACTTTCTGCGAAATCAAATGTCGGGGAGAATGCATAACGCATACGCTGGGACACTTCGTATAACACATCAACGGAGACTAAAGATGTTTGCAAAACCTCAGGCTGAACACCAGTGGCTTGAACAACTGATCGGTGACTGGAAGTTTGAACACGATTGCCAAATGCCGGATGGGACAACATCCAAGACACCCGGCAGCATGTCCTGCAGATCCCTCGGCGGCCTGTGGGTCATTTGCGAGAGCAACGGCGAGTCAGCAGAAGGTGAATCGTGGTCATCGATCATGACGCTCGGCTTCGATTCGAAACAAAACCAATACGTCGGCACGTTTGTCGGCTCGATGATGGCCAACATCTGGCCTTATCAGGGCGTCGTCGACGCAAGCGGCAAACGGCTTCCACTCGATTCTGAGGGCCCGAAATTCGGCGGCAGCGGCCGTTGCAAGTATCGAGACACCATCGAGATCATCGACAAGGACAATTGGCTGTTTATCAGCGAACTGCAAGATGATGACGGGCAATGGGTGCGGTTCATGACGGGCAAGCACATCCGCGCCTAGCCGCAGCAAAGACAAGCCGAAGCCATCACTTGCCTTCGCTGGAGCGAAAATTGTCTGATGAAATCCATACACGACCGCGGGATTGACGCGAGTACCATGAGTGGTCTTAACACAAGCAAAACGAGCGAACCAGCTCTTGCGGTTCTCCTACCCAAGCATGACCAGACAATTATCTGGTTACAGACAATCTGTTTGTGTCCAACACGTTGACATCTCTACCCCCTGCAAAGCTACATGGTCCGGTATGGTCTATTGAGCATAGCTTCAGATGGCCATCTGATTGCAACTTCAACCTCGTACCGTGTGCAATTGGAATATGTCACATAAAACGCAGGCGGCTTGATGTAATACCCTGATGTCAATACAGATACGGTATTTCGCCCTGATTGGCCGGTGATACATGAGCCATCATTAATGACATGTCGGCATGGCCAAAGCCGATTCTGGCTGAGGTATCCAGGGTCTCACACCGGCAACCGCCGACCGTCAAGGCAAACGCTGGATAACCAAATACACCCAGGCCGACGACCGTCAACGCTGCGCCATGTGCGGCTATGACTGGTGCGCCGTCCGCCGACACTTGGAAACGGAGAAAGCACAATGACCCCGCAACAACTGACCGAAGCATTAGCCCGATTCACAGGCACCGAGAACTATTACAGGCATTGGACCAACCAGCTAGTCTTCACCAATGGCGTTCACTACCCCGCTGAGAGGGCCGGCGCTTGCTGGCTCATCGATGCCATTGCCAGCTACCAACACGAACCCGTGATAAAGCGGCCCCGCTGTCGGAGTTCCAGCTATGGCGGTTGTCGGTCGCCGATGATAAGAGCGCCCGGCTGACCTGCCGTGAGGATTCCGACGAGCCTACCATCATCACGCAACGGATCGAGTACAGCGATTTTCCTTTGTCCACCATCAAGCTCTATGTCGATAATGGCGTGTTGCTGCTTCCGCCTGAGCACTAACCGAGAGGATCGAGAATGTTGAAATAAGCAACTAAAGCCCTGACCCACACCGAGGCCCTTGAAGCCTGGCCGAGACCGGCGCTACCTGAGCAGGGCAAGCCCGACCTCTCCGGTGAAATCGCGTACCGCAGCGCCAGCTTTCATTGTGCAGAATCCGTGTCAGCTAATCGGTTGGCGGGGTTGGGCGAGGTTTGGGAGCCGGTCAATGTTGGCACAACTAATTCGTTGGCTGCTGGGATGGCAAATCAACTTCACGTCTTTAAACCAGTTGGCCGGACACATAGGTGGTGATGACGGACAGTTTGGTATCAAGCAACAACTCCCGACACCTCACCCAAAAATCAGCGATTCCGTCGTTTTCTCTTCCGCGTCCACGCGTCCTATGCCCTTATTTGAAAATGAGATATATTAATTTTGGCCTGCTCAAAGGGAAACAGCGGCCGGCGGCGCCTGCGGAATTCAAGGCTTGTCATGTCGGCCGTCGTGATGCCCGGGGTGTTCACGCGGATCATGTTTTCACAGACTTCCGCATACGCCGCGACCGGGCCGTGAACCCCCTTGGCGACCGTCACTCGAAAATCCCGCGGGTCCAGACCGCAGTGCGTCAGCTGACCCAGGCTGAACGGCGGCACCCGACGCGAATTGAGCACGATCGTCAATCCAACGTCCGACTCGACGACGGCCGTGGGTCCCATGTCGTAGCGCGGCGCGCCGCCATGACGCACCGCCGCCTCGGTGAAGGCGCCGCTGTGAAGGCTGCGCACGCGGACCCACATTTCCAGCGGCGGCCCGTGAAGCGCGTCAGTGTGACCGCCCATCGAAAGTTGCAACACCGCGCCAACGCCCGCGGCTCGCGCCTGCGCGGCCGCCGACGGATCATATAGGCATACCAGCGCGCGCGTGATGCCGCGCTCGAGCAGCGCGTGCGCCAGGATCGTCCCGTCGCCCGGCGATCCACCGCCGACATTGTCTCCCATATCCAACAGCACGGTCGTCCCCGCGCCCCTTGCCGACCGGCCGATCGCTTCGTCGACGCTGATCAATCGCCCCACGAACGCGTCCCGATCCCGCCAGATCACACCGGCGAGTTCTGCGGCGGCCTGACTCGCCTCAGCGGTGTTCCCGTCCGTAACCACAACAACACTCGACCCCATTTCGAGCACGTCTGAATAGGGAAACCCGAGCACGACATTCGCCGACAGGACGCCGGACCGGCGTCGCAACGCTTCGGCCCGATCCTCAAGCCGCCGGCACTGCGGATCGGTCGTCAATTGTCGCTCAATGTTGATGGCCAGCGGCGGAAACATGGCGGCCTGCACGGGGCGGACCTCCCCGTTCACTGTTCGTACCATCAACGCCGCCGCCTCCCGCCCGCGCTCCCGTTGATCTGTGTGGGGGTTGGTGCGGTACACAATCGTCGCATCGCAGGCGTCGATCATGGCCTGCGACACGTTGGCGTGTGCGTCCAGTGTGCAGATGATCGGCAGCGCATCGCCGACGCACGCGCGGAGACGAGTCAGCCAGTGGCCGTCAAAATCCGGATGGGGTTCGCTGACCGCTGCGCCATGAGCTGCTACGAGCAGGCCGTCGAGCGCCCCCGCCACCTCCGTCGCCGCCAACAGGCGGCGTGTCAGCGCCTCCGCGGCAGCGCCATCGATCACGCCGCTGGGCACCGCCAATGTGAAAAAAATCGGCACGATGTCGATACCAGGCGCCTCGAGTTCTGCGATGAACCCGCTTACTTCGTGATGGGCACCGCGATACCGCTGCACGATGGCATCGCCCTCGAGCAGTCCGTGGACTTCGAAATCTGACAGAGTTGTCGCACCGGGCAGGAACGTGTTCGACTCGTGCTGCAACCCGGCGATGCCGACTCGCATGTTCACCGCTCCTCCACGCCCCCCACCCACGCGACCACATCCACCTCAAACTTTAGCAGCGTGCCGAGGCAACCCATGATCGTCGTGCGGGCGGGGAACGGCTCCGTCATCAATTCTCGATACACCTGGTTATAGCTCGCAAGATCCTCTTGCCGGCCGACGTACGCCCGCACCTGCACGACGTCCCGCAATGTGAGCCCCGCGCTGGCCAGCACACGTGTGACATTGTCGAAGGAACGCCGCATTTCGCCCTCGAAATCATCCTCGACGATCTGGCCGGATTCATTCACCGACGCCTGGCCGGAGACGAACACGAAGTCACCCGCTCGCACCGCGGGGGAAAAGGGCAGGGCACTCGAAGGCGCCGCATCGCCATGAATTACATCCCAACTCATACAACACCTCTGATGAAAGGTTGCATTTCTAAATACAGAATGATAAATTCACTTATATGGAATGCTCGAGCCTTGTCAAATCTTTCAATCTGCTCGAAGCGCTGGCGGGGCTCGGCGGCTCCGCATCGTTGGCTGCGGTCACGGAGCGTGCGGCGGTCAGCAAGTCGAACGGGTGCCGGATTCTGCGGACCTTGGTCGCGCTCGGTTACGTCCGGCAAAACACCGACCGCGACTACGAGCTGACACCCAGGCTGTCACGGCTGACCCGCCCGGCTTCAGAGGCGGCGATGGTCGCGGCGGTAGATCCGGTGCTGCGCGACCTGCGCGACCGGACGGGCGAGACGGTGAATTTCGCGGTGCTCGATGGTGAGATGGTGCGCTACCTCGTGGTGCACGAGAGCCGACACCCACTGCGCCGCGTTGCCGACGCCGACGATCGCGATCCCTTCTACACCACAGCGCTCGGCCGGGCCCTGGTGTCGCAACTGGATCCGGCGCGTCAGGCGCACCTGCTGGCCGGCGCGGTGCTGACGCCCAGGACGGAGAAGACCGACACCGATCGCGAGCACATCCGTGACGCGTTGGCGCAGGCACATAAGGATGGTTACGCCGTCGAACACGACCAGTGTGACCTGGGCGTGACGTGCATCGGCGCGCCAATGATGACCGACGGCGAACCGCTCGCGGCCGTCAGCCTGAGCATTCCCACCGTCCGGTGCCGGGAGGCGAGTCTCTCCGAGCTGATCGAAGCAGTGCGCGGTACCGCCGACGAAGCCGCCCGCGCATGGGCGAATAAGGAAGCAAACCAATGAACAAGACATGCACCGAACTGCCCGGTCGGGAACAGATGGAGCGTGAGTTGTCCAGCACCGTCGTCGCCGACGCGCTGGACGGGCTGGGCTACCGACGCCAGTCGCCGAACCTCGCCTTGTCGCCTCTGACGGGCGTGCCTCGTCTGATCGGTCGCTGCCGGACCACCCTTTGGGCCGACATGGCGCACGAGGACTCGCGGCCGTATGAGCTGGAATTCGAAGCGGTGGACGGCTGCAATCCCGGCGAGGTGCACGTCGCCGCAGCACACGGCGCGATGCGTTCTGGCATCTGGGGCGAGCTGCTGTCCACCGCCGCGCGAAACCGAGGTTGCGTCGGCGCGATCGTCGACGGCGCGGTGCGCGACGTCGCGAAGATGACGGAGATGGGATTCCCCGTATTCGCCCGCGGCACAAGCGTATACGACAGCCTGCACCGTCAACGCGTCATCGACGTCGATGTGCCCGTCGAGATAGACGGTGTCCGCATCAACAGCGGCGACTTCGTGATCGCCGACGTCGACGGGATCGTGTTCGTCCCGACAGAGGTTGAGGAGGAGGCGATCGCGCGGGCATGGGAAAAGGTCTACGCCGAGAGCGTGACCCGCGACGCGATCCAGGGCGGCATGAAGGCAAGTGACGCCTATGCGAAATTTGGCGTACTGTGATTGAGCGATCCATATCGAGATATCTGTGGAATGAGTCATCCATTTGACCTGAAAGGGCGCGCCGCACTCGTCACCGGCTCGACGGCCGGGATCGGGCGTGGCATTGCCGATACGCTGGCCGCCGCTGGCGCGAACGTTGTGCTGCACGGCAAAGAAGACGACAAAGAAGCGCAGGACGCCTTGCGGGCTTGCCGAAGTCACGGCGTACGGGCGTCGCTGCTGACCGGCGACCTTGCCGGAACCAGCCAACTGCTAGCCGAGCAGATCTGCCGTCAGGCGCTTGAATCCGAGCCAGGGCTCGATCTGCTGGTCAATCACGCGGGCGGGCATCAGGGTGAGGGCGCGTTCGAAGAGATCTCTGCCGAGCTGTTGGAGCAAACCTTGCGCATCAACGTGACGTTTCCCTGGCTGCTCGCTCAGCAGTTTGCGCGGCACTGGATGCGCAGCGGCGTCCGAGGCCGGATGGTGTTTACCGGCTCGGTCAACGGCCGCCTCGCCGAGCCGGATTCCGCAGCTTACGACACCGCCAAGGGCGCCGTTGAGATGATGGTCCGAACGCTTTGCGTGGCGCTGGCGCCGCATGGAATCCGTGTCAACGGGTTCGCCCCTGGCATCGTCCACGCCCCACGCACCGTTTGGCTGAAGCAGCAACCCGATCGCGCGGCATGGATCCGTGGACACATCCCCGACGGCCGCATCCCCGACGCCGTTGATCTGGGCGCCACTGTGGTGTACCTGCTCAGCGACGCCGCAGAATTCGTCAACGGCCACATGCTTGTCGTCGACGGTGGCATCACCGCCCTTCAGTTGCCATCGCCCTTTGCCACCTCGCCGGAGCAGACGCCGTGACCGATTCCGATTGCGCGCACGACGAAGCACAAGTCGCAACCCCGGCACTGATCGTCGACCTCTCCACCGCGGAGCACAACGTACAGCAAATGGCAGCGTACTGCCGCGAGCACGGCCTGAGTCTTCGGCCGCATACTAAAACGCATAAATCACGTCAGATGAGCCAGCGTCAACTCGACGCAGGCGCCGGAGGGCTGACCGTCGCCAAACTAGGTGAGGCGAAGACGATGGCCGAGGTGTGTGACGACCTGCTGTTGGCCTATCCCGCCGTGGACCTCCATCGCGCCGCCGGCATCGCGGCGCTGGCGAAGGATCGCATGGTCCGCGTCGCGGTCGATTCGGTCGCCGCGATCGAGGCGCTGAGTCGTGCCGCGATTGATGCGGAAAGCGACATAGGCGTGCTTATCGACGTGGACACGGGACACCATCGCACCGGACTGCAAACGGTGGAAGATGCGGTGTCATTGGCTCGCACCGTGCAGCAACACGCGGGTGTGCGTTTCGACGGTCTACTCACGTTCCCAGGCCACATCATGACGCCACATGATCAGCAGGCAGTGCCCCTCCGGGCCGTCGCCGACGTCCTGGAGTCAGTGCTCGACGCGTTGGCAGCCGCAGGCCTAAACGCCGAGATCGTCTCAGGCGGCTCGACCCCCACCGCTCTCCGCTCACACCTCGTGCCGCAACTGACCGAGATTCGACCCGGCACCTATATCTACTATGACTGGAACTGCGCGTCTGGGGGCTGGTGCACGCTTGAGGATTGCGCTGCCCGAGTGGTGTGCACAGTGATCTCCGATGCGGTGCCGGGCAAGGTCGTTGTCGACGCGGGCTCCAAAACACTCACCAGCGACCGTCTCGTTACGGACCCCGACGCCGGCGGGTACGGGTACGTTGTTGAATGTTCCGCCGCACGCATCACCCGGTTGAGCGAGGAACACGGCGAGATCACGTGGCCTTCAATCCGCCGCCGGCCGGCTGTCGGTGATCGGCTTCACATCATTCCCAACCACATCTGCCCCTGCATCAACCTTCAATCGTCATACTGGCTTCGTCACGACGACGACACACTAATCCTCTCACCCGTAGATGCGCGAGGGCTGCTGGTATGATGGCTCATGGCGTTAGGAGCCATCACCGGTGAGTCCAATCATCAAGGGGCGGCAGGGTCAGCCTTTACCGGTAGCAAACCCCTTGAACCCCCTGCCGCCGGCCCGCGTAGATTGCAGCCAGCATCAATACACAACCGCCTTTGATATCGCAGGCGCCGGCCCCGAACACTCGGCCCAGGTCTGGATCAACGCGGAAGGGCACTTCTTCAGGCGATAACACTGTGTCGGTGTGTGCTACCAGCAGGAGCTTGTTGCCGACGTCAGCGTTTCGTACGGCCCGTAAGTGTTGTCCGCGGGTGGGCTCATCCTTTCCAGGGGCGAACCAGGAAATGTGAACCCCATCGACGCGAGGACTCGGCTCAGTTCTTCAGCAACCCGAGTTGCGCCCTCGGCGCCACGCTCGGTGCGGCTATCGATCCGGCAGAGGGTTTCCAGCAATGTCAGCCAGTCGGATTCGGTCATGGCAAAGAGAGTACAAATAAAACATGGTCGAGCCACGTTGGAATGATGGTTTCGACCGTGTGTCGTTATTCAGTTGTCTGATTGACGGAGCTTCAGTCTGATCGAGCCAGCCTCCTTGAGTCACAGCGGCAGGCCAGTAGATTGTAGCGCTATTCCCGGCGGGTTTTCACACCGCTGAAAGAAGCTTTGGCGCCACCCTGATCGCTGGGTAATGCAATCGAGGGTCATCACCCACGTGTTTTCGCTCAATTGTGATCTCTGCCCGTTCTTGGGGAGAAAATGAGGCCGTCGCTTGGCCGGGTAGCGATGCCGTTGAGACCGGAAGATGGCCAGCTCCCGCTCTAACAACACCGAATCCGTGTAAGCATGATCACGCTGAGCGAGCAGCCGTACCACGGGTGATGGATGCCCTAAGGTGCGGGCCCGCGCGGTCATGTACGCTCGCGCTAATAGGACCGACACGGCGTCAATCAGGTTCCAAATCGATCGAGGTGACGAGGCTTGCATCAAGAAAATTCCAAATGTCAGGGACAATCGAGTATGACATCGATAAAATACCTTTAATGAAAGACTTAAAATCTATCAGCACCCCTTGGAACCTGACACATTTGCCATCACTTAGCCCCTCAAAAAGCCCACAACAATCTCCTGCCCACCGCGATAAGCGGATTTCTCCTCCATCCCGCAGGATCATCCCTACAGATCTAGAGACCGCTTGATGTATGCGGGATCGCCCTCCACTCTTGGACAAAAGGCTGTCGAGAAATCGTGCTGTTAGATGCGAAGCCGATCGAAATTGGGCCTGCGGGCTACTCATCAACCCAAGTACACACTAGTTTGACTGACATAGGAATAGCATAGATCGCGTGGCTTATTACCCTGTAGATTCAAGGCCCGCTGCCCACTTCGCTGGTGTATTGTGCAAGGTAATGGGTCGGGGCGCACCCCACAGCGCGCTTGAACGTGCGTGAAAAATTAAATGCGCTCCGGAAGCCCAGCCGTTGGGCGGTCTGTTGTACGTTCAAGCCCTCCTGGACCAGTAAACGTTTGGCTGCGTTCATCTTGCTGCGCACGATGGCTTGATAAGGGGTCTCGCCAGCTAATTGCGGATACGTGTGCGCCAGCGCCGATTGGCTCATTCCCATGCCAACTGCCACATCCGCGACACTCAAGGGCCGCGCAATATTGGCTTCCAAGTAATCGGCCACGCGCAACAACAAGGATTGGTCGGAGTCCGTCCGTGGGGCGATTCGCCGAAGGCCTGGCTTCACTACCGTTGCTGAACGCAGCAACCCCAGCGCTTGAAGCATCAAGCCGCTGCTTAGCCACGGCGTGCCAGGCCCGCCGACACGGTGGTAATCATCAAGGCGTTTAAGCAAATCGGCGATGACTTCGCAGGGGTCTTGGATATGGCAATAACCCGGCGTCCCGGTCAACCCGCGCAGCATGCTGTCGGTTGTGCCGCTTGCGGCAAAGACCATGTAAGCTTCATGGACCACCTGCCCTGCGACGGTTCGCTCGGTGTATGGGGTCGCGGGAGCATAGAGCGCGAGCAAGCCGGGCTCGCGTTCAAAGGAAGGCCCGCTGGCGACACGCTGCTGTTGTGACCCTTCGGTAATCAGGTCGAGGACCCAATGCATGCGGTGGCAGCGTCTCGCCCAGCACGTGTACTCAAACTTGACTTGGCCCGCGTATACGAGGATCAGTTGCACTTCGCCCGGTGGGGCGGCATGTTCGAATTTCGTTTCCATTTGATGGCCGATCATAATGCAGAATATGACATGTGAAATACAGAATATGCTATTTTTTTTGTTTTTTTCGTCATTATTATAGTGCAGATAATGAAAGTTTTGAAACCCAACACGAGCCAACACAGGCGGCTGCAAAGGATTGCTTGGCTTGAAAATGACTAGGAAGGGTAAAAGCCATGTCTTCACCGCAGACACTTGACTCTGTTCCGGCCATCAAAGGAGGGATGCGGGCGGTTCAGGCTATGACCGGGCAGCCCGAACCCAAAGTGGGTGTGGCTGAGTTCATCAGTGTCGCTGAGCGGTTCGGTTTCAGCGAGACGGCGCTCACACGGTTGCGTGAAGTGCTGTCGGAAGCGGACCTGCCCAAAGTCGGGCCTCACTTGGGGCGCTACTACGGATCAGCGAAACCCTCGATGGGCGACCGGTTTGAAGCCTTGGCCCGTGAAGCCTTTCAGGTCAAGCACGCCTACGCGGTGTGCAACGGCACCGCTGCACTCACCGCAGCTCTGGCGGCGGTCGGCGCCGGCCCGGATACGGAAGTCATTGTCCCGGCGGCCGGCTTCATCGCCACAGCCCTTGCCGGTGCGTTACTGGGCGCTACGCCCGTTTTCTGTGATGTGGATTCGTCTTTGCAGATGGACCCAGTCAAGCTCGAACCGCTCGTCACGAACCGGACCGTGGCAGTACTACCCACACATCATTGGGGGAGCGTGTGTGACATGGGTCCGATCCTGCGGGTCGCCAGACGACACAATATCAAGGTCATTGAAGACTGTGCCCAATCGCCCGGCGCAACCTATCACAGCCAGCCCGTCGGTTCCATCGGGGACATCGGCTGTTTCAGTATCTCTTCCTACAAGCTCATCGGCGGTGGAGAAGGCGGCATGGTAGTAACCAGCGACGACCTTCTCTACGACAGAATCCGGCAGGCTTCTGAAGCCGGTGGGCTGTGGCGTCCTGATCGTTTTGCAGCGCCGCGGTACGACGGTGAACTGTTTGTCGGCGGCAACTTCCGTATGTCCGAACTAGAGTCGGCGATCAACGTTGTTCAAATAGAAAAACTGCCAGATATCGTTACCCGCCATCGGCGCGTCTGGAATCACATTCGGCAACAGCTGCCGGATGTCGAACAGATAACCTGGCAGAAAAGCAATGATCCGGAGGGCGATATCGGGTATATGCTCAGATGCTTTCCAAAGGATGACGAATTGGGCGTGTGTTTGGCTAAAGCGCTGAAAGCCGAGGGTATCGCCGCGAGTTATCGCGGAAGTGAAGGGCGCCCGGATTGGCACGTGTGCAATCACTACTACCCGCTCATGGATCGTTTTCCCGAACAGTTCGGGACAGAACGTTGCCCCGTAGGCACCGATCTATACAACCGGTGCCTGACTTTACAGTTGAACCAGTGGTGGTCTGACCAAGACTGCGACAACGTTGCGTTGGGTATCAACAAGGTGATCTGTGCCTATTGCACGCCGATTGAGTCTTCGTGAGAAAGGGGCGGAAGGTGACCCGTTACATCGCGGCATACGATACGGAGCGTGTATCGGCGCCGTCTTGTGCGGAAGCGTGCGAGGCGATCATTGCGGCACACAAGCGATACGACATGCCCGCCACGTTCTTCATCGTTGGCAGGGCGTTGGAAGCAACCCCCGATCTCTACCGGAGACTGCTCGACGACCCATTGTTTGAAATCGCATCTCATACCTACTCGCACCGAATGGTTCGCGATCACCCTTTTTGCGGGCCGGCGGCATCGGTGGACACCATACGAGAGCAGATCCTGCGGGGTAAAGAAGTGGTCGACCGTGTGTTTCCTGATCGCCGGTGCATCGGACTGCGCCCGGGATGCAGCTTTGTTGATGGGCTGAAGGGCGCGGCGGGGGTGCTGAAACAGGTTGCCGAGGCGGGATACGAATACGTCAGTAGCATGGCGTGGGGACCTGATTACACATTGCCGGCGCCATTAAACCAGTCCTTCTCATACGCGGATGAAGGATTTGCCCAGATCGTCGAATACCCCTGCCACGGTTGGCACGATAACGTGCTTAAATCGATGAGCAAGCCGGGTTTCTGGGCCGAGCCACGCCGTCTGCTGGCATTCCCGCCGTTATTCCCGGAGGCTATCCCGACAGGTCCGATCACCACTGCTGAGGACGAATTCCGATACAACAGCAAGGTGTTCATCGACCGCGCCAACCAGAGTGGTCTAGATTATGTCTCGTTGATCTGGCACCCATGGAGCTTAGCGTTATTCGATCCGAAGATGCGAATGCTTGATCTGACGTTTCAATACGTCCGCGAGCAAGGACTCGAACCCACCACCTACGCGCGGATGCACCATGAATCGGTAAGGAACACTGATGCCAATTAAGCAGTCCTTTTGCTCGCCTTGTTTTACAAACGATCAAGTCGATTTCAACCGCATCTGCCAAGCTGCTGCACAGATCGGCTACTCCGCTGTCGAATGGTGGGCTCGCAACGAAGCATTCACAGATCAAGTCGCTATCGCCAAACAGTATGGGCTGTCGGTGGCAAGCATGTGTGGACACCAAAGTTTGACTGCTGGCCTTAACGATCCCGCTGAACATGACTCGATCGTAGCGGAACTGACCGAATCGATCCGTCTTGCCGTCGAACACGGGATTCCTAACCTGATCTGTTTCAGTGGTAATCGCCGCGAAGGCCAGACCGACGCGCAAGCCATCGAGGCCTGTGCCTCATGCCTGACACGTGTTATTCCAGCGGCCGAGAAGGCGGGTGTCACACTCAATATGGAATTACTCAACTCAAAGGTTGATCATCCCGGCTATCAGGCCGACCACACTGCCTGGGGTGTCGCTGTATGCCAGCGCGTTTGCAGCCCCAACTTCAAGCTGCTCTACGACATCTACCATATGCAGATTATGGAGGGCGATGTGATCCGCACTATACAAGACAACATCAGCTGGATTGGACATCTTCATACCGCAGGCAACCCTGGCCGCCGTGATCTGGACCAGACACAAGAACTCTACTTTCCCGCCATCTGTCACGCGATTCACGCAAGTGGATTCGGCGGCTATATTGCTCATGAGTTTCGCCCCAAGTCCGATCCTATAATGGCTCTGAAGGCGGCGTTCGAGCAATGCAAATCAGATTGATCATTGTATTTTTACAATGTAGCCGTGGCGCGGCCTGTTCCAAAATACAGACGATTGATATTCCTCCAGGATCACGTTGCGTATTACAGTAGTATTACCTATCACCAGTTCTTCCAAAAGATACAGGGCGACGTGATCGAAGGATAGCTTGCGCTGTCAGCGGCGAATGAGCCAGCTTCTTGTCATTGAAAGAGTGAGAAGATCCACAGAATCTAATCAAGCCGCTCGCGTAGAATCCGGTTTTCCTCACGGAGAAACCGAGACTCCGCATCCCGGTGCTTGGTCACCCACTCCATAAGGAGCCTAAACAGTACGAACAGTCCACAATTCACAGGAAACCTCAACATACGTAAGTGCAGAATTGGCAGGGCGCCAACAAATTGGAACACCACTCCTCGACGCCTCGAACGAGCCCGATCTAAGAGAACACTCCGGGCCCTGTTAGAGAAAAAAAGATGAATAAAATAGATATGTGTTGTTTTCGTTGGCTCCGCTCAAGACAACCACATTAAGGTTGTCGCGGCGGTCCAGCCGTAGTCGCTGATTGGGCCGATGCCATCGCTGCCGCTTAGCCGACGTTTGCGGTCGAGCTCGCCAGGGGCGGTGATCGCCAGGCTGTCGTAGTACTCCCAAAGGCAGCCAGTGCGTTCGTACCAGTGTTGGACTTGCGCCAGGCTCTTGCGGCGGATGAGGTCAGCTTCTACCGCGCGGCCTTGCCGAGTAAAGCCTTGGGCCACTAGGTAGTTGGTGTTCATCCAGGCCGGCCCGCGAAACACGTCTTTGCAGTATGTGCCCGCGTTCAAGCTCGTGCTGGGCACGGGCAGCGGTGTACCAAACGTCGATGGGTTGTGTAAGTGACCTGCCAGGGCGTCCACCTGTGCCCGAGTCGGTGCATCAGTGAGCAGTGGCATGAACCCCGCTACGATCATGGGCTCAACGAAGTGTCCATCGTTGCCCCGCCACATGAACAAGTTACGTTCGGGGCACCACAGTCGCGTGCGCGTCAGTTCGTTGATCTGATCGGCCCGTTGTCGCGCAACCGTGGCGCGATCGCCATCGCCTACAGCCTCGGCCACATCCGCCAGACACGCCCAGTCTTGAGCCACGTAAGCCGCCAGATCACACGTTTCCACCGTATTCCCGGACGCCAATCGGTCGGCACACGGTGTGTTATCCAGCCCCGACTCGCCGCATCGGCAGTTGTCAGAGTTGTCCTCGATTAACCAACCGGGTAACGCGCCTGCCGCCAGTGTGCGGTGCTTAGCGATCCACCCCAGATGTCGCTCAATGGGGTCGAGTTGCGCCTGCGCCCACCTGGGATCAGCACCCGCCTTGAGACAGACACTCACTCCCCACGCCAACAGCGGTGGCTGCGTGATGGACGAAACATAATCCGGCGGGCGGATCATATGCGGTAAAAACCCGTCCGCGTCGATCAGCCCCACCACCGCCGCCAGCGCATCACATGCAACGGTGCGGTCCAGGTCAAGCCACGCCAACGCGTGAAACACCGAATCCCAAAGAAACATCGCCCGGTGTGGCCAACGGTCAGGCGTCGTCCAACGGTTTGCAATCAAGGTATTAGAGGAGCACACATTAACCTTCAGCACGCTCGCTGCTTTCAGGTAGAGCCGTCGCTGTAGCGCGCCCAACCCAGATGGAACTTGAACGCCTTCAATCAATCGACGGCGCTGAGCGATGCAGCGATCGAGGTCTTGCAACATGGCATTACGCGCCAGTGCTTGCCGTTCTTCTACACCTGCATCACCAGCACTGATCAGCGCCCATTGCTGTCCTTCAATGATTAAATCAAGCCGGTGCGCGCCCGACGTTAGTGGTGCATCCACAACCCGGGTCTCTTGCTCCAGCCTAGGCTTGACCCCCTGAGGCAGTTGCCCGATCAATGTCTGCGCATCGGCGAAGGCAAATCGAAACGGCCCCGCATCGCTGTCCGCGTAGCCGGTATCTCCCAAAAGCCACCGCCACCGCAACGGGCCGATCCCTTCAAAACTCAACCGCCTGGGCTCGGGTAGCCGTACATGCAAATCGCCGGGCCTATCGGCGGTGTGCAACACCAGATCGGTGTTGTCATGCGTCGGCCCATCGATAGCAGAAAATGCGAGCAGCTGGCCCGGCCCCCACACGTCGGGTAAATCCATTTCGACTTAATCCTCTGGCCCGAAAGATGCCGTTGAATCCCGGATGATCAGTTCGGCGGCAAACTGACTGGACTCCGCCCCCTTGCGATCACCCGCCACCCGACCAAGCAACGCCTCCACCGCCTGTTGGGCCAGCAACTCCACCGGCTGCTGAAAGGTAGTCAGCCTCGGCTCACACATCACCGCGGCCTCCGAGTTGTCATAACCGATCACCGACACATCACCCGGGATGTCCAGCCCCGCGCCCTGCATAGCGCCGACCAATCCCCGCGCTACCGAATCGTTGCCGCAGATCAGGCCGGTCGGACGCATGTCGCGTTGGGCAAGTTGTGCCCCCGCCCGCTGTGCGGCCTCCAACGGGCCAAGCGTGGGCACCGATGCGGTGGTCGTGTCGAGGATGATCCATTCCGCCTGTACTCCCCCCTGCTCGCCGGCGACACGCTGCACCGCTTCCCACCGCTCGCGTGACGCGCCCCGTGGGTCGCTGACAAACGCGAGCCGGCGGTGCCCCAGATCGATCAGGTGGCGGGCCGCCAACGCGCTGGCTCCGACCATGTCCACGGCGAGCCGCGGGTGGGTGCGGGCCGCCGGCAGTGTTGACTCGACCAGCACCACCGGGATATTCAGCTTGGTCAGCCACTGTTCCAGGTCTGACCATTGACCATCCGCGTCATCCGATCCGTAAACATGGGACAAGATCAGACCGTCCACCTGCCAGCCGACGAGGTCACGCACGCCCCGCTCGAACAATTCATAGCGGGAATGAAACGGACTGAGATAAGCGTGGTATTCATGCCGCTGCAACTCGCGGTGCATGCAGTCGATCAGGTAGTTGACCGGCTGGGTGTTGGACACCACGCGGAACAGCAGCCCGATGGTCTGGGTCCGCTTACTGCGAAAGGCGCGAGCAATGTTGTTGCGTTGATAGCCCAACTCACCGGCGATGCGACGGACTTGCTCAGCGGTTTCTTCCGAGAGGCGTACAGGTGAGTTGCTCGAGAGCATGCCCAAGGCCGCGCTGACTGCAACGGGTGAGACGCCCACGCGTTCGCCAATGTCTTTTAACGTGACACGTTGCGTTTTCATATCAGCTCAAATCATAAAGGCCGCTGTTGTTCAAGGGTAAGGCGGGGCGAATTCACGGTCCCCGTCAAAAAAAGTAATGGCGGCGGAATCATCAAAGCCGCTGCCAAGGGCGAACAGATCGGTTTGCCGCCAGCCTTCCACGTGTCCGTCCAGCATCAGAAAATTGGTTCTGCCTTGATGGAAAAACGCGACCTGCGACCATCCATTGGTGGCGAAACCCAAGCGTGTCGCCGTCTGCCCCGCGACCTCGCCGCACGCGATCGTATCGCTGGGCTGGCCCGGGAAATCAAACCGGGGCAAGTGCCTGAAGCTGCTCTCACTCATGCCAAACAGCGCCGTGTTCCAGTAGTTGCCACTGACCATCCCAAGCCCAGAAGTATAAATGAACTCGCGCATCTCGGAAAACAACATGCCGGTACGATAGCGGTAGTTGTTGGACGGACACATGTAGGTGTTCTCATCCGCGCTGCTGGTGTAGGACAGGTTTTCCGGGGTATTGAGGTAGGGCCTGATCAGCTCCGCGAAGCGATAGGAACCCGAATCGTACCAAGGCGGCGGCAAGCTGCCGGGCAGGATGTTCTGGGGTGGGTGCCAACCTCCAAAATCACTGCGGTAAACCTGCATAGCGATTCCGACCTGCCGCATCCGAGACTGGCACAATACACGCTGAGCCGTATCGCGTGCTGCACGCAAAGCGGGCAACAGCAGCGCGATCAACACCGCGATCACGGAGACGGCCACCAGCAGTTCCACTAGCGAAAAACCCGATGCACGCCTGATCATCTGTACACGAAGCTCCCTCTAAAAAGGTTGTGTTGCCCGGGCACGGAGACGACGCAGGGGCAGCACTGCCCCGCAGATCACAAGCACGACTGAGGCCGGTTCGGGGATGATGATCAGCCGCAGTGCTTCCTGGTCCGGCAGCAGCGTGCCCCCCGAGTCGACAAACACCAGATAGCCGTCGATGTTCGGGTCGACAAACGTCAACTCGGGCAGCGTGCCACCGACCGAGTCCGCCACCACCAGGTCAAACATATCACCTATGGCGATCAGGCTGGGGTCGGAAAAGTCGATCACGATCTCACCGCCGTCCACCGTGGTTGCGCCGGGGGTGGTGTCGCCGAAATTGGCCCAGTACATCCGGGCCGCGCCGCCGGCTTGCACCGTTGGCCGGTCATCCAGCGTGTCGGCGGTGAGCAGCACCTGGTCGTAATCCACGCCCGGCACGCCGGCGCTGTTGATGTCAAACTCGATGGCGCCATCGGCGTCCTGTTCGAGCAAGACGTTGCCGAGTGTGATGATGCCGATCCCGGAGGTGTCGGTGGTGTCGCCGGGTCGGATCACCCCGGACGTGTTATCCAGCAAGATCTCACGGGGGCTGGGATCGGTGGAACCGGATTCGTCGATTAAACCAACACCTCGGATCACGCCGCGGTTCGTGAAGGTGCTGTAATTAAAACTCCCCAGGCCAAAGGTACTGCCCAGGGTGATGGTTCCGCCATCGAGCGTGAGCGTACCCGCTTCGTAGATCGTGCTTGGTGAAATCTGTCCGACACCGATGTTGACCGTCCCGTTGTTTTCCACTCGGACTTCCGCGGGGTCACCCGCAGCACCACGGGCGTCATCGCCGATGATTAGTGCCGACCCCTGGGTTACGAGTTGAGACCCGCTGCCGTTGACAATGATCTGGCCGGCCGCATGACCGCTTGTCCGAAAGCCCAGGTCCCCCACGAAAACCCCCCCACGGGCGCGGTCGCCGGTCTCCACGACGCCGCCGTTCGTGATGCGCAGCACGCTCTGGTCCGCGTTGAGCGAGGTGTCACTGAGGCCGTTCGAGTGGCCGACGAAGATACGGGTCTGCGAGCCGGAGTTACCCACCGGGCCATTGATCAGCAAGCGGGTGCCAACGCCTTCGACATGGACCTCAGCCGATTCGAAAGGCGTAGCAGCGGGCGCGGTGACGGAGATATTCAAGCCGTTGACTTCAACGGCGCCGCCACCGCTGATGGTCAGGGCGGTGTCGCCACTAGTCGCGATAACCAGCCCATTTGAGGTGCTCGCCGTGTAGGACGCGCCGTCGAGGTTCCAAAGCACTGAATCGTTGAACACCGAAAATCCCTGGCTGGACACTGTGCCAGCAAGCGGAAAGTCCACGGTATAGGTCGCGCCACCGATATTGAACAACGCCCGCTCGGTCGCGGTTGGCGGTGTCGCGGTGCTCCAGTTTGTCCCGTCGCTGTAATCCCCGCCGGTCGGATCGATCCAGTCAGTTGCTCGAGCATGTAGCCCTTGCGCCAACAGAACCATCACCGCGATGCCCATAAAGTGGATTTGTTTGCTGAGCATGTATTTGTTTCTCCATAACCTCCCAGCGGGTAACGGAAATATCATTTAGCCAACCGTTAATTAAACTATTAATCAAAGATAACGGAATCTTGAACCGCAGCCAAGAGTTTTGTTTCAAAAACAAAATAATATATAAATAAATATATAATAAGTATTTATATCATATTTTGCCTCGGCGGCACAGGTAGATTACGGCCGAGCGATCCCTTCCGTCCCCAAACATTACCGACCCTGATGTCAGCCGGCGTGTTCAAGATGATCAACGGTTTGCTGCAAAAAGGTTGACAAAGCCGATAATTTAGATAGACTCACGATGATTAATCTATTAATTATTTGCATCGATCTACCCGGTTGCGGATCTCCCGAGCATGACACACGAAACCGATCCGTCCCGTATCGACATCCAAAAATTACTTGCCCCGATTCTGGTGCTGTCTTTGTTGCCGATCGCATCAGCGGTTGCGCAAACGGTTCACCTGGTTCGGCAAGCGGAGCCGCTCGCCGTGGTGGTTCTGCCCAAAAATGCCTCAGCCATTGAGCAAGATGCCGCTGCCGAACTGATTCGCCACATCCGATTGATCAGCGACGTCACGCTTGACACGGTGACGGCCGGCGGATCGGGCGATGAGGCCGCGGGACTTGTACCGATCTACCTCGGGCAGGCCGTGCCTGCTCGTGATCGTCAGCGATGGCAGGACCAATTACATGACCCGGCTTCATTCGCACTGATCGTGGGCCAGGACCGGATCAGCATCTTTGACGTTGCGTCTCAGATCGATTCAGTCCAGCCCGCCACGGGTGTCCGTAATGGTGTCTACGAATTGTTAGAACAACTTGGTGTTCGATGGTTCATGCCCGGCGACATCGGCACGGTCATTCCCACCCAGCAAACCCTTGTGATCAAAACACAGGAGACGGTCCAAAACCCCTCGTTCGCGTCGCGCTGGCAACACCCCTCCGACAAGGCTTGGCAACAGCGCATGCGCATGGGCGGGCCGTTGTTCGGCGCATCGGCCCACGGCATCCCGCCCTTCGCCGGCTCATTAGCGCATCGACAGAAGATGCTCGAGCAATACCCCGAGACGTTCAGCTTCAACGCCCGCAGCCAAAAGCGCACCATCTCTCAGCAGTGTTTGTCTAATCCGAAAACCATCGCCATGGCGGTGGAAGCGGCCAAGGCGTATTTTGAGTCGCGCCCGGACCAGCAACTGATCGGCATGGGCGCCAACGACTGGGCCGGCTTCTGTGAGTGCGATGGCTGTAAAGCCCTGGACGCGGGCGACTGGGACCCGTTTTCACACGAGATTTCGATGACCGACCGCTATGTGTGGTTCTTTAATCAGGTTCTGGCCGGACTGGAAGAAGAGTTCCCGGAAAAGGGTGTGGCCTTCTATATCTATCACGCATATATGCGGCCGCCGGTAAATGTTAAACCGCACCCTCGCCTGGTGGGCGCATTGGCCCCGATCGCGCTTTGCCGCGTCCATGGTATGGACAACCCCATCTGCCCGGAAAAGCAGTATTTCGCATGGCTGGCAAAAGAATGGGGCAAGCATCTGACACGCGTGTACGACCGGGGCTACTGGTTCAACCTCGCGGACCCGGGCCTGCCGTTCCCGATGGTGCATCGCATCCGCGCCGATGTGCCGATGATGGCCGAGCTTGGGATTTACGGCTGGCGTGTCGAGACATTGACCCACTGGGCCAGCGAAAGCCCGTCACTGTATATCGGGGCTAAGCTGATGTGGGACCACACAGCAGACGTCGATGCCTTGATGCAGGATTATGCGGACAAGTTCTTTGGGCCCGCGTCGGAGCCCATGCTCGCCTATCTGCTCCTGATGAACGCCTCGATCCGCGACTCCGACCACCATGTGGGCAGCGCGTTTGACATGTCGGGGTTTTACCCTCAGGACATACGTCGTCAGGCCCGCCAGCACCTCGAGCACGCGTCCAAGCTCGCCAGCGATGGCCTTTATGCCAAGCGTGTCGCGGCGACCTGTCTGACGTTTGATTACCTCGAGACGTTCCTGTCGATGCTCGAAAACACCCACGCTCAGAACTGGCCGGAAGCAAAAGCCGCGCTGGACAGGATCGAGACGATCCAGGATGAATTGATCAATGGTTTTGAAATTCCGATGATTCACCCGCGGTTTGCACAGGCGTACTTCAAACGCTTTTTCCGCATGGCGACGGATCAGGGATACGCGCGCACCATCAACGGAAATCGGCCGATTGCAAAGTTGGATCATACCTGGGATTTCCTGATCGATACCCAACGCGTCGGGGAGACGCTGGGCTATCACCGTGCAGAAATCAAGGGTGGCAATTGGCAACAAATTCCAGCGCATGCCGCCGCCTGGACGCATCATGGGCTGCGGTACTACAAGGGAGAAGCATGGTATCGGCAGTGGGTGACGATACCGGATACCTATAAAAATGATCGTGTTTTTCTATGGTTTGGCGGTGTAGACGAAAAGGCCAAAGTATACGTGAATGGTCAAGCTGTCGGCATCAGTCATGGCGGTGCGTTTGTGCCCTTTGAGGTTGACGCGACCGACGCGGTGCGGTTTGGAGAGCCTAATCTTGTAGCGGTCCGTGTTATCAATGATCGTCTGGATGAACTGGGCACCGGCGGCATTACCGGGCCGGCCATGTTCTATATCCCCGCCGCCGGTCAGGACGCGGAACTCGAGAATATCCGTGAAATGGGCCGGACCTTCCCCTGAACGCTTCCGATCAAGGTAAGACATGATGACACGCCAAACGTTTTTATTGACGCTCGGTATTGGGTTTTGCCTGGCCATCTCGCTTCAGGCGCTGGCAGAGCCGGTTCCCTACAGGATGACGGCCGCAAACGAGGTTCGGGTGGTTGTCGCCGACTCGGCCAGCCCCCGTGTGCGTGAAGCCGCCAACACGCTTGCCGATTACCTGGGTCAAATCACCGGTGATGATTACGAAGTGGTGACGGGTGAAGGCAGTGCCGGGATTGTGGTTGGCCTGGGCTCAGACTTCGTGTTGCCGGGCATGGGCGTGCCCGTTGAGCCAGTCGCGCTGGAGCGTGAGGTCTATCTGCTACGGTCTGAACAAGATCGGTTACTGGTGATCGGTGCGACCGAACTGGCGGTCGAGCACGCGGTGTGGGACCTGCTGCATCGGGTTGGTTATCGCCATTTTTTCCCGGGCGATGCGTGGGAGGTGATCCCTCGTCAGCCTGATTTGTCGATCGCGGTGGATGATCTGGAAACGCCGGATTACCTCCATCGGAACATCTTTTATGGCTACGGGCAGTGGATGCGGCAAGGGCCTGACTTCAAACAATGGGCGATCCGCAACCGGGTCAGCGTGGATGATCGGTCCAGCATCAAGCTCCGCACGGCTCATGTTTATGCCGGGATCGTCCAGCAACACGAAGACGTGTTTGAGGCAAATCCGGACTGGCTGGCACTCGTCAACGGCGAGCGTCGTCGCCTGAAAAACAGTCAGAAGTTTAGCACGGCGAACCCGGAGCTAAGGAAGTTCTTGGCTGATTTGGCCGTCCAGCAGATCGCCGATAACCCGGAGTTGGACAGTATTTCACGCGACCCTAGTGACTTAGGCAACTGGTGTGAGAGCATAGAAAGTGAAGAGTTGGGCACCATCACCGATCAGGCGGTAACGCTGGCCAATGACGCGGCCCAAGCCATCACCGCGCGTTTCGGCGACGGCAAATACGTCGGCATGTATGCCTACGCCCAGCACGCCCCGCCGCCGACGATCCAGGTCCATCCCAACGTCGTGGTCAGCATCGCCACTGCGCTGACCACGGGTGGTTACACAGTCGATGAATTGATCGATGGCTGGAGCCGTAAGGCATCGATCTTGGGCATCCGCGAATACTGGTCGGTTTACGCCTGGGACCGGTCACTACCCGGCAGGGGTCGTGGTGCTTCACCGTCCTATGTGGCGGAGAGCATCGCCCGTTTTCATGCCCGAGGGGCCCGCTTCATGACCGCCGAGGCGAGCGAGAGCTGGGGGCCACAGGGATTAAGTTATTACCTTGCCAGCCGCTTGATGTGGGACACGGATAAGGCGGAGCAACTCGACACCTTGGTCGAAGACTTTTTGACTCGAGCCTTCGGCCCCGCGGCGGAACCGATGCGCTCCTTCTACGAGTTGCTAGACGCTCAAAACACATTGCGCCTGAGTGACCACAAAGTCGGCAGCATGTACCGCCTGCTTCATGAAGCTCGGCAAATCGCTTCGGGCGATGAGGCGATCCGGCTGCGGCTGGATCAGCTGGCGTTGTACACACGTTACGTCGAGTTGTACCGCGAGTACGCCAATGCACAAGGCGATCAGCGGCAGGCGGCGTTTGAGGACTTGCTCCGCTTTGTCTCGCGCATCCGGCACATAGGCGTGGTGGACGCGGTCGCGGTCTGGCGCGACCTGGACCGGCGCGACCGAGCGGTAGCCATACCGGATCACGCGGCGTTCAAGCTGCGCTCGGAAGAAAACCCGTGGAAGTCTGACGAGCCGATCAAGTCCGATGAGATCGACGACATCATCGAGCGTGGCATCGAGGCGAACCCGCTGCTGCCCTTTGATTTCGCACCGGTCGCTTTTTCCGAAGACTTGGTCCCCGCCACGTGGATGTCGCTGGAGACGCTGAGTTTTGAAGACCTGTCACAGGTCAGCCCAATTCGCCAAGTAGCCAGCCGCATTGGTTCCAGCCAGCGAGGCCGCAAAGAGTACTACTTGTGGCTGGATGAGCCTGGTGAGATCCGATTACAGGTGACCGGGGGCCTGATCGAGAAGTACCGCGATCGGGGCAACGTCAAGTTCCACTTGTTCTCGGATCAAGAGCCTTCCACAGATGCGGTATCTAGTGATATGTCCACGCCGCCGGACGGCCAGGCTTATGAAGTCGTGCTCACCACGCCATACACCGGCTTGCACACGTTGGTCGTCAATGATGGTCACGACATGACACGGCTTGAGTTCCCGGAAAACGTACGGCTCACCGCCAAGGGCGATCACTCCCAGGGCCGCTGGCATCTCTACTTTTACGTGCCCAAAGGCACACGGCACATCATCGGCTTGGCTAATCACCTCAGCGGTGAACTGCTCAACGCCAAAGGTGAATCGGCCTTTGATTTCGTGAAACAGATGGAAAAACCTGGGTACTTCCGTGTGCCCGTCCCGGAGGGGCAAGACGGCAAGTTATGGAAATTCTCGATGACACTGGGTCATCGAGAACTGTTGAACGTCCCGCCGTATTTTGCAAGCAGCGGCGACCAATTGCTGCTGCCACGTGAGGTTGTCGAGGCGGACCAATGAACGGGGATGTGATGAATAATCTGCTTTCGGACATCGAGCGTATTGTTCACGTTCACTTTTCGGTAACGGCACGAATCGCGGTTGCGAATGTGTGCGCGTGGCCGAACCTCACGATGTTGCCCAACGGCGAGGTGCTCACCGCGATCTACAACCAACCGAGCCACGGTATGTGGGAAGGAGACCTCGAAGCCTGGGTCAGCAATGACCAAGGCGAGACGTGGTCGCGCCGGAGTACGATTGCCGAACACGATCGACCAGGCATCCAGCGAAGCAACTGCTCGGTCGGCTTCGCTCACAATCAGGACTTGGTCGCGCTGTGCGGCGGCTGGGCCAATCGAAGCAAAAAGCGTAGCAAGAGCCAGCCGTTTCGCGAAGAAGACCGCATGCCGGTCCACTTGTTTCGATCGAGTGATCACGGGCACAACTGGCACCGCAAGAGCGAGATGCCACGGAGCCCGGACGGAGAACTGGGCACCCCGTTTGGCGACATCGTGCGGGCCGGAGATCAACGATTGGCGACCACAATGTACGCCCATCGCCCCGATGACAGCACTGCGGTCTGGCTGGTGGAGAGCGATGATGACGGACACACGTGGCGTTGGACATCCATGATCAATGAGCTTGGTAACGAAACGGTGATCCTGCCGGTGGATGACTCCCGATGGATTGCCGCCAGCCGCGAGGAGCACGATACACACCTGGAGCAGTTCGACTCCGACGACGGAGGCAAGACCTGGCGTCGGATTGGCCCGCTCACCTTACCCTGGCAAGTCACCGGCCACCTCACCCGTCTGCGTGACGGCGACATCCTGCTTTCCTACGGCAACCGCTGCCCGAACAACTACGGCGTCGATGCAAGATTCAGCCGCGACGGTGGCGCGACCTGGTCCGCTCCGTTACGTATCATGGACAACCCGATGCGCGACTCGGGCTACCCATCCACGGTCGAACTGGATGACGGCCGACTCCTCACCGCGTGCTACACGCAACTGCCCGGCGAGTATCAATACGAGATGCGGGTTGCAACGTGGTCCGTTGATCACACACAACTCTACGCATTCGCCTGAACATTCAGCTGACGAGAAAGTGCGCGGCTGATGCCGCGGTCGTAAGTGGTGAAGAGACCACGAATACGGTTGACGGATCTATTCGCACTCAGCGGTGAGCCAGCAGATTGTGGCGCTATTCCTACCGGTATTTTCATGCTGCCGAAAGTAGTTTCGGCCTCACCCTGATCACGAAGTAAAGCAACCGCGGATCACCGTCCACGTTTTGTCGTTCAATCGTGATTTCAGGCTAAGCGGTCTTGGGTAAGTTTGTAGCGGGCGGGGTGGCTTGGCCGACGAACAGGACAGATGGATCGAGCGTGTATTGGATGAAGGGAGTCATCCATGGCGGGCGAACTGTTCGTACGGGCGTTAACTGCCCCAGAGCGTCGGCAACTGCAGCAGTTAGTCCAGACCCATCGCGATGCTCGGGTGGTTCGGCGGGCGCAGGTGATCCGTCTGTCATCACGCGGGAAGACGGCCCATCAGACCGCCGACGTGCTAGAGCGGAGTTGGTCGGGGGGGCGCAAGATCATCAACCGCATCAACCAGGAAGGGATGGCTTCCTCTCGAACGGCAGGACGATACACACGCTTACAAGGCTTCTTCCGTTTGGAGCAATGGAGGTAGGTGTGCCCCTTGCTCGTCTCAGAAGTGACCATCCCTCCAAATTCCGAACAGCGGATCAATCCACGATACAGCAAGGGCTTCAAGCCCTTGCTCTTGGGCCGGGAGCGCTTGGACATAGCCTGCTGGCAGCGATCAAAGAGCTTTTTGGTTACTAACGTTGTCCGTGATGTTGTCGGGACGAGCTGAAGGGGGGCCGGGTGTGTGGCGACGGAGCGGATCGAGCCGGAGCAGTGGGTCGCCAGGACCATGTCGGGGGTTGGATAAATGACGCAATCGATCAACTCTAGCGCCCCGAGGTTTGAGAACATCAGGGTGTGCGGCTCGGGGTATCTCAGACCGATTTTCAGTTTCTTTGCTTATACCGGCGCGCGCCTTGGCGAAGTCAGAGACGTTCGGCGGGATGACCTGCTCCTCGACCGAGGCGAGCATGGCTTTATTTAAATCTGTCGAGGCGGCTCAAGACCCAACGCTCCAAAAGACAAGGATCCCGCCTCGTCCCGATACATGAGGATTTGAGGCGGGTTCTTGATTCGTTGCCCCGCCATGGCGAGCGCGTGTTCTACGACCGTGATTATCGCAGCCGTTGACGCAACGGAAGATGCTCTAAACGTTGAAGCAACTCTGCAAGGAATGCGGCTTCGAGGATGCTCAGCAATACAAGTTGCATTCGTTCCGTCATTTCTTTTGTTCGACGGCTGATGGCCCGTCGAACATCCACCCCGATCTTCCGGGGGCGGCCGACCCGACTCGGTTTGCGGCCTTCCCGTGCCCATCGCAACCCGTAAACTCAGCAATAGCAAGGCGCCGACAATTCGGAACACCCCTATTGGAGAAAACACTCCGGCGGAAGCGTGGACATGAAAAAGCGTGAAAATCGTAGAAATCTCGGAGCGGCGATTCGATGCAACGGGGTGTCGCTCAGGCCAAGGTGAGGAAACGCCGCCTTAATACGGATCAGGCATCCCGCGCACAGCGGAAGCCGTTGTTGGTGGTGGAGGAGTCGGGCGTGTTGCCGGTGCGGGCGGCGGTGCGGTAGCGGTTGCAGTAGGAGACGTGGCAGAGGTAGCTGCCGCCTTTCTGCATCTTGTGCGTCCCGGTGGGCGGGCCGACGGGGTCGGCCCGGACGACGGACGGGTCGTCGTGGGCGCGGGTGTGCCAGTCGGGGCTGAACCAGTCGGCGCACCACTCCCAGACGTTGCCGTTGGTGTTGTAGAGGCCGTAGGCGTTGGGCTTGAAGGCGTCGACGGGGCACGTGCCGGCGAAGCCGTCGTCGGCGGAGTCCTCGAGGGGGAACCTGCCCTGCCAGGTGTTGCACATGAACCGTCCCCGTGGGGTGAGCTGGTCGCCCCAGGGGAAGACGTTCTGCTCGCGCCCGCCGCGGGCGGCGAACTCCCACTCGGCCTCGGTCGGCAAGCGCTTGCCCGCCCACTTGGCGTACGCCATCGCGTCGTTCCACGACACGTGCACGGCCGGGTGCTGCATCCGGCCCTTGAGGTCGCTGCGTTGCCCGTAGGGCCGGTCCCACTTGGCGCCTGGCACGGCCAGCCACCACTCGAGGCCCTGCACCGCCTGGGTCTTGCGCAGTTTCTCCACGAACTTGCGGGGCAGGTGCGTGTGAAAGACAAACGACCAGCCGAAGCTCTCCGCCTCGGTGACGTAGCCGGTCGCGTCGATGAACGCCGCGAACTGTTCGTTGGTGACGGCGCAGGCGTCGAGGTAGAACGGCTTGACCGTGACCTCGCGCACGGGCGCCTCGCCGTCTTCTTTCCAGATGTCATCGTTTTCGCTGCCCATCAGGAACGCGCTGCCGTCGAGCCGGACCATGTGGTCGGTCGAGCCGGCGTCGGCGAAAGGGATGGGCTCGTGCAGGGGCAGGGCGCCCGGCAGCTGCGGGGGCGTGTCGGCGGGCGCGGGCCGGCCCTCGCGCGACGCGAGGGTGGCGCTGGGCGCCGCGGGCTTGCTGGGGGTGCAGCACGCCTTCCTGGCGGGGGTCGTCTGGGTTTGCGGCAGTTCCATCGCCTCTATTCTACCCCCCGGCCCGATGCCGCCGTTCGCGCTCGGCGGGGTCCTGGTTATAGAAGCTCATGAGGACCTCATACAGCGCCTCATGGCCGCGGCGCATCTGGACGGGCTGATCGAAGAAATACTCGGTGGCGACCGCGAAAAACTCGGCCTCGTTCACCCCGCCGTAAGGGTCGAGGAATGTCTTTCGGCCGCGTTCGCTGCGCTGTCGCAGGTCGTTGAACTCAGCGGTGCAGACCGCGGCCCACTTGGCGTATTGCTCCTTGGTGTGTAGCGGGGGCGTGCCGTTGACCGTGCCGTCGAGCATATCGAGCTTGTGGGCGAACTCGTGATAGACCACGTTGTGCCCGTCGCGGGGGTGGGCCCCGCCGCGCTTCACCGCGTCCCACACGAGGATGACCGGCCCGCGGTACACCGCCTGGCCGAGGATCGGCATCGGTCCGCGTTGCACTTGTCCATCGTAGCCCATCGATGTGGGCAGGACGGTGCTGGGATAGACCAGGATGGCGCCCACGTTCCGGTACAGCACGTGGTCCAGCCCCAGCAGCAAGAGACACGCCTGCCCCGCGATGGTGACGCGCACCTCGTCATCGATCTCGAGCCCGCCGCAGCCCTCCCAGTCTTTTTCCTCGACGAAAACCTGGGTCAGGTTGCGGAGATGTTGCTGTTCGGCCCCGCTCAGGAAGGTGTAGTGAACCATGTTCCGCCGCAGATGGTTAACCCATGCCTCAGGGAAAGGCCGCTCCAGGATTTCCCGGCGTCGCCGCTCTTTTAGCCAGTTGATCAACATGTTGCTACGATGATCGTTTCTGCGGATCGCCGCAACCCCGGGACGCAGCGGCGGGGGATCCGCATCACCGGCAGATTGTTCTCCGGTAGGATCGTCACGTCCTATGTCTGACATGATTGCGAAGCTCGACCACGCCACACTTAGCGACGTCGGCCGTCGCCGTCTGGCCAATGAGGACGCGGCCCACCACGACGCGCGGCTGGGGCTCTACATCGTCTGCGACGGCATTGGCGGCCAGCCCTCCGGCGAGGCCGCGTCGCAGATCATCGCCCATGCGATGCCTCATCAGCTTCGCCGCTACCTCCGCAGCGTCGAGACGATCAACGCCGACATCCTCCAGCAATTGCTCGTCCGTTCCGTCGCCGACCTCAGCCTGAATCTGCGCGAGCGGTCGCAGGGGCTGGCGTCGCTCGACGGCATGGGCGCCACGCTGATCGCCGCGCTGGTCGAGCGGGACGTGGCGTACCTCGTGCACGTCGGCGACAGCCGGGCGTACCTGCTCCGCGACGAAACGCTTCGGCCGCTGACCGCGGACCACGTGCGCAGCTACCGCCGGGTCAAGGACATCGCCGAGCTGGACGACGAAGCCGCCGAGCAGCGGGAGCGCCGCCTGTTGATGCAGTTCATCGGCATGCCCAAGACGCCCCGACCCGCGATGGCCGCTGTCCCCCTCAAGCCCGGTGACCGGCTGCTGCTTTGCACCGACGGCCTGACCGACCCGGTCGCCGAGGCCGACATCGCCCAACTGCTGAAGATGTTCGCCGACCCGTCCCGCGCCGCCAAGGCCCTGGTCGATGAAGCCAACGAGCAGGGCGGCCCCGACAACATCACGCTGACCGTCCTGGACTACCACGGGATGATGGAGAAGCCGCCGCCCCCCGCGCCGGCGGCCGAGCCGGCGCCGGCGCCCAAAGGCGTGGCCGCCGCGTTCCACACCGCCTTGCAGCGGCTGGACAAAGACCTCGCCTGGCTGCTCGCCGGCGCCAGGGAATGCCAGGAGTATTCGTCCGTCTCCGCCTTTGCCGCGGTCAAGCGCCGGCTCGGCCCCGAGCTTTACAGCAGCTTCCTCAAGCTCCATCCCTCGAAGAACCCGGCCCATGTCTTCCACCGCGCCTGCACCATGCGCGACACCGGCTGGCGGGCGACCTATGAAAAACACCTGGCCGAACTCGAAGGGCCTCTCGCGCTGGTCATCTCCGGGCGCGTCCGCCTCAGCCCCATGCTCCCCCCCGAAGAGACCGGCCGGATCGTCAAGGCGCTCTGGAACGACTGGCGCAAGGTCGAGCAACGCTACTTCAGCATCACGCACCGCGAGGCGCTCAACGCGTCGGAGACGACGCTGAACGTGCTGATCGACCATATGCTCAAAAGCGTACGCACGCTGACGGGGCTGCTCGAATTCTTCCCGCGCTTCATGCGGCCGGCCGAGCCGGCGGACGCGGGGTCGCGCGCGTGACGGCTTTCGAAAACCATACGTTATGAGCAGCCTTGCCAAGCCGGACCTGAGGCTTGGCGAAGGTCCGGATACGATCATTCAAACCATCCGGACCTTCGCTGCGCTCAGGTCCGGCTTCAAGCGGTTCTCGCATGCAGCCGCTAGTCGCCCGCGTTCTCCTGCATGCGGGTCATGTCCTCCATAGTCAGGCCGTTGTTCTGCTTCTTGAGCAGCTCGCGGATCGCGGCCATGTCGGTCTCGTAAACCACGTGGTTGTCGTTGTAGACGACCGAGCCGCGGTCGGGGTCAGAGTCTTCGGGCCGGACAAAGCCGGCGATCCGCTCGGTGTCGAGGTCGTCCGTGAGGTTGGGCACCAAGATAAAGGATGCATTCTTGCGGACCCAGTCGCGCCGTTGTTCTTCGGGCCATTGATCGTAGCCCGCTGGGGGCGTCTTGCCGGACTCGGGAGAGAGGGCGTACTCAACGGTGAAGAAATTGCCTTCGGTCAGATCAGAGATATCGTTGGTGAACTTGCCTTGATTGGACTGGGCGTACATGACCTGGGCTTGGTGGATGCCGCGGAGCTGGGTGTTGGCCTGCATCTGGCGAGCGGTGCGTCGCGCGGCGCCGAGGGCGGGGAGCATCACCCCGGCCGAGAGCGGGGCGACCATGGTGGTGTCGGCGAAGGCCTGGGGGGAGAGAAACATAGCGCCCATGAACGGTGAGACGGTGCGGCTGTGGTAGCCGGCGTCGTCGACCCAGGCGACCTGGCCGGCGGGCGCGAGGTAGGGCAGGACCTTGCCCAGCGGCGGGACGATCATGGGCGGCGGGTTGTCGCTGAACATCGCGATCGCGCCGCCGACGAACTGGGTGAGCATCATGAACTGCTGATACGTCGCCGGCGCGGTGGCGGGCAGGTCGACGAACATGACGCCGGTCGCGTCGTCCGCATGGCCCAGCTGCCGGCGGACCTGCTGGAACTTGGGGCTGGTGACGATCGATCGGCCGTCCTGCTTGGCGAAGATGTCGGCCATGACGATGGCCTGGGGGAACAGGGCGACGTAGAGGTTGCCGTCGGCCACCGCCCAGGACGGGGCGAAGAGCGGCGTGGCGAGGGAATGGATCTCGATCTCGTCCTGCTCGATGACGCTGAACTTGAGGCTCGGCCCGCCCTCGCCGGGGCCGCCCATCCCGCTGGCCATCAAGTGATTGGCGGTCGTTTCGAGGCTGGTCAGGGCCGCCTTGACGGCGAAGGGGTCGCGGAGCGGGTTGACCAGGCAGAAGCCGTAGCCCCCCGGGCCAACGACGGCGGGGTCGGTGTAGATCATCCACGCCGAGCCCAAGCCCTGAATCAGTGTCTTCTCGAGGTCGACGCCCGCAAGGGCCGAGCCCGTCAGGACGCCCCGGTTCAACGTGTCGACCGCGTCGGGGCCGATCTTTTCGGCGGCGGCGCGCACGCGTTTCATGACGTCCGCCAGGTCGAACCGCCAGGCGTTCATCCACGTCGCCGTGGCGGGGATGGGGTGCAGTTCGTCGTCGGTCAGGGGCTTGCCGTCGAGCAGCCCGGCGAGGCCGGTGCGCGGCGCGGGGGCGTCGACGAACACATTGACCTCAAAGTCCTTGCCGGTGAACGCGGCGGTCATGAGCGCGAGCTTGAAGCCATCGAGCCCCAGCGCGTCCCGCCACTTGCGCCACGTTTCGAGCTGCTGCGGGTCGGCGTCGTGTTCGGCGAGGTCGTCCGCCGCGTCGAGGATGGTTTGCAGATTGACGAAACCGACAAACGCATTGTGCGCCCGCGTGGATTTGAGCGCGGCGGTGAAGGCGGCGTGCTGGGCAAGGCTCTGGGCCGGGGCGGTGAGGACGGGCGTGTCGCCGGCGAAGCCGTAGGCGAAGACGAGCAGGTCGCCTTCGCGGTACCACTTGACGGGCGCGTTGGGCGGGGCGTCCTGAATCAGGGCGTCGAGCTGGGCGCCCAGCGCCTGCCCCCGGTCGCCGACCTGCCAGATGATCGCGACGGACGGGCCGTCATCGGGGTCGACCTCCGCGGGGATGAACAGGGCGCAGGGGTAAGCCCAGGTGGCCTTGGCGATGTCGCGGGCGGCGATGACGGCGGCGGCGCCGTCCTCTTCGCCTTCCGCGATCATCGCGGAGGCGGCGTCGTCGAACAGCCTGGTCAGCGAGTCGGCCAGACCGATGTCGTCGATGAGGGCCCGGGTGTTCGAGCCCTGGAACGCGGCGTTGTCCGGCCCCGCGCCGGCCCAGCCGGCGTAGAGCAGGGCGTCGGCGGGCACGCGGTCAGCCAGCGGTTGGGCGAAGGTCGGCAGGGCGAAAGCGATGGCGAGCAGGGCGGCGGTGAGACGATGGGTCATGATGGGGCTCCCGGGGTGAATGGATCGAGTGTATCACGCCCCGCGCGGCGTCGTCGCAATGAATCGCCGCAAAATCACCACAAACGGGAAAGCCCGCGGGTGGATGGCAGATGGCAGATGGATGATGGTCGTTTAGCGCCGGCCCGCCCCGCGCTTCTATGCGGCGTCGGCGCTGTCGGCGCTGTCGGCGTCGTCCGCGGTCGGTGGGGGGAAGGCGGGGGCGTCGGGGGCCTCGGTCCAGTCCTCGGCGCCGGGCAGGTCGAGGGTCATGCCGGCGGTCTTGCGGTAGCCGAGCTTGCGGATGACTTCGAGGACCTCGGTCCAGGTGGGGTAGGGCCGGTTGTTGACGCGTTTGTAGGCGTCGATGGCCTTGATGAAGAGGAATTGCTCGCCGGTCATCTCGCCCTCTTCGGCGGACTTCATGAAGTCGGAGCGTCGGCGGCCGGGCCCGCGTCGCCGCTCGAGGCCGGTGCCGGGCGGTCGGGTGTCGACGACGCTTTTGCGCCGGTCGCCGCCGCGGCGTTCGGGGTGAGAGGGGTTGGACTGGGGCATGGCGTTCTCCTCACATCACAGACGCGGCCGACGCGGCGGCGCCAGGACGGGTGAAGCGCCGGGCCGGTCAGTCGTCTTCGTCGAGGTCGTCGAGATACTCGTCGTCTTCGTCGTCGTAGTCCTCGTCGTCCTCGTAGTCGTCCTCGTCGTCGAAGTAATCGTCGTCTTCGTCGTCCTCCATGTCTTCATCGTCCAAATAGTCCTCGTCCTCCATGTCTTCCTCGTCCTCAATCATCAGCCAGTGCGCGGTCTGATCGTCGAGGGCGTCGAAGCCGTGGGGGGCGAAGCGGCGGCGTGACGACGACGTGAAGCGTTGTGCGAGCGACTCCATCATGTTGACTTTCCTCCAGGCGGAAACCCTTGTGATCGTCATAATCCCTACACGACGCACGACCCGACCCTCTTCGGCCCGCGGCGTCATTCCCGGTTAAGCTATCGGGGAACGCGTCGCTGTCAACGGCTTTCGCGGATCAGCTGCGGCGAAGGGTTCGCCGGGGCTTGCGGCGGGCGGGGCCGGCCGCGAGAATCGATGGTTTCATGCCCGTGGCCCAACCGCCCTCAACCCGTGTCCGGCCCGCCTCGCGGTGGCACTTCATCGCTGCCGTCGCCACGTGGCTGCTGCCCGGCCTGGGCCACCTCCTGCTGGGCCAGCGGGCCCGGGGGTGGATCATCGGCGTCACCATCCTCTGCCTCTGGGGGGGCGGCCTGGCCCTCGGCGGCGTCAGCGTCATCGACTGGAGCCGGCAGCGGGCTTGGTTCCTCGGTCAGATGCTCATCGCCCCGTCCATCGCCGTGGCGTGGCAGCACGACCGACTCAAGGCCCGTTACCTGCTGACCCGGGGCCCTCAGCCGGCCCGCGAAGGCGAGCCCGAGCCCGCGTTTGAGCCCGCTTACGGCCGAATGGCCGAGATGGGCACCCTTTACACCGCCCTCGCCGGCATGCTCAACCTCCTGGCCATGATCGACGTCATCTACCGGGACCCGCGGCCCAAGGACAAGTCCAAGCCCCAGCTTGCGGGAGAACCCGCATGACCCCGGCGGGCGTCGTCACCCTCGCCGCCGGGCTGTTCACCGCCCCTCTGCCGCTGGAGCACTACTGGCTCTGGCTCTTGCTGCCGCTCGTCGCCGGCGTCTCGATCGTCTACAAGGCCATCAAGCTCGATGACCTGACCAAGCTGCCCTGGCAGGCGTTCTATCTGTTCGTGCAGATCCTGCTCTTCATGCTGCTCGCGGCCGCGCTGATCTGGCTGATCGTCGAACTGGCGTCATAAATCACGGCAACCCCAGCCCGGCCCTGCGGGCCGGCGCTAAACGGCTATCTGCCATCTGCCATCCCGCCCAATCTGATACCATCGCGTCCGATGAAAGACCTGCTTCAACAGCTCGCCGCCGGCACGCCGCTCACGATTGAGCAGGCGACCGAGGCGTTCGAGCAGATCATGACCGGCCAGGCCTCGCCCGTGCAGACCGCGGCGTTGCTCTCACTGATCGCCGCCCGCGGCGCCGCGGTGGAGGAGATCGTCGGCGCCGCCCGGGTCATGCGCGAGAAGGTCACCCCCGTCGCCGTGCCCGACGGCCTGCGTGTGATCGATACCTGCGGCATGGGCGGCTCCGGCTCCCGGCTCTTCAACATCTCCACCGCCGCCGCCCTTGTCACCGCCGCCGCCGCCCGGCCCCACGGCGTCGCCGTCGCCAAGCACGGCAACCGCGCGGTCACCTCCCGCTCCGGCTCGTCCCAGGTCCTCGAAGCCCTCGGCGTCCGCATCGCCGTCAGCAACGAGACCCTCACCCGCTGCCTCGATGAGGCCGGCCTGTGCTTCTGCTTCGCCCCCGCTCACCACAGCGCCATGAAGCACGCCATGCCCATCCGTCTCGAGCTGGGCTTCCGCACCATCTTCAACCTTGTCGGCCCCCTCACCAACCCCGCCGGCGCCAAACGCCAACTCATCGGCGTTCCCACCCTTGAGCTCACCGACACCATCGCCCAGGCTATGCAGCAGTTGGACGCTGAGCACGTCATGATCGTCCACTGCGTCATGCCCGACGACGGCGGGATCGGCGAGCTGACCACCTTCGGTCCGTCCCAGGTCAGCGAGCTGCACAACGGCATGATCAAGTCCTACCAGGTCGACCCCGAGGCCCTGGGCCTGCCGTTCAGCCTGCCCGACTCGATCACGATCGTCACCCCTGACGACTCGGCGTCGATCATCCGCGGCGTGCTGGACGGCAAGCACGGCCCGGCCCGGGACATCGTCGCCCTCAACGCCGCCGCCGCCCTCAAGATCGCCGGCGTCGCCGACGACCTGCCCCGGGGCCTCGACCTCGCGCTCGACGCCATCGACAGCGGCGCCGCCAAAGCCGCCCTCGAGAAACTCGCCGCCACCACCCAGGCCGACCCGACGCCCGTGTCATGAACGAACCCGCCGACCAGCCCGCGCCGACGTTGCCGATCGTGCCGATCCTCGCGATGGTTCTCGCGGCCGTGGTCGGGCCGTTCATCTGGGTCGGGTTTTACCAGGTCGCGGGCTCGGCACTGCTGCCTCCGCTGATCATCGGCCTGCTCATCGGCGCCGCCGGCCGGTTCACCGGCAACACCGACGCCCGGCTCTCGATCCTCGCGGCCCTCCTCACCATCGGCGCCTGCTACGCCGGTTACGTCTATGTCGATATGCACATCCTGAAATGGACGTTCAATAACCAGCCCGTCCAGCCCACGATTGGCGACGCCTCCAAACGCTTCTTCGGCGACCTGGTCATGCTCATCCTCATCGCGCTGAGCGCCTACTTCGCCTTCGCCCTCGCCACCCGCAAGCCGGTGTCGGCCAGCGCCCCATGACCGCCGCTGCTCTGGCCATCGAAACCACCACCCGACGCGGCGCGGTCACCCTCGGCCGTGGCGACGACCTCCTCGCCGTCGCCGACCTGACCCAGCAACGCCGGCACAACGTCGAGCTGATGCCCGCCATCGACGGCCTCTGCCGTTCGCACGGCCTCGCGCCCCGCGACCTCCAGCACCTTTACCTCTCCCTCGGCCCCGGCTCCTTCACCGGCCTCCGCGTCGCGCTGGCGACCGCCAAGATGCTCGCCCTCGCCGCCGGCGTGAAACTCGTCGGCGTCCCCACCCTGGACGTGCTGGCCCGCAACGCGCCCGATGACGCCCGCCGCGTCGCGGTCTGCCTCAACCTCAAACGAGACACCGTCTACTGCGCCCTCTTCGACGCCAACCGCCGGCTCGCCGCCGAGCCCGCCCTCCGCACCGCCGATGAGCTGCTCGCCCTGGAGCCCGACGCCGTGCTCGGCGACCCGCTGCCGCCGTTGGCCGACCGCGTGCGCGTCCTCCCCGCTGATCTTGCCGTTCCGCGCAGCGAACACGTCTACGCCCTCGGCCGGGCGCTGGCGGCGCAAAACGCCTGGGCCGATCCCGATACAATAGCCCCGCTTTACATCCGCGAGCCCGAAGCCGTCACCCTCTGGAACGAGCGCCACGGCCCCGAGCGTCGCTGATTCGACGCTCGCCCCTGCGGAACCCCGCCCCCGTCATCCCCATGCAACTGCCCAAGATCGTCATCGTCGGCCGGCCCAACGTCGGCAAGTCGAGCCTGCTCAACGTCCTCGCGGGCAAGCGGGTCTCCATCGTCGACCCCACCGCCGGCGTCACGCGCGACCGCGTCGCCGTTCACATTGAGATCCCCTCTCCCGAGCGTGACGGCCAGCCCCGCTACGTCGAGCTGATCGACACCGGCGGGTACGGCGTCGAGGACGCCCAGAACCTCACCGCCGAGGTCGAACGCCAGATCGCCCGTGGCGTCGAGCAGGCCAACGTCATCCTCTTCGTCATGGACGCCCAGGCCGGCGTCACCCCGCTCGACCAGACCGTCGCCGAGGTCCTCCGCCACGCCGCCCCCCGCCACGCCGAGGTCGTGCTCATCGCCAACAAGGTCGACGAGGAGCGCTACGAGGCCGACGGCTGGGAGGCGTCCACCCTCGGCTTCGGCGAGCCCGTGCTCGTGTCCGCCGCCACCAAGCACAACCTCCACGAGCTCTACGACCGGCTCCGCGAGGCCATCGCGTTCGACATCCTCGAGTCCCGCGCCGAGGCCGGCCAGGCCCCCGACCCCGGCATCCTCATCGCCCTCGTCGGCAAACGCAACGCCGGCAAGTCCACCCTGGTCAACGCCCTCGCCGGCGACGAGCGCGTCATCGTCTCGGATGTTGAAGGCACCACCCGCGACAGCGTCGACGTGCGCGTCGAGATCGGCGGCCACGTCTTCACCCTCATCGACACCGCCGGCATGCGCAAGACCAAGTCGCTCGATGGCGACATCGAGTACTACGCCAACCACCGCAGCCTCCGCGCCGTCCGCCGGGCCGACGTCTGCCTCCTGCTCATCGACGCCGCCGTCAAGGTCAGCAACGTCGATCGCCAGCTCGTCAACGAGATCGTCCGCCACGACCGTGCGACCGTCATCGTCGTCAACAAGTGGGACTTGGCCGAGAAGGACTACACCCAGGAGCAGTACGTCGATTACCTCGACGACGCTCTCGGCGCCCTCGGCTACGCCCCGGTCGTGTTCGTCTCCGCCAAGGACAACAAGGGGCTCAAGGACGCGCTGTCGATGGCGCTCAACCTCTACGAGCAGACCAACCACCGCATCGGCACCGGCGAGCTCAACGCCGCCCTCGAGCGGATCGGCCAGGAGCGCGGCCCGTCGGCCAAGGGCGGCCAACGCCTCAAGATCTACTACGGCGCCCAGGTCGCCGTGAACCCTCCCACCATCGTCCTCCACGTCAACCACCCGCCCCTGTTCGACAACAACTACGAAAGATTTCTGTTAAACCGTTTCCGCGACGAGTTGCCGTTCAGCGAGGTCCCGATCAAGCTCATCGTCCGCGGCAAGGAAAAGATGAGCGCCGAAGAGCGCATCAAGCAGCGCGGCTGAGCGGGATTCTTCACCGCAACGGCTTGCCGTGAAGATCATTGACCGCCAGCGCGGTAAAGAAAGCCAGGGTCATCAAGGCGCTCAGATACAGGAACGGCACGACGCCTTCCCCGGTTGTGGCGAGCAGCCAGGTAGCGACAAACGGCGCCGTTCCGCCCAGCAGGGCCTGGGCGATGTTAAAACCGACGGCGCTGCCGCTGTATCGGGTTCGAGTGGGAAAGAGGGCGATCAGCATCGCGGGGCCGGCGCCGAGCGGCATCGCCAGGAACAGCGCCAGGATCAGCTGGCCCGCCAACGCCGCTCCCCAAACGGCCTGCGCGAAAAGCAGATAGACGGGATAGGCAAGCAGCACGACGCCGGCTGCGCCGATGCAGTAAATCCGTTTGTGGCCCCAACGATCGGAAGCGGCGCCGGCGACGGGAATGAGCAACGCCAACATACTCATGGCGATCGTGTTGGCGAGCAGGGCGTTCGGCACGGCGGGCTGGTGTAACCGTGTCAGCCACGTGGGGAGCCAGGCGAAGGGCAGATAAAAACCCACAGACAGCGGGACCGTCAGAACGAATGCGGCGAGGATCGATTTCCCATCCTCCCGGAACGCCGTGACCAACGGCCTGCGAGCCAGTTCGCCTTTCACCCTGGCGTCTTCAAAGACGGTGGTCTCATCGATCCCGGCCCTTAACCATAAGCCGATCAACCCAACCAACGCCCCAAAGAGAAACGGGACCCGCCAGGCCCCATCCTGCAGCTGTTCGAACGACAGGACCTGGCCAAGCAACGCGGCGACACCCGAGCCGATCAACAAGCCGGCCACGGCGCTGAAGGTCGACCAACTGCTGAGAAATCCTCGGCCATGATCCCCTGCTTTCTCGCCGAAAAATGAAAATGTGCCGATCATCTCGCCGCCCACACTCACCCCCTGCAACAACCGCATGGCCGTGAGCATCAGGGGCGCCGCCATGCCGACCTGGGCGTACGTCGGCAGCAGCCCCATCAGCGTGGTCGAACCCGCCATCAGCAGGATCGACCATTGCAACGCCCGCTTCCGCCCCCACCGATCCCCCAGATGCCCCAGCACCATCCCACCGATCGGGCGCATGAAATAACCAACCGCGAACACACTGAACGTCTGGAGCAGCGAAACGGTCGGATCGCCAGCGGGGAAGAACAGATTGGCCAGGACGGGGGCAAGGAAGAGGAAGATCCCGAAGTCGTACAGCTCCAGGATGTTTCCAATGACGCCGGCAAGGGTGGTTCGGGTTCTTTGTCTGGTTGACATGCGGTTCACGTTGGGGAACGTTCACTTTCTCAGATTAACAGGAATCTCGTTGCGCAATCTGCTTTAATGGCGAGGTCGTCGGGCCACGCCTCCGAGCCCCGATGAGGAGATCCACATGAAAGCGCGCCTCGTCACCCCGTGTTGTCTCCTGTTGTTCCTGACCGCCGCAAGCGCGGGCTGCGTCCAGCGACTCTACCCCGGCCCGGCCCTGCCGCGCGATCAGGTCGCCGTCGTCGCCCCCAACCCCGCAGCCTCCGACATCAGCGTTCAGGTCGTCGCCCTCGACGACGAACCGGTCAACCTCCAGACCGGCCTCTACGGCCTCATGCCGGGCTCTCACACCTTCGAGTTGATCCTCTCCCCGATCACCCTCGCCGAGGCCGACCCCGAGACCCTCGCCCCCGGCGCCCTCTCCAGCCCCGGCGTGATGTACCCCCTCAAGCACCAGCGCTCCATCCACATCACCCTCGACCTTGCCGCCGGCCAGACCTACGGCTTCGCGGGCTCCTACCGCGCCGATCGCTTCCAGTTCTGGGTCTATAACACCGCGACCGACGAGGTCATCTACGAACACGCGTTCTGACCCAGGCCGCGGCGCGGTCCGGGCCCGTCACCCATCCACCATCTGAACCAGGTCCTTGGCGTGCTTCTGCAGCCAGCGGACCTTTCGCTTGACCATCTTGAGGAAGCCGATGCCCTCCATGCGGGCGAAGAAGCCGGTGGCGGCGATGGGGATGACGCTCTCGGCGATCAGGGCCTCGATCATCAGCCACGGGACGGTGCGGATCTCGGCCTTGGACAGCACGGCCTCGGGCACGCTGTCGTAGCCGCGGAGGAACCGCTTGAACCGCGTGCCGTCGAGGTGGGCCGGCCACTGGGCGGGGTCGTCCCCGCCGCCGAGGATCGAGAACTGAAGCGCCCCGTTGGCGGCGTCGATGACCCGCTGCTGGATGCGGGCGGCGTCGTAGTCGATGACCGCCACGACCCGTGGGCCGCGGAAGAGCATGTTGCCCGGGTGCCAGTCGGAGTGGACGATCTGGGTGGGCCAGTCCGCCAGCCCCATGTCGTCGACCCGGTGGGCCGCGTCGTTGTACGCGGCGCGCACGAAGTTCGTGAGCTGGTCGATCGTCTCGGGCTGGGCCTCCGCGGAGGCGGGGTCGAGCTTGGCCAGGGTCTGGGGCAGGGCCGCCATCGACGCGGCCACGCTGCGGGACTGGTGGTACGAGCCGGTGGGCGGGTCGTATTCGCTCTTGTATTCCCGCAGCAGCTTGTGGAACAGTGCCAGGATCTTGCCCGCGTCGGCGGTCGCTTCGAGCGAGTTGTCGTAGCTGTTGCCCTTGATGTATTCGAACAGCTCGTAGGTCGCGTCCTTGTAACGCAGCATCGAGTTGTTGTCTTTTTTGGTGCCGATCAGGTGCGGCAGGGGGAACTGCTGGTCGGCCAGGTGCATCTGGATGCCGTGGCAGAACGCGGTCTTGAACGGGTCGTCCTTGCCCCGGGCCCGGCGTTTGAGCAGGTACAGCCCCCCTTCGGTGCGGAGGATGAGCTTGGGGGCCTTGCGGGAGCCTCGGGGAAACTCCTGAATCGCGTCGATCACGCCCAGGTCGTAGTGCGACAGGACGATCGCCAGCTCATCGGCGGCGAAGGTCGAGCGCCCCCCCTTGCCCGAGCCGAGGCTGGACATGCCCGAGGTCGACTGGGCGACGGCGCTGCTGACGCCTGAGGTTGTGCTGACGGTTTCAGCCATGGCGGTTGGCGGCCCGTACCCACCTACTCGACATTCTGCACCTGCTCCTTGATCCGATCAATCGTGCTTTTGACAATCACAATGCGGCGGCTGATCTCGGCGTCGTTGCTCTTGGAGGCGATGGTGTTGGCCTCCCGCAGCAGTTCCTGGGCGATAAAATCGAGCGTCCGGCCGCACGGCTCGTCATCCGGGGCGTCCACCACCTGCCGGAACTGGTCCAGGTGCCCCGCCGTCCGCGTCAGCTCCTCGGCGATGTCGGACCGGTCGGCGAAGATCGCGACCTCGCGGATCAGGTCGGCCTGGTTGACGCTCAGCTCGGCCTTGGCCAGCAACTCGTCGATCCGCTGGCGCAGCCGGTCGTGGTACTCGTCGACCACCAGCGGGGCGCGCCCGGCAATAGCGTCGATGTGCTCGCGGATCACCTCGCACCGCTTAACCAGGTCCGCGCACAGCGCCTTGCCCTCGGTCAGCCGCATCGCGTTCATCTTGTCCGCCGCCTGGGTCACCAGCCCCAGCAGCGTCGGCCGGGCCTGCTCCACGACCGCCTCGACGTCCTCCGCCGGCTGCAGCACGCCCGGCAGGGCCAGCAGGGCGGTCAGGTCGATGTTCACCGATTGGTCGGCGACCTTGCGGCGGATCGCCTCCAAATGGTCCAGGTAGGTCAGCACCGCGTCGTCGTTGACGCGCGACACCACGCCCGCCGCGTTGAGCTTCATCTTGACCGTCAGCGTGAACGATCCACGGTTGACCTGTTTGCGCAGCGCCCTCTCCAGCTCGGCCTCGAGCCCGAGCACATCGTCGGGCAGGCGGATCGTGACTTTGAAATGTCGGTTGTTGAGGCTGCGCAGCTCAACGGCGTAGTGCGTGCCGTTCACCTCGGCGGCCGCGTCGCCGAAACCGGTCATGGATCGGATCATCGCGTGCTCACCATAGGCGTCTTGCGGCGGCTCAGGGCTGGGCGTTTTCGTCGATCAGCGACGGGACCGACGGGCCGGTCTCTTCCACGCCCGGCTTGGGTTGGGCCAGGTAATCGTCCGTCTCTTGCGTGTTGCGCTCGGTCGCGGGGACGGCGGTGTCGACCTGCTCGTCCAGCTCGGCGCCGACCCGCGTGTTGACCTGCGTGTCGACGCGTTCGTCGAGCATGTCGCCTTCCGCGGGCGGCTGGGCGTCCTCGGCCGGGAGGGCGGGCGCGGTCGTCGAGGTCGTCTCCTGTTGGAGCCGGCGGAGGGTCTCTTCGTGATCGGGACGGATCGCCCAGGTCAGGCCCATGGCCAGCAGGAGGAACGCGACAAAGAAGCCGACGGTGACCACCGTCAGCACGTCGCCGGTCTTGGCGCCGAAGGCGTCGTTGGCGCCCCCCGCCCCGCCGAACGCGCCCGACAGGCCGCCGCCCTTGGGCTTCTGGATCAGGATGACCAGCATCATCAGCACGCAGACCGCGATGAACAGCACCGAGAGCGAGACGACGAGCCAGGTGGCGGAAAGGGTCAGCATGGCGGCGTTTCCAGGTTCCTTGTCCTTATGGATTCTTGCCCGCTCAACGGGCGGCGTCGATGATCGCGATGAAATCGTCGGCCTTGAGCGACGCCCCGCCGATCAGGCCGCCGTCGATGTCGGGCTGGGCCAGCAGCTCGGCGGCGTTGGCCGGCTTCATCGACCCGCCGTATTGGATGCGGACCGCGTCCGCGACCGCGTCGTTGAAGAGGCCGAAACGCAAAAATGCGCGGACTGCGGCGTGGGCCTGCTGCGCGTCGTCGGGCGTCGCGGTCTTGCCCGTGCCGATCGCCCACACCGGTTCGTAAGCGATGACGACGTTGCTCATCTGCTCCGCGGTCACGCCCGCCAGGCCGTAGCCCATCTGGCCCCAGTTGATCGCGTCGGTCTTGCCCGCCTCACGCTGCTCGATCGTCTCGCCGATGCACAGGATGACCTGCATCCCCGCGTCCAGGGCGGCGAGGACCTTCGCGTTGATCAGCGTGTCCGGCTCGCCGATGATGTGCCGGCGTTCGGAGTGGCCCACGATCACGGTCTTGCAGCCGACGTCCTGCAGCATGGAGAGGCTGACCTCGCCCGTGAATGCGCCGTTGGGCAGGGCGTGGAGGTCCTGGGCGCCGACCTTGATCGACGAACCCTTTTCACACAGCACCGACGACACCGCCGCCAGATACGGGAACGCCGGGCAGATTGCGACCTCGACGTCGTCGCCCCGGACCCGGTCCGCCAGCGCGGCCGCCAGCGCGGCCGCCTCGGCGTGATGAAGGTTCATTTTCCAGTTGCCGCCGATATACGGCTTTCGTTGCGACACGGATCACTCCAGGCCTGAACAGAATGAACTCCCCGCTGAATGACGAACCGGAAAGTATAGCGGATTCCGCCTGCCGGCGCGCCCGATCCGCCCGCGGGCGATCTATAATCGGACGGGTGAACACGCGGCGTGGACAACTGCTGATCGCGGCGGCGGACCTGATGGACCCCAACTTCCATCGCACCGTGAGCCTGCTGGTCGAGCACGGCGACGGCGGGGCCCTGGGGCTGGTGCTCAACCGGCCGCTGGACACCCGTGTTGCGTCGGCGTGGTCGCGGGTGAGCGATGAGCCGTGCGCCTATGAAGGGCCCCTGATGCGGGGCGGCCCGTGCGACGGGCCGTTGATGCTGCTCCACGACCAGGCCGCGTGCTCGCAGATCGAGGTGTGCCCGGGGGTTCACTTCACCGCCGACGAGGACCACGTGACCCGGCTGATCGGCGAACCTCCCGGCCGGATGCGATGCTTTGTCGGCTACGCGGGGTGGGGCGCCGCCCAGTTGGAAACCGAGCTCGACACCGGCTCCTGGATCGTCCGCCCCGCCGCCTCGGCCGCGGTGTTCGAGCCCCCCGACGACCCCTGGATGGCCCTGATCCGCGACATCAACCCGACGCAGGCCGCCCTGGTCCGCAACCCGGGCCTGATGCCCGAAGACCCGAGCGTCAATTAGCCCGCGGGCCGGGCTGGGCCGGCCGCAAAGAGGCATAAAAAAATCTGACACTAACGCGCAGGCCGTTTATGATGTCTTGCGGTCGGTTCAGCGTCCCGGAAATCTGTCAAAAAACCATGATTTTTCGCGGGTCCTGCCCGGTTGGCGCTTGCGTAGGCCGGCGGATCGCGTCATGATGCTGTTAAGGGGCCATTTCCGCGGTACATGCTTAGGGGGCTCGAACGGCTCTGAGTTTTGATTCTGGCTTGTGTCCAATCGGTTTGCTGTCCATTCTTCATTTGGGGTGTTTGTCATGCGTATTTATGTCGGGAATATGAATTTTAAGACCAGTGAAGCACAGCTTCGGGCGCTGTTTGAGCGCTTCGGGCAGGTCGATGAGGTGGCCATTATTAACGATCGCGCCACCGGTCGGCCGCGGGGGATCGCCTTCGTGATCATGCCCCATGATGATGAGGCGCGGTCGGCCATGAACGAGCTGGACGGCAACGAATTCGACGGCCGCGTGCTGACCGTCAACGAAGCGAAGCCGCGCGCCACCCAACGCACCGGTCCCCCCGCGCCCGAGCGGCATCGCCCCCTCCCGCCTCGCCACGACGAGGTCCGGCAGGGCGGGTACGCCAATCACCGCGTGAACACCCGCGACTGACCGCTTCGCTGGCCTGGGGGGCTATCCCCGCTCGACGCCGACCGCCTCGAACTCGCACGGCTCGTCGCCGCCGCCGTAGTTGTGCGTGATCTCTTCGCCCGGCGTGATCGCTTGGAGAGCAATCACCTCGCCGTCGTCAAAGTACGCCGCGTTCGGCCGCGGCGAGTGGTTGATGTAGCGCATCGCGTTGCGCACATCGATGCCCATGTCGTCCGTGATCCAAAGCACATGCGGCCCGTCCTCACGGGTCGGCCGGCCTTCGATCACGCCAATAATCGCCCCTTCAGGGATCAACTGCGTCGCAAAGAGCCCCTTGCCATGGATGGAGCTGGTCTTAATCTCAAACATTCAACAAAACCTCGGGAAACGTCGGCATCCATCGCCCGGGCGGGGGGTCCGTCCCCCGCTGTAGTCTTCCGCGCGACGGTCAACCGGTTTCTGCAAAACGCGGGCCAGCATAAGAATCGGCCCCCGCTTTGTCTATGGGCGCAGCGCGGGGTAACGAATTTGATACTGAACGCGGTCCGCGGCGCAGCCTGCGGGCATCGCACACTTGGCCCGCGCAGTGCTCCACCCATGCCCGACACACCCTCGGGGTTGATGATCGACGGCTGAATTGGGCCATGGAAAAACCCCTGATCGTTGGGGGGGTCCAGTGCTAACGATCAGGGGTACGGTTTTGTCGGCACAACATTCAGGTCATCCTGGCCTGCCTTGTTGGCGGAATTGCTATCGACTGGTTGGGGATTTCAACATGAGTGAAAATTGCAAAAACAACACCATTTTTTCCGGCTAGCCGGATCGCTCTTGGAACAGGTCGATCCCGTCATGAAGAGCGGCTTGTTCTGCACGGGAACACCATGAGCCGGCGGTGTTGTGCGTGTTGGCGGGTCATGGCTAACCCGATGCTCACAATTGACGGCTGCGCCGGGCCGCGGCATGTTGTGGCCATGACATCGAAAGCTTCTTCTCCCCCGGAAGCCGGCCGCCTGCAACGGCGGGTTGGCTTGCCCGGAGCGACCGTGCTGGGCCTGGGCTCGATCGTCGGAACCGGCGTGTTCGTCAGCCTGGGGCTCGGCGCCGCCGTGGCGGGCCCCTGGGTCTGGCTGGCGGTGCTGCTGGCGGGGGCGCTCGCGGCGTGCAACGGGCTTTCCTCGGCTCAGCTCGCCGCCGCCCACCCCGTCGCCGGCGGGACCTATGAATACGGCTACCGCTTCCTCACCCCCACCCTCGGTGCCGTCGCCGGCTTCAACTTCCTTATCGCCAAGTCCGCCTCCGCCGCCACCGCCGCCCTCGGCCTCACCGGCTACGGGCTCCAGCTCCTCGCCCCCGGCCTCACCCACCTCACGATCCCCCTCGCGGTCCTGGTGGTCGTGCTGGTGACCCTTCTGGTCCTGGCGGGCATCCGGCGGAGCAACGCGGTCAACGCCGTGCTCGTGGCGGCGACTCTCGCGGCCCTGCTGTTGTTCGTGCTCGTCGCCGCCCCCGCCGTCGAACCGGCCAACCTCGCCTTGCGCGACTTCGCGCCGCTGTCGTTCCTCCACGCCGCCGCGCTGCTCTTTGTCGCCTACACCGGCTACGGCCGGGTCGCCACCCTGGGCGAGGAGATCACCGACCCGAAACGCAACATCCCCCGGGCCGTCATCCTGACCCTGGCGGTCACCGCCGCGCTGTACCTGCTGGTGACGCTGGCGGCGGTGGGCTCGGCGGGCGCCCCGCGGTTTGCGGGAGCGACGCTCGAGGGCGCGGCGCCGCTCGAGATCATCGCGCGGGACGTGCTGCAACAGCCCGCCGCCGCGATCGCGATCACCATCGGTGCCGCCGCGGCCATGCTCGGGGTGCTGCTCAACCTGGTGCTGGGCCTCTCGCGGGTCGCGCTGGCGATGGGCCGCCGCCGCGACCTGCCGGCGTGGTTCGCCAAGGTCGACGCCTCCGGCACCACGCCGGTTCCGGCCGTGCTCCTGGTCGCCGTCGTGGTCGGCGCCCTGGCCTGCTTCGGCTCGGTGTGGGCGACGTGGTCGCTCGCGGCGGTGACGGTGCTGATCTATTACGGCCTGACCAACGTCGCCGCGCTGTTCCTGCCGCCCGAACACCGCCTGTATCCCCGCGTCTTCGCCTACGCGGGCTTGATCGGCTGCTTCGGGCTGTGCGTGTTTGTCGAGCCGATCTACCTCATCGCCGGCCTCGTCCTCGCCGCCGCCGCCGCCGCGTGGCACAGCCTCGCCCGGCTGTTCACCGACGCGTAGGCGGTCTGGAACGACGGATGGGGCGATCAAGAATGCGAGGCAGGCTCCGCGCTCAACCTGACAGGACCGGGCCAGTCGAGTTGACATGCCCTAACCCGCGGGTGTCGTTCGCCCCAGCCGCGATATCGCCCCGACCGACAGGATGACGCAAGCCGCCCCCAGCCATTGCAGGGGCGTCAGGGCCTCGCCGAGAAAGATGAATGCGGCGAGAATGCCGAACACCGGGATAAGGGTGAGATAAAAGCCCGCCACATTCGCCGGCAGACGTTGCAGCGCAAAGAGGTAAAACCAGAAAGCGAGCGCGTACTGGATCACGCCGGACGCCGCCGCCAACAGGAGCACAGAGGGCGACATGCCGTCGATCCCGATCGCCGCAAGCCCCAGGCCGAGAACGACGGTCAGGACGCCGAGCGTCCAGACAAGCCCCACGCTCTGCTGCAGGGCGGACAGCGGAAGCGGGTCCAGCGTTACGACCAGCCGTCGTGTGGTGATGACATAAAGCGCGGCGAAAACCGTTCCGACCCCCACCAGGAGATCGCCGAAGAGTGAGCCTTGGCCCGCCAGGTCGCCCGCGTCAGGAACCATAACGAGCCCGATGCCAAGCGTCGTGATTGCCGCCAGAACCAGCGTCGGGGCTCCGATCCGTTCCTTCAGAACCAGCCAGGCCAGCGCGAGGATGAACAGGGGCTCGGCCGCACCGATCAGCGCCGAATTGCTCGCCGTTGTCAGCGCCAGCCCCACGATACCGAACGTGTAGGAGAGGCCGGGCTCCAGCAATCCGCTCAGGCTCGCTGTCCTGGTTTGGCGATCCAGACGCACACGCAGCCGCAGGATGAAAACGGCGGCCCAGAGAACCGCGATCGACGCGGTGAGTTGAATGGTCAGTAGCGTCATCGGCGGTATGTGCTCGAGCACCCCTTTGCTCATGACCGTCGCCGATCCCCAGCAGGCGGCCGACAACACCGCCGCGGCTGCGGCGGGACCGCGGCGCAAGCGGCGATCGGTCCGCGCCGCCGTCGACGTGGGGGCGGTGGGCGAAGTCATGGCTTGGGGTGAGGCTTGGCGACCGCACATTCCACCGGGCAGCGATCCTGCGGGCAGGCATCCTCGTCACAGAGCCGGCAGATGTGATCGGCGTCCTGACGGTCCTGCGTAAGCGCTCCCAGAAGCGTCTCCATCAGCCTCGTCAGCAAGACCTGCTCTTGGGGTGACAGTGGCGAGAGGGCGTCCGTCAGCACCTCACGCCGGCCTTGGAGGATCCCCCGACGCCGGGCGGCCCCATGTGGGGTCAGATACAGGCTCACCGATCGCGCATCCGCGCCGCTTCGGCGTTCGACCAACCCATCTCTCGCGAGGCGGTCAATCAGCCGCACGGTTGCTGAATGGGTCAGGCCGATGGTGCGGGACAGGGCGTCGATCGAGTCGCCGGGCGCCGCGCCGACGCTGATCAGCGCGGCGGGCGCCGCCGCGCCGCGCTCGGCGCGCATCTGGGTTTCCTCGGTGAGGCGATCAGTCAGCGTCAGAGACAGGGCGCCGAGCAGGTTGGCGGTGCGTTCATCGGACACCCGAAATTATATGTATGCAGAATGCATATATCAAGCGCCTCAGCCCAGTCACCCATCGCAGGACCTGCGCCGCCCCAGTAAATCCGCCTGCCATTTTGAATTTAAATATTTATTTTAAAATACTTAATCGAAATTTGCCGCTGCTTGGATGCAGGCCACCGCCGCGCTAGCCCACCACCATCTCATCGACGTTCAGTCCGGCGCGTTGCCGGCGGATGCCGGTGGCGGTCTGGCCGACCTGCTGCTTGAACACGCTGCAGAACCAGGACACGTCCTTGAACCCGACCGCGGCGCTGATCCGCTTCACCGGCCAGTCGGTGGTGGTGAGCAGGCGCAGGGCCCGGCGCATGCGCGCGCGCAGCAAGGCCTGGTAGGGGCTGGCGCCGGTGTGCTGCTTGAAGAGCCGGGTGAAGTGGAACCGCGAGTAGCCGGCGGCGTCGGCGAGGTCGTCGACGCCCAGCGCGGGGTCGTCGAGCCGTTGCTCGATCACGCGCAGGCTTTCCGCGACCGCCGCGGGCGCCACGGCGGTCGGCCGCTCGAGGCTGCGGCGCAGCTCGAGCGCCCAGCGATGCACCTCGATGTTCAGGGTCAGCTCATCGGGCTGGGGCGAGCGGATGACTTGCTTGTAGAGGCTGATCATCAGGTCCGACACGAGGCCGCCCGGCGGGATCGACAGGAGGTGGCCGTGCTCGCGGAGCAGGTCGCGGCAGTGGGCGTTGACAGCGTCGCCGTGGACGATGAGGTAGGTGAAGCGCCACCACCCGCCGTGCGGCAGCCAGTACGCGGTGGGGGAGGGCAGTTCGACGAGCATCGCCGTGCCCGGCGGCAGGGCGTGGGTCCGGCCGGCGTCGTCGCGGAACCGGCCCTCGCCCGCCAGCGTGGCCTTGCACAGGAAGAGCGGCTGCCGGCTCCGGCCGCGGTTCTCGAACGCGTAGCCGTCGGCGTCGGTCACCTCGCGCACCCCGCACGACAGCAGGTCGCAGCGGTGGCCCGACCAGCTGCGGACGTACGACACGCCCACCTCGCTGGCGGGCAGGACGTTCAGATCGGTTCGCACGATTCCTTAATAACTCCGCATAAATCCGCCTTGATCGCCCATTATACCGGCTTTAAGGTATACGCACGCATCCTGAAATAACAGGCAAGCGGGGGCAGCCCCCGCCGTTCAACAGATTTCATTCCAACGATCCCGGAGTTTCCCGTATGCCCGCTTCCGCGTTCAAGATCGCCTTCATCGGCGCCGGCTCGGTCGGCTTCACACGCACCCTCGTCCGCGACCTGCTCACGGTCCCCGAGTTCGCCGCCGCGCCGATCGAGGTCGCCCTGCATGACATTGACAAGGGCAACCTCGACCGCATCGCCCAGATCCTCCGCAAGGACCTCAGAGCCAACAAGCTGCCGACGAAGATCACGACCTCCCTCCAGCGTCGCCGGTCGCTCGACGGCGCCCGCTACGTGATCAACTGCACCCGCATCGGCGGGCTCGAAGCGTTCGCCACCGACATCGATATCCCTCTCCAGTACGGCGTCGACCAGTGCGTCGGCGACACTCTCTGCGCCGGCGGGATCATGTACGGTCAACGCAATATCCCTCAGGTCCTCGCCTTCCAGAAGGACATGGCCGAGCTGTGTGAGAAGCCCGGCAACGGCGCCGGGCCGCTGTTTCTCAACTACGCCAACCCCATGGCCATGAACACCTGGGCCGCGCTCGACGCGTTCGACCGCGGCGAAGGGATCAACACCGTCGGCCTGTGCCACGGCGTCGAGGGCGGGTGGCGCCAGATCGACGCCGCCCTCGCCCATCTCCACGGCGACGACCTCAGCCCCGATCACGCGGCGGTGCATCAGCGCACCCAGGTCGTCTGCGCCGGCATCAACCACCAGACCTGGTACGTCAAGGTGATCTACAAGGGGCGCGACATCGGCGGCGACGAGCTGCTCAAGGCCTTCGAGCAGCACCCGACCTTCCCGAAGACCGAGAAGGTCCGCATCGACGTGCTTCGCCGCTTCGGCTATTACTCCACCGAGTCCAACGGCCATCTCTCCGAGTACCTGCCCTGGTACCGCAAGCGCGCCAAGGAGATCAGGAAGTGGATCGATCTCTCATCGTGGATCAACGGTGAGACCGGCGGGTATCTCCGCGTCTGCACCGAGGGCCGCAACTGGTTCAAGACCGACTTCCCCAAGTGGCTCAACGAGGCTGGTCAACCCCTGGCTGATTACCGCCGCTCTTCCGAGCACGGTTCGCACATCATCGAAGCCCTCGAGACCGATCGCACGTACCGCGGCCACTTCAACGTGCGCAACCGCGGGGTGATCACCAACCTCCCCGACGACTGCATCATCGAGGCGCCGGGCTACGTCGACCGCACCGGGATCAACATGATGGAGGGCGTGACGCTGCCTCAGGCGTGCGCCGCGACCTGCATGGCCAGCGTGAACGTCCAGCGGATGAGCAAGGACGCCGCGGTGGCGGGCGACGTGACGCTGCTGAAGCAGGCGATGCTGCACGACCCGCTGGTCGGGGCGATGCTCAACCCCGAGGAGGTGTGGCAGATGACCGATCACCTGCTGGCCGAGCAGGCGGCGTGGCTGCCGAACTACGCCAGGGCCGAGATCACGGCGGCGAAGAAGCGGTTGGCGGCGGGGTCGGTCAAGACCAAGTCGTGGGCGGGCGCCGCGCGGCTGAAGACCAAGACGGTGGCGGAGCTGCGCAAGGCGCGGGAGTCGAGCGTGATGGCCGCCGACAAGGCCGCCGCGAAACGCTCCCGCGACGCCACCGCCGGCCGCCGGCGCGCGGGGTGAACGCTCGATTGAGAAGCCGGACCTGAGCGAAGCGAAGGTCCGGATCGCGTCGGTGAAATTCATCCGGACCTTCGCTTCGCTCAGGTCCGGCTTGACCACGGCGGCATGGACTGCAAACGCCCCGCATCTGAAGTGTAAATGCGCTAAACTACATTTATGACCGAGGCCGAGGTCATCCTCGTGGGCGCCGGGCCGATCGGGCTGGAGCTGGCGGTGTGCCTCAAGCACGCCGGGTCGGACTATGTGCAGCTCGACGCCGGCCAGGTCGGGCAGACGATCACGTGGTATCCCCGACAGACCCGGTTCTTCTCCGGCCCGGACCGGATCGCCATCGCCGGCGTGCCGCTCAACACCGTGAACCAGGAGAAGGCGACCGGCGAGGAGTACCTCGCCTACCTCCGCGGCGTGGTGCAGCAGTTCGACCTCAAGGTCCGCACGTACGAAAAAGTCACCCGGGCGACGCACGGCGTTGACGGTTTCGAGGTGCAGACGCCTAAGGACACGTACCGCGGCAGGCATCTGGTCCTGGCGATCGGCGATATGCACGCGCCGCGGCGGCTGGCGATCCCCGGGGAGGACCTGCCGCACGTGTCGCACTATTTTGATGAACCGCACCGGTATTTCCAGAAGCGGCTGCTGATCGTCGGCGGCAAGAACTCGGCGGTCGAGGCGGCCATCCGCTGCGCCCGGGCCGGGGCGGACGTCACCCTCAGCTACCGCAAGCAGCACTTCGACGCGGGGTCGGTCAAGTACTGGCTGCTGCCGGAGCTGGAGAGCCTGATCAAGACGGGCCGGGTCACGTATCACCCGCGCACCACGCCGGTGGAGATCGCGGAAGGCCGGGCGGTCCTCGGATCGGTCGACGATTCGACGCGGAGCGAACTCGCGGCCGACTTCGTCCTGCTGCTGACCGGCTACCTGCAGGACAAGACGCTCTTTGAGCAGCTCGGCGTGGAGCTGGAGGGCGCCAACGCGAGCCCGGTGCTGGAGAAAGAGACGATGCAGACGAGCGTCCCGGGGCTCTACGTGGCCGGCACCGCGGTCGCGGGCACGCAGGAGCGGTTCCGGCTGTTCATCGAGAACAGCCACCCCCACGTCACGCGGATCGTCCGGGCCATCACCGGCCAGACCCCGCCGCCCCAACTCGTCAACGACGCGGCGAGCCGGTATAACCTCGCCGAGTCCTGAACCTGTTCACCCCCTCAACGAGGAGACTTCCGATGCCCAAGGCGCTTGCCCTGTCTGTTGTGCTTGCCGTGATCGTGCTCAGCTCGATCAGCGTGAACCGTTTGACCGCCCAACACACCGCGACCGATGCCGCGGCGCCGGCCCCCGCCGCCGCGTTGGAGACGAAAGACATCAGCCTCGAGCAGGCCCAGGCCGTGGTCGCGGCGGCCCTGGAGAAGGCGGCCGCGATCGACACCAAGATGGACATCGCCGTGGTCGACGCCGGGGGCAACCTCAAGGCGTTCGTGCGGATGGACGGCGCCTGGATCGGGTCGATCGACATCGCGATCAAGAAGGCCAGGACCGCGCGGTTCTTCGACATGCCCACCGGCGCGATCGGCCAGCTCTCCAAGGAAGATGGCCCGCTCTACAACATCGAGCACTCCAACGGCGGGCTGATCACCTTCCCCGGCGGCGTGCCGCTCAAGACCGCCGACGGCGTGATCATCGGCGCGGTCGGCGTGTCCGGCTCGACGGTCGAGAACGATCACACCGTCGCCGTCGCGGGCGCTGGCGTCATCCAGTAAACGGCGTGGTTCGATAACGACCGGAGCCCCGCATGCGCATGCGGGGCTTCGGCGTCGGGTTTCAGTGCGATTGCCTTACTGGTTGTGGGCCTCGACGAACCACAGCCACTTGTCGACGCCGCGCGACACCTCGGTGAAGATGTCGGCGGTGTCGGCGTCGCCCGCGGCGTCGGCGGCGTCGATCGCCTTGCGGACCGTGGCGCCGAAGGCGGCCAGACGCTGGCTGATCGCCTCGACGTGGTCGCGCGAGTCGGTGATGTCGTGCGGGTACTCGTCGAGGCTGGAGTGCTCGGCCGCGTCCCGGGCCGTGCCGACCGCGGTCCCGCCCAGTTGAACGGCCCGCTCGGCGATCAGGTCGACATACTCCCGCACGTCGTCGGCCACCTGGTCAAACAGCTCGTGGATCGCGATGAAGTTCACGCCCTTCACGTTCCAGTGCGCCTGCTTGACCTGGGTGAACAGGTCCAGCCCGTCGGCCAGGGCGTCGTTGAGCAGGGCCACGACCACGTCGCGGGTGTCTTCGGGCAGGGTGTTGTACGTCTTATGGAGTTGGGTTGCGGTGGTGGTCATGGGCAGGCCTTTCCCTTGAGGCTTGGAGGAGGGAATTCATTAACGAATCATCTATACGTCGAGGCCGGGCCTAGGGTTCGGCGCCGCAGCGATCGGTTGAACAGGATTCGCCCCGCCGGCCGGTCAGCGTCAGCCGGTGCCGGGCGAACCAGCGGTACCCCGCCTCCGCGATCGGCCGGCCGATCGGCCAGGCCGTCCAGCCCAGCAGCCACCCCAGCCCGACCGCCCGGTACAGCCGGCGGAAGACCTCGACCCCCCGGATGACCGACCCGTCCGGCAGGACGCCGTGGATGTGGCCCATCACCTGCTCCTGCGTCAGCCCGTACCGGCCCGGGTCGAACGCGGGGGCGGCGATGTCCTCGGCCGCGATCCGGCCACGGCGGTCCAGCCGCTTGAGCATCGCCACCTCCCGCCGACACAGCGGGCACAGGCCGTCGTACAGCACCTTGATCTCAAACGCCGATGGAGCCATGTGTATTTTTAGGCCGCCCGCCCGCCGCCGGCTCCGATCGTGGCTGGGTTCTATATAATATAAAAATGTCTTTTGATACGCCCCTCGCCCAGGCGATCGCGCACCACCCCCGGAAGTGGGGCGCGATGCGGTACGTCTACCCCGTGATCAGCCGACGCGCGGGCGGGCTTTCGGTCGGGGTGAATCTCAACCCCGACCGGGCGTGCAACTTCAACTGCGTCTACTGCAGCGTCGACCGCTCCGACCCGCCCGACCCCTGCCCGTTCGACCTGGACCAGCTCATTCAGGAACTGTGCACGATGCTGCGCCGGGTGCGGACCGGTGCGTTGTGGGAAGACCCGGCGTTCGCGGACGTGCCCGGCCCGTGGCGCCGGTTGTGTGACATCGCCTTCTCCGGCGACGGCGAGCCGACCGCCTGCCCCCGCTTCGCCGAGGCGGTTCAACGCGTGGCCGAGGTCAAGGCGTCCTTGGCGTCGGACGATGTGTCGCTGGTGCTGATCACCAACGCGACGCTCCTGCAGCGCCCCCCGGTGTGCCGGGGATTGGCGGCCCTGCACGCGGCGGGCGGGGTGGTGTGGGCCAAACTCGACGCCGGCTCCGACGCGTATTACCGCTGCATCGACCGCAGCCGCGTCCCGCTCCAACGCATCCTCGACAACCTCCTGCACCACGGCCGGCAACACCCGCTGGTGATCCAGACCATGCTCGTGAAACTCATGGGCCGACCGATGCCCGACGCCGAGTTCGAGTCTTATATCGACCGCGTCGCCGACCTGATCGAGGCGGGCTGCCGGGTGGGCCAGGTCCAGCTTTACACCCTCGCCCGTCGCCCGGCCGAGCCGTGGGTCGAGGCGCTCGACGAAGCCGCGCTGCAGCGGATGGCCGATCGGGTGCGCCAACGCCTGCCCGGCCTCCGGGTGGATATCTATCCCTGAAGCCGATCCGCGTTCGCTCGGTCTCATGGCTATCGGCCTCGTCGCGCTATTGTGTCGTAAAACAGGCTGATGCCCGTCTTCCCCGCCGGCATCGGCTCCGTAGCCCCGCTATCCGTGGACCTGCGTCACCTTTCGTAGCCGCGACGTCCTCGTCGCGGTCGCGTCGCCTTTCGTTTGCCGCGCTGGCGGGCCGCGACGGGGACGTCGCGGCTGCGAACGACACGAAGGCGCGGGCAACTTAGTTCAACCCCGAAGCGTCAGCGACATGATGACGTCGGCATCGCCAGGTTGTTCTTGGGTATCGTGCGGGGAAGTGGGGAAGTGGGGAAGCGGGGAAGTGAGAATCCGGACCTTCGGCCGCCTGGGGCGTCCTCGGGTCCGGATTCACGCTTTGCGCGTTTGGTGGTGGGCGATCGAAGCGGCCGTCCGACGGCGCGCAGAAGGTCTGATCAGAGGGCGCGGCGCCGGTTAGTCAGGACCATCAGCCCGCCGAGGGCAACCAGCGCCAGGCTGGCCGGCTCGGGGATGACCGTGAGGATCGAGCCGCTGCCGCCGTCGCTGACGACCAGCACGTTGATCCCTTCGACCGCCGCCCCGCCGCCGACCGTGATCTTGTCGAAAATCGACGACCCGGCCACGTTGAAATTCGTCCAGGTGACGCTGCCGGTCCAGTCGGCGGCCAGGTCCAGCGTGGCGTCGTTGAGTGAGTTGACGCCGCCTCCGCCGAGGGTGAGGGTCGAGGCGTCGGTCATCGACGCGGTCAGGTTCAGCAGGAATTGTGCGAACACGGCGGCGTTATCCTGGATGATCAGGGATTCGGTATCCCCGGCGGCGACGCCGCGGATCCCCTTGGGGTTGTTGTTGGGAGCGGACCACAGTTGCATCCTGAAAGTGGCGTCATCGGAGACGGTCAGGGAGAAGCCGTCGCCGAGGTCGAAGTGATTCCCGGCGCCGGAGCCGCCGCCGGCGGCCGCTGATCCCCCGACGACCACATCGGCTTCAATCGCGGTCGCGCCATTGACGAAGTCCGCGGGCGGGTCCGATCCGACCAGGCCGTTGAGCGTCGCGCTGCCGGCGTCGTCGGTCACGACCCAGTTCGCCTCCTGGTACGTGCTTCCGCCGTCGCCGCCGCCGTCCCACGCGATCTGCGCGGCGTGGGTGGTGGGGCTGACCGCCGGGAAAATCCCGATCGCCAGGGCGTAAGCCGTCGTCCATGCGATGCTTCTCATGTCATGGTCCTCCTCTGAAGGGGTAGAGCGGTGAAGATGAAATGCACGTGATGTGCTGTGTTGAAAGAGCCTTGTGATGCCTCGCATCTTTTCTTAAGTTAAGCCCTTGACATGCTAGTGTCAAGGGCTTAACTTAATATTTTAGTGGACGGCTTAAAAGCCGCCTTCAGGCCCGCGAGGCCGCGATCGTCAGCTCAGGAAGTACGATTTCCATTATGCCCGTCACCCTCCGCGACATCTCGCAGATCGCCCAGACGTCCGAAGCCACCGTCTCGCTGGTCCTCAATGGCAAGAAGTACGGCCGGGTCAGTTCCGCGACCCGCCGGCGGATCGAGAAAATCGCGCAGGACATGGGCTATGAGCCCAATCACCAGGCTCAACGGCTGGCGACCGGCAAAGCCATGGCGATCGGCCTGCTGCTCAACGACCTGAGCAACCCGTTCTTCGCCAACTACGCCAGCCTGCTCCAGGCCCGGCTATCGGCCAAGGGCTATCACGGCCTGCCCTTCGAGACCCACGGCGAGATCGATCGGGAAGCCGAGATGATCCGCATGGTCGACCGTTCGTTCTGCGACGCGGTGGTCCTGCTGACGCACGTGTTCCACCGCAACACCGGGTTGGGCGAACGCCTGCCGATCGGTCGGATCCCCGCGGTGGTGCGATTTGAGCACTACAGCGGCATCATTGAGCCGGACCATCCGTATTGCGCGGTCAATGTGAATTACGCCACGGGCATCGCCGCGTTGATCGACCACTTGGCCGACACCGGCCGGCAGACGCTGGGGATGGTGGTCCACCGCATCGGCAATCACCCGTGGAGCGAGCCGCGGCATATGACCGACCGGGCCCGCTGCATCGGCCGGGAGGTCGAGCGGGTGGGGTTGCGGAGCGACGCGGGCTATGTGGCGGTCGGCTCTGAAACCGAACCGTTGCAGTCGTGGTATGAATTGACGCGTCAGCTGCTGACCGATCGTCCGGAGATCGACGCGTTGCTGGTGCACAACGCCCAGACCGCGGCGCCGTCTCTCGCGGCCGCCCAGGACGCCGGCCGGACCGTCGGGCGGGACCTCGCGCTGGCGACTTACGACGACCCGGACTACGGCGAATGGCTCGGCCCGGGTCTGACGGTGGTGCGCGAGCCGGCCGAACGCATCGCCGACGCGCTTGCTGAGCGTATTGTCGCGTTGATTAACGGGCAGCGGCCCGAGATGCAGACCACGATCGACACTGAACTCTGTATCCGGGGTTCGACGCGGCCCGGCGCGGGAGCGCCGCGGGCCGGCACTTTCTGAATCTCTTCTCCCGGAAGGCGACACCCATGAAGAAGCATCAAGGATTCACACTCATCGAATTGCTCGTGGTGATCAGCATTATTGCATTGTTGATCTCGATCCTGCTGCCCGCGCTGACCGCCGCGCGGAAAACGGCGCGGCAGATCATGTCGAACACCCAGCTGCGCGGCATGCACCAGGGGATGGTCACGTTCGCCCAGGGGAACAACAGTTACTTCCCGGGCATCCAGTCCAGCGGCGATCAATGGGTGGCGCGCACCGATAACCTTTCGGGCCTGTATGGCGGCACCGTCCAGGCGCGGTTCGCCCTGCTGGTCGAGGAAGGGTTCTTTTCGCCCGAGTACGCCATCCACCCCGCCGAGCCCGACGTGCGGGTCAAGCATGAGCCCTATGATTTGGGATCGGGCAACGTCTTTGATGTCGAGCACTATTCCTACGCCATGTTGGCCATCGCGGTTGAAAACAACCCCACCGAGACCAGGATGAAACCCAATCAGGGCGACATTGTGCGGACGGAGTGGCGGGATAACCTGGGCAGCCAATCCATCATGCTCAGCGATCGCCTGATCGGCTGGGCCCCCCCTGGGCCGCAGTTGCTCGAGGGGCTGGAGGGCGTCTGGTCGGTCAGCGAGGGGGATGCGAAGTGGGGTGTGGTCTGGAACGACAACCACACCACGTTTGAAAGCACCCCGCTCTTCGAGACGAGGTACGGCAGGTTCCACAACTCCGCTGACAATCTCTACAGCCGCGGCTTGACCGTGAACGGCAATGTCCAATCACCTTCGGCTGCGCCCAGCCCCAACGACGGCGGCAACGCGTTCATGCCGTCGAACGACGCGCTCGGCCTGCTTCAGCAATAAACAATTTGCCCTGTTCAACAGATGGGAACCCGGTAGCCTTCATGATCCCGTCATCGACGCCATTTCCCAGCGTCGAAGTTTCGGGGGGAACCGGTTCGGAAACCGTTCTGCGATTGTCTTTGCTGCGATTTCATCATGGATGACCCCGCACGCCTCACACCGCCCGAGATCGGGCACGGATGCAAGCCGATGCATCAAAACGTCGTGACTCTTTCACTGCTTTGTGTTTTCATGATCATGATGACCACCCACCCCATCGCCGGAGCAATGCCCGAACTGGATCGATCACTTGGCGCCGCGACGGCGGCCGTTGAGGGTGACCGCCTGATCGTCAGCACCGGTCGGATTCAGCGTACCTGGCGGCTGACCGGCCGCGGGCTGGCGACGGTCGGGCTGACCGACCTGCGTTCGGGGCGGCGGTGGGCCGACGCCGCCGCGACGGCCGACGCCGACTGGTCCTTCCCCGGCTTCATCGAGCCGGACGATGAGGCGAAACTGGTTTCGCTGACCGCCGCCCCAGGCGACGACGACGGGTTTACCGGCGAGCACCTGGAGGTCGTCGCCGAGTTCGAGTATCCGTCCAGCGGCGCCGCCGTGCGCTATGTGGTGTGGGCTTACCCCGACGCCCCCGGTCTGCGCACCCAGCTTTTTGTGAAGCGGCTCGACGCCGAGGCGGGCGAGGTCGCGGCCGCGCCGGACCACCCGATGATCGAGGTCGTGACCGGCCGCGGATATATCGCCCCGGGCTCGGCCGAAGTGGCCGGTGAAGCGATGGCGTCGAACCTCAACCACGGGAAGTCGGTCGAGCTGCACGCCAAGGGATTGGACGCCAGGCGGCGGTACGTGCTGGGCCTGAGCTGGTGGGACTGGGGCGGCGCGGGTCGTGAGCAGCAGGTCCGTGTCACCAGCGTTGACGGCGAGACCGAATACACCATCATCCCCCCGACGGTGCTGCCCGCCTGGAAGGGGAAGGGGCAACGGCCCGCTGAGCTGACCGCCCCGGCGCCCGGCGAGGTCATGCTTGATGACACGTTCCGCGTTCTGATCGACAAGGTCTCGGGGGTCAACGCGAATGTCAGCGAGGTCTGGCTGTACGAATCCGTGGAAGACGATGCCGATGCCGACGCCATCCCGGTCGCCGGCCCGGCGGCGCGGATCGCGGCCATTGCCGCGAAGGCGCCGGCGGGGTATCGCCTGGCGGCTTATCTGAACGCGGGGGCGGATTACGCGCGTGTGTCACGGGACGACGCCCCAACCGCGCGGGTGGACTTCCTGCCGCTGGTTTCCAAAGGCGTTGTGCGTCGATACCTCGGTTACTTCAATGACATGCAGAACCGCAACCGGCCCGACACGCCGGTGCTCCGCGAGCAGGTTGAAGCCGGCTCGGTCGAGGGCGAGGAATCGGTGGGCTGGGCCAACATGGTCAGCATCGAGGACGGCGATGCCGGCGTGGTGGTTCTCAAGGAATCCCACAAGTGCGCCAACCAATCGGGCGTCGACACGGGGGCGTTTTTGCTGGACGACGCCGGGCTGCACAACACCGGCGCGGGCCGACCGCTGCACGCGGACACGTCGGATTTCCAATGGTGCTGGGCCAGCTGGTGCATCGTGTACGACGGCGGCGACCTCGGCCGACAGCTCGCGATCAAGGCGTTCGACCGCGCCCGCTACCCGGTCGACCTTAAGACGGACATGCACATGTTCAGCGTGTTGTGGTACGACTCCAGCGAGGACCGCGGCCGATGGCACCGCGGCGGCAACTGGCAGGATGAGGTGTTGCGGGACATGGCCGCCAACGCCGAGTTGGGGATCGACTGCGTGATCATCGATGACGGCTGGTACCACGGCAAGGACCGTAAGCAGTGGCGCGGATCGTGGCGGCCGCATCCCGAGCCCTGGCCCAGCGGGTGGGCGCCCGCGGTGCAGAAGAAGCGGCAACTGGGTCTGGAGCTTGGGCTCTGGGGTATCGCTCAGCATATCTCGGCCGAGGACATGCTCTGGAACTGGCGGCAATTAGGCATGATCATCTTCAAGCTCGACTTTGCGGGCCTGGACACCCGGCGCGAGCTGGACGAGATGATCGACAAGTCGCGCGCCTTCGTCGCCGGCGCCGACCATACCGCCAACGTCCTCTGGGATAACACCGAGAACGCCCCGCGGTTCGGCTACTACTGGTTGCGCGAGACGGGCGTGCTGCACAGCATGAACCGCAAGCACCTGCAGCCGGCCAAGGTCACCTATATCCCATGGATCACCCTCCGCGACATCTGGCTGCTGGGGAAGTACCAGAACCTCAACCAGATCCTGCTGACCACCTGCATCCCCTCGCGCGTCAACCCCGACGCGTCTGACGCCCGGCGCCACGGCGCCGACTACGCCATGGCCACGACCCTGATGGGCATCCCTCAGATTCAGGCCAGCGTCCGCGACTATTCCAGCGACGAAAAGCGACAACTCCAGCGCCTGATCCCCGTCTACAAGCAGCATCGGGAAGCGATTTTCACCAGTTATGTCGTTCCGATCGGCGACGAACCCAGCAACCGCAGCTGGACCGGCTTCCAGGCCCTGCGCCCCGACCGCGATGATGGGCGCCTTCTCATCTTCCGTGAACTCCACAATGACCAGCCCGAAGCCACGTTGAAGCTCGAGGGCGTCGCGGGGCGGACGCTGACCATCACCGACCTGCTCAGCGGACGGAGCCGCGACGTGACGGCGTCGGCCTCCGGCGAGGTGATGTTCGAGATCCCCGAGGCGCCGGGATTTCTTTTTCTCTCCTATGAAATCAAATCGTCAACCGAACGGATCGCCAACTGATGAATGGAAAACCGCAACACGTCAAGGACCCATCGATGAAGTTCACCCTACCCCTGATCGGATGTCTGATGACCCTCTCAATCGCCACCGCGACTCCGCCAAAAGAACAGCCGCCGCAATACCCGGGATATGAACTCGTCTGGAGCGACGAGTTCAACGTCGATGGGCCGCCCAATCCCGACAACTGGTCTTTCGCGGAGGGCTTCATCCGTAACCGGGAAGACCAGTGGTATCAATCGGACAACGCGATCTGCAAGAATGGATACCTCATCATCGAAGCCCGCCGGGAGCGGCGTCCCAATCCGAATTACGAACCGGGCAGCAAGAGCTGGAAGACCAACCGGTCGCATATCGAGTACACCTCTTCGATCCTCAGCACGCGGCGTCATCACCAGTGGACCTTCGGCCGGTTCGAGATCCGCGGCAAAATCGATATCGGCCCCGGGCTCTGGCCCGCGATCTGGACCCTCGGCACGGCGCGCGAATGGCCGGGGTGCGGCGAGATCGACATCATGGAATACTACCGCGGCAAGATCCTCGCCAACGCCGCCTGGGCCAAGGCCGAACGTTGGAAAGGCCATTGGGATGCGGTCGCCATCCCCGTGGAAGACCTACCCAACGCCAAGGGCTGGGCGGATCGCTTCCACGTCTGGCGGATGGATTGGGACGAAGAGGCGATCAAGATTTATGTCGACGGATACCTGCTTAACACGATCGAGCTTCACAAGACCATTAATGACACCAAAGACAAGGCCAACCCGTTCCACGAGCCGCATTACCTGCTGCTCAACCTGGCGATCGGTGGGAACAACGGAGGAGACCCGTCAAGGACCAGGTTCCCCAAGCGTTTCGTCGTGGACTGGGTGCGCGTGTATCAGAAGACCGATGACGAGTAATCACGGCGGACGGCCGCACGCCGCGAGCGACACGGCCGGTCTGGCGTCACGGCGCCGACTCATGTCGGATACAAGGCTCGCCGCCTGACCACTGTTGGCGGAAGGCGGTCGGGGGCAGGCCGTAGGCCTGGCGGAAGCGGCGGGCGAAGTAATTCTGGTCGAACAGCCCGACGGCGGCGCCGATCTCGCCCACCGGGCGGTCATCGGCCAGCAGCAGCGTGGCGGCCCGCTCGATGCGGTGACGATTCAGGAACGCCATCGGCGGTTCGCCGATGGCTCGTCGAAACAACCGGGACAGATGAGACTTTTCGACGCCCGCCGCCGTTGCGAGGTCGTCGAGCGTCCACTCCCGGGCCAGGTCGTCGAGGAGGCGTTCGATCGCGCGCTCCACCACGAGTGGCGTCCGCCTCGGCGCCGGGGCGTCGTCCGCGGGCCAGGCGTCGCGCAAGGCCGCCAGCAGCAGGCAGAAGGTAGCGAGGACCCGCAGCGGGTCGCCCCGTTCGGCGCTGGCTTCCAAGTCGGCCAGCCGACGCATCACCACGCGGCAGGCGCCCTCCGCAAGCCGCTGCTTGGCCACGCCCGTCCCACAGCGGCGCCATGGGCCGGCCCACACCAGCCGCTGCACGACCGGGTCCGCCATCGACCAGCCCAGGTGCGTGGCGGCGGCGGACGACGCAAGACCGCAGTTGCCGACCACCAGTCGGCGACAGCCCTCGTAGGCGTGCCACGTGCCCGGCCGGATCAGGAGCACATCGCCCCGCGACAACGGGACCGCCCCGGCGAAACCGCGGTGCGTCCCGGTCCCGCCCGCGATGACCGCGATCTCGATGAAATCATGGTCGTGGGCGGCGACGTCTCCGGTGATCGAAACCCGGTTGGCGAAAGTGACCGCGCCGGGCGTCGATGAGTAACGGGCGAAGCTGAGCGTGGTCGGTTCGGGGTGGGCCATCGATACCTCAGGATACCACGATTGTGCTAATTCCGGATCAGCCCGAGGCTAACAGATTTCTCGCCGAGCATATAGAGTGATGCGGGTATCCACTTTGGAGAAGCTGAAATGAGCACTCATACGCTTGATGAAATCGACACGATCGTGACCGGCGATCATGTGGAAGCGTACCGGCGTGACGGTTTTGTCCGGGTCCGCGGGTTGTTTGAACGCCGGGACGCCTTGGCGTGGGGGCAGGCGGCCCTGGCGTACGCCCGGTCGCACCGCGACGTCTCCGGCGTCGCGTCGATCTTTTCCCAGCACGTCAACGCCTGGCGTGACGATGAGGCGGTCGCCGCGTTGACGCGAAACCCCCGCGTCGGGCTGGCCGCCGAACGTCTGGCGGGGGCGCCGCTGCGCTTATGGCACGATCAGGTCCTCATCAAGGCCCCGCGCAAAAGCGCCGCCACCGAGTTTCACCAGGATCAACCGTACTGGCCGCACGCTGATTCGCCGAACCCGATCTCCATGTGGATCGCGCTGGTCGATGTGCCGGTCGAGCGGGGCTGCATGACGTTCATCCCCGGGTCGCACCGGCGAACGGACCTGCCCCGCCAAGTGCTCTCGGACGCGGAAAGCCTGTTCTCCTATTGCGAAGACCTGCGATGGGAGCCGCGGGTGACGCTGCCGCTGCGGGCCGGGGATTGCACGTTTCACCACGGCCGCTGCGCCCACATGGCCACGCCTAACCAGACGGACGAACCGCGCGTCGCGCATGTGGTCATCTTCATGGACGCCACGACGGTCTACACCGGGGCGCCCCACATCGTCACCGACCCGCTCGGGCTCAAGCCGGGGGCCGGTTTCCCCGACACGGTGTTCCCCCCGGTCCAACCGGTTGCCGCAGGCGCCGCGAAGGAGGGCGAAGCCTGATTACCCGGATGACCCATCGCGAACGTTTGACCCACGTGATGGCGTACCGGTCGGTCGACCGCGTCCCGAACTGGGAGGCGGGCGCGTGGCCTCAGACGGTCCGGCGTTGGCGCGCCGAATCGGCCGAAGCCCGGGAGCTGCCCGCCGACTGGTTCCCCGGCTGCCCGGCGCTCGGGCTGGACCGGCGGCAGTTCATCCCCTTCAACGGGCAGGCGGTTCCGCCGTTTGCTCGTGAGGTGCTCGAAGAAGACGAGCACACCCAGGTGGTGCGTGATGAACTGGGCCGGGTCCGCCGCGCGCTCAAGGACGGCGCCGTGGGCGAAGCGCGGGTGTCGATGGATACCTACCTGCGGTTTGCCGTGCAGGACATGGACGATTGGCGGCGGGTCAAACGGCGGTTTACCCCAGGCGATCCGCGGCGTTACTCGGGCGGCGGCGCGCCCGCCAACGGCGACGGGACGACCGACGCGGACCCGGTGATCTTCGGGCCCAACACGCAGACCAAGGGCTTCTATTGGATCGCCCGCGACCTGCTCGGCACCGAAGGGCTTTCCTACGCATGGTACGACCAGCCTCAGCTCATGGAAGACATGATGACGTTCTGGGGCGACTTCCTGATCGAGTCGATGCGGCCCGTGCTGCAAGCGCGATCCGTGGATTACATCTGCCTGGCCGAAGACCTCGCGATGAGAAGCGGGCCGTTGCTCGGGCCCGACACGTATCGCCGCTTCATCTACCCGCATCTGCAACGCGTCATCGGGTTCGCGAAAACCCACGGCGTGCGGTATGTCTGCATCGACACCGACGGCAACCCCGAGCCGCTGATCCCGATGATGCTCGACGCGGGCGTCGACGCGCTGTGGCCGCTGGAGCGGACCGCCGACCAGGACCCGGCGCGGCTGCGCCAGACGTTCGGCCGATCCCTTCGGCTCTGGGGCGGCGTCGACAAACGCGCCCTCGCGCAGAGCCCGGCGGCCATCGACGCCCACCTCCGCACACTCCGCCCGCTCATCGAAGACGGCGGGTACATCCCGACCGTGGACCACACCGTCCCCCCTGATGTCAGTTGGTCGAACTTCCAGCACTACCTGAAACAGAAAGACAGGTTGCTCAATGGCGAGTTCGGCTGAAGGGTGTGTGTACAGGAGAAGTCAGTAGACGCCGCTAGCGCTGGAGCCCCGCATACGCATGCGGGGCTTAGGTGCTACGGCGATCGCTTGATCGCTATTTAGCCGCGGGGCTTGCCCCGCGCTCACCCGCCGGGCGGGAAGACCAGCAAGACTTCGCAAGGCTGCTGGGATGCGAGCGTAAGCCGGTCGGTGTGGTGCGCGATCAGGAACCGATCGCCGACGCGGAAGGGCTGGCGGCAGTCGCCCGCCGTCAGGTGGCCGCTGCCTCGGGTGATCAGCGCCGCGGCGAAGGTATCGAACGCGAGGCTGGCGGCCGCTTGCGTGCGCCAGCGCTGGACGACAAAGCAAGGGGTTTGCCGCGCGTCGATCAGGCTTTCGAGTCGCCCGGTTGACCCGTCGTCGATCAGCAGGCGGGGGCTGGCGAAGCAGCGTTCCGCCAGAGCGTCGGCGGTCAACGGGGCAAAGTCCATCAGATCGATGGCCAGGTCGACGCTGTGCCCCATGAACCGCGCCGACTCGGGCAGGACGTAGCCGCCGCGTTCGAACTCGAGGCGGACAACCAGGTCGCTGGGCTCCATCACTTCGAGCATGAGCACCCCTTCGCCGATGGCGTGGGGCAGGCCGCCGGGGACGACGAACGCGTCGCCCGGCTTGACCAACACCTTGTCGAACGGCGCGAGCAACGCGGTTTCGTCCTGTTCCAGGATGGCCCGGCGGTAAGCCTCGGGCTCGGGCGGGCGTTGGAACCCGAGATAGATGTACGGCTCAGCGACCTCGGGCCGGGTGGCGAGGATGACGTAACCCTCGGCCTTGCCGTGCGGCTTGCCGAGGTGTTGCCGGGCGTAGGCGGCCGTGGGATGGGCCTGGATGTGCAGGCGGATGGACGAATCGAGAAGCTTGGCGAGAAAACCGAGCTCCGGCCCGAAGCGGCCGACGTGGTCGGCGCCAAGCAGGGCGTCGGGGAAACGGCGAAGCAGGTCGCGCAGCGGCGTGGATCGGCCGTCGAGACGGGCGCGGGTCAAGCCCTCGCCCTCGGGGCGGGCGACCGGGTTGGCGGCGGGCGTGGTTGAGGCGAGCCAGTCTTCGGGGAACGGCCCGTCGGTCGCGGGCTCGATGCCGAGGAGGCGGTCAAGCTCCCTGCCGCCGCGGTAGGTCCGCCAGACGCGCTGGGGCTCGAGGGGGATGATCGGCGGCGGCGTCATGTGGGCGCACCGCTATTCAGGAGCAGCAGCGCCGCGGTGCGCGGCGGGACCGTGATCGACAGTCCCTGTTCGACCTTTTCAACACAGGCCGCCTCGGCGGGCTCGATCTGATCGACCGCAAGACCGGTTCGTGCGATAAGTGTGACGCGGGAGTGCTGGTAGTTTGTGACGCCGATGGCTGAGGATCTCCCGTCAGGGTCGACAAGGGTTGCAACGTCTACCTCCGCCGGTTTGTCGCTCCAACCGATCGCGGGACGCAACGCCTCCGCCAAGGCGTCATAGGCCAGGTCGAACGTCTCCAGCGCTCCGGGGTGGCCGTGCCGAATCAGTCTTCCCAGCAGCATGGCGCAATGGATGTGCCCGCCTTGGCCGATGGCGCGGCGGATGAGGATCGGCGTACCGGCGTCACACGCCAGCAACACCTCGGTCTCGCGCGCCAGGTCGAGGAGGTCCTGCACGTGCTCGTGTTCGAGCATCAGCCCAACGTCCGCCGCCCGGCCGACGAACCGGCTGTTGAGCCGTTTCTCTTCGAGGCCGAGCTTCTCGTGCAGCCCGCCGCCGGGCGCGTGGTCCCACAGGTTGCCGTCCTGGTCGATCAGGCCGAAACGGCTTTCGGTCATCAGGACGCCGCCGCGATCGAGGAAAGCCGCGATCTGATCGGCCTGCCTCTGCGAAACGCAGACGCCGCACGGCACCGCCAACACGCGGATATTCTCCGGCACGCCATCGGATGCGAGCAGTCGGCCCGCGAGGAACGTCGGGCTGACGCCGTGCCGCCAGAAGGCGTGGAACAGCCCCATGCCGCTGTCGAGGTAGGCGCCGTGCGGCGTGGGCCCGAGGGCGTGGAACAGGTGTTGCGTGTTGTGATCATGCAGGATCGCGCAGCCGGCGCAGTCCGGCCGCAGGTCGGCCAGCCGTTCGCCGTGACGGTTGACCCAGCCCGCAATCACCGCGGCCTGCGCAGCCTGCGCGTTGGGCGTGCCGTCGTTGTCGGTCAGGCCGCGCCCGCCGACCTGCGCCCCGCGGCGGAACGGCCGCCACTTCCAGTAGATCAGCCCGTCGACGCCGTGGAAAAACGCCTGAGCGCTCCACAACCCCACCTCATCGGTCATCGAGGAAAACTCGGTCGGCAGCAGCGTGCGGTTGCTGGTCATCATCTCGGAGATGATCACCGGCTTGCCGCGCGCCGCGCCGTCGGCTGTACGCCAAAACATCGGCCAGGCCCACGCCTGCGTCTCCCAGATCGGGCCCGGCCGCATGTTCGCGTAGCAGGACAGCCCCAGCCAGTCGCTGTGCTCGGCGATGTCCCAGTCGTTCACGCCGTAGTAGTCGCTGTCTCGGTCGTTCTGCGTGTCGCAACCGAGCACATCGGCGAAGACCGGGGTCTGAGGATCGGCTTCGCGTATCGCCGCCGTCCACGCATCGAGCAGGTCGATGAAGTTGCGATGGCGAAACGCCAGCCAGTCGCGTTTGGGGACGACCGACCACCAGCCGAGCGTGTCGAGGTGCTCGACCGTGAACTCGGCGATCTTGTCGAAATCGGTGAAGTATGCGCCCCAGGCCTGGTTGAGCCGGGTGATCTCACCCCCGTAGCGTTCTCGGAGATACGCGGTGAACGCCCGACGGGTCCAGGCGTCCTCGCTATGGTTGCCCACCTCGTTGAACACGTCGTAGGCCAGCAGGGCCGGGTGGCCGCGGAAGTGCTCAGCGACGCTACGGATGTACCCGAGCGTCGCTTCCTGGAAAGCGGGGTCGTTCCAGGCAAACTCACGCTTGGAGCGCAGCTGCGCCAGGCTGGGCATCGCCGCGGCGCTGTGCGGGGCCATCTCCTGGTGCGTCTGCTGGCCCTGAAGTTCGATGATGGCTTTGAGCCCCAGATCGTGGCAGTCATCCATGGCACGGTCGATGGTGTCAAACGCCAGCCCCCCGGTCTGCCGGGCGTCCCACCGCGTCGCGGCCGGCCAGAGCACGACGGTGTTGAATCCCGTGGCCTTGATGTTCGTCAGGTCGCGCCGGCGTTGCTCGCACGTCAGGCCCGGGTCAATCAGGTAGACCGTGCCGAAAGGCATCGGCAGCAACTTGGTCTGTCGATCCCTCAATGAAGCCGCTCCGTACGGCGCCGCAATAACACGACCGCCAATACCGTGCCCCCCCACGCCATCACGCCCGGTTCGGGAACCAGCGTGACCCTGGCCAGCGGGTCCCCGACGACCAGTTGCTGCCACGACAGGTACGGGATGCCGGACCAGGCGGCTTCGATCCAGGACAACTCGCCGGTGAAGAAACCGGGGAGGACATGGTCGGCGTCAGCGATGGAGAAGGTGAACGGCTCGTTGGCGTTGCCGATGCCGAACGTCCCGCCGTTGGCGATCCATTCGGCGACCGAACCCTGGTCGCCGAACGCGCCGAGCCCGCCGAACGGTCGGCCGTTGAAGCTTTCAAAGCTGCTGAACACCGCCCCGTCAACGAGTTGGCCATCGAACGTGTCGAGGTAGCCGTCCTGGTCTGCGCCGGAGTGGTTGCCCCCCCAGCCGATAACCGCTGAGACCGGCCCGGTGACCGCGACGGCGTCGGGGTCCGCGACGTCGCCGCTGTCGCCGACCAGGAAGGCGGGGCCTTGATCGTACGTCACCGCGTCGTAATCGATCGTACTCAACGCGTTATTCAGCGCGTTGAACGAACTGGACGCGCTGGACTGGGTGTTCTTGTCATCGATGATCACGCGGTCGGTCCGCGGGTTCAAGCGGATGTTCTGGGCCCGGTCGACGGCCGCATTGACCTGCGCAGCGGTATCGCCGTCGAGCCGCGCCACAAGGTAGATGCCGCCCCCGTCGGTCAACGTCGTGGCGTCGTCGCGTAGTTGCCAGGCCAGGCTCTGGCGGACGAAATTTTTGTTCGAGCCGATCGATGAGCGGTCGAAGGCGGTGATGGATCGGGACTGCCGGTGGTAAGGATTGATGATCAGGTTGTCGGCGTGCGAATCAAACGTCCCGCCGCTCTCGCCGGCGTCGAGGTCTTCCCAAAGCAAGGCGAGCTCGCTGTCGGCCGATGCATAGGTCAGCCGACCCAAACCGTAATTCAATGTAGTCCCGGCCGTGCCATTGATGTCGTTGATCCGGTGCGGGATGCCCTTGGTCAGGGTGATCGCGTGAACCTGTTCGACGAGATTGTTGGTCGTGAGGTAATCGCGGATCGGATCGCGAACCTTTGACTCGAAGTTGCTGTAGCTGATGTTGCCTGGGGCCAGCGTCGCATCGTTGAGATCGAAAGCGTAGACCTGCGGGTGAACGCTCTGGTAGTGGTTGTAGACCGCCAGACTGTCGGCATCGGCTGAGTTGTAGACGATCAAAACCTGGTCGGCCGCGAGCGTGGCCTCGGCGGGCGCAGCCGCCGCGATCCCGAGCCCCGCAAAGGCGAAGATCAAACACCATGTGGCGCGAGAGCATGATTTGGCCATCGCCTAACCCCCATTCTCAAGCCGGTGTCGGGGCGCCCGCTTCCGTGCGCAGCAGCATCAGTGACTCGTCGGGCGGCACGGTGACCGTGCGGCGGTACCCCGGCCCGAGCGCATCGATCTGATCCTGCAGATCGTTGGGGTCTTGGTAGAGCAGGCCGGCGTCGGGATCGGCGGGTATCTCGCGTTTGGGGAACGTGCGCCAGCCGTCGCCGTCCAGCGGCCCGTCGTAACCGTCTGCACGGAAGCGTTGAACGCAACGGGCGCGCATCGCCGCGGTGATCTCGGCAAAATCAGGATCGGACGAACGGTCGTGCGCTTCGAGCGGGTCGGCCTCGAGGTCAAACAACCACTCGCGCTGGTCAGGCGCGGAATAGATGTACTTGACCTGACGCGACGCCGCCATGTACAGCCCGTAGCCGTTTTGCTGGAACTGACTGAACACCACCCGCTCCGGCTCGGCGCCGCCGGCAAGCTCCTGTAACGCGACCCCTTCCCCGCCGCCCGTCGGCTCCGCGTCCACCCCGGCCGCCTGTATCATCGTCGGCCACAGATCAAGCAGGGTCGCCGGGGTCTGACACTGGGCCCCGGCGGCAAACGCCTCCGGCCAACGCGCGAGCATCGGGACCCGGGCCGCCGCATCCAGCATGCACCGCTTGCCGACGCTGCCGTAGTCGCCCATCAGCTCGCCGTGGTCCGAGCTGAAGAGGATGAGCGTGTTGTCGATCTCGTCGCCCAACGCGTCCAGCAGCCTGGCGAGCTGATAGTCGATGTACGAGATGCATGCGTAGTACGCCGCCCGCATCGTCCGGTTCAGGAGGTCGTCCTGCCCCTGGTCGCGGTACTTGTAGCGGTTCTGCGCGCGGTTCCAGTAGCCAAGCAGGTCTTCGAAGCCTTCTGGCCGGAACGGCCGGGGCATCTCGGCCGGGCGGTAGAGCCGCGGCCAGGGCGACGGCGATTCGAACGGCGGGTGCGGCTTGATGAAGCTGGTCCACAGGAAAAACGGCCGATCACGATCGCGTCGTGCGAGGAAGTCGATCGAACGGTCCGCGGTCCACCGCGTGTGGTGCAGCCGGTCGGGCAACTGCGACGGTTGCGGGATGTAGTAGTACTCGCTACGGACGCCGTGCGGATCCCGGACGTGGCCGAAACCGTGATCGGTGAGGAACCGTCGGAAATCGTCCCCTCCTTCCGCCATGCCCTCTTCGGAGAAGTCGCGGGACGCGAAGCCCCACATGCGTTGCTTGTCGGGCGTGAAATGCATCTTGCCCACGCCGTGGGTCTGGTAGCCCGCGTCGGCCAGGACCTCGATGAAACTGGGCAGGTGGGGCTGGACATCGTTTTCGTTGTCCGTGCACCCGTTGCGGTGGGGCGCGAGCCCCGTCGCCAGCGCCGCCCGGGCGGGGACGCACACCGGCGACGGCGTGTAACAGCGGGTAAACGCCGTGCCCTCGCGGCACAGCCGATCCAACGTCGGCGTCTTGATCAGCGGGTTGCCCAGCGCCGCGACGGTGTCAAAGCGTTGCTGGTCGGTAAACAGCAGAAGAATATTAGGGCGTTGTCTCATTGGCCCCTCGCCGTCGGCTCGAGGTGCAACACCACGATGCTCATGGCGGGGACGGTCAGCGTCGTGAAGGCGCGGTCTGATTCGATCTCGGTCTCTTCGACCGTGATTTCTCGGCGCGTCCGGCTGTTGACCGCGTCCTTGTGGGGTCCGGTCATGTGGATGCGTTTGACCAGCCGGTAAGGCCGGTCGAACACGAACCGTGTCGGCCGGGCGCTCTTGGTGCTGCGGTTGACCAGGATCAGCTTCAAGCCGTCCGCGTCGCGGCTGGCCGTGGCGGTGAACGTCAGTTCCTTGCTGGCGAGGTCGACGCCCTCGCCGCGGAGCCGGACGTCGACGATCTCGTCGCCCAGGCCCTGGTTGAATACCTTGAAGAGGTCAGCGATCCCCGTCGTGGAGTATTCGCCATTGCTGCGCTGCACCACCTTCCAGGGCCCGCCGTTGAACACGTGATAAGTCATCGCCCCGACGTTCGGGTCGCTGAGCGAGACGTTGAGGAACTCTCCGGTGGCCAGACAGCCCTCAAGCGAGTGGGTCATGAAATGGTTCTTGCTCCAGGGCGTGCCGTCCTTCGGGCGCGGGGGCCAGCGGCCGTGCTCTGAGTGAAAGAGCTTGATGCGGTCTGAGCCGGTGATCGAACGGATGTCGTCAACCAGGGTCTGCGTGTATTGCCCGATCGCGGCGGTGGACAGGCCGTGGTAATAGGGGTGGAAAGCGAGATAGTCGATGTCGTCGCCCAGTTCCTCCAGCACGGCGCGATGCCAGTTGGGCCAATCACCCGACTGCCTGGCTTGTTTGCCCCACGGCGCCGTCGCGGCGTGGGCCGCGAAGCGGGCGTTCGGATCGACGCTGCGGACCGCGGCGATCGCTTCCTTGCACGCCGCGATGTACTTCTCGACCGGGTGGAAGTGCTTACGCTCCTTACCCCAGTCCAGCTCGTTGCCGAGTTCCCAGATCTTGACCGAGACCGGCCGCTCAACGCCTTGGTCGATGCGGAACTGCGCCCAGTTCTTCCCGCCGTTGGGGTTGGTCGTGCCGTCGCCGGTGAACATCTCAACAAGGTCGGCATGGTCTTCGGGCCGATCCTTATTCATGTTCAGAACCCAGACGAACTCGGCGTCCGGATCGATCGCCCGCACCGTCTTGACCCATTCGAGTGGGCCGGCGTTGACCACCTTCTCGGGGTCGCTTTTGTGCGCCCGGGTCCGTTGCGGCGTCCGCTGGTCGAGCGGGCCGACCGCCAGCTTCCACTGCATGTACTGTGAGCCGGTCCCCGCCATCCGGTTCAACGGCATGGGCAGGCCTTCCGCCGCTTCGATCAGCCCCGGATGGGGGCGCGTCGAGCCCTTCTCGACGAAGACCCATGACCAGAACCAGTTGTGGTTGAACCCGAGCAGGTCCCGGTCAACGGGCCGGATCACGTTGTCTTCGTAGACACGGATCGACACCGGAAGCCCGTGCTTGATTGCGCCCGAAGCCGGAGCGTCGAGCTCGACGCCGCGGTACTCGTCGCCCGCGCGAAGATTGTCCCGGCTGACCCCTTGCGGCGGCTCTTGCGCGGCGCAGGGCGAGGCGGCCAGCAACGCCACGGTCAAACGGGCGATGGATCGAGAAAAAACGTCACGCTTCAATTCTTACTCCTCAAGGCGTGCCGCCTTGTCCAAGTCGAGGTGTTGTTCGGCATCGACGGGTTACGCATGTCATCGGCTTTTGAATTCTCGACGTGCCCGTCGTAGGTCAGCCAGTTCGCCGAGTCGGTGTGCCTGAAATCCACATCTCGGGTGATGTTGAAGCGTTGAAACGTCGAGGCAGGGTTCGAATGCAGCAACACGTTATGGTCCGTGAAGTGGAGAAAATCCGACGGCCGGCCAAGGTCGGTGATCCGGATCGATCCGTTGTAAAACCAGTTGTCGGTCGAGGTCCGATTCGGTCGATAGATGTCGATCAGTTCCCGCGACACGATGTTGTCAAGCCGGTTGTTGCCGACGTAAGACGCGTTGTAATCCCATAACGCAATGCTTTCGCTCGGGTCGTATTGAAAGACATCGGGGCACTTGATGATGTGCGGCTCCTGCTTTGAAGATCCGGACCCGAGCGAATTGCTGGACCCGGAAAGCGGCATATAGCCTTCGTCCCAGAACGTCTTGAACCAAGTGGTCAGGTTGGAGCCCGAACCGCGGGTATAAGCCACGACCCAGCTGTCATGATCCGTCAGGTAGGTTGCGCTGAGAATCCCGATCTGCCTGAGCTGGCTCGCGCAGACCGACCTGCGCGCCGCCGCCCGCGCGCCCTGCAGCGCGGGGAGCAGGATCGCGATCAGCAGGGCGATGATTGAAATGACGACCAGAAGCTCGATCAAGGTAAACGCATGGAGCGACTTGCGCATCGGTGATCTCCTTCAAGAAGCGGCTGAGTCAGGATTCCGAGGTCGACATGAGAATAGAAAGGCGCCCAGCCCCAACAACGCGAGCGAGCCCGGTTCAGGGATCGGGTTGCTGGCGTTGAAACCGTTGGCGTCGAAGTAGATGTTGTCGATGTAGAATTCGCCCGCGGTGTTCCCCGCGTTGTTCCGGATGAAGAACGCTTGGATCGGGTTGCCGTCGGTGTAGTCATCGCGGAAGTCGGAGCCGCCGGGGTTGAGGAGGGTGCGCGGCCCCGCAGCGCCGTCTTCCTGAAGATAGGTAAAGTACCGGTTGACGTTCGTATCTACGTCAACCCAGACGTTGTACCACGTCCCGGTGTCGGAAAAAGCGTTTAAATTGCCGAAGGCCTGCGACGTCGTCTTATCGGCCGTGCTGGTCGCGCCTGACCGGGTGTTCTCGGATGCCGAGACCGTAAAGCTGCGCGTGCCCTGACTGACCGCTTGAATCTGAAAGAACATCGTGCCCTGCGCGTCGGTCGGCAGGGACGCGTCGAAGTTCAGCTCGGCGCCCTGGTTGTTCTGGACCACGGTCCGCAGCACCTGCTCCCCTGACGCCAGCTCGGTGGTCCTGAAACTATTGCCCGACGCCGTCCAAACGTTCCCGTTCGAGGCGGTGCTGCCCTGAAGGACAAGGAACACGCCTTCATCATTGTTGGTGCGTGTGAAATCGTCCTGAAGGACGAACGCCGCATGGGCGGCGCCGGACAGCGTGATCACCCCAAGGGCGGATAAGGTCGTGAGCTTTCTTAACATGACGAAGCCTCCTGTGAGTTATCTATCAAAATGAAGAGATGCATCATTCGATACCTGATCAAAAGCGGTTCATTCACCGATTTCGAGCTGAGCTCTTACCGGGGGGAACGACTCCATGGCGGGGTGAATGACCGCATCGACGGATCAAACCGCAAGGTCGGCTCGGGCGGCGCAGCGTGACCTTGTTTCTCGATCATTGTGCCGGTGACCTTGAGGTCGTCGATCTTGATGGACCGGGCGTGTTTCGCTTTGTCGCCCCGGCTCAGCGCCACAAAGACATGCACGCCATCGCGGTAGTCTGCGAAGTCGAGCTCGTGACGGTTCCTGGTTTTGCGGTCATTGGCGTCGCGGCGGATCGCCTCCCCGTTGCGGTACACGCTGACATGGGTCGCGTCGATTTCCAGGCGCCAGGCGGCATGGATGTTTTGGCTGCCGTCGAGGTTTTCATCCCCGTTGCTCGAAGCGGTGGCGCCGCGGGCGATGAACCGGTGTCGGGTCCCGGTGTGCGGATTGGTGACAATCACCTCGGTGTCGCGGGTCCTCGGCGTCGTGCGGCGTTGCAGCGTGAGGTAGAACTGCTTCCCCGGGTCCGTCGCAGACCGGACGCCCAGCCGGATCGGCGTGAAGTCTCCCGCATCCTCGACGGTGAACTCGAGGGCAAGACCGTCGTCGCCGCTGAGTTTGAAGGTGTGCGCGGTATGGACCATGGTCACGCTGCCGCCGGGCTTGACGGAAAGACGGACGTCCTGGTCGGCGGGCCTGACCTTGACCGAGGCGTCTCCCTTCACCGCCGACACATAGACGGCCTCGAACGCCTTCTGATCGGGGTAAGCGGAGAAATCATCGACCAGGACCGCGGCGGACTCCTGAGCCCAAGCCGGTCCGACCGGGAGAGGCGCCGCCAGGAAGGCCCCGCCGATCAAGGCCGACAAAATGTGAACACGATCTTTCAAACCACTTCCTTCAACACGGCTTAGACCGAACCGGGCCCGGCGCAGGATTCACGGTCGCTGTCCATGAATTCAAACGGAACCGCCTGGGGCTTCAGGTTTTTCGTCGGGTCGGCGATCTTTTCCAGGATGACCTCCGCGGCGGTTTGGCCTATGGCCTTTTCCGGCACCCGCATCGCGGTGATCGGCAGGGGCGCTTGCCCCGCCAGCCCGCCGCGAAAGGTGATCAGGGAGAGGTCTTCGGGGATGCGGAGCCCGACCGAAAGCGCCGCGGCGTAAACCTGCACCGACATGGTCGGGCCGTAGCAGACCATGGCGGTTGGGCGGTCTGGAGCGCTCAATCGCTCGGCGACGTAACCCACCGCCTCGGCACTCGTGCACGGCAACCGGCGTATCCAGGGCAGGGGCGACAAGCCCGCTTCCTTCAGCGCTTTGACATAGCCCTCGTAACGATCCTTGCTGCTGTAGTGCTCGGGCGCTTCACGCAGCGGGCACCGCCCCGGCTCGGTCGATTGGCCGATGTGAATAAACCCGATGCGGCGGTGCCCGAGTTGGAGCAGCCGTTGGGCGGCCTGATAACCGGCCCGCAGGTCGTCGGGGTGGACGCAGTCGTGCGGGTGCTTTGAGTTAACCCAGACTTTGGGCTGCCCGCTCTCCTCAATCAACCGAACAAAACGGTCGGGGAGGTCGGCGTTGTAAGCGATGAGCAGCCCATCGACCGCCCGCGAGCGGAGGATTTTGGGCACGTAGCTCTCATCGCCGAGCTGTTCCTGACGGATCTGTGTGAAGGTGATGTGGACGTCCTTGGGGGCGAAGACCGACTCGAGGCCGTTCATCACCAGGGGGGGCAGCAAGCTCTGGGAAGGTTTCGAGCCAACCACCAGGGCGACGGAGCCGAACCGGCCGCTGGCGACGGCGCGGGCCGCGGTGTTGGGCTGATATCCCAGATCGCGAGCCGCGGCCAAGACCCGTTTGCGGGTGGCCTTGTCGGTGTATCCGACGCCGCGCAGGGCGCGGGAGACGGTCATCTTGGTGACGCCGACCCGGTCCGCGATGTTGTCGAGTGTGACCGCCATGAGCCTGTCCGATCCGTAAGCTACCGGTAACATATGTTACCGGTATCCGGTGCGGTTGTCGAGTGAAATCCGCTTGTGGCCAATAAATTTTATATCTTTGTTATTAATTGGCTTACGGTGATTTATGTGCGTTTTGTCAATCTGCTCAAGTTAGCCTGCAACCGTGTTGGCGGTCGGCGGCGGTCTGCGTGCGAGCATAACCAACGCTGCTGAGCCCGTGAGTTGGGCCTCAATCCGAGGCGAGGGCGGATGAGTTTTGGGGTTCTCGGTACGCCGGTGGTATGCTCCGCCTGAACGTGACGCCGCCGCCCGACGGGAAAAGCACCGCCAGCCATCCCGATGAACCGCACCGCCAACATCGGCAAGCTTCATTATTGCCCCGATCACGCTCAATACAGCCGCGACCACCGCGACCGGCATCAACTGACAGGCCTTGCCCGGGACGCCGCGCAGGCCGGGGCAAGGTCGGAAATACGGCGGCAGTGGGTTCAGCGGGCTTCACAAGCGCTCTGGCGGCGCCGTCGAATAGAGCCATACTGAAACCGGCGGCTGACCTGCCGCGTTGGGCTCCGGCTGCATGCGAATCCAAACCTCCTACCGTGCCTGTTTCTCTTCGCTGGGCTGCCCCGAACTGGGGCTCGATGAGATGGCTGCGCTCGCCGTGAGGTTCGGCATCGCTGCGATCGAGCTGCGCTTCATCGGCGGCGACAACGATCCCGCCCGTTACCTCGAGCGGTGCTACGGCGTCCCCGAACGGCTCGCCGCGGCTCTCGAAGGCTTCCGCGTGACGTTCCCGATCTTCGGCTCGTCGCTGCGTCTCATCGGACGAACCGAGGGGCACATGCAGGAACTGGAGCGTATCAGCCCCTGGTTGGGAGCGTTGGGGGTCCGTTATATCCGCTTGTTCGATGGTGGGGTTGCGGGCCGGTTGGATGAGGACGACTTGGCCGCCGCACGCGATAGCCTCCGTTGGTGGGGCCGGTTCCGTTCGGAGCACGGTTTGTCGGCCACGCCGTTGATCGAGACACACTGGGCATTGAACAACACCGCTTCCTGTCGGCGGTTCTACCGGACTCTGCCCGACGCGCCGCCTTTGCTCTGGGACAGTCATCACACCTGGCGCCCGGGCGGCGAAGACCCCGAGCACACGTGGCGGGCGCTGCGGCGACATATTGCTCACATCCATATCAAAGACAGCCTCCCCGCCCCCGATCGCGACGGCCATCGGCGATACGTGCTCCCGGGGCAGGGTGACTTCCCGGTCCGCCGGTTGCTCGACCGCCTGAAGTCCGATGGGTATCGGGCGTTCGTCTCGTTGGAATGGGAACGCCGCTGGCGGCCGGAACTGCCCCCGCTGGATCAGGCGCTCGCCGCGGCCCGGGCCTGGTATGAATAGATGGATTCAAGTGGCTGCCCGGCGTTTGCCTTGACGCAGGGGCGGATGGCAGTCGGGGCCGGACCGGTAAGCATGTTGCGTCCGCGGCGCCGCGAACGCTGGCTCCTGCGCCACACGGCCCTGGCGGTCGTAGGCGGCCAGGACGACTTCGACCGCACGTCGGCCGTCGTCGAGCGTGATCGGCGGGGGCTGGCCGGTGCGCACGGCATGCAGGAACGCCGCGACCTCGCGCTCGTAGATGTCGTAAAACCCGCGGAAAGTCTTGCTGCGCGACGGCTTGGTCGGCCGGGGCAGGGCGGTGCGGCGCTCGTCGGGTACGAACACCGATTCGCCGTCGTCGAGGATCACCACCCCCTGATTGAACGCCCGGCCGTAGGGATAGATGCTGAACTCGATCCGGCCGCGTTCGCCGAGCACCCGGCCGTGGAGCATGCCCTGCCGCTTGGCGCGGTGGTTGGCGGTGACCAGGAGCGAGCCGATCGCGTTCGACTCAAACTGCAGCAGGCAGTGGGTGCAGTCTTCGGTCCGGCGTTTGGGGTCGAGGCGTAGCGTCGCGGCCTGCACGTGAGCGATCGGGCCCATGAGGTGCTGGGCGAGGTCGGCCGCGTGCACGCCCAACTCCATGAAGAACCCGCCGCTTCGCAGGTCCGCCCAGCAACGCCCGCCGTGCCCCTTGATCCGGAAGCCCCACTCCAGCGACAGGTGGAAACACCGGCCGAGCCTGGACATCCTGGCCCGCACCTGTTCGATGACCGGATGGAATCGCATCTGGTGGGCGACCATCAAGGTCACCCCCGAACGCCGGACCGCGGCGTCGATCGCGTCCATCTCATCGAGCGTCAGGGCCAGCGGTTTCTCGCAGAGCACGTGACGGCCCGCCTCGGCGGCGGCGACGGCCTGCTCGGCGTGCACCGCCTGATCGGTGCAGATGCTCACCGCGTCGATCCGCTCGTCAGCCAGCATTGCGCCGAGGTCGGGGTATGCCTCGCCCCCGAGTTCACGCGCCAAGTCGCGGGCCTTGCCCGGCGTGCGGTTGACGTAACCGACGAGTCGGCAGCCCGGGGTCGCGGCGTACGACCGGGCGTGAACCTGGCCCATGTACCCGCATCCGACGATGCCGATCCCGATCGTCTTGCGTGTCATGACGCCCCTTTCGTCGAAAGGGTGGCCGTTCGGCCGGTGTGTGCGCTGCGGCGCATGGCCGCGGCGACGCGGACCGCCGCGAGCCCGTCTTCGATCCGTACCGGATAGGCCGCCCCCCCGCGGTAGTCACGCAGCACCGCTTTCGCCTGGTTTCGGAGCGAGAAGTTTTCCTGCGTCCGGGGGTCCTGCCAGTCCTCGCGTGTCTTGAAGACGCGGGGCTTCCTGCCGGGACGATGCAGTTCGACTTGCGTGATGCGCTGGTCGTCGACCAGCAGCGAGCCGTCGCGCCCCTCGACGCCGCGTTGGAAGAGGTAGCGCGGACACGACCAGCTCAACTCGAGATGCGCGACGGCGCCGCCCGCCAATTCGCCCATCGCGATCATCGTGTCCTGATAGCCGGGCTGTAACAGGTCTTGGCCCCGGGCGAAGACGCGTGTCCAGTCCCCGCCGATCCAGCGGATGAAGTCGATCTCGTGCACGCCGAGCTCGACCACGGCCCCACCGCTGAGCCGGTCATCCAGCCGCCACGCCGGGCTCTGGGCGGGGTCGAGATAACCCATCCGCCGCGACCAGACCCGCATCGGCTCGCCGATCTCGCCGCGTTGGACCAGCCGGTGCATGAGCATGAAGACTTCCGTCCACCGCCCGCTGTGGCCCATATAGAAACGGGTTCCCGACCGGGTCACCGCCCGGGCGATGGCCGCGGCGTCGGCGGTGTCGGCGGCCAAAGGCTTCTCGCAGAAGACCGCCCGGCCCGCCCGGATCGCCGCCCGCAGCGCGGCCCGATGCGCGAACGGCGGCGAACAGACCCAGACCATATCGCAGCCGGCGGCCAGGGCGTCGAGCGAGTCGGCCCGCACGGCGTTGAACTCGTCCGCGAGCGCCCGGGCCCGCGGCGTGTCGGGGTCGAACACGTTCAGCCCCACGCCGGGCAGCCGTGAGAGACTGATCATGTGGCTGCGTGAGATCGCCCCGGCTCCGACGATTCCAATGTTGACGCGTTGCATGAGGCCTCGCTGTTCTCGAAGGCCGCCGTCAGACGGCAATATGACTCGTGTCATGATAGCATAGAGCCGTCGAACGATGAGGTCGGTAAGGTGGTCGGCCACGGCGATAACCGGTTGAACAGGTTGTTGTCGCTTGACTGGAAGCCGATCCCGTCACGGGAGATGTGGACCGCAAGGGACTCAAGCCCCGTCGTGTGGCGGGGCTTCGTCGGCGAGCGCCCGCCGCAGTTCTTCCGGCGTGTTGGCCTGGGGGATGCCGGTCAGCCCTTCGGGCAGGGGCGCGGCGATCGCGGCGGCATCGTCGCAGAGACGTTGCAGCGCGTAGTGCCGGGCGTCGATCCGCTCGGCGACACGCGGCAGCAAACGGGTGTGGTAAAAGGCGAACATGGTTTCCCAGCGGTCGGTCCGGTACGCCACGACGTCGGCGTCGGGCGTGCGTGCGTCGAGCAACGGGCGGACCCAGGCGGGTTGGGGCCGGATGAGGTCGCACGACGCAAGGAACAGCCAGCCCTCACCGTGTTGTGATTGGAGGTCTTGCAGCGCGGCGTGAAGGCCGCCGATGGGGCCGATATCGGGGGGCTGGTCGGTGATCCGCCGAGTGTCGGGGATGGCGTACCGGTCCTCGCGGTCCATCACCAGCGTGACCCGGGCGAACGCGGGGCGCAGCGAGTCGATGACGCGGTGGAGCATGGGTTGGCCGTCGATCGGCTCCAGTGCCTTGTCCCGGCCAAAGCGCCGGGCCCGGCCGCCGGCGAGCACGTACAGGGGCGTCTGCGTCATGCCATCATGTTCAGCGGTGGGGCGTGGGGCTGCAAGTCGCGCGGCTGCGACCGCCTGGGGCCGTCTCGTGACTTGAGGTAGCGATCGACCTGCTCGGCCGCCGCCCGGCCCTCGGCGATGGCGTGGACCGCCAGCGACGGGCCGATGCGGCAATCGCCCGCCATGAACACGCCGGGCGCCGCCGCTTCCATCGGATCGTGCGGCTGGGCGCGCGGAACGACGGACCGAACGCCGAGTTGTGCAAACAACGGCTCGGCGTCGGCGCCGGTGAAGCCGATGGCGAGGATCACCAGGTCGGCCGGGAGCGTCTCGGCTTCGCCCGTGTCCAGCCAGCGCACGCGGACCGCGCCGACCGTCCCGGCGGCGTCGCCCTCCAGGAACGCCAGCGGCTGGGCCTCGAAGTCGCGCGGGTCCTCGCCGAAGCGCACACTGCCCTCGGCGTGGGCGTAATCCATCTGCAGCGCGCCCGTCGGCCCCGGCCAGGGATGGGCGGCGTCCCGACGCCCGGGCGGCTGCGGCCGACGGGTGATGTTACGGACCGAACGGCAGCCCTGGCGCAGCGCGGTGGCGATGCAGTCGGCCCCGGTGTCGCCCCCGCCGATGATGATGACGTCCTTGCCTTGCGCGTGGATACGCGGCGCCTCAGCGCCGCCGCCTTTCGATGCCATCAGCGCTCGTGTTGATCCGGTCAGGTAATCCATCGCCCGGTGGACGCCGCGGAGCGTTCGGCCGGGGATGTCCAACTCGCGGGCGCGCAGCGCGCCGCACGCCAGCACGACCGCGTCGTGCTCCGCCAGCAACGTCGCGGCGCCCACGTCGACGCCGATCTCGACGCCCGTACGAAACGTGATCCCCGCCTTGGTGAGCAGATCGATACGTCTTTCGACCAGCGATTTATCGAGTTTCATGTTGGGCACGCCGTACATGAGGAGCCCACCCGGGCGGTCGCTGCGCTCGAAGACGGCGACGCGGTGACCCAGCCGGTTGAGTTGGTCGGCCGCGGTCAGGCCCGCCGGCCCCGAGCCGATGATCGCGACGCGTCGCCCCGTCCTGCGGGCTGGTGTGACGGGTTGGACCCAGCCCTCGTCGAACGCGCGGTCGCTGATGGCCCGCTCGATGCGCTTGATGCCCACCGGGCGATCGTTCAGCCCGACGATGCACGCATCCTGGCACGGCGCGGGGCACAGCCGGCTGGTCACCTCCGGCAGGTTGTTGGTCAACGCCAACCGTTCGTACGCCTCGCGCCACCGGTCTTGGGTGACCAGTTCGTTCCATTCCGGGATCTTGTTGTCGATCGGGCAGCCGGCGGGCCGGCCGTTGTTGGCGACGTAGCCGCCCGAAGGTTGGCAGAAGGCGGCGCCGCAGTTCATGCAGCGTCGGCCTTCGCGCACGGCCTCGTCGGCGTCGCCGGGCCGATAGACCTCGTAGTAGTCATTCAATCGGATCGACGCCGGCCGCAGCGTGGCCGGGGGTTGCTCAGGCTCGGGCTGGCTCGATGAGTCGGGCAAGGAGAGGCTCAGTAGACGTCACGTTGATAGCGGCGGTTGGACTTGAGATCGTTCACGTAGGCCTCGGCCTCATGCGAAGACAGGTTGCCGTGCTTGGCGATGATGTCGTGCAACGCGCGGTCGACATCCCTGGCCATGCGCGACGCGTCGCCGCAGACATAGACGCACGCGCCCTCCTGCAGCCAGGCGAACAGTTCGCCGCCCGCGGCCCGCATCTTGTCCTGGACATAGACCTTCTCGACTTGGTCGCGCGACCACGCGGCGTCGAACCGAGCGAGTCGGCCGGACGCGAGATAGGTTTCGATCTGATCGCGGTAGAGGAAGTCGGCGGCCTCGTGCTGATCGCCGAAGAACAACCAATTCCGGCCGGCTGCGCCGCGGGCCTCGCGTTCTTCCAGGAAGGCGCGGAACGGGGCGATGCCGGTGCCGGGGCCGATCATGACCAGCGGAGCCTCGTCGGCTGGCAGGTGAAAGTGCGCGGACTTCTGCACGTAAACGCCGATTTTTCCGCCAATGGCGCAGCGGTCGGCCAGGAAGGTGGAGGCAACGCCTTTACGCGGTTTGCCGCGGTGTTCGTACCGCACCGCGCCGACGGTGAGATGGACCTCGCCGGGGTGAGCGGCGGGGCTGGAGGCGATCGAGTACAGCCGGGGCGATAGCGGGCGGAGGGCGTCGGCGAAAGCCTGCGCGTCAAGCCGGGCTGTCGCGGCCTCGATCACGTCGAGCACGTGCGCGTCCCGCCAATGGTCGTCCGATGCGTCGAGGCCCGCTAAGCCGTAGAGCGCGGGCGTGGCGACGCAGATGTCGAGCCGGCCGATCAAGGCTTCGCGCAGCGAGGTCGAGCCGGCCTTTAGCTGGATGGCTTCACGCCCGCTCCAGCCGCCGGCGTCGAAGATCGCTTGCACCAACGTGATGCAGTTCACCGGCCAGACGCCCAGAACATCGCCCACTTCGTATTCCAGGCCCGATCCCGCGATGCTCAGTTCAACATGGTTGACTTCTTTGTTCGTCCCTTCGGCGTTCAGGCCATGCACATCGAGCACGACCGCCGCGAACGGGTGTTTTTTGTCGTAACGTGACGCCGGCGGGGCGGCGTCTTCCGGTTCCTCAGCAACGGCGTCGACGCCTGTCTGCGCAAACGGTTCGCTGGCGAACACGGCCTGCGACCACGCGGCGAAAGCGTCTTCGTAATCCACATCACATAACACGGCGTCCGTCACACGCCGGGCGCCGAGATCGGCCAGCCGAGCGTCGATATCGCGGGCGCACTTGTTGAAGTGAGTGTAGCTGGAGTCGCCCAGCCCGCATACCGCGTAGCTTACGCCGCTCAACCCAGGGGCGTTGTCGGCGGCGAGGCGTTCACAGAACTTCATCGCGTTGTCGGGCGGGTCGCCCTCGCCGAACGTGCTGGTCACGATCAGCAGATGGCCGGCCTGGGGCAGGCGGTCGAAGTCGAAGCTGTCCAGGTCGCTGACCGTCGGGTCGAAGCCCCTGGCTTTGCCGGTTTTGCGGAGGGTCTTGGAGAGGGCTTCGCAGTTGCCGGATTGTGAGCCGTAGAGCACGGTCAGCGGGGCGGCGGGCGCGGCTGGCCGGGCGGGTGGCCCGCCCTGTCCGGCGCGGGCGATCACCGTGAGGCCGGTCAGGAAGCCGTTGAGCCACTGACGCTGTTCGGGCGAAAAGGGGGCGTCGTCAGGGACGAACGGCGCGGCGGTGGGCGCGGCGCCAGGGGGCAGGGTGCGGCCGTTTAAGACGTCGGGACTGGGCGGGTCGGCGGAACTGATCATGGTGTGGGGCAAGGGTTGTGGTTGAAACGAATCAGGCGGCGACGGTTTCGAGGAATAACGGGACGAGCCGATCGTCCGGTTGCCGACGCGTGAAGGCGACGAAGCTTTCGCCGGGCTCGCGTTGGTCGAGGTAGACCTGGACCACGTGTATGAGCAGAGCGCTCAGTTGATCGGCGGGCACCGGGCCGGTAAGCCGACGGGCGAGGCCCTGGTCAAGGTCGCTGCCCCCGCCGAGGAATACGTGATAGGCTTCCCGCCCATCTTCGGTCGACGCGCCGAGCAGGCCGATGTCGCCGATGTAATGCTGGGCGCAGGAATGCGGGCAGCCGGTGAGATGGATATTGATCGGCTGATCAAGGTCGAAGCGCTCCTGCAGGTCGTCGACGAGTCGGGCGGCGTGGCTTTTGGTGTGCGTCGACGCGAATTTGCAGCCAAACCGCCCCGTGCAGGCCACCGCCCCGGCGGCGAACGATGACGCGTTGGTCCGCAGGCCAAGCGCTTCGACCTCGGCGACGACGTCGTCCACATCCTCCTCATGGATGTCGGGGACGATCAGGTTTTGCCAGACGGTCAACCGGATGTCATTGCTGCCGTAGCGCTGAGCAATGCCACCCAGCCCGCGGAGTTGATCGGGCTGGAGCTTGCCGATCGTGAGCGCGACGCCGATGCTGTAGAGCCCCGGCTGGCGCTGCGGGCGGACCCCGATGTGCGCCTGGCGGTCGATCGGCTTGCGCGGGGCGCAGGCGTCGGCGGACAGCTTGATGAAGCGGACCCCGGCGCCCGCTTCATCAAGCTTGTCCTGCGAACGCTGGATGTACCAGTCGATCCCGTGTTGATCGAGCACGTACTTGAGACGGGCTTTCTTGCGGTTGGTGCGGTCGCCGTGCTCGATAAAGACGCGGAGCATCGCGTCGGAGACGGCGACGGCGTCTTCAGGCCGGACGATGTAGCCGGTGTCGCGGGCGAAATCGCCGTGGCCCGTGATCCCGCCGACGAGGACGCGGCAATAAACGCCGGGTTCGACGCCGGCGTTATTGGGCGGGACCTCGGCGGCGAGGAAAGCGATGTCGTTGGTGTCGCTCACGCACGACACGGTCCCGCCGTTGTCGAAGCTGATGTTGAACTTCCGCGGGATGCCGTGCAGATCGCGGCTGTTGAGGATGTGGTGGTGCAACGCCAGGGCATGTGGCGTGAGATCGGCCAGTTCTTCGGGATCGAATCCGGCCCAGGGCGAGGCGGTGATGTTGCGTACGCTGTCGGCCCCGGCCCCTTTGCTCGTGAGGCCGATGTCGTACAGCCGCTGCAGGACCGCGATGAGGTTTTCGGGTTGGATCTCGCGCACCTGCAGGTTGCCGCGGGTTGTGACATGGGCGTAGCCGCCCGCGAGTTCCTCGGCCAGGTCGCCGAGCATGGCGAGTTGATCGCCGCGCAGCCGGCAGGCGGGGATGCGCAGCCGACACATGTAGCCGGGCTGGGCGGGAGCGACGTTGAACATCCCGTGGTGTTTGAACATGAAGACGTCGACCCCTTGGGGCATCCGGCCGTCTTCGGCGCAGCGGCTCATCTTGCCCCAGAGGTCCCAGGGATGGGTTTCGTGCTTGGCCAGCTCTTCCTTACAAAGGTCCTCATACGGCGTGCCGTGCACGCTGACGGGCACGGGTTCTCCGGCAGGCGGGCGGGTGAACGCGGCTTGCAGATCAAGCTGCTGGATGAGGTTCTCGAGATATTGCTGTTGTTCAGGCGTGAAGCTTTCGAGTGAGGTCTGGTTACTGCCGCACATAGCGCTGCGTCTGCCTTTCGCGGGTCGGCCGGGGCCCCACAACGCAACAGCGTCCGGGGCGACGGCTCGGGGGGGAGCGGTCGGTTCCGGACGCCTTTGTCCGTCCCGGCGTTGGCCGGGCAGGTTGTTTGGTTATCTGGAAGACGAACGGTGTGGTTCAATCGTTCGGCTGGATGTGATCATACCTGCAAACAGAGTGCCATCAAGACAATCTGATAGAAAAGGTGGGCGGAGGACGATGTCCGCGCGCAGAACGTGCACGACTTGGCCGATCGGTTGAAAAATGCCCACAAAGTGAACAGGCTAATCCTGTCTCTACGCTTTTTCATCATTGGCACGCGCCTTGCGACGTGAATGTCGCCGAGCGCGAGCCCGGCCACGCTTCAACAACAGAGCCCGTGTGGCTGCTAAACGGAGCGTGACGACCTAAATTCACAACTTATAGGGTCGGCGGCGGAAACCGTCGGCCACCGGACAAAGGCGTCCTGCTCGGTGCATTCCGTTGCCGTTGGGCGCTGTTTTTATAGGCCTTCTGACTGACGGGGCATCTGAGCTGGGTGACTTTGGTTGATTCTGTCGTTGGTAACCACCTAGCACAAAGGGCCCCATGATGTTTCACCGCCGACCACGTTTTCGGATACCGCATAAGCTTCTGACAGCCGCCTTGGTTGGCCTTGTGGGGGCCACGCTTGGGCAAGACGCCTCGGCGATCGGCCCCGAGAACGTTCCCGCGATCGAAGGAGGCGAAACCGCCCCGCTGGACGTTGAGAAGTCTGAACTTAAGTTCGGCTTCATCAAACTCACCGACTGTGCCCCGATCGTCATCGCAAAGGAGAAAGGGTTTTTCGACGACGAGGGCTTGTCGGTTGAGGTGATCGCTCAGCCCAACTGGAAAACGCTGCTGGATAACGTCATCTCCGGTGAGTTGGATGGGGCGCATATGCTCTCGGGCCAGCCGATCGCTGCGACCATCGGTTTCGGCACCAAGGCGCACATCATCACCGCCTTCACCATGGACCTCAATGGCAACGGGATCACGGTCTCCAACGCCATCTGGGAGAAGATGCAGGAGAACGATTCGGAGTTGCTGAGCCCGCAGCCGAAGCATCCGATCCCGGCCGACGCCCTCAGGCCGATTGTTGAAGACGCGATCGCTTCCGGCGAAAAGCTGCAGATGGGCATGGTGTTTCCTGTGTCCACGCACAATTACGAGATCCGTTACTGGTTGGCCGCATCAGGCATCCACCCTGGGATGTACACGGCGACCGACATCGGCGGGCGGACCGACGCTCAAGTCGAGCTGTCCGTGACCCCGCCGCCTATGATGCCCGCCACGCTCGAGGCCGGGAACATCCAGGGTTACTGCGTGGGCGAGCCATGGAACCAGCAGGCCGTGGCCAAAGGCATCGGCGTGCCGGTGACCACGAACTATGACATCTGGAAGAACAACCCCGAGAAGGTTTTCGGCGTGACCGCATCCTGGGCCGATGAGAACCCGCAGGCCATGCTCGCGGTGACCAAGGCGCTCATCAAGGCCGGACGTTGGCTCGATCAAACCGATGAGGATGGCAACCTGGTCAACCGCGAAGAAGCCGCCCGCATCCTGTCCCGCCCCGACTACGTCGGCGCCGACTACGACGTAATCAAAAACTCGATGACCGGCTATTTCTACTTCCAGAAAACCGACAAACGCTCCATGCCGGACTTCAACGTGTTTTACAAGTATTACTGCACCTACCCGTGGTACTCCGACGGCATCTGGTTCCTGACGCAGATGCGCCGCTGGGGGCAGATCACCGAACCCAAGCCCGCCGAGTGGTATCACCAAACCGCCAGGAAGGTTTACAAACCCGAGATCTATCTCGGGGCCGCCAGGATGCTCGTCGAAGAAGGTTTCATCAAGGAGAGTGAGGTCCCCTGGGACACCGACGGCTACAAGCCGGCAACCAGTGATTTTATCGACGGCAAGACCTACGACGGGAAAACCCCCCTTGCTTATCTCGCGCAGTTCGAGATCGGGAACACGGAGTAACCGGCGTATTTGGCGCCGCCGGCGGGGCCCGTATACCGAGACCGGCGTAACCGCAACGTGCTTTCTGTTTCAATCAACCATCAGGCGTCGACATGCTGACTAAACTCAAACACCTGCTTCTGAAGATCATCGACCTGACGGCTCTTGGCTTTCTCGAGCCGATCGTCCGCCTCTGCTATGGCGAAGAGCCCGGAACGCAGGTGAAGAAGATCGGCCAGTTTATGATGGTGCCGGTTCTTGTCTTTTTGCTCTTCATCATGGTCTGGTCGGCCTTTGCCCCGCGGCACAAGACCAAGTCTGGTGAGGTGCCGACCCCGGCCGTGACGTTCGACTCGTACCGTTCAATCATGACGTTTCATGGCCGTGAGGGCGACAAGGAGCGGGCTTACCTTGCGACCGGCGACGCGCGTGAAAAATGGCTGGCTGAGGCCGAGGCCAGACTGGAAGAGTTGAAGCCGTTACGCGCCGAGGCGGAGGCCGCGGTCGAGGAAGCCGAAGCCGCTCATCAGGGAGCTTTGACTGCGACCTACGATCCCGCCCTCGCTGAGTACAACGAGGCGCGGCAGGCGGCGATGGAAGAGTCTAAACAGCGTATCGCGAAACTAAAGGTTCGGGCTGAAGGCATCGCGGCGGATGATTCGGCGGCGAAAGGAGAACTTCTCGCCGTTTACCGGGCGCATACGGCACAGACCGCCAACGCTAAGTCCGACTATCAGAAATTGAAGCAGCAGGCCGACGCGATCCTGAAGGCCAAGTTTCCCCAGCTTGCCGCGGCACGGGCCCGGCTGACCCGGATTGCAGAAGAGGAGCAGTACCTGAAGCAATTGGTCAAGATGCTGAGCGGCGGCAACCGTGAGGCCAGGGTCGCCGACGGCCAGACCAAACTCGACGCCTTGCGGGCCCAGTACGCCGGAGCCGAGGGCGCGGCCTTGTTCCCGTTGGCGAAGAGCATCAACTCGGCCGAGTCGCGTCTGGCCAGGACCGCCGAATCGGCTTACGCCAAGCCCTGGACGCTGCCGATGCAGATTATCCGCAGCGTCTACTGCGTGTTTGTCGGCTTCTTCATGGGCTCGGTGATCGCGATCCCCATCGGCGTGCTCTGCGGACTGAGCCGGACGTTCATGGCCGCAATGACGCCGTTCATCGCGCTGTTCAAGCCGGTTTCTCCCATCGTCTGGCTGCCGATTTTCCTGATCGTTATCGGTGGGTTCTTTCCGGACCCCGACAAGCACTGGTTTTTCACCACGTTGTGGAACGCGCCCTTGATTGGATGGTTGAAGATCAACCCCGCGTTCCTCGCCTCAGCGGCGACCGTCGCGATGTGCTCGCTGTGGGCGACCATGGTGAACACCGCGTTGGGGGTGGCGTCCGTTGATAAGGATCACATCAATGTAGCCCGCGTGCTGCGGCTAGGCTTCTGGCCGCGGCTGTTCAAGATCGTGCTTCCCTCGGCGCTGCCGCTGGTGTTCGCGGGGCTGCGCATCTCGCTGGGTGTCGGCTGGATGGTGCTGATCGCTGCAGAGTTGCTGGCTTCGTCCGAGGGGTTGGGCAAGTTCGTTTGGGACCAGTTCAACAACGGAGCGTCTGATTCATTCGCCAAGATGGTGGTCGTCGTGTTTGTCGTCGGCATCATCGGCTTGTTGCTGGATCGGATCATGATCGTGTTCCAGCGAGCGGTGAGCTTCGAGGGATCGGTCGCCACGGTCTGATTGATGGGGTGGTATGCCCAGTTAAAAGGAAAACCGCCGTGTCCTATTTTGAAATGATCGACGTTTGTAAAGGCTACGGACCGCCCAGCGCGCGGCATGACGTACTACAGGATGTGAACCTCTCAATCGAGAAGAACGAGTTCGTTGCAGTGATCGGTTTCTCCGGTTCAGGCAAAAGCACGCTCATCTCTCTGCTGGCGGGGCTCGAATCGCCTGATTCGGGAGAAGTCCGTCTGGCCGGACAGATCATGACCGAACCCGGGCCCAACCGCGGGATCATGTTCCAAAACTATTCGCTGCTGCCATGGCTTTCGGTGTTTCAGAACATCGAGATCGCGGTCAAGCGTGTATTCCCTCAGATGCCCCGACGGGAACGTAAGTCGTATATTCAGAAGTACATCGATATGGTGTCCCTGTCCGGGTCGGAGTGGAAGAAGCCGTCCGAGTTGTCGGGTGGGATGCGGCAGCGGTTGTCGTTGGCGCGGACTTTGGCGATGCAGCCGGAGGTATTGCTGCTGGACGAGCCGTTGTCGGCGCTCGATGCGTTAACTCGGGCCGTGCTTCAGGATGAGATCATCCGCATCTGGGAAGAGGACCGCCGCACGGTGGTGATGATTACGAACGATGTCGATGAGGCCGCCCTCATGGCCGACCGCATCGTCCCGCTCACGCCGGGCCCGGCCGCGACTTTAGAACGCAACTTCCCGGTCACCCTCGATCGCCCGCGAGAGCGCAAGACGCTCAATTTCAATCCCGAGTTCAAGAAACTGCGCAACGAAGTCAGTGGCTTCATGATGGACCTCAACCAGGAAGCCAGGCAGTTGCGTGTTGAATCCTCGATCAGGTTGCCGGACATCGAGCCGATCGATCTTAGTCAGGTGGGCTAGTCCTTAAGAGGTTTTTCATCGAGCCGTATGATGAACAAGCGTTATGTCGAGATCGTGAACCTGGTCAAGGCTTACCCGAACCCCGTGGGTGACCCCATTCGCGTCGTGGACGGCTTTAATCTCAATATCGCTGAGGGTGAAGTCATCGGTGTGATCGGGCATTCGGGTTGCGGCAAGTCGACCGTGCTCACGATGACCGCCGGGCTCAACGAAATCACCAACGGCAACATCGTCGTAGACGGCAAGGAGATCGACGGCCCCGGGCCGGACCGCGCGGTGGTGTTTCAGGCCCCGTGTCTGCTGCCGTGGATGACCGCGGCCCAGAACGTGATGCTCGGCGTTAAACGTGTCTACCCCCACGCGACGAAGCGTCAGCGCAAGGATATCGTGGCGTACTACCTCTCGCTGGTCGGGCTGGCGGACGCGATGGACAAACGTCCCCGCGAGATGTCGGGTGGGATGCAGCAACGTGTCGGCATCGCCCGAGCGATCGCACTCAAGCCGAAGATGCTCCTGCTTGACGAGCCGTTTGGCCGACTCGACTCGCTGACCCGCATGGACCTCCAGGATGTCATCCTCGACATCCTCGATCGGGAAAAGCTCACCACGATGGTGATCACGCACGACGTCGATGAAGCGATCTACATGAGCGACCGTATCTGCATGATGACCAACGGCCCGCGGGCCCGCGTGGGGCAGGTGCTCGATATCCCATTCGAACGGCCGCGGGACCGCAAGGCCGTACTCGCGCATGACCTGTACTACGACCTGCGCGGTTGCCTGATCGATTTTCTCGAGAAATTTGAGAAGAAGAAACACACGGATCAGGCGGAAGAGATCGCTGCACCGCGATCCGCTAAAGAACCCCCGATTTCGACCCGAGGTGATGTGTCGGCACGTGACGCAACATTGACCAACCCGCTTACGTTGGCGGTGGTTTCCCCGATGGCCTGATATGGCGGAAGACATGACGGCTGTGACTGAAAGCCAAACCATGCAGATGATCGCCGCCGCTGAAGTCTGGACGCCGCTCGATGGCGACAGCGGCATCCAGTTAGCACAAGCGATCGCTACGCCCGGACTCAACGCCGCGCTCCCGGCGGTGGGTGAGACGTTGTTGGGCGGGGAGGGATTGGCCGGGCAGGCTTGGGCCCGCGAGATTCCGTTGCTGGTGGACAGGATCGCCACCGAGGATTTTGCCAATGCAGACGCGTTGCTTGAGAGCGGCATCACAGCAGCGGCGGCGCTGCCGATGTACGACCACGGGCGTGTCAGCGCCGTGCTGCTGTTGTACCTGCGCGGGGGAGTGCGGGCCGCGATCGAACTGTGGGCCGGACGCAGCGGACAGCACGAGTTGGGCATGGTCTGTTCGTACTATGGCGACCTGGAACGCTTCGGCAACATCAGCCCATACGTCAACTTTCCTATGGGCTCGGGCCTGCCGGGAAAGGTGTGGCAGACAGGTCGGCCGCAGGTGATGGAAGGGCTCGCCCAGTCGTCCGAGTTCCTGCGATCCACCGGCGCGGAGAACGAGGGCCTGACAACCGGTTTCGGCCTGCCGCTGATCCGTGGCCTTGAACTGCGCGGCGTATTGTTGACGCTCGATTCACAAGTGACATCGGCTGCACAGGTGTACGAAGTCTGGGAGCCCACCATGGCCGGGCAGGCCGCCGCGATGTGCCGGCGTCAAGCCGCCTCCTCGAAGGAATCATCACGTTTCGCCCGAGCCAGTGAAGCGCTGAAACTTCAGCCCGGTGAGGGGCTGGTTGGTCAAGCCTGGGCATCGCGCCGGCCGGAGTTGACGAACGAATTGGCTATCGCAGAATCCGGCCGTGCTTCGGTCGTAGAAGCAGACGGGCTTTCCTTCGGGTTAGCGATCCCTGTGTTGATTGCCGACGAAGTTCGCGCAGTCGCCATGCTTGCCTGGTGAATGAACCGGATGAAATGACCGCATTATCCCTGCCCACAACTTCGTTCTCCGACCCGCAGCCTTGTGAAGATGGGTTGCTGCCTATCCTCGATGATCGGCGGACGCAGACGCCGTCTGCCGTGTGCCCGTACTGCGGCGTGGGGTGCGTGATGCGGGCGGACCTTGAGGGCGGTGAGGTCGCACGTGTCATGGCTGACCGTGATGTTCGTCCAAATCTGGGAATGATGTGCCCTAAGGGGGCGCTGGTGGGGCGCACGCTCGATGGCCACAAGCGTTTGCTCCAGCCGATGATCCGCCGACGGCGCGATCTGCCGCTGGAGCCTGCGACGTGGAAAGAAGCGATCGGTTTTGTGGCGTCTGGGCTGACGGCTATCCGCGAAACGCACGGGGCGGGAGCTTTGGCGTGGTACGGATCTGGTCAGCTCGATACCGAGGCTTCATACGTTTTTACCAAGTTTTTTAAGGGCTTCCTGGGAACCAACCACACCGACACGAACAGCCGCCTGTGCATGAGCAGTGCCGTGGCGGGCTATAGACGGGCGTTTGGCTCGGACGGCCCGCCGACTTGCTATGACGACATCAATCACGCAGATGTGTTCTTCATCCTCGGCGCGAACATGGCCGCAAATCATCCGGTGTTGTTCAATCTCATCCGTAAGCGTCAAGCGACCATGGGCCATGTGCGCGTGGTTGTGGCTGATCCCCGCCGAACGAAAACGGCTGAGCACGCCGACATCCATCTCCCGGTCAAACCGGGCGGGGACGTTGCGCTGATCCAACTCATCGCGCGGCGGCTGCTTGACCGAGATGCTTTCGACCGCGCCTTTGTCGCCGCGCACACCCGCGGTTCATCGAGTTACATTAAAACGCTTCGTGAACTCGACGAAGACCGACTCCGTGCAAATGCAGGCATTTGCCAGATGTTGCTTGATGAAGTCGCCGACCTCATCGTTCAGGGCCGTCCTCTGCTCAGTTTTTATTGCATGGGCGCCAACCAGAGCACGCGCGGCGTTGATAAGAACGCGGCGTTGATCAACCTGCACCTGCTCACTGGTCAGGTCGGCAAACCTGGGGCGGGGCCGTTCTCGTTGACGGGACAACCCAACGCGATGGGCGGGCGTGAGGTCGGCTATTTGTCGAATCAACTGCCCGGCTACCGCTTCGTAGATAACGAAGCGCACCGCAAGGCGGTCGAAGAAGTGTGGGGCCTGCCCGCGTGCTCTATGTCCCCGGAGCCCGGTTACACGGCGATTCCGATGTTTGAAGCCGCGGCTGCGGGTGACATCAAGGCGATGTGGATCGCCTGCACCAACCCGGTTGTGACGATGCCCAACACCGCTGTCGCCAAAGCGGGTCTCCGCCGCGCGGAACTGGTCGTGGTGCAGGATGTCTATGCGGACAGCGAAACCGTCGCTTACGCCGACGTCGTCTTGCCCGCAACGCAGTGGGGCGAGAAAGTCGGCACGATAACCAACAGCGAACGCCTGGTGGTCCGCAGTCATCGCTTCCTCGAGCCGCCGGGAGAAGTTCGGCCGGATTGGTGGATGCCGGCGGTTGTTGCGCGGGCGATGGGCGCGGGGGGTTTCAACTACACCTCCGCTGAAGACGTGTGGGACGAGTACCGCATGCTGACGCGCGGCCGCCCGTGCGACATGTCTGGGATGACCAACGACCGCTTGCGCAACGGTGGTCTGCAATGGCCTTGTCCGGACGAGGGACATCCTGGCACGCTGCGGCGCTATACCGATCACCTCTTCGATACGCCGGATGGCAAGGCCGTGATCCAACCGGTCACCACCGCGGGCGTGGCTGAGCCGGGTGATGATGCGTACCCGTTCGTGCTGACCACGGGTCGGGTCGCATCGCAGTGGCACACGCGGACCAAGACCGGGCGCATCCCCGAATTGCAACGCCAGGAGCCTGAACCATTTGTTGAGATCCATCCGTCTGACGCCGCCGACGCGGGCATCGCTGACGGGCAGTGGGTTCGGCTTCGGAGCCGGCGCGGCGTTGCGGTCGGTAAGGCGCGTGTGACCGATGCCACTCAACCGGGACTATTGTTTATGCCGTTCCATTGGGGCGACGCGTACCACACGCTCACCTCGGTCAATGCGGTAACGCTCGACCAGACCGACGTGATCTCGCATCAGCCCGAGCTCAAGGCCTGCGCGGTGCGGATCGAGGGGGCGGTACCGGCGCCCGAGGGGGTCGGCTCATGACCCGTGAACATAGCCTGAAAATCCTTGTGGTCGACCAGGACCGTCGGCGTGGGCAGACGCTGTCGGACGTGCTGCGTATTTCAGGTTATGACGTGGTCAATCATGTCACGTGTGAAGATTTTTTGCCGAATATTGTGGCCGAGTCGCAGCCGGATGTGATCCTGATCGACCTCGATTCACCGGACCGCGATACGCTCGAACATCTGGCGGTGATCGATCGAGACCTGCCCCGACCGGTGGTGATGTTCGCCAAAGATGACGACGAGAAAACGATCGAGCGCGCGGTGCGCGCCGGTGTCTCGGCTTATATCGTGGACGGTATGTCGGACTGGCGCGTGAAGCCGGTGATCGACGTGGCCGTAGCGCATTTCAGGCAGTATCAAACACTGCGTATTGAGCTTGATAAAGCGAAGACCTCTCTGGAAGACCGGAAAAGCATCGATCGCGCTAAAGCCCTGCTCATTGAGCAACGTGGGGTCAGTGAGCCGGAGGCATATGCCTTGATGCGTAAGCTCGCGATGGATCGTAAGCAGCGTCTCGGACAGGTGGCGCGTGACATTCTCGCGGTATCGGAAAAGCTTCAACAATCGCATAAGGACAGGGCATGATCGATTCGCAGCTTGAAAAAACGGATCTGACCCTGGGGATCGTGCCTTTGACGGATTGTGCGCCGATCGCCGTTGCGGTTGAAAAAGGGTTTTTCGCGGCCCAGGGATTAAGCGTTACGACATCACGCGAAGGGTCGTGGGCGGGGATCCGTGACAAGATCGCTTTCGGCGTGCTCGACGCAGCTCAGATGATCGCGCCCATGACGCTGTCGACGACCCTTGGCCTCGGAGGCGTGCAATGCGATATGGTCACCGCCTTGAGCCTGGGACTCAACGGCAACGCCATCACCCTTTCCAGTGACCTGTTCGGCCGGGTCGAAGACGCCGACCCCGAAGCGGCGGCTATGTCGCCCATGCCGGCGCGTGGCCTCAAGCGGGTCATCGAAGAGCGATCCGCTCGCAACCTGGCGCCGTTGACGTTCGGCGTGGTCTTCCCCATCTCCACCCACAACTACGAGCTGCGCTACTGGCTTGCCTCGTCAGGGATTGACCCGGACCATGACGTCAACCTGGTGGTCATCCCGCCGCCTCAGATGGCGGCTGCGTTGAAAGCCGGCCATATCGCCGGTTACTGCGTGGGCGAGCCCTGGAACACTGTCGCGGTGGCCGATGGGTTTGGCCGGGTTGCGATCACCAAACATGAGATCTGGAACAACAGCCCTGAAAAAGTGCTTGGCGTTACTCGTAGCTGGGCCCGTGCCCACCCCAGCACCCATCGTGCACTGATCCGCGCTTTGGTGGGGGCTTGCACGTGGCTGGATGAGCGTATCGAACACCGCCTGGAGGCCGCGGCGATCCTTGCCCAACCGCAATACATCGGGGTAGATGAAGCGCTGATCGCCGGCTCGATCGCGGGCAACTTCCGTTACGCGGCGGGCGAGCCCGCACGCCGGTGTCCAGACTTTAATGTCTTCCACCGTTACGCCGCGAACTTCCCATGGCGGTCCCACGCGGCCTGGTTCCTGTCGCAAATGCAACGCTGGGGTCAGGTGGATCTGGCGGTTGACGCCCAAGCCCTGATCCAGCAGGCGTATCGCCCGGATATCTATCGCGGTGCGGCGGCCGGTCTCGATTTGACCGTTCCCCAAGAAGACTACAAGAACGAAGGTTTCCACGATGAAGCCTGGACGCTGAATGTGGATGGCGGCCATCTGTTGATGGGGCCGGACAGGATTTTTGACGGCGAGCGGTTCGTACTCGTACAGCCTGCTGGTTCTGTCCGATAAGCCAGCCACGGCCGACGGCATCGGGCAACGTCGCCCGCCGCGGTTCTCCCGTGAAAACTTGAGCCCACGATGTGGTGGGTCGTAGGACAACGCTATGCGTTCGCGCGGTTCGTATAGCTGTGTACGTTTGAATCGCGCGTTTTTCATAGATTCCGCAGGAGACCACCATGACCCGTTCCGCTCGGCAGCATTCACGCCTCACCCGATTGATCCTGACGGCGTTTAGCGCCGCCGGTCTGACGTCAACTTACCCGGCCCTCGGCGAGGCGGCGGCGCCTGCCCTGACCGTGCAAGCTGAGCCCGCTGTGTCCTCCGCTCCTAAAAAAACACTTTCAGAGTACGCTGACCTAAGCAACGGAGAGCCCCCCACTGACTTCTTTGACGCCTTGGCGTCCGGCAAGATTCTTTTCAACAACCGATTCCGTTTCGAGTTTGCCGAGATCGATGGGGCCAAGCCTTCTTACGCCATCACCAACCGGATACGCCTCGGCTACGAGTCCCAGCCATGGAACGGCCTGAACTTCCTGGTGGAGATGGAGAATGTTTCCTCACCCGACGAAAATCTGTATTTCGTCCCGGCGACCGGTCAGGGCGACCCCGGCCGAACCGTCGTTGCAGATCCCACCGGCACGGAAGTCAATCAGGCCTACTTCCGATACAACACCAAATCATTATCTGAGACGGACATCTCCCTTGACTTTAAGGCAGGCAGACAACGCACCATCCTGGATGACTCACGATTCGTCGGCAATGTTGGGTGGCGACAGTTTGAGCAGACGCTCGATTCAGTGAGCTTTAAGTCGAATCTCGGCATCGATCAACTTGCTGTTTATTACGCGTATGTTTGGCGCGTTCAACGCATCTTCGGGCCGGATGGCCCGAACTTTGACTCCAACTCCCATCTGGTCAATGTGGCTTACCGGGTCATCCCCGAACTGACGATTACCCCTTTCGTCTACCTGCTTGATTTTGACAATTCCGCGCTCAATTCCAACGCGAGTTACGGCGTACGGCTGCACGGCAAGGTGGGGCTCGAAGAGCCAACCGATGTCAAAGGCCTCCGCTTCGACTACGATTTCACCTATGCGTTCCAGACCGATTTCGCCAACAACCCCGTCAGCTACGACGCCAATTTCGTCGGCGTGGATCTCGGTTTGGCGCTCAAGGGAACGGGTAAAGTCGGCGTCGGATACCAACTCCTCGGCAGCGATGACGGCAACTTCGGCTTCCGCTTCCCTCTGGGAACCAATCACAAGTTTCAAGGCTGGGCGGACGTCTTCCTCGTGACGCCGGCGGCGGGGGTGCAGGACCTGTACGTCTATCTCAACGGCGACCTGCCTTACGACGTCAAAGGGAGGCTGGTGTTTCATAAATTCTATTCCGACGAAGGCGGAGCCGACTTCGGCTGGGAGGTCGACGCCCGTCTGACCAAGAAGATCACCGAGAACCTTTCGGTCCTCGCCAAGGTCGCGTATTACAACGGCGATGGCGGCCCCTTTGCCGACCGTGTCAGGGTATGGACCCAACTGACCCTCAGTTTCTAGTTTGGCGTCGCTCAATAAAGACCGTCGGGCGTGGGGTCAGTGTGTTTTCATCACGCGATCCTCGCCCGTTTTATTTCCGATCGCTTGTGATTCATCTTCGCTAGAAGGTCGGCTTTAACTTCTTGATAAGACGGGTCACGCCAATGATTCACACGTTCTCGATGCTTGTCGTTGAAATCGTAAAACTCGCCTTCGTCGCCATCGCCGTGATGAACCAGTTTGTGTCGATCGGTTCGGATCATCGTGAGGTCAATGTTCTCGCGTTCGTCCGTTAATTCCGCGAATACGAAATCGCGGTGAACCGGGTTCCCGCCGTTAAGGAACGGCCACCAGGACTCTCCCTGCAACCAGCCGGGCTTGTCGGCGCCGATCGCGTCATAGATGGTCGGGGTCAGATCGACCAATTCAGCAAACTGAGACACGCGGCGTGAAGAGGGCGTCATCCCCGGCCAGGACATGATGAGGGGCACCCGCATGCTCTCCTCATACATCCAGAAGCCTTTCCAATAGAGGCCGTGATCACCCAGGCTTTCGCCGTGGTCCGAGGTGAAAATAACCAGTGTGTCATCGCGTTGGCCCGAATCGTCAAGGGCCTGCATGATCCAGCCGACCTGCTGATCGATCAAGTCGATCATGGCGTAATAGCTGGCGCGGATGAGCCTGTGCTCGCGAACGCTTAAGTCGCTGTAACGAAGAGGAAAGGGCGGCATGCGCTTGACCGCGCGTTCATGATGATCGCGTTGAACCGCGGGTTTGTCGGCCAATTCCCCCTCTTCGTAGTCCGGCAACGGGATATGATCGAGCATCGCTTCATAACGTGCGAGCAGATCCGGGGGCGGGTCGTTAGGGTTGTGCGGATCGAAGAAATTGCAGCTGAACAGCCACGGCTGATCGGGGTTCGTCCTGGCCATTGCTTGGATAAACGTCACGGCGCGTTGCGCGCACCACGTGGTCTGATGATGCTCGGCGGGCATGCCGACTTGGACATGCCCGGTCTGCGGGTGCATCTTGACCTCGAAGTCGACACCCTTGTCCTGGAGCCAGTGCTGATACTGGCAGCCGGCCCATTCCGCCGGGTATCCGCAAGGCGACCAGTTGAACTCGTCGTAGCCGTGATCAAAACCCGACTCGATCGAAGCCGCATTGCGGAGGTCCATGCGGATATGCAGTTTGCCCGACAGCCCGCAGTTGTAGCCGAGCGCGTTGAGCCGGTGAGTGATCAAACGCGGCAATAGTTTATCCGGGTAGTGGTAGTGGTTATAGGGGACTTCGCAGGTGCTTGGATAAACACCCGACAGAAAACTGGATCGACTCGGCATACAGACCGGGTTGTTGCAGTAGGCGCGTTCGAACAGCACCCCTTCGCCCGCCAGACGATCGAGATGCGGCGTGTGGACCAGGTGATTGCCCGTGACCCCAAGCGTGTCCCATCGTTGCTGATCCGTGCAGATCCACAGGATGTTCTTGACGGGGCCTGCGGGTGGATGCGATCGGTCGGGTTTCATTGCAGCGGTTCGATTGGGTTGGCGTTGAGGAAACTTTTCCTGATGGGAGTGAGGAGTAACGGCGTCTGTTGAAGAACTCCTCCGCGATTAGCGTTGGTCACCCGCCAGCTTGTCTCCCAGCAGCTGCGTGAGAAAGCAGAGCGACCGTGCGGCCTCGTCGATCTTGCCGCACTCCACGCTCAGCGTGATCTCGCGGTCCAGCGGGTCGAGCAGACTTACCACCCGCTCCCAGTCCACCACCCCTTCGCCGCAGGCGCAGCCGACCGGCGTGCCGGTCACGCTGCCCCGCTCGGCGTCGGACTGCTGCAACGAAATGTCCTTGGCGTGGACGTGGCGGATGTGGTCCCGGCAGCTGGCCATCGCTTCGTAAGGGTCTTCGGCCCCGGCCAGGTAGGCGTTGCCCGTGTCCCAATTCACCGCGATCCATGGCGAATCAACCAGACGTACGATCTTCAGCAGGCCGGCGGCGGTCTTGGTGTAGACGCCGTGCGGCTCGATGCAAACATACTTCCCATGGCGTGCCGCAACCCGGCTGATTCTGGACAGGGTGTAACGCATCGTCTCGTGGGCGAACGGGTTGTCCATCCACTCGGGCTTGAGCATCTCATCGGTATTGATGAAATCGGCGTTGAGATAATCGGCAAAGAGAATCGCCCGGGTCAGCCGCGGCACGGACGCTTCGGGTTTCATCAACGGGCTGTGGCCCGAGAAACTGGAGACCCGGACGCCGTGGCGATCGCAGATCTCCTTCATCATCAGCGGGTCTTCCTCCATCGAGAACGAGTGGAAATACCCCACCTCGCTGAGGAGCTCCCACCCGGTGTGGACCATCGGCTCGATGTGGGTGTAGCCCAACTCGGCGGCCTTGGCCACGCCGGCCTCGAAACTCATGTCGGCGCTGCGGCAGTATTCCATATTCAACGCGATCCTGAACGTCGCCAAGCGGGCATCCTTTCATCAAAAAAGAGCAACCAACCTCAAGAGCGTCAGGTTTCAGTCACCTGTACGATCCCTTTCACCACGTCGCCGGCGCGGACCGCCTCGAAAGCCTCTCGGACACGGTCGAAGGGCCAGCTGTGGGAGACGAAGCTATCGCTGCGGACCCAACCTCGTTGGATCATGTCGCATACCCAGGGATAGTTGTGCTGCTCACGCACGTCGGCGACCCGCCAACGCGGGTCGAACCGGTCGTCCCCTGCAGGCGCGCCGTACGCGCAGGCGAAGGCGTTGTCCTCCAACAGGTCGAGCAGGCGGTCCGCGAACGCCACGTCGCCGATCGCTTCGATCAAGCCGTCGACAGGCCCGGGGCAGGCGTCGCGGGTCTGCTGAAGAAAAGCGTCGTGCCGGGTGTCGACGACCGCATCCGCCCCGATCTCGCGCGCCAACGACAGGCGCGGCTCACGCCGGCCCAGCGTGACGACAAACGCCCCGGCCAGCTTGCACCACCGCGTCAACGCCAATCCGGCGACCCCCGTGCCCGCGACCACGACCCGCTTGCCGTTGAGGTTCGGCAGCAGCCGCAGCACGCTGGCGGTCTCCGCGAGGCTGATCGCCAGCGCGGCGTCGGCTGGTTCAATCCCGACCGGCACGACGTTCTGACGCCGCGCGTTGTAATCGTCGAGCATCGAATCGTCACCGTCGCTCGCCATCGCCTGTACGTCGGTTACGATGCCATACTCGGCAAACCCCCCGAACGCCGAGCCCCAGCCGTTCAGTCCTGGCGGGAAGATCGGCCGCGTCACGCGGTCACCCTCACGGAAGCGGCGGACCCGCTCGCCCACCCGCACCACGCGGCCGACCGATTCGTGCCCCAGCAGCAGCGGGGGCCGGCCCGCCCAGGCCATCTGCCCGCGGATCACCTTCCAGTCCGTGCTGCTGCATATTCCGCAGCATTCGATGCGCACCAAAGCCTGGTGCGGCCTGATCGTCGGCGTCGGGATGTCGTCACGCAGTTCCAGCCGGCCCCACTCGGGAACGATCAGCGCCCGCATCGCCGGCGGGATCATGCCGTTCCCTCCCAATCGAAGACCGCGCCCAGGATCGACGGGTCACGCCGGGCCATCGCCCGATAGATCTCCGGCGCCTCGTCAATCGAAACAAGGTGCGTCACCAGCGGCCGCAACGACAGCCGGCCGTGGTGGAGCAGTTCCAGGCACGCGCGGGTGTCGCCGATCCCGCACGCGATGGCGATCTTCGGCCGCTTGAGGTGCGTTCGGAAGAAATCAAAGCTGATCGGATCGGGGTAATAACCCTGCATCAGGACCTGCCCCTCCACGCGCAACAGGTCGACCCAGGTGTCGAAGAGGTCCGCCCGGCCGGTGGTGTCGATCACGATGTCGACCCCGTTGGGCCGCAAAGACAGGACGGTTTCGAGCAGGTCCTGCTCGGCGACGTTCACCACGCGATCGGCCGAATGCTCGGCGGAGAGCTCTAACCGGCGGGCGACGGTGTCGCAGGCGATGACCGTGGCGCCGGCGGCGCGGGCGAGTTGGGCCGCGGTCTGGCCGATCAGCCCCTGCCCAAGCACGACGGCCACGTCGCCGAGCTTGATGTCCAACATGCTCACGCCGCGGTGGGACACGGCCGCCATCGCCAGGATCGACGCGGCGACCGGGTCGATCTCACCATCCAGCACCAGCGGCGCCGGGTCGTTGTCGATCGGCGCCGTCGCGAGGCTGACGTGCCCGGCCATCCAGGTCTCGGTCCAACCCGTGGCCGGCCGGCTGCGGTGAAACAGCACCCGTTGGCCCACCTCGTAGCCCTCGACGTCGGGGCCGAGCTGTTCGATCACGCCGATGCTCTGGTAGCCGGGGATGGTCGGGAACGTCAGCTCCTCGCGGTGACCGCCCAGGGCCCACAACTCGGTGCCCTGGCTCACGCCGCTGTAGCGCGTGCGCACCAGCATCTCGCCGGCCTCGGGCGGCTCGGGCGTGTAATCCATCAACTCGACGCGGTTTTCTTCGGGAAACACAATGGCCGTGGGCATGAAAAAACTCTGCGATCTATGGGTTGTTAATAGCCGGGCCGCTACGCGGCCCCGGTCGACCAAGCAACACCGGCGTCACCAGCGGTAATAACGGTAAGGATCGTCGCCGTGGGAAAAATCGGTGTTGTAGTCGGGGTGGTACAGCCCCGGCGCCAGGTTGTCGGGGTCGTTGAACGGACGCACCCGCAGCACCGGGCCGGTCAGCCCCCCGCCGCCGAACGCGTCCCACACACGGATCGCCAGGCGGTTGTTCCCCCCACGCACCAGCCGGGCCGGCACGCGGTAGCGGCGGATGACGTTCCACGGGCTGGGGTGGGCGGCGTCGACCCGGCCGACTTCCTCGCCATTGAAATACGTCACGTCCAGGTCATCGATCTGACCCAGGTAGAGCTCGAGGTCTTGTCCCTCCCAATCGGCCGGCAGTTCGAACTCACGGATCAGCACCGCCTCGCCGTCGTGTTCCTTGAACGGCTCGAAGACCAGCGGCAGCCTCTCCAGGTTGATCGGCTTCGCGTCATCTTCTTCGAATCCCTGCTCCGCGTACCCCTGAGCCTCATCCGACACGCCGGGATCGGGGAGCCGTTCTTGAAACGACGGCGCGGGCGGGACGAGCCGGGTCGCCGCCGCACGCCACGGCCCGCGCAGATCGACGGCCGCCGAGTCCGCGGGGTTGGGTCGCTGTGCGGGGTCGAACAACATCACGTCGTTGCGGAAAGAGGCGCCGAGGTTTGCCAAGAGCTGCGAAAGCATCCGCGTCTGCCGCCAGCGCGTCAGGCGAAGATAGGGGTCTTGATCGACATCGAACTCTTCGGGCCCGGCCTGGCAAAACAGGACGACCCCATCGCCCACGCGCTGCCGGCCCAGCAGCCCGTCCGCGGCGATCTCGGCCTCGCCTGCACCCAATACGACTGCGTCATAGTCGGTGCGCGCGCGGAGATCGCTGATGGACAGGCCTCGGGCTTCGGGCCAGTCCGGCAAATCAACCGAACCTCCGAACCCCGAACGCGCCTCAAAACGCACCGGTCCCCAGGCTTCCTCGGCGCCGCGGGGCAGCACGAAGACGCGTTGCCCCGATCCGGCGGCGCGGCTCATGATCGCCTCGGCATCCTGCGCCCCCCGGCCGACGATGATCAGCGGCGCATCAACCCGACCGGGTTCGTAATCCACTCCCAACAGGTTGAGCAGTCGCTCGTCGTCCTCGTCGCCGCCAATAAGGCCGGCGGCGCCGCGGGGCGAGGGTACGCGCGAGTGGACGTACTCGATCAGCCGCTGCGCGACCCGTTCCGCCGCGGGGTCCGCCTGGTAATGGTCTTCCAGGTCCAGGGTGCAAACCACCACCACGCCCCGGCCATGGTCAAGCTCCATCAACGGCGTATAGGCGAGGTCAAACTCGCATTGAAAGATCGGTCGCCAGCCGCTGCGGTGGGGCTTTTCGATCGACGTGGACGCGACGGTGTGCCGGTTGCCCCAGCGCCAGCCGGCGTAAGGCCAGCCCTTGCGGCGGTTCTCCACGTCCCGCACCGGGTCGACCCCGCGCGCGGGCACCTGCCCGTTGTCCTTAACCGTGCCCGCCGCCAACCAGTCGTTATTAGCGATGTAATCGGGCCTGGCTTCCAGCAGCGTCGAAGAGTTGGCCCAGTTGGTGAGGTCTTCGTGATCCAACCCGCGGTTGACGGGGTGATCGGCCGCTATCGGGAAAACGCGCCGGCTCTGGTGCTTGGCCGTGCGGAAGCCCAACGACTCCCACGCGTCAGGGGCTTGAGCCATGATGACCAACCGGCCGCCGTCCTCGACGTAACGCTCGATCTGCGGGAGCCGCTCCTCCATCTGCGCCAGGCCGAGGCGGCCGATGACCAGCACCTCCGGCCGCGCCGCGCCGTCCCACGGCTCGACCTGCACGCCGAGGTCCTCCAGCATCATCCGGGTCGCGCCCACGTCATCCAGCACCGTGACCCGGAAGCTTTCGTCTGAACCGGCCTCGGTTTCAAACACTCGGAACGCCAGAACATCGTCGTGACTATGATCCCCGATCTCGAACCGCGCCTCGATCCGACCGTCCACCTTGTCGGCGGCGAGCGAGGACGGCGCCATGAAGGCGATCGGCAGCATCAGCGTCTCGGTCACGCCGACCCGCCCGCTGAGGGTTTGCGCATCGACGGTCTGGCCATCCACGATCGCCCGCCAGGTGACGGCGTACGGCTGAGGCCGCCGGGTGTCGTTGATCAGCACCAGTTGCTTGCGCACCTCATCGCCAGCGCGGTAGTTGCGGGTTTTGTCGGTAAAAGAAGCGGAATCGTTTTTATCGCCCGCGCCGGCGATCCAGCCGAGGGTTGAGCGGTTGTTGGCCGCCAGGGTTTCGCCCGACGCGGTGCGCAGGGACGGGTCGAGCCAGTCCCACATACGCGTCATGAATTGCGGGTGATACACGCCGCGTCGCCCCGGTCGGAACGCCGGCATCCGGGTGTGGGGTTTGGTGTCCTGCGACACATGCCAGCCCGCCGCGTTCTCCCAGGGGATCATCCCGCCGGGGGCGCCCCAGGTCCGCCAGCTGCGCCAGGTGTTGGCGACGAACAGGCTCAGCAGCGCCTGGCTGTTGGGTTCGTGCGTGACCGCGCCGTGCCGCCAGTCGCGGTAGACGTTGTTGCCGCGGTGGAAACTGCGGATCAGCTTGCGGTAACGCGGGGTTTCGAGGAGGTAGGCGTCCGGCCCGAGATAGATCGCGCTGTATTCGGTGACCAGCGGCTCGGAGTGGATCGCACCTTGGCCGCTTGAGCCCCACCCGCCGCCGTTGCGGCCACGCATGAACGAGCAGTTCAGCGGCACGCCGAACTCCACCGGCAGGAACGGCCGGTCGCCGTTGACCACGTAATCCGACAGCCACTCCTCGCGCTCCTGCAGCGGGTGGAAATTGAGATACATGTTGACGGTGTGGGCATCGCCGACGATGCCGCCGTGGTGGGACATGATCGGCCGGGTCGGGTCGAGTTCGCGCAGCGCCTCGAAGAACGCCAGGCCGTGGCGGACCCTGTTCTCGAGCTGCCCCGGCGCATACACCTCGGTCGCGTCGCGGCCGATCCATCGCGGGTTCTGATCCTGCGAGAAGGCGTAGAAGTTCGGGCTGCTCACCCACATCACGATCGAGGGGTGATGGCCCAACTGCTCGATCAGCCGGCGCGCCCGCCCCTGAAACTCGTCACGGACCGCGGGGTCGGACGGGTAACGCTTCCGGAGAAGGTACGGCTTGGTGTCGGGCAACCGGGCGATCAACAGGAACCCCAGGCGGTCGGCCGCCTCGGCCATCCACGCCTCGGGCAGCGGCCGGCCGCGCTCCGCCGGGTCGGTCGGCCAGTGCTCCAGCGTGTTGTACCCCGACGCCTTGGCGTTGCGCAGCACGTGCTCCATCATGTCGGGGTTGTCGGCGAAATTGCGCGTGTCGTCCTGCATCGGGCGCAGCCGGATCACCTGGCCGTTGAGCACGAAGTCGCGGCCGTCGATCCAGAACTCGCGGAAGCCGAAACCCAGGGACGTCGAGTCCGCCAGGGTCAAGCCGTCGCGGCCCTCGATGCTCAGGTCCAACGTGTAAAGGTGCGGGTCGTCGACCTCCCACAAGCGGGGGGCGGGCCAGTCGAAAGACACGTTCACGGTCTGCGTGTCTGCGGGTTGCAAACGCACCTTCCGCGTGAAGGTGCACTCGACCGATCCATCGGTCCCCAGGACGCGCGCCGTCACCTCGGCCGGCCCGCCGCGCTTTACGTCTTTGAGCCGCAACGCCAGGTTCAGTTGCTTTTCCCGAACCGACGTAGCGATCCCGACATGGTCGAGGCGGGGCCCCATCGGGCGGCCCACCAGCATCACGTCGCCGATGATGCCGCGCGTCGCGAGCCGGGCCTTGACCTTCACCGGATCGTTGGCGTCTCGGAAGCGGATCACCTCCCCCTCGTTGCCGGCCGCCAGCACGAGGATCTGCAGATTGTGTTCCCCGCCGGGCTCCACCAGCCCGGTCAGGTCCACCTCACCGCCGGGCCAGGACGTCTCGCCGGCGGGTTGGCCGTCCACGAACACCTGCGCATCGGTGCTGACGCGCTTCAGGTCGAGCACCACCGCTCGGCCTTCCCAACTCTCGGGGATGCGCAGCGGGCGCTCATACCACGCGGCCGTGGTCCGCCGGCCGTTGAAGGACGACCACGCCGGGGCGGCCCCAGTCACGCGCACGGCCGTGGTCGTCTTGTTGGATGACGGCTCGATCCACGAGCCCGGCACGCCGATCAGCCCCCAGCCCCGGGAAGGCGGCGGCGCGGCGCTGTTGGTCGGCATAAAACGCCACAACCCGTTAAGGCAGACCTCATCGCGGTGCGGCCCGCGGCGCTCGATCGGCTCCTGATGCCAGGTGATCGGCCAGTCCGCCGGGGGCGTGGCGTGGGTGGGCTCGATGAGCTCCCCCTCCTCCGACGCCGGCTCCACGACGATGTCGTCGAACTCCGCCACCCCCGTCGCGTGATACAACCCCAGACGCACCCCCATCCGCGTGGCGCCGGCCGGCACGTCGGCGGTCACCTCGACCAGCGTCCAATCACAGTCTTCAGTGACCCGTGGCGTCGGGCCGTAGCCGCCCACCGCCTTCTTGTTGTCGTCTGTGAACCGGAAGATCACGTTGGCGGTCTGCCAGTTCTTCCCGCCCGGTTGGAGGTCCGTCGCCCGGATCCGCGCCGCCACCCGCAGGCGGTCGACCCCTTCCGGAAGCCGGACGTTCTGCACCACCGTCACGACGGCCTCGGGGTCGTCGTTGCGGAGTTTGACCCAGGCGTTTTCCCCCTCCCGGACCACTTCGTATTCGCAATCGACCGGGTGCCAGTCGGCGGCTTTCATCCGGGCGTCGACCCGGGAGAAATCGCCGTTGCTCACCAATGACCCGGCCGACGCGGCCAAAGCGCACAACCACAGTGGGGCCAGGCACAAGGGCCATTGTTTGTAAGACATGCTGGTGTGCCTCTCAGTCACCGATCAAGGAGAAAAACGGGGTTCAACCGTCGCGGCGGACATTCCGGGTCAAGATGTCGCCGGGGCTGCGCGGCTCGACACGGCCGTCGAGGAACAGGAAGTTGGCGATGAATTTCCCGCCGACGTCGCCCTGGGTCGCGCCGCCTTCCTCCGAGCTGTTCTCGCGCCATCGGATGTTCGCCCACCCGTTCGTCGGGCCCGCGGCGAGGCCGGGTATCCGCACATCGCTGTTAGGGCCGGCGAGGATCGGATCATTGATCACCGGGTTCGATGGATTAAAGGGCGTGCTCTCTGCTGGGTTGACGCCCGTGCCGCTGTAGTCGATGCCCCACAGCGCCGCGGACGCGTCGCCGTACGACCCGACGTGCGAGGAGTCGGAGGCCTGGCCCGCGTCCGCGGCGGCGATGATCTCGGAGAGCCGTTTCATCTGCGCGAGCCGGATCAGGGCCTTCTGCTTGTTCGCGCCGGTACGGTTCGGCGCCACCGCGGGGTTGGGGGCGTAGGTGACGCTGCCCGCTTCGATCACCGCGTTGGGGCAACGCGTGGCCAGCTCGAAATCGTCGATCGAGCCGTCGGCGCGCTGCTCTGCACGATTGTTCTGCGCGCCCGAGTAGTAGTTATTGAGGTTGTTGAACCAGTAAAAAACCTCAAACGGCCCGTTCTCTTCCATGATGGCGGCGGGCAACTGGTCCTGGTGGTCGGTCGCGTAGCCATGGACCGCCAACCCCATGCTCCTGAGATTCGCCATGCACTGCATGCTCCGCGCCGTCTTGCGGGCGGCGCTGAGGGCCGGCAGCAACACCGCGATCAACAGTCCAATGATCGAGATCACCACAAGTAATTCAATGAGGGTGAACCCAGATAAAGAACGTTTTCGACCTTGCATAGCCACGCCTTTCATACGAGAGGAGAGCGGAGGCCAAGACACGCCGGGTAAAGCACGGCTCAGAGACGCCAGATCAAGAATACGATATGATAAAACCATTTGCCAATCCGGTCAAGGGGGTTTCTGATACGCCGTGCCGGCTGGCGAGAGATTTCCAATATCGATGTAAGTACGTATTTTGAATGAAATTAGTGATTCTTCTTCCGCCCCTTCTTGCTTCAGCGCCGTCGCCCATCCCGAATCTGAGAATTTGGCCCCGGCAAGTGATTGACAAAAGCATTTATCATTGTACCATCAGTTTGCTGTGCCTGTGTCTCAGTACGCCCTCGGCGGAAATCTTGCGTCTTGACCATCACCCTGTCCCAAGTCGCCAAAGCCTCCGGGTACTCGCTGCCCACGGTGAGCCAGATCCTTAACTCCAAGGGGCGCTTCCCGAAGCAGACCCGGGACCTGGTGCTCAAAAAGGCGCGCGAGCTGGGCTACCGCCCCAACGCGCTGGCCCAGGCTATCCGGCATCAGCGGTTCGATTGCGTGACCCTGCTGATGAGCACCCAGAACCGCCCGTACTACCACACCGGCATCATCGACGGCGTGCATGACCGCCTCGCCCAGGACAACGTCAGCCTCGAGATCGCCCGCCTGCCTGATGAGAAGCTGACCGACGAGGGGTTCGTTCCGCGCATCCTCCAGGTCCTGCGGTCCGACGGGCTGCTGATCGAATACAACCACCGCATCCCTGAGCGGATGATCGAGCTGATTGAGAACCACCACCTGCCCTCGGTCTGGATGAACTCGAAGCAGTCGGCCAATTGCGTCCGCGTCGATGACATTCAGCTCGCCCGCACGGCGACCGAGCACCTGTTGGGGCTGGGCCACCAACGCATCGCGTACCTGTCGTTCGCTCCGTCGAGCCACTACAGCCGGCCCGAACGTGAGCAGGGCTATTGCAACGCCATGGCCGACGCCGGGTTGTCGGCGGTGGTGCGTGCGGCCGGGCAACGGGTCGCCAGCCCGGAAGACCGGGAGGCGGCCTACCGCTCGGTCCTCGAGGACGCTGCGCGGCCGACCGCCGTGGTGACCTACTCGGCCAACGAGGCCTGCGGCCTGATCTACCGCGCGGCGTTGAAAGGCGTGCGTATCCCCGAAGACCTGTCGGTCATCGCGTTCGAAGATTCCGTCCGGGGCAAGGTGACGATGGACATCGCCCTGACGATGGTCACGGTGCCCCTCCTGGAAATGGCCCGGGCCGCGACGGACATGATGCTCCGCCGGATCGCCGACCCGCTCCCAAGCCTCCCGGTCGAGCGGATCCCCGGCGAGTTGAACATCCAGGCCACCACGGCGCCGCCCGGGGCGTGATTTTTTATTTGACTGGTCGCCAAAAGGTTTTGGCGAAATCGTGTTTCCCGTCTTTATAAGGAGGTCTTTGCGATGAATCGATTTGGCTATTCTTTGGGGGTCATCACGGCGGCGGTCGGCCTGGGGATCGCTTCAGGGCCCGCCCAGGCGTCGCTCATCAATCTCGATATCAACGGGCGCAGCGGCGGGAACCCGTCCCCGGCGAACTACTCGTACGACGGACCCGGCGTCCTGCAGCCCGCCGTGACCGGCTCGTGGAATGTGGTCGATTACACCGGCGTCAACGGCAGCCCGTCTTTCGCCAACCTGGCCGAATCGGACGGCACGGCCTCCACCGTGTCGGTCGACCTCACCTACGTCAAGAACGGCAACAATGTGTACAGCCCCAATATCACCCCGGGCGTCCCGCGGTTCGGCGGGGCGTTGATGCGCGACGGCGTGTTCATGTCGTACACCGACAGTTTCCTGCCTCCCGGGCAGACCTATGACGTCTCGACCATCACCCTCTCCAACCTCGACGACATGACGGGCTATGTCGGGGGCTTGACCACGTTCAACCTCGTGCTCTACGCCAATGGCGTGGGCGGCGCCGCGGAGGACGCCCAGTTCACCATCGACGGGGTGACCAAGACGATCGCCAGCGACGCGTTCGACCAGACGCAGTTCGTCGAAGGGGTGGACTACGTGATCTTCACCGGCCTGACCGCGGTCAACGGCTCCATCAACATCACGTGGGAGCACCTTGGCGGCAACAACGGCGGAACCAACGCGACCGCGTTCAACGGCCTGCAGATCGAGGCCGTCACCGTGCCCGAGCCAGGGTCGCTCCTCCTGGGCGCGCTGGCCGCCCTCGTCCTGGCGTCGCCGCTCCGTCGTTCGGCGTGAGATCGCGCGGGGCAGGCCCCACCGCTGGAGCGCGTCCGCTTCATCTTTATCGTCTCCCGCTCATGGAGCGGCGGAGATTGGCTTAGCCGGGCCGCTACGCGGCCCTGGACCAGGCGGGCGTAGCCCGCCGGCTAAGGCGGGAAAGCGATCGATTGAGGGTTGTCTGCTGACACTTGCTTGCCGTTCGCTCTTGGCTCGGTACCCTGATACGCAAACCATGAGCAGACCCGCCCGCGATGCTTGGCCCGAACTGCCGCCGCTCGAGGACTGGCAGGACACCCTCGCCACGGTTCACATGTGGTCGCAGGTCGTCGGCAAGATTCGGCTGAAACTCGCCCCCTGGCTTAACCACTCGTGGGGTTCGGCGCTCTATGTCACAACGCGTGGCCTGACCACCTCCCCCATTCCATACCGGACGCGCGCGTTCGCCATCGACTTCGACTTTGCGGATCACCTCATGCGGTTCAGCACATCCGATGGGGACAATCGCTCATTCGCCCTGGAGCCGATGCCTGTCGCGGATTTCTATCGCAAGACGATGGACGCCCTGCGCGGACTCGGCATCGAGGTCGGTGTTTTCACGCGGCCGGTCGAGGTCGTGGAAGCTATCCGGTTTGAGGAAGACCTGACACACGCCAGCTACGACGCGGAAGCGGTCCACCGCTACTGGCGGGCGCTCGTGCAGGTGAGCCGGGTGTTCACCGACTTTCGCGCCCGCTTCATCGGGAAGGTGAGCCCGGTCCATTTCTTCTGGGGAGCGTTCGACCTGGCCGTGACCCGGTTTTCCGGGCGGACGGCGCCGAAGCACCCCGGCGGCGTGCCCAACTGCGCCGATTGGGTCATGGAGGAGGCGTATTCGCATGAGGTGTCGAGCGCGGGGTTCTGGGCCGGAACGGGCCTGGGTGAAGCCGCGTTCTACTCCTATACGTATCCCAGCCCAGAGGGCTTCAAAGAATATCCGGTCGAACCCGCGGAGGCATTCTTCCACGAAGCGCTGGGAGAGTTCGTCTTGCCCTACGATGCCGTGCTGAAAGCCGACGACCCCGACCAGGCGCTGATGTCCTTCCTGCAGACGACCTACGAGGCCGCGGCCGATCTGGCTGCATGGGACCGGGGCGCTCTGGAAAAACCCGTTGAGCATTGAGGGCGACGGATTTCCAGGCCCATCTTGGGACGGTTAATGAAGACGGGTGCCAGACCCTGCTCTGTCTCCAGGTTCGGATGTCAGGCGCATGCTAGGCCATCCTAGCGCAGCGTCGCCCAGTGCGGGACGCCAACCGCCTGGAGCAAGCCGAGTTGGGCCTGAGCGAGGCCGGCGTTGATCTGCTCGGCGCCGGCCTGGATCTGGGGGTTGGGCGCGGTCGGGACCCGCATGGGGCGTTGGCCGCGGGGCGTTCGGGCCAGGTCGACGATCGCGTCGACCACGTCCTGGGCCGGCGGGGTCTCGCGGTCCTGCATCGCGGCGTCGAGCACCTTCAGGTGCTCGGCATAGCGGACGGCCCGGGCCTTGTGGCCGGCGTCCCACGCGGCGCGGGCCTCGGCCATGTAACGCCGGCCGTTCTCCTTGAACTGCGTGTCGTACTCCCCGGGCTGCACGATGGCGACCTCGATGCCCAGCGGGTGCAGCTCGTAGGTCGCCGCCTCCATGATCGCTTCCATGGCGAACTTGGAGCCGCAGTAGCCGCCGGCGGTGGGCAGGACGAACCGGCCGAGCGTGGAGGAGACGTGGACGATGAGGCCCGACCCCCGGCTCTCCATGCCGGGCAGGACGGCCCGCATCGTGCGCACGCAGCCGAACACGTTGGTTTCGAACTCCCGGCGGATGCTGTCGAGCGACAGGCCGACCGGCCCGGGCGAGACGATGCCCGCGTTGTTGATCAGGATGTCGATCCGGTTGGTCAGCTTGAGGGCCTGATCGACGCCCCGCTCGACCGACGCGTCGTCGTTCACGTCGATCTCGACCACGCGGATCGGATGCTCGGCGTTCAGGGCCTTGAGCGACCGGGCGTGCTCGGCGTTTTTGCCGTTGAGGTCACGCATCGAAGCGATCACGGCGGCGCCCTGCCCGGCGAAGGACGCGGCGGCGAGCCGGCCGAAGCCGGTGGAGCAGCCGGTGATCAGGACGCTCACGTCCCGCAGGGATTCGCGCTGCACCGCGGGCGTGGCGGCGGTGGGGGCGGGCGGGGCCGTCGGGTCGGCGGCGGTTCGGCCGGTGGGGAGGGTGCCCGCGAACAGCGCGGCCCCCGCGGCTCCGGCCGCGGTCATGAAGCCGCGGCGGTCCATGGCGGGTCCGGCCGTCGGTCCGGCGGGGTCATTCGAGTGGCGGGGCCGGTGCATCGGGTGCTCCTTGCGGCGGATGGTTCGGCGGGATCTGACAAAAAAACGAATTTTGTCAAATTGTTGTTTTGACACGTTAGGCCTGGGGCGTCAACGTGTCAATATGGCCGACGAGAAATCGGAGGAGCTGCTGGGCGCCGCGTTCGAGACGTTTCTGCGGTACGGGTTCAAGCGGACCACGATGGCGGACCTGGCGGACGCGGCGGGCGTGTCCCGGCCGTGGCTGTACACGCGGTACCGGAACAAGGAAGACCTGTTCCGGGCGGTGGCGACGCGGGAGGTCAGCCGGGCGCTGGAGCGGGCCCTGGCGGCGCTGGCGGGCGAGACGGCTGCCGCGGGGAAGCGGGCTCACTTGTGTGATCGGCTGCTGGCGGCGTATGAGCGGTGGAGCGGCGACTTCCTGGAGTTGTTCGATACGTCGCCGCACGCGCGAGAGGTGCTGGACACGCACCAGGCGTTGGCAGGCGAGGCCGTGTCGGGGCTGGCCGAGCGGTTCCGGGCGGCGGTGGTGGAAGCGATCGCTTCGGCGGAGGCGGCGGGGCGGGTCGACCTGGCGAAGGCGGGTCTGACCCCGGCGTCGGTGATGCAGGTGCTCACCGACGTGTCCAACGGCTCGAAGTACGCGTTGGCGGACGCCCGGGCGTACCGCGAGCGGTTGGCGGCGGCGTTGCAACTGATCGATGCGGCGGTGCGCCGGCCGCGCACCAAGCCGTGGCGGCTGTCAGCGGGGCGGTGAGAACGCCGGATCCCCGCATGCGTGGGGATTATGCAAGGTTGAGCCTGATCCTGGCCGCGTTGATCAGTAGTTTGGCGTGCACGTAACGCCGGACGCGTCCGAGCCGCCGCACCCAGGGC
>JANQFR010000004.1 GCA_028277745.1 Phycisphaeraceae bacterium
CGCCGGCCGATCGAAGAACGTCATTAAATGCTCGTACATCTTGCGCGACTGCTCGAAGCTGCCGCCCAGCACGCGCACCTGGATCCCCGGCTTGAACACCAGGTCCAGCAGCGTCGCCGCCGCGCCCATCATCGTCTTGCCCCCGCCCCGGCTGGCCCAGACCACCGCGTCGCCCCGCTCGAAGAACGCGTGACACAGGTACGCGAACGCCGGGGACGAGCCGTCCTCGATCGTCTGCGTCAACACGTCGACCCCCAGCGCTGCGCGGAGGAACGCGTGAAGCTGACGCGGCGTGCGCGGCGCCAGGCGCTGCAACCGCCGCGCGTTGGCGTCGCCCCGGCGTGCGGCCTGCAACGTCATCGCCCCGCCTCCCCGTCGGCGTCATCCGCCGCGCTGTCATCCCGCTTCCATTCGGACCGCAACCGTTCGATCAGCGTCGCGGTGTCTTTGGCCACCTCGTCCGTTTCCGCCGGCGCTTCCGGCCGCGCGGCCCGCCGCAGGTCCGCGCTCATCACGTCCATGCACGCCCGGCGCATGATGTCCGCCTTCTCGTCCTCCCGGTGGGCCAACCGCAGCAGGGCCGTCACCGCCAACAGCCGGTGCCGGCTCAGCACCACCTGCGCCTGCAGGTCCGCCAGCGCCGACAGGCTCAGCAGGCAATCCCGGTTCGCCGGCTCACGCGCCCACGCCGCCGCGTCCTCCGGCGACAGCCCGTGCTTCTCCATCAGCGCCGCCACGTCCTGCTCCCCCTTGATCAAATCCGCCATGAACGCGTCGCGCGGCTCGTTGGTTGGCGTTTGAGTCATGTCAATCGTCTCCATCTCAAAAAATCAAAGCCGGCCCTGAGCGAGCCGAAGGCGAGCGAAGGTCCGGATCCACGATGATCCGGATCTTCGACCGGCATACGCCGGCCTCAGAACCGGCTTGAACAATCCTGTTCTTGACAGACCAGTTTCATCAGCGCTTCCTCGCGCGGGCCGCCGATCGCTTTAAGCCTGGCTTCGAGCGCCCGCTTCTGGTCCGGCATGAGGAAGAAATGCACCGCGACCGGCATCTGCGCCAACGCGCGCGGCTTGCGCGGCGGGGGCGGGGCGCGGTTCAGCTCGGTGAGCTTCTTCAGGTGCGCCGCCTTCTCGGGCAGCTGCGCCGACAGCGCGGCCCAGTCGTGGGTCGCCGCGAGTCGGTCCACCAGCGCGGCCCGCTTGCGCGGGTCGTCCCGGCCTTCGAGCCGGTTGAGCGTCGCCAGCAGCCGCAGCGCCTCGTCGTCGTCCACGTCCCACACCACGCACCGCGCTTCGGCCCGATTCAACCGGCGCAGCGCGCGCACGCGGTGGTGGCCGTCGAGCACCTGGTGCGCCCCGTCGTGCGGCCGAACGATCACGGGCGGGTAACGATCGCTCGCGGCGATATGCCCAACCAGCTTCTCGAACAACGCCTCGGGCATGACGTTGCTGTTGTGCGGGTGGTCGTGGAGCTGATCGATCGGGATCGGCTGGATGTTCATCACGCGCTCCTTGCCGGGACGTCGTCGGCGTTGTCGTGGAGGTAATACACCGGCTCGAACAGGAGCCGGCGCTGGGCGGCGCGGCACGGGTCGCCGCCCCGCTTCCCGTAGCGTCCGTGCCAGCGGCGCAGCTCGGCGTCGAGGAACCGGCGGCGGTCGGCGTCGAGCGCGGCGACGCGCGGTGCGGACAGCTCGCCCAGCGGGACACCGACGCGGTCGAGCGCCGCGAGGAGGCGCGCGTCCCACTCGTGCGGCGGGCGCGGGTACGCGGTCATGCCCGCGCGCTCGAAGAACGGATGCACCCGGCCCATCGCCGCCAGCGACTCGGTGTACCGCGTCGTCGCCGACGCGAGCGCCGCCCGCACCAGGCGCACCGCCAACCCCAGCCCGCGGTGCTGAGGGTGAACCACCACCCGGCTGATGCAGCGCACCTCCTCGTTCAACAACGCCGCGCGGGCGCTGGGCGGCAGATGGGCGCCGTACCGATGGTCCAGCGCCTCGTCGCGCATCCGGCACGACAACGCCGGCAACGACTCGACCAGCACCCCCACCACCCGCGTCTCATCCCGACGCTTGAGGTATCGCCCCAGCGCCGTTGGCCGATGGTCGCGCACCGCCAGCACGCGCATCATCGTGACCGGCGCCTCCGCGAGGTAGTGGTGCTCCTTCAACGCCAGGTAGTCGGCACGCGTGCCTTCGGTGAGTTGCAGGTCAGGCATCGTCATCTTCCCGGCGCTCGGCGGTTTCGAGGCGGGCGCCGAGGTCCTTCTCGATCACCACGTCCGGCTCGAGGGCGTCGAGCAGGTCGTCGTGCGTGGTGGCGCACACGAAGCAGACCTCCGCGCGCGTGACCCACCGGCGGACGTTGCGCGCAATGACCTTGGCGGTGACGCGGTCGAGCGCGGCGCCGAACTCGTCGGCGAGGATCACGACCGGCGCCGAGGCGGCCTCGCGCGCGAGCATGAAGCTCTGCGCGAGGCGCAGCCGGTAGCGCTGGCCGTCGGACAGCTGCGCCGGGTTGCGGAGCATGACGAACGCGTCGTTGAGGCCCGCGCGGCTGAGGGTCTCGAGCACGGTTTCGAGCGGCGCCTCGCCGAAGCAGTCGACCAGCGGCCGGTCGGGCAGGGGCGGCAGGTCTTGGAAGTCGATCACGCGGGCCGGCGGATCGGCGTCGCGCGCCGCCTGGGCGATGAGGCGCAGGAGGGTGGACTTGCCGCCGCCCGACGGGCCGGTGATGAAGAGGATTTGGCCGGGCTCGAGGTCGAGGGTGGTGGGCGGGATGACGGTGAGTTGGCGGGCGTCGTCGAGCCCGAGGCCGAACATGGCGGCGACCCGGCAGACCCGCGGCGACGGGGCGACGCGGGAGGCGACGGTGCGTTCAACGGTGAGTTGCATCGCGGCTCCAGGGGGTGTGGAAAAGATGTTTAAAATTTATTGAACTCATTGGCCGGCCAGGACTCGCAGGGCCTGCCGGCGCTGCCGGACGTGGTGGAGGCTGAGCCCGGTGAGGCGGGCGGTCTCGCGGAGCGACCGGCCCTCGAGCACAGCCCGGCGGGAGACGGCGCGCAGCTCGCGGGGCAGCAGCTCATGCCGGTCGACGACGAACCGGAACAGGGGTTGGCGGGTCCGGTTGAGCAGGGCGTTGAGCCGGACCTGAACCGCCCGGACGCTCATGCCCAGGAGGACCGCAACTTCTTTGTAGGTCACGTGATGCCGATAGACCTGCTCGATCAGCACCCGGTCGGTCCGGGTGAAGTGCCCGGCGTCGTCGAGCAGCTGCTCGACCCGGTCGCGGTGGGCCGCGCGGCGGCGGCGGGACGGCTCGTCGGCCAACTGGCGGGGAATCGTCAACATTCGGTCTTGCCCTCGGAGGTTGATTTTGGTATTTGTACGGTTATTGTAACTGTTGAACAAGGGATTGACAAGCTTGCCGCCGGGTGATTTGATGGTTTGCGAACGCTTTTTTTGAGGCCCGCCATGCCCCCGACCGCCCCCATCCCGACGCCTGATGCGAACGCGGTCGGCGCGCTGCTGCGCCGCCGGCGGGAGGGGCGGGGCTGGACGCTGGCGGGGCTGGCGATCCGGGTGGGGTCGACCAAGGGGTATCTGTCGATGATCGAGAACGGCCGGGTGGCGAACCCGCCGTCACGCCGGCTGCTGGAGGCGCTGGAGGCGGCGCTGGGGATCGACGACGGGGCGCTGGTCGCGGCGGCGGACTGGGCCCGCGCGCCCGAGCCGGTGCGGGCCGAGGCGCAGCGCGGGCGGGAGGTGATGCAGCTGCTCGAAGACGCCCGGCGTCGGGGGGTGAGCCTGGACGAGCTGTTCGCGTCGGGCCGGCTGGCGGACGCGGTCAACGCCGCGGCCCCCGCCCCGCCCGCCGCGACGGTCGAGGCCCGCGCGCCCGAGGCGGTCAGTCGGCGGGTGCCGCTGATCAACAAGGTCGCCGCCGGGTATCCGCAAGGGTTCACCGACCTGGATTACCCCGCGCGGGTGGCGGACGATTACGTCGCGGCGTTGGGGATCGACGACCCCGACGCGTTCGCGGCCACGGTCTGCGGCGACTCGATGCTGCCGGAGTACCGCGAGGGCGACGTGATCGTGTTCAGCCCCAACGCGGCGGTGAGCGACGGCGACGACTGTTTCGTGCGGATCGAGCCGGACCACGAGACGACGTTCAAGCGGGTGTTCTTCGACGAGGAGCGCCAGACGATCCGGCTGGCGCCGCTGAACCCCAAGTTCGAGTCACACGTCCTGCCGCGCACGCAGGTCGCGGGCCTGTACCGCGCCGCCGCGCGGTACTCGAAACTATGACGCCGGCTGAGCCCCGCATGCGCATGCGGGGCTTCGGTGACATCAAGAGAGGCCGAACACAACCACTGATCGGCGCTACGAGCGCCGTGTTTTCTTATGCCAAACGCCAAACGCCGCCAAGGCGATAACAACAATCCCACCAGCCGCTATGTACCACGAAGTGTTGTCGGACAATTGCGTTGATTGACTTTCACCGCTATCCGCCACGTCCGATCGCGATTCATTTCGTGTTTCATTTTCGGAGGGCAGTTCGTCCGTGATAGCGCCTGGCCGGGGGAGAAGATCAACCTCTGTCTCACGCGGTCGCGGCAGGTCCTGGTTCAAGGTTGGCTGCGATTCGATGTCTGATACGCCTTCACTCGTGATTTTTTCAAGATTCACCTCTAATTTCGCATAAATCGATTCACGAAAAGCCTTGACCATCGACATGACGTAGTCACGCGTCATGCCATCCATTTTGTTGAGGCGGGCGGCAATCGTCTCGATCCAAGTATTGAGTTCATCGTCGGACATCACGCCGGATTCCCAGAGACGCAGACTGTTTTCCACCGATAAGATAATCGCGGTCGATTCAACCGCCGGGTCTAAATTATTTTCCGGGTGCAACACGACTTTTTTCAGCATTTCTTGATACCGCAACAGGCCGTCCGTGGGGGAGTCGGTCATTGCCATGTACGTGCCTTTCGCCGCACGCAACGAAAGCGCGCCAAAAGGCGCTTTGCCCTCTACACCGATCGAAGACTCGTAATATTTTTCAGCCGCCCCTTCATATTTCTCGGCTTGATGAAGCGCACGCCCCGCCTTATGCCGCGTGTAGCTGAAATATTCCTGGTATTCATTGAAACTGGAAAATTCTGTCACATTGATGATCTTCATAGCTTCGTTGTATTTTTTGATCGCTGCTGCGTGATCGCCGGTCTCCAGCAGGTAGTCTGCTTCCACAATATTCAGTCGGACAGCGAACGGTGTGCCGGGGTATTTCTCCTCGAAACCGGCCACAAGTTTTCTGACTTCCCTGGAATTGGCCGGGTCTTCACGCAGACCATTCGCGGCATGAAGAATACGATTGGCCAGTTTGTTGTATTCATCTTCGATTTCACCGTAGGCCGCCTGGCCTACCGCGGTCGCCGCGGCCAAAAGAGAGATGCACGCGGCCATCACGCACACGGACACGATTTTGATTTGTACGGCGTGAGACATCATTGGAATCGCTTGTTCAAGCATAGGTGAGAATGGATGCAATACGCATCCCGATTGGTTCCTGCGCGTGACGCGAAGCGGAGCCCCGCATGCGCATGCGGGGCTTCGGTGACGCCTCTTTCCATCTGCCATCTGCCATTCCGTTCACGCGGGGTCGAGGAGTTGGTGGGCGCGGAGGAGCTCGGCGACGGACCAGGCCTGGGCGGGGCAGCCGACGGGTCGGTGGGTGTCGGCCTCGTGGATCTCGTGGAGCTGGCCGAGGCCGTCGCTTAGGAGGCGTTGGGTGAGGGGGGCGAGGGCGGCGGCGGCCTGGGCGCGGGCCTTGTTGGAGAACTTGCCGACGCGGAGGACGGCCTCGGCGTAGGGGCCGATGAGCCAGGGCCAGATCGTGCCCTGGTGATAGGCCTCGTCGCGTTGGAACTGGTCGCCGGTGTATCGGCCGTGGTAGGCGGGGTCGTCGACGGGGAGGGTGCGCAGGCCGACGGGGGTGAGCAGCCGATCGGTGACGACGTTGAGCAGCTGCTGCTGCTTGGTGCGGGGCAGGGGGGCGTGAGGGAGCGACGCGGCGAAGATCATGTTGGGGCGGATGGTCGGGTCGGCGTGGTCGGGGGTGACGGTGTCGAAGCAGCAGCCGCGGTCTTCGTTCCAGAAGGTCCTGACGAAGGAGCGTTTCACCTTGGCGGCGAGCGCGGCGTAGTGTTCGAGTTTCTTCTGGTCGGGGCTGAGCATCGACTCGGCGAGGGACTGGAGGGCGTGATGCCAGAGGGCGTTGATCTCGACGGGCTTGCCGAAGCGTGGGGTGAAGACGATGCCGTGGTCGGCGGCGTCCATCCAGGTGAGCTGGGTGTGGGGGTTGCCGGCGGCGATAAGGCCGTCGCTGTCCATGGCGATGTCATGGGTGCCGGCTTCATAGGCGTCGACAATGCTGCAGCAGGCGTGGGCGAGGAAGTCGTCCCAGGCGGCGGTGTCGCGGGAGGCCTGGACGTAGGCGACGGCGGCGTGGATGAACCAGAGGGAGGCGTCGACGGTGTTGTAGTGGGCGGCGTGGTCGTCGTAGTCGTCGAAGCGGTTGGGCACGAGGCCGTCTTTGATGGCGGCGGCGAAGGCGGCAAGGACGTCGCGAGCCTCGGCGTAGCGCTGGGTCGCCAGCAGCAGGCCGGGCAGGGCGATGAAGGTGTCGCGGCCCCAGTCGGCGAACCAGGGATAACCGGCCATGATGGTGGAGAGGCGCTGGCCGCGGATGGTGCGGGCGACAACGAAGTCGTCGGACGCGATGGCGAGGGCCTGTTGGAAACGCGCGGCGTCGGGGGCGTCGGGCTCGGTGTGGTGCGCGGGCTTGATGTGACGCAGGGCGTGGGCGATGGGTTCGAGGTGGGCGGCGCGGTTGGCGACGGAGCGGACGGGTTGGGCGGGCGCGGCGCCGAGGGCGGCGGTGAGCTGGACCTCGAACGACGGCTCGTCGGGGGGGACGGGGATGTCGAAGTGGCCGGGGACGAAATAATCTTCGTGATCGTCCTGCCCGCGTTCGGCGTCGGCGGGGTATTGGAGGCCGTACCACCAGTCGGGCGCCGCGGTGAACGAGCCGTGGGAGGAGGCGAGGGTGACGGCGGCGTCGCCGCGGGCGAGGGTGACGACGGGCAGGTCGTGGTAAGGGGCGGTGTGGAAGGAGGGCCAGTCGTCGCGGCGGGTGAGGCTATGGAAGTCGCGGAGGGTGAGCATGGGGGAGAGGCGGAGGGTCGCGCGGTCGCAGCCGGGGGGCAGGCCATCGAGAGCGTAGCGGAGGGTGACGGCTTGCTGGCGCCAATGCAGGAGCAGTTCACGGGAGAACGTGAGCTTGCCCCAACGGTAGGTCCACTTGACAGTGAGGCCGCGTTCGAACCGGGCGAGGTTGACGTGGCCGTCGGGGATGAGGGCGTATCCGCCATCGCCGGTGCGGAAGCGGGCGGTGGTGAATTCGAGGGCCTGCTCGGCGCCGCCGTCGGCGAGGGTGAGTTGTTCGAGGGTTTGGTTGAGGGCGACGACGCGTCCGACGGGGGGTTGGGCGGCGGCGACGAACAGGCCGTGGTAGCGTCGGGTGTTGCACCCGAGGACGGAGCCCATGGCGTAGGCGCCCAGGCCATTGGTCAGCAGCCACTCGCGCTGGAGCGCGTCGTCGGGGTCGGGGAGGGGTTCGAGGGTGTGGGTGAACATGGCCGGTATGGTAGGAGGGTTTGGAGGCGAATCCCAGGCCGTCACCCGCCGGATGGATCGATAGGCCAAACGCGCACCGATGCAGCAGGCCCGGCCATCCCGGGACTTCCCTTACGGTGCTCAATGGTTCCGGTTGTCGTGGCACACCAGGTCGATCACCACGCACGACGCGAGCAGGAGCACGTCGTCCTGGCCGGCGGCGATCTCGATGCCGTAGGTGTCGGACCAGGAGAACCATTGCTTACTGACCGTCGCGATCGGTCGGCCGTGCAGTTCGAAGGCGTACTCGTGCTGGAGGAAGTCGCCCAGCGCGACCGGGTCGTCGGGGCCGGGCACGTCGATCGAGAACTGGCACCGCAGGAACGTGAACAGCTTCTTTTTCACCACCGCCGCCAGCCGGCCGTCGCGGTGGATCTCATAGGTCGGGCCCCAGTTCAACAGCTTCTGGGAGATGAAGGCGAGCTCCCGCCCCTGCATATCCTGGAAGGAGAGCTTGTCGCCCCAGGAGAAGGCCTTGCCGTCGACGAGGTAGGCGTCGTTGCCGTGCTCGTCGCGGATGACAAAGTCGTCGCCCCAGGAGAAGACCTTCTGTTTCATGACGTAACGCATGACGCGGCTCCTTGGATGACGGCGATTCTATCGCCGGAGCGTGAGGCGATGTTGCGGATCGGCGCCCGGCTTGTCCCGTTTGTGGCGACCGATCGCCCCGGTTGGAGAACGTCAGGCTTTTTCGAGGTAGCTCTGGCCGGCGGTGAGGGTGTTCTCGTAAGTGAACCCCAGCTTCTCCAGGCGGTCCTGGATCGCTTGCAGCCCGTCCTTGATGAAGATCAGGTCGGCGCCGTGGCAGATCAGGCGGGCGCCCTGGGAGAGGTACTGCTCGATCTTCTGGGGCGTGCCCGCCGGGAGGCCCCAGTCCTTGCCGGTGTTCCGCGCCGCCGCCGCGATCTTCTCGATCGCGGCGTCGATCCTGGGGTGGTCAAACCGGCCGGCGATCCCCTCCAGGACGGAAAAGTCGCCGGGCCCGAAGAAGATCAGGTCCACACCCTCCACGGCGGCGATGGCCTCGGCCTGATCGACCGCGGCCTGGGTTTCGAGCTGGACCGCGATGAAGGTCTGTGCGTTGGCCTGCTGGATATATTCGGCGAGGTCCATCGTGCAGTAAGGCATATCGCGGTTACCCCCGTCGCAGCCGCGTTCGCCCAGCGGCGCGAATTTGGCGTAACGCACGACCTGCCGGGCCTCCTCCGCGTCGTCGCAGCGCGGGTAAAGGATGCCTTGAACGCCCATCTCGAGGATCCGGCCCATGCGCATGAACTCGCCCTTGGCCGGCCGCATCATCACGTCGGACCCGGGCGCCAGGTGGGCGGCGCGCACCATCGCCTGAGCGGTTTCCAGGCTGTAGGGGTGGTGCTCCGCGTCCATCCAGATCCCGTCGAAGCCCATCCGGCCGACCATCTCGCACACCGACGGGTCGGTCAGGTGGCAGGTGACCAGGTGGACGGCGTCGCCGTGGGCCAGCTTCGCTTTGATCTTCGAGGGACGGACGGGCATGGCGGGCTCCGGGGGGGCAAGTTGGATCGGGGACAAACTATATCGAGATTGACCGGCGGAGCGCATCGGCGTGAACGGCGTCAGCCCCGCGGGGCGTGCCGCCGCCGATACGCCGCGGGCGTGAGCCCGTGCGCGGTTCGGAACGCGCGATAGAAGTTCGGCAGGTCGGTGAAGCCCAGCCGCTGAGCGATCCGCTTGATCGGCTCGCGGGTCTGGCGGATGCGACGCGCCGCCTCGCGTAAACGCGTTTCGCGCACGAAACGCCCGGGCGACAGGCCGTAACGCTTGCGGAACTGCGCCCGAAAATGGCTGACCGACCAGCCCGCACGCCGGGCCATCTCGTCGAGGCTCACCGCGCGGTCGGGCCGGTCCGTCACCCACTTGCATACGTCGCGCAGCACGTCGTGGTCGGCTGGTTCACGCAGGCGCATCCGGCACGACGCGATCTGGCCGAGGATCAGCGTCATCATCGCCTCGCGCAGGGCGTGGGTGTCGCGGCTGGCCGGGGCGTATCGCCACTCAACCATGCGCTCGATGTCCCGTTCGATGTCGTCGATGTCCTTGACGTTGTAGAGGAAATACCCGCGCCGCTTGCCGCGCCAACGGCGCAGCGGCGGCAGCGCGGACGCCTGTTCATCCATAGAAAAGTGCTGCACCGCGACAACGCTGCGCGGCGTGACCGTGTCGCCCTCAAACGGCGTGTGCGGGTAGATCAGCACGCCGCAGCCCGCCGGCAGGGAAACCGATGCCTTGCCCATCAGACGCAGCGCCATGCGCCCACTGCGCACATGAAACAGGTCGAACCGGTCCCAGCAGGCCGGCCCCACCCGCTGGGTCGCGTCAAACGCACCGATGCCCGAGAACGGAAAATCCATCTCCACCCAACTTACCGCATCCGAGACAACAAAACATCATTAATGACAATATCGACGGTGATGAATATCCCAAATAATACGAAATCAATGTCCCGTGCTCATCGATCAAGACAATCACCGAGGAACCCCGCATGCCCCAATCCGCCGTTCACGAAGAAGCCGTGGAATCTTTCAATCGCCAGGGTTTCGCCGTGCTGAGCCGACACGTCCCCGAGGCCGACATCGCGACGATCGAGGCGCAGCTTCAGCGCTACATCGATCAGGTGCTCCCCACGTTGCCCGCCAAAGCCGCGTTCTATGAAGACAAAGACAACCCGGCGACCCTGTTCCGGCTCGACGCGCTGCATGAACATGACCCGTTTTTTGGGCGGCTGATCGAAGAGGAGCGTTTCCTGTCGCTGGCGGCTTCCTTGCTTGGCGACGAGGCCGTGCCGCAGGGCGTGGCCATGTTCGGCAAGGCGCCGCGCGTCGGCAACGAGACGCCCGTACACCAGGACAGCTTCTACTTCATGATCGAGCCCGATGAAGCGCTGACGCTCTGGCTGCCGCTGGACCGGACGGACGAAGCGAACGGCTGCATCAGCTACGTGCCGGGCTCACAGCGGCGGGGCCTGCAGCCGCACGGCCGCAGCGAGGTGTTCGGGTTCTCGCTGGGGCTGCTGACCTACACCGACGACGACCGCGCCGCGGAGGTCGCCGTCCATGTCCGGCCGGGCGACCTGATCGCGCACCACGGCCTGACGTACCACCGCGCCGACCCCAACCGTTCCGACCGCCGCCGCTGGGCCGTGGGGCTGGTCTACTTCGCCGCCCGCGCAAAGGTCGACGAGGCCCGCCGCGCGGCCCATCACCAAGCGACGATTCAACAATGGTCTGAATCGGGCAAGACCTGACGCGCCCACCGGGTCAGGCGTTCGGGCCCGGGCCGATCTCGGCGAGGTCCACGACGCGCCCGCTTTCCTCGCGGCTGCGGAGCCCCGCGATGATGATGTTCATCTGCTCGACCGTCTCGTCAAACGCAATCGGGCTCCGCCCGGTGCGCAGGTAATCCACAAAGGCCTGCAGCTGGGCCTTGAACGCGTAAAACGTGTCCTCGAACGCCGCGTGGGCGCAACCCTCTGTGCCGGTGACCGACACGTGGCCGAAGCCGCCGTACAGGTCGTGGATCACCATGAACATGATCTCGATGCCGTCGGCGTGCCGGGCATGGACCATGGCGACGCGGTCATCGCCGCTGTGGCGGACCGACCGCCAGCCGCCGAGCGACACGAAGGGGTAGGCCGCCTCGACCGCGTGGATGCCGTAGCGCGCCCAGCTCTTGGGCATGGTCACGCTCACGAGGCGCGGCCGCCCCACCGGCTTGAGCTGCGTGCGCAGCGCAGCGAACTCGCGCGCATATCGCATGCAGCTCGACGACAGCAGCGCCTTGCCGGACCGCTGCCAGTCGATGAACCGCGCGAGGTGGTCGGCGCGGTCGGTCAGGGGTTTGTCGATGAACACGGGCAGGCCCGCGTCGATGAACGGGCGGGCGCGTTCGAGGTGTTCGTGGCCGATGTCGGTCGGGATGACGACAGCGTCGACCTCGCCGATCACCTCTTCGGGCCGCCCGACGATTTCGGGGACGCCGCACGTCTGGGCCACGCGCTGGGCGTCGTCGGAATCGTCGCACCAGACGTGCGTCACCTTGACGCCGGCGATGCCGAGGCTGTCGCGCGGCTGGGCGTCGAGGTATCGGCTGATCACGGGGTAGCCGCACCGGCTCATGCCGTCGGCGTCGTAGTCGCCGTTGATGATGGCGCTCCAGCTGTAGGGGTGGCCGTTGCCCTCAACCATGCCGAGCATCGCCAGACGGATCTGATCCGGGTCACGGACCAGGGGCTTGGGGGGTGGTGTCATCATCGGTGGGGTTCGGGGGGATAAAGGCGGCGTTGGCCGGGATCACCTTGCGGGCGAAACGCAGACTAGCCTCGCGGTAAGGGTAGCCTGAAGCATTGGCAAAATCAGGGACATTATTAGCTTGTTCAAGCGATGAGCGATGGATACGTTACATGATACTAAAAGGCCATTATTTCTGAGATGTGACGGCTGTTATTCAGGGCTAATCATGACTTCCCGGGGTTCCGATCAAACAACCAATCAACGGCGACGCGGAACGGCGGCAAACCGTTGGGTGCCATCTGCATGGACCGGGCTTGTGCTGGTCGCGGTGAGTGCTGCGTGGTCGAGCGCCGCCGATTCGTCGGCTGAGCTGGCGGAATTTCTGGTCGAAAAGAACGAAGCCGCGCGCCGGGCGATCGCGTCGGCATCTTACGAGATCAGCTACACGTATCGGAGCGGCGGCGATGGCGAAGGGCCGCGGCATTCGGTCGGCCGCGCGAAGATGCTGCACAAAGGCGACTGGCGGGTTGCCGATGTCTCCTCCGTTCAACAATTCCGCGACAAAAGCGAAAAGACATACGCCAGACGAGCCGTCCTCAATGACGATTACGCCGCGACCTGGCATGTCGGGACAGGCACGGCCCATCAACGCGATCACGAGTCGATCGGGAGCAGGACAAAAGACGCAAAAATGTGGCTTGAATCCAATTTCTGGCCCCACCCGATGCGGTACGGATTCGGGGGCGTTCACGACACGCTGGCGGAGCGCTGGAGGGACGCCGATCAACATGGCGAAGACTGGCGGATCACTTTGAAACCGCCCGACCACGACGACGCGGCCAATGAGCTGTATTACATCGAGGTCTACCGTTACGAACAACGGCAGGACGTTCCTTCCCACACCTATGTGATCGACCCCGCGAAGGGGTATCTGGTGACCCGGACGTTCTCTTACGGGGCGGACGGCCGGATCGGCTACGTCACCGATGTGGAGGCCGGGTTCGATGAGGCGGGCGGCGTCTGGTTCCCGTCGCGGATCATCGAACGCTCTCACCCCGGCTGGCCGATGCAGGGCTGGGCCGCGCTCGATGAGGCCTTTGAGAACGTGCCGCCCGAACTCAGCATCGAGATGAAGCATTTCCGGGCCAATCAACCCCTTGCGGACGATCTGTTCACCCTCGATGCGTTGGGCCTGGAGGGCCGGGTGTTTTTGATCCGCCGCCGGTTGGATGACGAGCGGGAAATTCATGTCCACCGCGACGGCCAGATCCTGCCTCAGCGCGTCGAGGGCGCGATCCGCCGCGGCGAACGCCGCCTTGAAGTTATCACCGATGAGATGCTTCAACCCGTCGAGGAAACGCAGGGCGCCGCCGCGGAGGCCTCGGCCTCGGGGCGCGAGCCATCGCCCCGGCCGGAAGCGTCATCCGACCCTCCCGCCGCCGCGGCACACGGCTGGCCCGCCCGCCTGGGTTGGCTCATCGCGCTCGGCGGGTTGGCGTGCCTGGCGGTGTTGGCCGTGATCACCGGCGGGCGAAACATAGATTGGTCTTGACGGTAAAAGCTAACCTCCAACGACCATAAAACTGGAGAATTGCTTCTATTATTCAACCGAGGGAGTATTTTGTAATACATACAAGAAAACGATCGACAACAATAATTGACCTGATTCAGATAAATCAAAATCCGTTTTTCCCTGACTGAGATGTCTAATTTGTGTCAAATCATTCTCGTTGTTGGCCTATGCTTTTGTTGGCATGTCTATCCGACATCCGCTGATGTCGAAACAGGACGGGAAAAGCATGGCCATCTTTTCCCAGGTCAGCCGCCTGCTGCGTTATGGTTTGCACAGCATGCCGTGGACCCCGAACTGAAAACCGCAGCCGTCGACGGCCTAAAAGATTGGCTTGCGCAGAATAGCAAGACGATCGACCCCGCAAGCCACGGGCTGGTCATGGGGGAGATCAGCCGCCTCGAAGGTGACCCGGAATCCGCGAGGCGACAGATAAAACTGGCTTTGGAATCGATCGGGCGGGATGGGGAGACCGTTGCGGATGTAAACGTTCTCGATATGGTTTTGTCGTCGTCCGCCGCGTGGGGGCATCTCGGTGAGCCTGAACTGAGTCAAGCGCTTCGGCGCGTGACGAATGACTGGCTGCCATTTTCAAAGGTTCACCGCGACGATTGGATGACGCTCTTGCGGCGGGCCTACCTACGGGGCGACTATTCATTGGTGATTGAAGTGGCCGACGATTGGAGGGACAAGAGCGATGATGTCCTTCAAGACCCCGGCCTCGCTTTGCTTGCGGCCCGATCGCACGGCTACCGATTCTGGGAGTACTTTGATACAAGGCGATCCAGGCGAAACGAGTCACCATCGCAATTCGCGTCTGAACTCAAATCGAGGGCGACTGAAACGACGCATGCCTATGAGATCGCGATGGAGCTCGAACAGGACCCGCATGTGAAGATGCAGATTTACCGGGAGTGGTGGGGGTACAATGCACACCGGGCGTTTGAAGCGGATTCAGAAGCGATCCGTTCAGCGGTGCATTGGCTTTGGACGCAGGACCCGGAGATTGTATCGGATCGCGCTCGTCATCAAGCGGACGAACTGGCGGGAGCCTTTGCCAAGGCGTTTTCTGATTCCTCAGAAGGCGAGTCTGATTCCGATCAAGCCATGGAGTTGATCCGCAGCGAATATTTGATGCTTGCTCCGATGGGTGTGTCTGAAGATCGATTTGATAAAATAGTAAAAGGCGCTTCAGATTTTGTTTCTCATGGTTTCCCGGCTGAATTGGCTGGGCCGAACGGCTTGGCCTTGTCGCTCCGATGGTATTTGTGGGGCTGCGTTGCGTATCCGGAACCGTCCCGGGAGTCCCGAGAACTGATCGAGGCCCAGCATGAAACGCTTAAGGTCTGGATGCAAGATGCCTTTGATGAAGCGCTGGCCAACCCGATGCTTCATGGGTTAGGCCGTCGCGAAGCAGCAACCTACGCTGATTGGTATGCGCGCACGAAAGACAATCCATGGTTCCCGTATTTCAAACAGCCGCTGCAGCCCCATGAGTGGGAGAAGATAAGGCTGGCAAACATCAATGAGATCAACCAGATTGGCCGGCCAATGCGGTTGAAATGGGCTTCTGTTAAGCCGGGCCAGGCGGATGTGGAAGAGTATGCGCAAGATGAGCGCAGACATACTTATGCTTTGCGGGTTTCCATTCAAAGGTGGGTTACAAATTACTGCAGACCGATGTTCCGATGGCATCTGCCCACGAAGCGCATTACTGAGTGTTCAGGCATGATGAACGATTCGAATGCCTATATTTTTTCGGTTGATGATTGGAAAGTGATGCCTGAAGGAGCGCCTAAGCCGTATTTGACCACGCTCCGTCAAAGGTAAATGGCGTTTTGACGGGGTTGGAGGGCTCAGAAGACGCGATGCCGATCGAGATGCTGAGCCCGGCGATGGAGTGGGCGGGCTGAGCGATGCCCGCCGCGGCGCCGGGGCGGGGGCCGTTACAATCCCCTCCATGACGGCGACGTTCGACGACGAGGGCCCGGGCGAGCACGACGCCCACCTGCTCGACCACGACCTGGGCGAGAACGACACCGTGGCGTGCGCGAGCTGCGGGCGGACGGTGCTGGCGTTTGCCGAGCGTTGCCCCCACTGCGGGCACGACTACCGGAGCGAGGCGTGGTGCGAGCCGGGGGCGGACGGCAAGTCGCGGCTGTGGCTGTGGGTGGCGGCCGGGCTGGCGGCGGTGCTCGTGCTGCTGGTGATCGGGGGAGTGTGGTGAACAAGGTGCGGCAGGACAAGCTGCGAGCGATCCTGGAGGCGACGTTCGACGACGGCCGGCTGTCGCGGGGCGAGTCGACCGCGCTGCGCGCGGTGATGGCCGAGCTGGCCGACGAGCGCGAGGCCCTGGCGTTTGCGCGCAACACCGCGTTCGAGATGGCGGCCGGGCGGATCGAGGCCGAGCCGACGCGCACGCTCGACTGGCTCCGGCGGGTCGACAAGATCATCGACAACGCCGGCCGACGCGACGTGAAACCGCCCGACCTCGAGGTCCGGTTCAGCCCCGGCGACGGCGTGCTCGACCTCATCCGCGCCGCGCTGCACAACGCCGAGGAGTCGATCGACGTCTGCGTGTTCACGATCACCGACGACCGCATCACCGACGCGCTGCTCGACGCCCACCGCGACGACGTGGCGGTCCGCATCGTCACCGACAACGCCAAACGCTTCGACCGCGGCTCCGACATCGCCCGGCTGGCCGAGGCGGGCGTCCCCGTCCGGCACGACCCCAGCGATGACCACATGCACCACAAGTTCGCGGTGATCGACCGCCGGACGCTGCTGGGCGGCAGCTACAACTGGACGCGCGGCGCCACGCGCAACCACGAAAACCTCGTCCTCCTGCGCGACCCGCGCGTCGTCCGCCCGTTCATTGACGCGTTTGAGGGGCTGTGGAAGGCCTTCCGCCCCTGAGTCGCCGCGCCGATCGCCCCCGTAATAAGAAGACAGAATGGTCTTGACGAAACGCCTGAGGGCGGTAGGCTACGTGCGAGTGAATTGCAACCTCTCCCAGGAACGAGTCTCCCTGGACCGCCTGCCGACCGGCACGCCCGCGGTGGTGGTCGGGGTCGACGCGGGCGATGACGATGCCGAGCGGCTCAAGGTGATGGGCCTGTGCGAGGGCGCGCCGGTTCATAACCTCCGTAATGGCAATAGGATGATCACCTGCGTGGCCGGGACCCGTCTCGGGTTGACCGCCGCCGTGGCGCGGCGGGTCACCGTGGCGCCGCGGGAGCAGGACGAGCCGACGCCGTGAGCGCTTCCCACCCCCTGCCCGTGCTGGACCGGCCGACCCCCACGCCGCCGACCGACGGCGGGGCCGCCTGCGTCGCGCTGGTCGGCAACCCCAACGCCGGCAAAACCACCCTCTTCAACCGGCTCACCGGGCTCAACGCCAAGACCGCCAACTTCCCCGGCACCACCCTCGAGTGCCGGCTCGGCCACGCCCGCGTCGACGGGCTCGCCCTCACCCTGCTCGACCTGCCGGGCCTCTACGGCCTGACCACCGGCCACCTCGAAGAGCAGCTCGCCGCCGACGCCCTCGTCGGCCGCGTCCCCAAGCTGCCCCATCCCGATGCCGCCGTGGTCGTGGTCGACGCCACCGCCCTCGACCGCCACCTCTACCTCGCGTCCCAGGTCCGCGAGTTGGGTGTGCCCACCCTCATCGCGCTCAACATGGCCGACCTCGCCCGCAAGCAGGGCATCGAGATCGACCTGCCCGCCCTGTCGGCCGAGTTCGGCTGTCCGGTCGTCGCGGTGTCGGCCCGGACCGGCGAAGGAATCGAGACGCTGGCGCACGAACTGCAGACGCTGCTCAACGCCGAGGCGCACCCGCCCGCGCCCGAGTCGATCACCGCGTGCACCGAATGCGACGGCTGCCCCCACACCGCCCGGCACCGCTGGGCGGGCGAGGTGTCCCGGCGGACCTCCAAAACCACCCGCCGCTCGATCCGCCGGGCGACCGACGCGTTCGACCGTTTCGCCGTCCAGCCCGTGTTCGGCGTCCTGCTGTTCGCCGTCATCATGGCCGGGCTGTTCGTCGCCATCTTCTGGGCCGCGTCTTACCCAATGGACCTGATCGAAGCCGGCGTCGCCCAGCTCGGCAACGCGGCCGGGGCCGTCCTGCCCGAGGGGGACGTGCGGTCGTTCGTGGTCGACGGCGTGATCGCGGGCGTCGGCAGCGTGATCGTCTTCCTGCCGCAGATCTGCATCCTCTTCTTCGGGCTGACCCTGCTCGAAGACACCGGCTACCTCGCCCGGGCCGCGCTGGTCATGGACCGGCTGATGGTCAAGGTCGGCCTGCCGGGCAAGGCGTTCGTCCCCATGCTCTCGGCCCACGCCTGCGCCATCCCCGCCATCATGTCGACCCGCGTGATCGACTCGACGCGCGACCGGCTGCTGACCATCCTTATCCTCCCGTTGCTCACCTGTTCCGCGCGTCTGCCGGTGTACGCGATGGTGACCGCCCTGCTCTTCGCCGACCAGCCGATCATCGGCGGGCTGGTGTTCTTCGGCGCCTACGCCCTGGGCATCCTCGCGGCGCTGAGCGTCGCGTTTGTCTTCAAGCGCACGATCCTGCCCGGCAAGCCCAAACCGCTGATCATCGAGTTGCCCGACTACCGCGCGCCCTCGCTCCGCACCGCGCTGCTCACCACCTACGACCGCGGGCTGGTTTTCCTCAAGCAGGCGGGGACGATCATCCTGCTCATCTCCGTGGTCCTGTGGGTCTTGGCGACCTACCCGAAACTGCCAGAGGACCAGCTCGCCGCCGTCGCCAGCCCCGCCGACGCCGCGCTGGTCGCGTCGCTCGAAGCCCAGGATACCGACGCGGCCCGGGAGGAACTGGGCCTGCTGCACGCCCGGTACGCGGTCGCCCACTCCTTCGCCGGCCGACTCGGACGGCTGGTCGAGCCGGTCTTCGCCCCGCTGGGCTTCGACTGGCAGATCAACATCGGCGTCCTCTCCTCCTTCGCCGCGCGCGAGGTCGTGGTGGCGACCCTCGCCATCGTCTACGGCCTCGGCGAAGACGCCGCCGAAGACACCCCCACCCTCACCCAGACCCTCGCGCAGCAGACCCGGCCCGACGGCACGCCCGTGTTCAACCTCGCCACGTCATTGAGCCTGCTGGTCTTCTTCGTGCTCGCCATGCAGTGCCTGCCCACCCAGGCCGTCGCCCGCCGCGAGACCGGCTCATGGAAGTGGCCGCTGCTCCAACTCGGCTACATGACCGCCCTCGCCTACCTCGCCGCCCTGGCGACGTATCAGGTCACGAGCCTGTTCATGGCGTGAGGTGGGTCGGTTTTCAATCAACCGCCCCGCCTCTGTTACCCCAGTGACGCGGCAAACAAATACATCAAGCACGCGATCGCTGAAGCGAAGGTCCGGACGTGGTTCCATCGTGTCCAGACAAGGACGTAGCGGTTCCAAACCGCAATCGCATCAGAGCGGTCGCTTTGCACGCCCGCCAACGCATCGTTCAGCGGCACGTTGAAAACAATCGTGAAGATGATGACGCCGATGAGATAGAACGCCCCACCGGCCAACAGAAACGGCCCGATGGGCGCGGACCATTGCCAGATCGCCAGGCCCGCCAATATGAGGCTGCAGACCGCGGTCCCGAAGAATACCGGCATGAACAGGGACCGCAGGATCGTTGAGTTGATCGACTGCATCGCCGCAATCCCGGCTTCTGGCGCGATCCGAGAGAAAGCCGGCATGATAAAGGTTGAGAATGCGAAGAACACTCCCGCAATCAACCCGCTGCCCAAGATCGCGGCCCAAGACAGAATCAATACGATCTGCGTCATCATGGCGGCCGTCTCCTTTCTTCGTGAAGCGGCTCGAAGGTTGTTTCTAACGCTTGTTCGAAGTGAATTGTGTTAGATACGCACGCAACACCGGGGCGTGATTGTGGACGGTGTCCTTGGCGGCGTAGAGCAGGGTCATGTCGCGGCCCCGCGCGGCGGCCAGCAGCTCGTCGATCAGGCCGCGGCGGTCGGCCAGCTCTGCGCGGTATCGATCGGCGAAGGCGTCGAACCGGGAGGGGTCGTGGTTGAACCATTGGCGCAGCTCGGTGCTGGGCGCCAGGTCCTTGGCCCAGTGGTCGATCCCGGCGGCGTCTTTGCGGACGCCGCGCGGCCAGAGGCGGTCGATGAGGACGCGGAAGCCGTCGTCTTCCGCCGGGGGGTCGTAGATGCGCTTGGTCTTGATCCGCACTTCTATCAGTCTACACCGCGTGCCGCAGCCGGGGAGGTGTCGCGGCGCGGATCGACGCGGGCATCAGCCGGCGTCGGCGGCCCAGGGTCCAGCGATAATCGACCGGGTCGACGCGCACCGCCCACTCCAACGCAGCATCACGCTGATCGAGCTGGTCGAAAAGGCCCCAGTGCGCATCACTGACCGACACCGGCGTCTCGTGCCAGGCGGCGGGGTCGCGGCGGACCTCGGTCAAGACCGCGTGCCCGCCGTGGACCGCCAGGGCCCGCGGCCGATAGCAGCAGAACTCGGCGGCGTCGAGCGGCGTGGGGAAGCAGGAGCCCGTCGGCCGGGTCAACGCCGCGGCGCCTGCGTCCGACACCGTAACCCGCGACGCGACGTCGCCGTCGATCGTAAGATCGACCCGTTGATCATCCGCGTCGAGCGTGATGCGGCTCAGATGAAAACGGAAGTCGCTCATGCGGTTGCCCAACGCGGTGATGAACCGGTGGTCGGCGTCGGACCGCACGAAGTACAGGCCGTGCAGGCGCTCGGCGTTGTCCGCCAGGGCGTGGACCATCAGGCGGTACGCGACGTGGTGGTAATCGATCCCCAGGGCCGCGGGCGCGCCGGCGAGGCGGATCGCGCGCACACGACAGAGGACGATGTTCCAGAACGCCCACGGCCCGCGCGTGGTGAGTGTGAGCCCGGGCGGCAACAGGCGAGCAACGCGCTCAGCGGGCGTGCGGTAGGTCAGCAGCACGCACGGGTCGAGGCGGCCGACGGCGGTGAGGGGAACGGGCGGGAGATTCATGACAAGACTCCTTGCAGGGCGGTGAGCAGCCCGAGGAACGACACAAACGGGCCGTTGAGGGCGACGACCCACAACCCCGCGGCCACGGCGGGGCGGAGCGGTGAAAGAACGGTGAACGCCGCGCCCATCGCGACGTCGGCCGCGACGAGCACCGCGATCTGAGCCGGGAGCGTCGGCGGCGTCAGCGCGGCGCCGAGCAGCAGCACCGCCAGGCCCACCGGCATGGTCCGCAGACACACGTCGGCCTGCCGCCAGACCCGGCCCGGCGCCCGGTCGGCGTAAAGCAGCCCCAGCCCCAGCACCGGCCACGACAGCGCCGCCGCCAGCGCGACGTGCTGCGCCCACGGCGACCCCGCCGCGTAACCCAGCACCCACGCGTAGCCGATCGTGCCGACCCACGCGGCGGCGAACAACAGCCCACGATCGATCGGACGCAACGCGGTCATGCCACGACCTTTCGTTCGGGGTCGGCAAGCGTCCACAGCAGCGCCGCCGCGGCGAGCAGGCCGAGGTTCTTGACGATCCCGCCGTACGGGTCCGCGACGCTCATCGGATCGAGCGTCAGCGCCGCCGCGGTGAAGAAGCACAGCGCGACGATCGAGATGCCCAGCGCCAGACGCTCCGCGGCCCCGCTCGCCAGCCACAGCCCGCCGGCGATCTGGCACACGCCCAAGAAGGCCAGAGTGAACGCGGGGCTGACGATCACCATCCCGCTGCGGTCGACCAGGTCGAGCTCTTCGGGCTTGACCACCAGCAGCTTGGGGACCAGGCCCTCGAGGACCCACACCGTGGCGTAGAGCAGCCGGGCGAACGCGCGGGCCCGGCCGAGCCGGTCGGGCGCGAGCACGTCTTCCAGATGGTGCACGAGCGGGGTCATGACCGGTGCTCCACGGCGGCGCCCGTCTGGGCACGGGCGACGAGGCGATCGAACGCGTCGCGCTTGGCATCGGCAGGCGCGGCGCAGCGGGGCGGGTCGGGGGCGTAGCGCAGGGCTTCCTCAAGGTCGGCGGCGTTCTGTCGGCCCATGAGCTTGGAGAACCGGCGGCGGTTGCCAGCGACCAGGGCGTAGGCCCGCCGGGCGTAGGGCCGGAAGGCGGGCTTGCCGAGGGTCATGGCCAGGCCGCGGTAGTCGCGCAGGGCGTAGAGGCACATGATCCAGGCGCGGGTGTCGCGGAAGACCTGGCCGTCGTCGCCGACCGCGATCAACTCGTCGGGTTGGCCGTCGGGGTCGACGCGTTGCCGGAGGCTGGGGAAGCGTCGCCTGGCTTCGTCGCCACCCTGGGCGAGGAACTCGAGCGGCAGGAGCTGGTCCTGTCGCTGGAGCCAGGCCTTGCAGCGGAGGCAGAAGCCGCAGGTGGGGTCGTAGAGGACGGTGAGGCGTTTCATGGTTTTCAGGGGGTAAGGGTGTAGGGTTCAGGGTTTGGGAGAAGGAGCCGGCCGGGACCGGGCCGCCCCCGGTCGGGGTCCGGCCGGCCGGCTCGCGGGTTCACGCGGGCAGGACCTCGTCGGCGTCCACGGGCGGCAGCGCCTTTTCGAGGCGTTTGCGTTTGTGGATGCGGTTGAAGAGGTACAGGTTGAAAAAGTGCATCACGCCCAGCACGACGAGGACGAGGCCGATTTTCGTGCTGAGGAACTCGACGGCGGTCGGCAGGTTGGTCGGCTTGTCGCCGTAGCGCAGGGCAAGGGTGGCGTAGCCGATGTTGATGAGGTAGAAGCCGACGACGAGCAGGTGGTTGACCGAGTCGGCGAGCTTCTCGTTGCCGTCGAAAGCGTCGACGAGGAATTGCCGGCCGTTGCGGTGGAGGGTGCGGGCGACCCAGACGGTCAGCGCGATGCTGAGGGGGATGTAGAAGGCGTAAGCCCAGGTGGTGGGGTCCATGTCGATCTCCTTTGGGTTGGAATAACTGTTATTTCTGTCAAAACTGAAATTCGGGGTGAAATAAAAAACGCTCACGACGCCAGGCCGAGCATCTTGGGGACGCGCCGGCCCATCTTGATGAACTTGATCAACGCCCCCTGCGGCAGGCGGGTGATCTGCAGGTACCACGCCGACATCGACTCGACCAGGTCCGCCAGGTCGCCCAGCCGCTGGCGGGTGACCGGGTCCTTGTCGCCCGCCTCTTCGACGCACTCGCGCAGCAGGGCCATGGTCGGGTCGATCTCCCGGCGTTTACGCTCGTCGAGGATGCGGCGGAACATCTCCCACACGTCCTGCATCGCCTCGAAGTGGTCGCGGCGGTCGCCCAGGACGTGGACCGTCTTGACGATGCCCCACGACTGCAGCTCGCGGAGGCTGGTGCTCACGTTGGACCGGGCCACGCTCAGTGCGGCGGCGATGTCCTCGGCGTGCATCGGCTCGGGGCTGAGGTAGAGCAGCGCGTGGATCTGGGCGACCGTGCGGTTGACCCCCCACCGCGCGCCCATCTCCCCCCAGTGGAGGACGAACTTTTCCTGGACGGGGGTGAGGCGGGTCATGACGTTTACTCTTTTCAGTAATGACTGAAATATACGACATCCCCGCCGCCGCGTCAACCCCCGGACCTTTCCGCTTCGGGGTGGAACCGCAGATGAACGCAGATCAACGCAGATTTCTGGAACCAACACGGATCTGTTAGAACCATGCCGATCTGTTTGACTCGATCATGACGGATCCAAAACATTCTCTTGATCTGACTCTGATCCGCGTTTATCCGCGTTCATCTGCGGTTTCATCTTCTAAACCAAGGGGCTCACCCCGTCGCGATTGACTTGGGGGGTCGGGCGGGAGACGATAGACAGGCTGTCCTTATTGAGGTGCGCTATGTTGAAGAAGCTTTTTCTGATGGTGGTGCTGGGGGTCTTCGCGGCGTCGCTTGCGGGTTGTTACTACCAAAAGACCGATAAGCGGACAGGCAAGACGCAGAGCATTTCCGCTCAAGAGTACGATCAGCTGAACCGGTAGCGGGCGGGCCCGGGCCGGTCGGGGCGGCGGCGCGGCGGTTTTTATCGGCGCGTGGGGTCGGGGTCTGCGCGGCTGGCGGGGTGATGCGGGGAATTTTGGTGGAAACGGTTGTTCATCTCTTAAGGAGCGCGCCGGTTATGACGATCAGGCAAAAGCGACGGCCGGCGGGTGTCGGCCGAGGCGAAGGAGTCGCCGCGAGCCGAACGGCGGCGTGGGTTCCGATAAAAAAGTTTGCCGGCTTGGGTGGGCCGAACGGCCGCGGGTCACCGAACTAGAGCAGGCAGGCGAGTGGAACAGACGCCCTGCCGCGGACTCGTGACACGCAGGATGCATGGTTTCAGGACGGCGGCTCCGGGCCGCCGGTCAACCCCGCCACGGATGGTGGGAAGGAGATGGTCATGAAATGAGTGGCCGCCCACGCAAGGCAGCGAAACGGGGACGGCAACGTTTGCCGGACAACGCATCAGTCGGATCGGAGATCTGTGGACGTTCAAGGTTGGAATCCTTGGTTGAATTCACCCTAACCCAGAAGAACGTAACACGACACCGCGTGTTCACGGAGGCTCGAAACCATGGCTCGTATTAACACCAATGTTCAATCGCAGATCGCCCAGCGCGTGCTGGGCCAGCAAAACAACGCACTTAACAAGTCGCTGGAGCGCCTGAGCACCGGCCTGCGGATCAACCGCGGCTCCGATGACCCGGCGGGTCTGATCGCCAGCGAAAACCTTCGCGCCGAGAAGGCCGCCATCACCGCCGCGATCGGCAACGCCGAACGCGCCGACCAGGTGGTCAACATCGCCGAGGGCGGCCTGCAGGAGATCAACGCCCTGCTGCTCGAGGTCCAGGGCCTGGTCGGCTCGTCGGCCAACGAGGCCGGCCTGTCCCAGGAAGAGAAGGAAGCCAACCAGCTGCAGGTCGACTCGATCCTCCAGACGATCGACCGGATCGCCGCCGCGACCAGCTTCCAGGGCACCAAGCTGCTCAACGGCACCTTCGACTTCACCGTCTCGGCCCAGGCGTCGCAGGTCACCGACTTCCAGGTCAACGCCGCCAAGCTCAAGTTCGGCGAGAACCGCGACGTCGAGGTGGTCGTGACCCAGTCGGCCCAACGCGCCGGCTTCCTGCTCTCGCTGGGCGCCGCGACCCTCGACCTCTCGTCGACCAATAACAGCTTCACCTTCGAGCTGGCCGGCGTCGACGGGTCACGCGAGTTCACCTTCTCGTCCAGCGTCTCGATCGACTCGATCGTCACCGCCGTCAACACCTTCACCGAGGTCACCGGCGTCGAGGCCGCCGTCTCCGGCACCGGCATCGTCTTCAAGAGCGATGCCTACGGCTCCGACCAGTTCGTCAACATCGCCTTCAGCTCCGACGGCGACACCGACTTCGGCATCTACAACCTCTCGGCCGCCAACGAGAACGCCGCCGACACCGCCGCGTTCACCGCGCTGAGCACCATCACCGGCTTCAACTCCCTGCGGGACAGCGGCCAGGACGTGGGCGTCATCGTCAACGGCGTCGCCGGCACCGCCGAGGGCAAGGTCGCCCGGATCGCCACCGACTTCCTCGACGTGGAGTTCGAGCTCGACAACACCGGCGCCACCACGCTCGGCACCATCGACGCGTTCACCATCACCGGCGGCGGGGCGCGCTTCAACCTCGGCCCCAACGTCGACATCACCAACCAGGTCTCGGTCGGCATCGGCAACGTCGCCGCCCGGAACCTCGGGTCGATCACCAACGGGTTCCTCGACGAGTTGGGCTCCTCCAAGGCCGCCAACCTCGTCGACGGCGACCTGGGCAAGGCTCAAGGCGTCGTCAACGACGCGATCAACCAGGTCTCGTCCCTCCGCGGCCGACTCGGGGCGTTCCAGAAGAACATCGTCGGCGCGAGCATCCGCTCGCTCGGCGTCGCCCTCGAGAACACCGCCGCCGCCGACAGCCTGATCCGCGACACCGACTTCGCCGGCGAAACCGCCGAACTCACCCGGTCGCAGATCCTGGTCAACGCCGCCACCAACACGTTGGCCATCGCCAACTCCCAGCCGCAGTCGGTCCTCGGGCTGCTCGGCTAAGCCCCGGCTACCCAGGAGGTTCGCCCACGCGGACATCCGATCACTGATGCGAAGGGGCGGCTTCACGGCCGCCCCTTCTTTTTTTATGGCGGGGCCGGCTAGAACGCGCCCACTTCATCTGCATCGCTTCCCGCTCATGGAGCGTAGCCGGGCCGCTACGCGGCCCCGGACCAAGCGGGCGTAGCCCGCCGGCTAAGGTTGTCAAAGCGATCGACTGAAAGTTGGTCCGCTCTAGCCGCCGGGGGGCGACAATCTTGTCGATCCCGGGACCGCCTCGCGACATTTATGTCGGGATCCGCGCGGCATCTCGTCCCGAGCGCTTGGCGGCTTCAAGCCATCTTTCATTTTTCGCATCCGCGCATTGTCTTCTTAAACGATATTTCCCAAGGTGTTGAAGCGCTTCTCGGGCGGGCGGGCCCGGACGCCGCGACCTCGGCGGCGGTGGGTGGCGCCGGTCTTGTTTATCTGTCGCGACGGATCGGCCGGGGAGCCAACGTGGCGAGCCCGGCGACAACCCCGATCACATGAGAAAAGCGAGCTTGGTTATGAGGAAAGTCGCGATCTATGGCAAGGGCGGGATCGGCAAGAGCACGACGACGCAAAACACCGTCGCGGCGCTGGCGGAGATGGGCAAGAAGGTCATGGTGGTCGGCTGCGATCCCAAGGCCGACTCGACCCGGCTGCTGCTGCACGGCCTGGCGCAGAAGTCGGTGCTCGACACGATCCGCGAGGAAGGCGAAGACGTCGAGCTGGAGGACATCCGCCGCGACGGCTTTGGCGAGTGCCTGTGCGTCGAGTCGGGCGGGCCCGAGCCGGGGGTGGGCTGCGCCGGCCGCGGGATCATCACCAGCATCAACCTGCTCGAGCAGCTCGGGGCCTACGAAGAGTCGGAGGGGCTGGACTACGCCTTCTACGACGTGCTGGGCGACGTGGTCTGCGGCGGGTTTGCGATGCCGATCCGTCAGGGCAAGGCCCAGGAGATCTACATCGTCGCCTCGGGTGAGATGATGGCGATGTACGCGGCCAACAACATCTGCAAGGGCGTGCGTAAGTTCGCCGATGCCGGTGGCGTCCGGCTCGGGGGGATCATCTGCAACAGCCGGAAGGTCGACAACGAGAAGGAGATGATCGCTGAGTTCGCCCGCCGACTGGGCACGCAGATGATCCACTTCGTGCCGCGTGACAACGACGTGCAGCGGGCCGAGATCCGCAAGATGACAGTCATCGACTGGAACTCGGAATGCCCGCAGGCCGACGAGTACCGCACGCTGGCGCGGAACATCGACGCCAACGACCTGTTCGTCGTGCCCAAGCCGATGGAGATCGAGGAGCTCGAGACGCTGCTACTGGACTTCGGCATCCTCGAGGGCGCCCCGGCCTGACGGCGCGCCGGCGAACGACTTACCAACCGCAACCGCAAACGCGCCTGACGGCGTGAAGGGAGTTCTTACGTGTCCACCGAAACAGACGCTTTCAGCCTCACCCCCGATCAGGCGGTGACCAGCGAGTCGGTCCGGGACGACCTGCTGAAGGTCTACCCGAAAAAGGCCCGCCGCAAACGTGAGAAGCAGGTCCTGGTCAACCGGAAAGAGGCCGACGGAGACGGCGTGGTCTCGCTGCCGCAGGTCGGCGCGAACGTCCGCACGATCCCCGGGATCATCAGCCAGCGCGGCTGCACCTACGCCGGCTGCAAGGGCGTGATCCTCGGGCCGACGCGCGACATCGTCAACATCACCCACGGGCCGATCGGCTGCGGGTTCTACTCCTGGCTGACCCGCCGCAACCAGACCCAAGCGCCCACCGACGAGCACGACAACTTCATGACCTACGCGTTCTCCACCGACATGCAGGACGAGAACATCATCTTCGGCGGGGAGAAGAAGCTGCGAGCCGCGATCCAGGAGGCTTACGACCTGTTCAAGCCCAAGGCCATCGCCGTGTTCTCCACCTGCCCGGTCGGGCTGATCGGTGACGACGTGCACCAAGTCGCCGCGGAGATGAAGGAGAAGCTGGGCGTCAACATCTTCGCCTTCTCCTGCGAGGGCTACAAAGGCGTTTCGCAATCCGCCGGCCACCACATCGCCAACAACCAGATCTTCAAGCACGTGATCGGCGAAGACGACACCTCGCGCGGCAAATGGTCCGTCAACCTGATGGGCGAGTACAACATCGGCGGCGATGCGTTCCTGATCGAAGACCTGCTCGAGCGGTGCGGGATCGACCTGGTCGCCACCTTCAGCGGCAACAGCACCTACGACCAGTTCGCCAACAGCCACATGGCCGAGCTCAACTGCGTGATGTGTCACCGATCGATCAACTACGTCGCCGACATGATCGAGACCAAGTACGGCACGCCGTGGATCAAGGTCAACTTCATCGGGGCCAAGGCCACCGCCAAATCGCTCCGCAAGATCGCCGAATACTTCGACGACGACGAGCTGACGCAGAACGTCGAGCGGGTGATCTCCGAAGAGTACCCGGCCGTGTTCGAGGCGCAGAAGAAGCACAAGCCGCGTTGCGAGGGCAAGCGGGCGATGCTGTTCGTCGGCGGCTCGCGGGCCCACCACTACCAGGAGCTGTTCGCCGAGCTGGGGATGAAGACCATCGCCGCGGGGTATGAGTTCGCCCACCGCGACGACTACGAGGGCCGAAATGTCATCCCCGACATCAAGGTCGACGCCGATTCCCGCAACATCGAGGAGTTGCACGTCGACCCGGACCCGGAAAGGTACGACCACGGCCGGCACAACCAGGCGTTGGCGCGGGCCTCCGACGGTGTCGCGTTCAAGGAGTACGACGGGCTCATGGCCGACATGCCCGACCGGGCCCTGGTGATCGATGACATCAATCACTGGGAGTCCGACCTCCTGATCAAGAAGATCAAGCCCGACATCTTCTGCGCCGGCATCAAGGAAAAGTACGTGGTGCAGAAGATGGGCGTGCCCTGCAAGCAGCTGCATTCCTACGACTACGGCGGCCCGTACGCCGGCTTCCGCGGCGCGATCAACTTCTACGAGGAGATCGATCGCATGGTCAACGCCAAGGTGTGGTCGATGGTCACGCCCCCTTGGGAAGACGCGTGACCCGACGCCATCCGCCCCGGGCCCCGCAGGGGGTCCGGTCCTGTACGCCAGACGAACCCCCCGGCAGAGCCGGGGGCTAAAGAACGAAACCCGAGCCCTGAACCGGGAGCCACCCCATGACCCTCCTCCGACACACCCCGGCCGAAGAAACCGCCCGCCGCGAAGCGTTGACGGTCAACCCCGCCAAGACCTGCCAACCGATCGGCGCGATGTACGCCGCGCTCGGCATTCACCGTTGCCTGCCGCACAGCCACGGCTCGCAGGGCTGCTGCGCCTACCACCGTTCGACGCTCAGCCGCCACTACAAAGAGCCGGCGATGGCCGGCACCAGCTCCTTCACCGAGGGCAGCTCGGTCTTCGGTGGGCAGTCCAATCTGCTGGCGGCGATCGAAAACATTTTCACCCTCTACGACCCCGATGTCATCGCGGTGCACACCACCTGCCTCAGTGAGACGATCGGCGACGACATCCCGCAGATCGCCGAGGCCGCCGCCGACAAGGGTCTGATCCCCGAGGGCAAGCGCGTCATCCACTGCAACACGCCGTCGTACGTCGGCGCCCACACGACCGGCTTCTCCAACATGACCAAGGCGATGGTCGACTATTTCGCCGAGGCGAAAGCCGACGAGAAGGCGGCCGGCCGGGTCAACCTGATCCCGGGATGGGTCGAGCCGGCCGACATCGCGGAGCTGAAGCGGCTGGTCGCGCTGATGGGCCTGGACTGCATCACGTTCCCCGACACCTCGGGCGTGCTGGATGCGCCGTTGACCGGGGCGCACGAGATGTACCCGGGCGGCGGGACGACCGTGGACGAGCTGACCGCCGCGGGCGACTCGGCGCACACGATCGCGTTGGGGCCGATCTGCTCGGGCGCGGCCGCGAAGGCGCTGCAGGCCAAGTGCAACGTCCCGCAAACCACGCTGCCGCTGCCGATCGGGCTGCACGCCACCGACCGCTTCGTCATGAAGCTGCGCGAATTCAACGGCGGGCATGTCCCCGCCGAGATCGCCGCCGAACGCGGGCGGCTGCTCGACCTGATCACCGACATGCACCAGTACTTCTACGGCAAGACCGCCGCGCTGTGGGGCGACCCCGACCAGCTCGTGTCCCTCAGCGAGCTGCTCATGAGCGTCGACATGCTGCCCAAGTACGTCGTCACCGGGACGCCGGGCAAGAAGTTCATCAAGCGCATGGGCGAGGTGCTCGGCGACCGGGCCCACGACTGCCGTGTGGAGCAGGGCTCGTGCGCCGACATGTTCATGATGCACCAGTGGATCAAGGCCGACCCCGCCAAGGTCGACCTGCTCATCGGCAACACCTACGGCAAGTACATCGCCCGTGACGAGGACATCCCCTTCGTCCGGCACGGGTTCCCGATCCTCGACCGCATCGGGCACCAGCATATGCCCACCGTCGGGTACCGCGGCGCGATCCGGTTGCTCGAGCAGATCCTCAACGCGTTCCTTGACCGCCAGGACCGCGACGCCCCCGAAGCCAGCTTCGAGCTCACGATGTGAACCCCTCAACCCCTTTATCCAAGGAGAACCGTCATGCCCGAAGAAACCACCCCTGAATGTGAGAAGCCCGGCTGCGTCATGAACCAGCCCGCCGAGGAGGTCTGCCCCGTCGAGGACTGCGACGCCAAGACCCCCGCCGACTGCGAACAGAAGGACTGCCCGGTCGAGGCGCCCAAGGACTGCAAGGAGCCGGACTGCCCCACGACTTCCTGACGGCGCCGCGCCGCCCATCAGCCCCGACGGAACAAACGGGGTCGCCCGCCGAAACGCGATCGGCTCCTTTCCGCTTCGAACACGCCACGTAAAGGCCGGACCCGTCATGCCGAAGCCGACGTCCGACATCCCGATCCTCGAAGACCGCAAGGCCCAGGTCCACACCAAGGGGGCTGCGCCGTTCAAGCTGGCGTGCGAGAAACACTCGGTGGCGGGCGCGGTGAGCCAGCGGGCGTGCGTGTTCTGCGGCTCACGCGTCGTGCTTTACCCGATCGCCGACGCGTTGCACCTGATCCACGGGCCCGTGGGCTGCGCCGCCTACACGTGGGACATCCGCGGAGCCGCGTCGTCCGGGCCGCAACTCCACCGGATGTCGTTCTCGACGGACCTGCGCGAGAAGGACGTCATCTACGGCGGGGAGAACAAGTGCGAGGCCGCCCTGGTCGAGCTGATCGGTCGCTACCAGCCCAAAGCCGCGTTCGTCTACGCGACCTGCATCGTGGGGCTGATCGGTGACGACCTCGACGCGGTCTGCCGGCGGGCCGGCGAACGGACAGGCGTGGACGTGATCCCGGTGCACTCCGAAGGGTTCGCCGGGTCGAAGAAGGACGGCTACTCCGCCGCGTGCCGGGCGATCGATGCGCTGGTCGGCACGAGCCCCGAGCCGAAGCCGGGCCTCGGCGCTCCGCCGTCGATCAACATCCTCGGCGACTTCAATATCGCCGGCGAGACCTGGGTCATCCGTGACTATTACGAGCGCATGGGGATCGACGTGATCGCCACGATCACCGGCGATGGGCGGGTCGACGACATCCGCCGGGCCCATCACGCCCAGCTCAACGTCGTCCAGTGCTCGGGCTCGATGAAGGGGCTGGCGCGGCTGATGAAAGAGAAGTACGACATCCCGTTCACGCACGTGTCGTACTTCGGGCTCGAAGACATGAGCAGAGCCCTGTACGAGGTGGCCGATCACTTTAACGACCCGGACATGAAGGCGCGCACCGCCGCGCTCGTGCGTGACGAGATCGGCGCGGTGATGCCCGAGCTGCGCAAGTACCGCGACGCCCTCGCGGGCAAGCGGGCCGCGGTGTACACCGGCGGGGCGTTCAAGGCGTTCAGCCTCGTCCGCTCCCTCCGCACGCTCGGGGTCAAAACCGTGATCGCCGGCTCGCAGACCGGCAGCCCGCAGGACTACCAGAAGCTCGAAGCCCTCTGCGACGAGGGCGCCGTCCTGCTGGACGACACCAACCCGCTGGAGCTGGCCAAGTTCATCGATCAGACCGGGGCGGACCTGCTGATCGGCGGCGTCAAGGAACGGCCGATCGCGTACAAGCTCGGCGTCGCGTTCTGCGATCACAACCACGAACGCAAGGAATGCCTCGCCGGCTATGCCGGGATGGTGAACTTCGCGCGGGAGGTGCACCACTCGGTGTGCAGCCCGGTCTGGCGGCTGACGCCGCGCGGATGCAGGACCGCTGCCCCGGACGCGTCGCCGCCCGTGCGGCCCCTCCGCCGCGCCGCCGTACGCCGGCCCGCGCCCCGACCAGCGCTCCGGACCACCCCTCTCACCATCGGCGCGAAGGAGGTCGCGGTATGAAACCCAAGGACACACCGAACTTCGTCGCCACCCGCAACGCGTGCAAGATGTGCACCCCGTTGGGCGCGTGCCTGGCGTTCTCGGGCATCGAGGGTTGCGTGCCGTTCCTGCACGGGTCGCAAGGCTGCTCGACCTACATCCGCCGTTACCTCATCAGCCACTTCCGCGAGCCGATGGATATCGCCTCGTCGAACTTCGGTGAGCAAGCCGCGATCTTCGGCGGGCAATCCAACCTTACGACCGGGTTGAACAACGTGATCGAAAGCTATCAACCCCGGGCGATCGGCATCGCCACCACGTGTCTGTCCGAGACCATCGGCGACGACGTGTCGATGTTCCTGAATGAGTTCCGTCGCGAGCACGCGGACGACAGCGGAGCGGCGCCGCCCGTGTTCATCCACGCCTCGACGCCGAGCTACACCGGCAGCCACTTCGATGGCTATGTCGAGGCGGTGCGCGCCGCCGTCGAGACCCTGGCCGAGGGCGGCGAGCGTGAAGCGGGGCTGGTCAACGTGCTGCCCGGCATCGTGTCGCCGGCCGACCTGCGCCACCTGCGCGAGATCGTCGAGGGCTTCGGCCTCGAGCCGATCGTCCTGCCGGACTACGCGGACCGGCTGGACGGCCCGTCGTGGCTGGAGTATCGGCGGGTCCCCGAGGGCGGCGTGCCGGTGGCGGACATCCGGCGGATGGGGCGCGCCGCGGCGACTCTTGAACTGGGCGGCCCCGCCAAGGCCGACGCCGCCGCCGGGGCGTGGCTGGAATCCAGGCACGGCGTCACGCGGCGCCGGATGGGCCTGCCGATCGGGGTCCGCGCCACCGACGCGATGTTCGAGACCCTGGAAGCGATCAGCGACCGGCCGACGCCCAAGCCGTACGCCGACGAGCGCGGCCGGCTGATCGACAGCTACGTCGACGCCCACAAGTACGTCTTCGGGCGCCGGGCGGTGGTCTATGGCGAAGAAGACCTGGTCGCGGCGATGACGGGCTTTCTTGCCGAGGTCGGCGTCACGCCCGTGCTCTGCGCTTCGGGGGGGCGCAGCGGCGGGCTGGCGGGGGCGATCGCCGCCGCGGCGCCCCGGCTCGCCGACCCGCCCACGGTCATGGAGGGCGTCGACTTCGAGGAGCTGACCGAGGCCGCCGCCTCGGCCGACCCCGACCTGATCGTGGGCCACTCCAAGGGCTACAAGCTGGCGCGGCGGCTGGGCGCGCCGCTGGTCCGCGTGGGCCTGCCGATCCACGATCGCTTCGGCGCCGCGCGCATGATGCACCTGGGCTACCGCGGCACGCAGCAGCTCTTCGACCGCATCGTCAACACCCTGCTCAAGGTGAAACAGGACGCCAGCGAACCCGCCTACACCTACCTCTGACCCGGCGCATGCCGGCGAGCGCGGACACCCGCCAAACCCGACGAGGCGAACATGATCAACCACCACACCCACCCCTGTTTCAACCCCGACGCCAGCCGACGCTTCGGCCGCGTCCACCTGCCCGTGGCGCCCAAGTGCAACCTCGGGTGCAACTTCTGCAACCGCAAGTTCGACTGCCTCAACGAGTCACGCCCCGGCGTCACCAGCACGGTGCTCTCGCCCCACCAGGCGGTGGCGTATCTCGCGAAGATCGTCGAGATCGTCGAGACGCCGATCAGCGTCATGGGGATCGCCGGCCCGGGCGACCCGTTCGCCAACCTCGATGAAACCATGCAGACGCTGCGCCTCACGCGCGAACGCTTCCCCGACATGCTGCTGTGCGTCGCCAGCAACGGCCTGGCGATCGGGCCGCACATCCACGAACTCGCCGAGCTGGACGTGAGCCACGTCACCATCACCGTCAACGCCGTTGATCCCGAGATCGGCGCCGCCATCTACCGCTTCGTCCGGCCCGAACGCCGGGTCTATCGCGGGCTCGCCGGCGCCGAGCTCCTGCTCGAACGCCAGCTCGATGCGATCGACCAGCTCAAGTCCTACGGCGTCACCGTCAAGGTCAACAGCATTGTCATGCCCGGCGTCAACGATCATCACATCGAAACCATCGCCAGGACCGTGAGCGGCCTCGGCGCGGACTACCACAACTGCATGGCGCTGTACCCGCTGGCGGGCACCCCCTTCGGCGAGCTGGCCGAGCCGGATGACGCGATGATGACGTCGATCCGCGCAACGTGCGAGAAATACGTGCCGCAGATGGCGCACTGCAAGCGTTGCCGGGCGGACGCCGCGGGCATGCTGGGCGAGGACAACGACGAGCTGATCCGCCAGGCGATGGCGGAGGCGGCGGCGGGCCCGTTGCGACCGGAGGACGACCGCCCGTTCGTGGCGGTCACGTCCTTCGAGGGCGTGCTGGTCAACCAGCACCTCGGCGAGTCGGAGCAGCTCTGGGTCTTCGGCCCCTCGGGCGACGGCGGCTACACCCAGATCGAGACGCGGCCGACGCCGATCCCCGGCGGGGGCGACGGGCGTTGGGAGGAGCTGGCCCGCCGCCTGTCCGACTGTCGCGTCCTGCTCTGCGCCGCCGCCGGGCACAAACCGAAGGTCGCGCTGGCGAACTACGGCGTCCGCGTGATGGTCGCCGAAGGCCTGATCGAAGAAGCGCTGGACGCGGTGTACCGCGACGAGAAACCCCGCATGCCCGCACGTGTCCTCGCCCCGTCGGCGGGCTGCGACAGCGACGGCGTAGGCTGCGGCGGATGCACCGGATCCGGGACCGGCTGCGGCTAGGCCCACGCCCAAGGCCCCCGCTTCATCACCTAGAGCAAGGAGACCCCCATGGAAACCAGCCGATTCCACCTGATGATCTGCAACAGCTACCGCACCAACGGCGAACCGAAGGGCGTCTGCAACCGCAAGGGCGCCGCCGACCTGCCCCAGTATCTCGAAGAAGAGATCGTCGACCGCGGCATCGACGCGATGGTGTCGACCACCAGCTGCTTCAAGCGCTGCGACAAGGGGCCGCTGCTGGTTATCTATCCCGAGGGCTGGTGGTACCCGCAGGTCGACGAAGACAAGATCGATGAGATCCTCGACGCGCTCGAGGACGAACAACCCGCCGAGGCCCTGCTGGCCAAGTGACCTTCGGATGAGACGCACCGCCAGAAAAACGCAGGCGTCGACAGCGCCGGAGCCCCGCATGCGCATGCGGGGCTTAGAGCCCGCCGATCAACGGTCCGCGCCGCCGCGCGGCCGGGCCGTCTGGCTGATCGACACCACGCTGCGCGACGGGGCGCAGGCCCCGGGCGTGGCGTTCACGCCCGCTCAGCGGGTCGGGCTCGCCGAATCCCTGGCGTCGATCGGGATCGATGAGATCGAAGTCGGCTGCCCCGCGATGGGCGAGGCGGAGCGGGCGACGATCCGCCAGACGGTGGGGTTGGGACTGGGCTGCCGGCTCACCGCGTGGTGCAGGGCGCGCCCGGAGGACCTCGACGCCGCCGCGGCGTGCGGCCTCGCCGCGGCGCACCTGTCGGTCCCCGGCTCCGGCCTCCAGCTCAAGGCGCTGGATAAGTCGTGGGCCTGGGTGCGGCGCACGCTGACCGAGCTGGTCCCGCGGGCCCGCCGGCGCTTCGCGTTCGTCTCCGTCGGGGTGATGGACGCCTCGCGCACCGAGTCGGGCCGCGTGGCCGCTCTGGCACGGTTGTGCGCCGACCTGGGCGCAGACCGTCTTCGGCTGGCGGACACGGTCGGCGTCTGGAACCCGCGGAGCGCGGCCCGGGCGGTCCGCGACGTCGCCGCCGCGGCGCCCGGCCTGGCGGTCGGCGTCCACGCGCACAACGACCTGGGGATGGCGGTCGGCAACACGCTGGCCGCCCTCGAAGCCGGGGCGGCCAGCGCCGACACGACCGTGCTCGGGCTGGGCGAACGCGCGGGCAACGCGCCGCTGGAAGAGCTGGTCATGGCGTTGCGCGCGACGACCGACCTCGGCTGCCGCGTCGCGCCGCGGGGGCTCGCGGCGTTGTGCCGTCAAGCGGCCGAGTGCGCCGGGCGCACGATCCACCCGAGCAAGCCGGTGGTCGGCCCGAACGCCTTCCGACACGAGTCGGGCGTCCATGTCCGCGGCATGCTGCGCGACGCGCGGTGCTTCGAACCGTTCGCCCCGGAGGCCGTCGGGAGGCGGGATCGACAACTGGCGCTGGGCACGCACGGCGGCCGGGGCGGGTTGGCCGCCGCGTTGCAGGCCGCGGGGCTGCGCCCCGACGAAAACGTGATCGACGCATTACTTCATCAGGTGCGCGAGGAAGCGGCCCAGACCCGCCGGTCGGTATCGCCTCAGCGGGCGGCGGCGCTGCACGAACAGCTGCGCCGCCCCCCGGCTCCGGCGACCGCGGGGGAATGCGCCTCGAAGGAGTTGGACGCATGCGTGGCCTGATCCGCCTGCCGCTGATGCTGTTGACGTTGGCGGGGCTGACCGGCTGCGACGGGTCGGGCGCCGAGGGGAGCCCGCCCGTGGTGGTTCGCCTCTTCGTCGCGGCGAGCGCCGCCCACGTCGTGGAGCCGCTCGCGGAGCGGTACCGACAAGCCACGGGGATCACGGTGCGCTGCAACACCGCGGCGAGCTCAACGCTGGCCCGCCAGATCGAACGCGGCGCCCCGGCCGACCTCTACCTGTCCGCCAGCCCGCAATGGATGGATCATCTCGCCGACGCCGGGTTGATCCGGCCTGGCTCCCGACGCGATCTGCTGGGCAACCGCCTGGTGCTGATCACGTCGGCCGGCAACACGTCGTCGGCCGGCGATCTGGCCGATGCGCTGTCGGGCTTTGACGGTCGGCTGGCGATGGGGGACCCCGGCCACGTCCCGGCGGGGATGTACGCCGAGGCGGCGCTCGAACGTTTGTCCCTCTGGGACACCCTCGCCCCGCGCATCGTGCCGGCCAAGAACGCGCGCGCGGCCCTGTTGCTGGTCGAGCGGGGAGAGGCCGATCTCGGTGTCGTCTACGCCACCGACGCCGCGTCGAGCGACCGGGCCACGGTCGTCGCGGCGTTCCCCGAGCAGACGCACGCCCCGATCCGCTACCCCGCGGCGTTGACGATCGGCGCCGACGCCGCGGCGCACGGCCTGCTCGACTACCTGCAAAGCGCCGACGCCCGCCGGGCCTTCCAGGCGGCGGGATTCACCGTGATCGGAGGCCACGGCGATGGACGGTGAATGGCTGCTTACGGGCGCGGAGTGGGAGGCGATGGCGCTGTCGCTGCGCGTCGCGGCGTGGTGCGTGGCGGCGACGCTGCCGCTGGGCGTGGGGCTGGGCTGGTTGCTGGCGCGCCGGCGGTTCCCCGGGCGGACCGTGGTGGAGGCGCTGGTGCAGCTGCCGATGGTCATGCCGCCCGTGCTGGTCGGCTATCTGCTGATCCTGTTGCTGGGCCGTGAGGGCTGGCTGGGGGCGTGGCTTGACGCATGGTTCGGGGTGCGGGTGGCGTTCACGATGTGGGCCGCGGTGATCGCGTCGGCGGTGGTGAGCCTGCCGCTGGTGGTGCGGTCGGTGCGGCTGGCGGTGGAGGCGGTGGACGTGAAGCTGGAGGAGGCGTCGCGCGTCTGCGGGGCGTCGCCGATGGACGTGCTGCTTTCGGTCACGCTGCCGGCGGCGTGGCCCGGGGTGCTGATGGGCATGCTGCTGGCGTTCGTGCGGAGCCTCGGGGAGTTCGGCGCGACGATCATGTTTGCCGGGAACATCGCGGGCCAGACCCGGACGCTGCCGTTGGCGTTGTTCCGGGCGATGGAGACGCCGGGCGGGTCTTCGGCGGTGGCGCGGCTGGCGATCGCGGCCGTGGCGCTGTCGGTCCTGGCGGTCGTGGCCTCGGAGTGCCTGAACCGGCGGGCGCTCGCGTCGCGGGGGGCGGGGTGATGCTCGAGGCCGACGTCCGCCTCCAACGCGGGGATTTCGCCCTGAACGCTCGGCTGCGCTGGCCCGGCGGCCTGCTGGGGGTGACGGGGCCCAGCGGCTGCGGCAAGACCACGCTGCTGCACACGCTGGCGGGGCTCACGCGGCCCGATGTGGGGCGGATCGCCTTGAATGGCCGGACGCTCTTCGATGCCGCGCGCGGTGTGTGGACCCCGCCCCACCGCCGCCGCGTTGCGGTCGCGTTCCAGGACGACCGCCTGCAGCCTCACCGATCGGTGCGCGGCAACCTGCTGTTCGGCTACCGCCGCACGCCCCGCGACCGGCGGCGTCTTCATCCCGAGCAGGTCACGGCCTGGCTCGAGCTCGATGGGCTGCTCCACCGCCGGGTCGCTCGCCTCTCCGGCGGTGAAAAGCGGCGGGTGGGGGTGGGCCGGGCCTTGCTGACCAGCCCCGACCTGTTGCTGCTCGATGAGCCGACCAACGGGCTGGACGCCCGCATGTGCGACCGCGTGCTCGACCTGATCGGCCGATCGATCGCCCTCGCCCAAACGCCGACGCTGATGGTCAGCCACCACATCGAACACCTGCTGCGCCTGACCGACCGGCTGCTGGTCATGCAGGCCGGAGAGGTGCTGACGCAGCGCCAGGCGTCCTCGGCGCTGTGCGTCAATCGCCTGCCTTTGACGGTGCGGGCTCACCGCGCCGCGTCGGGCCTCACCGAGATGACGCTCCGCGGCGCTCAGGGCACGCCGGCGCCGGTCCTCCGCGGCGTCTTTTCGCCCGGGCTCGCCGAGCGCAGCCCCGCCGTCGGCTTGCTGCCCGCGGATCAGATCGTGCTCGCGATGGCGCCCGTCGAGACCGTGTCCATGCAGAACCGCCTGCCCGGCCGGGTCGTCGAACTGATCCATCGGGATGAGTCGGTGATCTGTGTCGTCGATGCGGGCGTGCGTCTGCGGGCGCGGATCACGCGTCAGGCGCGGGACGAGTTCGACATCCGCCCCGGCGCGCGGGTCTGGTGCCTGTTCAAAGCCCCCGCGCTAAGGGTATACCCTGATTTCCACGCTGATGACGGGGCCGACGTGGCATCCGATTTGCAGCCATTTTTCACACGATCCCCGTCGCCCGCCGTGAAGACGGGCGATGGCGTGAACCCGGTCCGCGGATCGGTGGCGGTGGGACGCCGAGCCATCGTTCCGCGTTTGGAACCCGCCTCGGAGTAAGGCGCCGCCGTGCCGCCTCAACTGCCTATTGCCTGTTCAGCGGAATGCGACCTGCGCGATCAAGGCGCAGACCCGAAGGCCTGCGCGCACCAGAAGCGGAGACGGGAGCGGGAGATGTCGGCCCTGTACGACATCGCCGGGGTCCTGGCCCAGCGCTCCGGCCAGAGCCAGACGCTTCACGACATCGTCGAGGTGCTCGAACGTCAACTGGGCATGATGCGATGCACGGTGATGCTCCTGTCGCCCGACGGCGACCGGCTGCTGGTCGCCGCGGTCCGCAGCGTCAGCCCTTCGCATTCCGACAAGGCGTTGTACCAGCGCGGCGAGGGCGTCACGGGCCAGGTGCTGGCCACCGGCGCGCCCGTCATCGTCCCGAGCATCGTGAACGAGCCGCGGTTCTGCGACCGCATCCACGAACGCAACCGGCGCAACGTCGAGGACGCCTGCTTCATCTGCGTCCCGATCCCGCTGGGCAGCAAGGTCGTCGGGACCCTCGCGACCGACCTGCCGCCCAGCGAGCGGCCGTGGCTCGACGAAGCCCAGCGGACCCTGACCATCGTCGCCGGCATGATCGGCTTCGACGTGCGGGCCCGACGCGCCGAGCAGGAAGAGCACGAGGCCTTGCAGGCCGAGAACCTCCGCCTGCGCGACGCGCTCGAAGAACGCTTCCGCCCGGAGAACATCGTCGGCAACTCCCGGCCGATGCGCGAGGTCTACACCCGCATCAGGCGGGTCGCGGTCAGCCCGACCACGGTGCTCATCCGCGGCGAGACCGGCACCGGCAAAGAGCTGGTCGCCTCGGCGATCCATTACTCCAGCCCACGCTCCGCGGGGCCTTTCGTCCGCGTCAACTGCGCCCAACTCTCCGAGAACCTGCTCGAATCGGAGTTGTTCGGCCACGAGCAGGGCGCGTTCACCGGCGCGATCAAGCAACGGGCCGGCCGCATCGAGGAGGCCGAGGACGGCACGCTCTTCCTCGACGAGATCGGCGACTTCGCCCCCGCCATTCAGGTCAAGCTGCTGCGCTTCCTGCAGGAGCACGAATACGAACGCGTCGGCTCCAACGCCACCCGGCAGGCCAACGTCCGCGTCCTCGCCGCGACCAACCGTGACCTCGAGCAGGCCGTGACGCAGGGCGAGTTCCGGCAAGACCTCTACTATCGCATCAATGTCTTCCCCATCACCCTGCCCCCGCTGCGCGAACGCCGCGACGACATCCTGCTCCTGGCCAACCACTTCGCCGCGAAATACGGCCGGCTGATGGGCCAAAAGATCAAACGCATCAGCACCCCCGCCATCGACATGATGATGGCGTATCACTGGCCCGGGAATGTCCGCGAGCTGGAGAACTGCATCGAGCACGCCGTCCTGCTCACCGACAACGAGGTCATTCACGGCCACCACCTGCCCCCCACCCTGGAGATGCCCGACTCCTCTTCCGGCGGGGGCGCGGGGCTGCTGGAGGCCTGTGTCGATGCGCTCGAGCGCGACATGATCAGCGACGCGCTCAAACGCTCTGCCGGCAACGCCTCCGCCGCCGCCCGTCAGCTGGGCGTCACCTCGCGCGTGATCCGCTACAAGATGCGTAAGCTCCAGATCCCTTTGCGGTGAATCTGAAACGCGCTTAGCCGGGCCGCTACGCGGCCCCGGACCAGGCGGGCGTAGCCCGCCGGCTAGGAGCGTGTTCAATGGTTTGATCGCGGGATCATGGAAGTGTGTCCGCGGCGTTTTCTCCGGCTTTCTTTGGAGTCCGGATAACCCCTGCTCCGATGTTTCCAATCTATGGATGAGCGACGGTTTGTCGTGGCCAATCTCCTGCGGCATCTGCCGCCCGCGCCCAACTTCCCCGAACAACTCGTCAAGCTGATCCGCCAGCTCGACGACCTGCTCGCCGCCGGCCAGACCGACGCGGCGTGCCGCGGGCTGTTCCAGATCCTCCAGTCGGTCTACCCCCAGCCCGAGACCCCGCCGGACATCAACGCGACGCTCTACCTCGCGGACTGCCTCGACCACATCCTCAATCACCGGGCCGTCGACACACCCCAATTGGAATCCGTTCCTCCAAATGGGGAAGACGGCCGGCCCACTACGCTCCTGCTCAACGCGTTGCCCGGCGACATGGACGCGGCGTTGGAAGACGCCCTGAGCGACGCGGGGCACCGGGTGGTCCGCCACCAGACGCCGGCGGGCGACCCGGCCACGCTGTTCGAGCAGGCGGAGCAGGAACTGAACGTTGTTCGCGGGCTTGGGCCGTCGATGCTGATCGTCGCCGCCGGGCTGACCGACCCGCTCCCGGCGGTCCTGCTGCACCGCCGCGCGGCGCCGCGGCAGGTCGTGGTCGCCGAGCACGAGCCCTGCGCGCTGCCCGCCGTGGAGCGCGTGGTCACCCGCTTCACGCCGCCGGAGGTGTGGCGGGCCCGGCTGGCGGGCCGGGGGATCGCGGTGGACGCGTGGTCTGACGCGGCCGCGCTGCTCGCCCAGCTCGAATCACCGGCCCCCACCCCGCAACAAGCGAGCCCGGCGTGAGCGACTTCAAACTCCGACAAGACTTCCCCCCGCTCGAACTGGGCCGACGCGAGCCCTACATCCTCCAACGCGTCGCCGGCCAACGCGTGCTCGACCTGGGCTTCGTCGACTGGCCCATCACCCAGGAGCGCATCGACAGCGGCAAGCTGCTGCACTTCGAGATCATCAAACGCGCCAAGGCCGTCGTCGGCGTCGACCAGGACGCCTCCGTCCGCCACGCCTTCCCCCCCGATTCCGACACCTACCGCCTCTTCTTCGGCAACGTCGAGGACCCCGCCACGTTCGCCCCGATCAAGGACGCCGGCCTCGAGCTCGACCTCGTCCTCGCCGGCGAGATCCTCGAACACCTCAACAACCCCGGCCTGTTCTTCGACGCCATCCGCACCGTCATGAGCGAGCACACCACGCTCCTGATCACCGTCCCCAACGGGCTGCGCGGCATCAACCACGGCTACACCCAGCAAGGGATCGAGTGGGTCCACCCCGATCACAACTACTGGTACTCGCCCCACACCATCCAGACCCTGTGCAACAAGAACGGGTTCCACGTCGACTTCCTCCGCGGCTACACCTACGGCTCGGAGACGCCCCAGGTCCTCGGGCCGTCGGGCCTGGGCTGCCCGGGGCTGATCTGCGAGGCCTCGCTCGCCCGGCCCGGCGAGGCCCTGCGACGCTGGCCCGCCGCGCCCAAACCCCGGCCTGTCGGCGTCGACCTGCCCAAGGTCCTCTGCATCACCGACACCCGCGGCTGGGCCTACGAGAACATCGTTCACGCCCTGCAGCAGACCATCGGCGACCGCTACGAGCTGACCGCGATCCCGTACAACGAGTTCGGCAAGCTCGGCGCGAACGCCGTTCGCCAAGCCGCCCTCGACGCCGACGCGGTCTACTGCTTCTCCGCCGTCATGCCCGACGAGGCGTACGACCTGCTCGGCGTGCGGCCGATGGTCGCGGGGATCCACAACGACCACCAGCTCACCACCCACGCCGACAAGCTCACGCCCGACCGGCTGGAACGCTTCCTGGCGGTGGGGTGCCTGAACCAGACCCTGGCCGCCCGCGCGGAAGCCGCGGGGCTGCACCGGCGGATCATGGTGACCCAGAACGGCGTGGACGCCCGGCAGTTCCGGCCGCGCGGGCAGCGCCGCGGCCCGGTCCGCTGCGGCTGGGCGGGCTTCGCCGGGCACACCAACGGGACGGTCAAGCGTTTCCGCGAGTTGGTCGTCCCCGGCTGCTACCAGGCGGGCGTGCCCCTGCTCGCGGCGATCCGCGAGCTCAACCCCGTGCCCCGCCACGAGATGCCGGCTTACTTCAACCTGGTCGACCTCCTGCTGATCGCCAGCACCGGCGAGGGCACCAGCGGCCCGCTGCTCGAGGCCGGCGCCTGCGGCTGCGCGATGGTCTCCACCCGCGTCGGCGCGGCCGAGCAACTGATCGACCACGGCGTCAACGGCTTCCTGGTCGACGGGACTGTGGAGGACATCGCCGAGACCCTCTACTGGTGCCGCACGCACCCGGACGAGACGCGGAATATGGGCCGGGCGGCCCGGGAGACGGTGCGGAAGCACTGGTCCTGGGAGGTGCGGGCGGAGGAGTACGCGGCGTTGTTTGACGTGGCGTTGGAAAAGGCAGAAAAGCAGGAAAACAGGAAAGCAGGAAATGAAGAGGGGGCGGATGTTGTGGGGCGGGTTGGGGGTGAGGGGCCGATGCCGTTGAAGGGGGCGTCGTGACGTGGCGGGCCGGCTTCAAGCTCAGACGCTGGACCGAACAACAGCGTTGGGGGTGAGTGTGTTGCGTGCGGCGGAACAAATGAGCAAAGAGCGGCGTCCCGGCCGCATCGTTGATCAGTTTATCGGGAGCGGAACCGCCATCGGCGCCAACATGCACGAGGCCGACGAAGCCATGAGCCGAGCTGACTTCATTAAATCACTCGCGATCGCCCTGAAAGAAGCCAACGAAACCCAATACTGGCTCAAACTCATCATCGCCATGGACTACCTCCCCCAAGCCAAGCTGGCCAACATCGAGTCTGAACTGAATGAACACAAAGCCATCCTCAAAACCCTGATCGCCCGATCCCGCCAAAAAGCCTAACTCCCCAAATTTCCTGCTTTCCTGTATTTCCTGTTTTCCTGCCTTTTCCATGAAACTCTCCATCCTCATCCCGAACTTCAACAACGGCCCGGAGTCGGCCAAGGATGGCCGGACCGACCTGATCGACGGGCTGTGCCAATCGCTGTACGACACCCTCGCCGACGACCCGACGCCGCTGGAGATCCTGGCGTATGACGACGGGTCAACCGACAGCAGCCTTGAGACGCTGCGGCGATGGTCGCGGAAGACCTGGCGCGGCGGCGAGCCGTTCCTCGAACTGACCGAGGCCGAGCACCACGGCGTGCTGGCGCGCACGTCCAACCTCATGGTCCGCCGGACCAGGGGCGACATCCTCGTCCGGCTCGACGGCGACACCGTGATGCTCACGCCTAACTGGGCGGCCCAGATCGTGCGGTGCTTCGACGACGGCCCGCCCGATCTGGGCGTGGTCGGCCCCAAGCAGCTCAACCGGGACTACCGCATCCACGCGTTCGGCGACTGGCTGCTGCACCCCAAGGGCTACCACCACGTCGGCCAGGGCCTGGGCCGCTACGCGTTCACCCGGCCGCTCGAGGTCGACCATGTCATGGGGTGCTTCTACTGCTTCAAACGGGCGGTGTTCGACGACCTCGACGGGTTCGACGAAGACTATCTGCGGGGCCAGACCATCGACTTCGGCATGCGGGCCCGGCTCAAGGGGTGGCGGTGCTTCGCGGTCCCGCACGTCGAGTTCGTTCACCGCCACCACGACCGGCTCAACCGCAGCACCTCGGCCGACACGAACGAGGCGATCGAGGCGTCGGTCGACACGTTCACCCGTAAATGGGGGTTCAGCCGGCTCGCGCCGGACCTGGACGAGGTCCGCCAGCGGTACCGCGGCACGCCGCTGCTGTGGAACGCCCGGGTCTTCGGGATGCCGCTCGACCCGTCGGCCGCCCAGCCCGCGTCGCCAGCGACCATGGACGACAGCGAATGGGGCCGGCTCAGCCGGGACGCCGCCTTCCAGCAGGCGGTGCAGCACCGCGTCACCGTGGTCGGCCAGGCGATCACGCAGGCCCGCCACGCGGGGCGGGTCGTGATCCTGGGCAACGGCGCCGGGCCGCTCACGCACATCCTGGCGACGCAGGGGCTGACCGTCACGGGCGTGGACACGTGCCCCCAGCGCATCGAACTGGCGCGGCAGATCGCCGGGTCCCAGCAATACCCCGCCGGCCAGCCGACGTTCGAGCTGCAGACCGACCCTCGCCGCTGCGGCCTGCCCGACGGGTGCGCCGACTGGGTGCTGCTGTTCGACCAGATCGAGGTCCACCCCAACCCGGTCGGGCTATTGAAGGAAGCCAAGCGGCTGCTCGAACCCGGCCGGCTGCTGCTGGTCCTGACCTGCCCCCACCCGCCGAGGGGGATCGCGACGAGCGACCCCGACCACCCTTACCTGCAATACGAGCTGATCAGCCAGGTCCAGTTCGTGGGCGGGTTCACGTCGTTGACCGAGCCCTCGAAGGTGGACCCGAGCCGGCCGCTTGTAGTGGTCGCCCGGAAGAATCCGCCGCGGGCCGCCGATCGGGAGGGGGACGCGGGGAAAGACGCGGTTTCGCACGCGGCGTAAGCGCGTGGGTGGGGTACAATCCTGGGGCGTTCCCGGGAAGGACCGGATAATTCACGAACGGCCGCCGACTCGCCGATCTTTGTGGAATGGCGGCGCGGCCGAAAGACGGATCGGCCCGATGGATTCAAGTGGTTCGGATCATAGGGATGGGCCTTCGATGACGTGGTCTCGACGTTCGATGATGTTGGCCGGCCTGGGGGGCCTGGGGCTGTTTGCGGTGGGCTGCACCGAGAAGCGGACCGACCTGCTCGCGCCGCGGCCCGAGCCGGACTGGCCCCGCGTGCCCACCCGCCCGACGACCACCGCCTATGACCGGGCGATCGCCCTGCCGCCCAAGCCGCACGTGCTGACCGCCCGGCCCCAGTCGGCCGCGCCGGTCTCCAGCCGCCGCGACCCGCTCAACGCCCGGCCGCGGTCCCGCTGGACCCGCGCCGGCGCCGTCGCCGGGCGGGTCAACCCCATGAACGGCGTACAGCGGATCACCGTTCACCACGAGGGGTGGCACGCCGTCTGGTTCGACGACGAACGCCGCACCGCCGCCCACCTCAGCACGATCCGCAACATCCACGTCCGCGACCGCGGCTGGGGCGACATCGGCTACCACTACATCATCGACCGCGCCGGCGTCGTCTGGCAGGGACGCGACGCCCGCTACCAGGGCGCCCACGTCAAAAACAACAACGAACACAACCTCGGCATCCTCGTCCTGGGCAACTTCGAGAAGCAGGTCCCCACCACCCAGCAGCTCAACGTGCTGCACCGCTCGCTCCGCGCCCTGACCGCGCACTACCGCGTGCCGGTCCGACGGGTCTACACCCACCGCGAGCTCAACCCCTCCCAGTGCCCCGGCCGCCACCTCCAGCCCCGCGTCGCCGCGCTGCGCAGCAGCGGCGCGCTGGCGTGACGCCAACAACGAACGCATCCACCATGAAGAAGCCCACGTTCGTTGCGTTCTGAGTGACAGCACTCACAAGTAGAGGGCGATTCCGTGCTTGCGCGATCGGGCTCCTTTCCTGGTTGGCGGATGTCCCGATGTTGTCCCGGTTGGGCTCCACCGGCGTCGGCTGATCGCCAAGCGGACCCGCGCTATGAACTCCCTACGTGCCTTGTTGCGAAGTGTGGGACTTCGTCCACCGAATGAGTTTTTTAGAATTCCCCTAAAGCCTGGCCAATTCTGCTGCAGGAACGCGAGTTAGTTAAGGAACCACGGTATCCCGTGTGTGGGAAGACGATCACAGACACGGGAACATACTAACATTCTGCTAACATTTGAAAGAAGGAGAAGAGAGAAATGATCCGCTGTTTCGTACTGGCTGCCCTGGTTATGGCCTTACCCGCTTGGGCCCTGGCGGCCCCCATTGTCGTGACTTTCGAGGGCACGATCGGTGGCTCGATTGATGGCGTCGACTTCTCTAACCAGCCGTTCGTGCTCACGGCCACCGGTGACACCGAAGACGTGGTCCCGGTCGGCGGCTTGGAATTCGAGCTCCGGCTCGACCCGAACGCTGTCGATATCTCGCTGCCCGGCCTGAACGGCGGGACCACGCTAAACGTAACGACCAACACGTTCTTGATTGTCAACAACGGCAATGGGTACTTCGGAATCACCGACGAGTTCCCGGTTAGCTACGGGGTCTTCTTGGCCAACAACGCGTTCAGAGATTTCGATTTGGCCAGTTCGATCGGCCCGGTTTCGGGGACCGGACAGACCGGCAGTGCCCCGAGTTTTGAGACCGATGGTGGCGTCTTCAGATTCGCCATCGGCGCGCCAACGATCACGGCGACCGCAACGGTGATTCCCGAACCGGCGTCGCTGGCGCTGCTGGGCCTGGGTGGGCTGACCCTTACGCGGGGACGCCGTTCGGAGCGTCTTGACTGATCCGGGGTCTTGTTGTTGCCAAACGACTGGAAGGTGAAAGAGGGCCGTGTCCGCGCGCGGGCTACGCCGTGAAACCTGTCGGCTTTCTCGCGATGGGGGCAAGTCCTCTGGACGCCCTGAGGTTGCGTGATTAGCTGGGACTGGGCCCCCGTAGCCCGGGGGGGGGCGCAAGCTGACAGTTACCCACGACGAGGCGTGGGTTGTGGCAAGGTGACTTCGCGCGATTGGGCGAAGCTGGCCTCGACGCCCGCGATGCTCACCGGACTGAGCGTTCGCTTGTCGAGGCCGAGTTGCTTGTTGCGCGGGCAGAAACCGTGGCGGCAGTTTCGATCGTGGCGCCAGTCGTGCCATGTGCCCCTGAGGCGCCGGATCTCGTGCCAGTCACGTGACCGGTAGCTGACCGCGTCACTGACTTCATGATGCCCGATCTACATCTTTTTTGTTTCTACTGATGAGGAACAGTCAGAATGGCGTAAGTGACGTGATTGAATCTTGTTGTGATGCAAACCGCTCGTGCCGTGTGACTTACGATCTGCGCGCACAAAGAAGCCCAGGGATTGCAATCCCTGGGCTTCGGTCGTGTCAACGATGTGGTTTGCAATCAATTCACGGTGAACGACTCGATCACCTGGTTGATCTTCGCCTTGCCCTCGGCCGGGTTGTAAGCGCCGGCGTCGCGCACGTCCTTGGCGAGGGAGAACAGGTGCTCGTAGAGCTTCTTGCCGTCGACCTCTTTCTTGAGGGTCAGCGGCTTGCCGGAGGCGTGGACCTGGGCCCACGCGGCCCGCACGTCGCGCCAGAACGGGCCGGTCTGGTTCCAGTACGCGTAGCCCGGGCTGAAGTCGACGCCGTCGACCTTGTCGTACACGTTCAGCCCGACCTCGCGGCAGAGGATCGGCTGCTCGTCGTCGCCCAGCACGAGCTTGTAATTGTCCTGCTCGTGGACCCAGCCGGTGGGGGTGAGGGTGTGGCGGTTGACGGCGACGAGGACCTGGTAATCGTCGCGTTTGGAGAACTCGCGCCGCGGCAACGGGCGCCAGGTCTCATTGGATTCCCAGGAGGACAGGTTGCCCTCGTGCGTCCAGGCGCCGTAGCCCTCGTAGCGCGGGCTGTCGTCGACCTGCGTGACGCGCTGCGACCACGTGCCCTTCACCTCGTCGGGGCTGAGCCGGCGGGTCTCCCAGGTGCGGTTGCCCTTGAACTCGAGCAGCTCGGTGTCCTGGTACGTCCAGTCCTGGCGCCAGTGCTTGACGACGTGCGGCTCGCCGTCGTCGCCCTCGAGCACGAGGATGTGCTGCAGCACGATCCGGTCGCCGGCGTCCTCCACCACGTCGACGAACTCGGTCGCTTCCGAGCGGTAAGGCTCGTGCAGCTCGTAGCCGTCGCGCAGCGGCACGGTCTCCTGGAACTGGAAGGTGATGTGGTACTCGCCGGCCATGGCGAGGATGGCCTGGCGGTCACGTTCGAACGCGTCCTCCCCGGCCAACGCGGCGGGGGGCAGCGCAAGCGCGGCCAGGGTGAAAACGGTCGCGTATATACGGGCAATCATGCGTGTTTTCCTTTCAATGGGAAATCTTAGCCCCGCATACGCATGCGGGGCTCCGGGGGTTCGATCAGTAGAGTTAACGGGGCTCGAATTTGAACTTAGGCAGTTCGTGGACTTTTTCCGGATGGTCACGCCACCAGCGATCGATCGCGGCGCCCAGCAGCAACAGCTCGCGCGGAGTCAGGTGGATCGTGGCCTTGCCGACCCAGAGGTGGAAGACATTGTGCTTCTGACAGTGCATGAGTTTGACGTATTCGCTCTCGGGCAGGTCAGCGGCGGGCGTGCACATGGGCGGCTCCGTGGGGGATGGCAAGGGTTTGCACGGGGTTCCTTGGGTGGATCGAAACGGGGCAAGACCTGCGTGCGGGCGGGCTCGCCGCACGCAGGCCTGGGCTTTCCCCCCTCACAGCCGTCGTTCAGGGCGTGGCGGGCGGCCAACTGAAACCGGGCAAGGGCACGCGGACCCTCTGTCAGCGTCACGACCTAATTGAGAATTCGTCGCAACAACAGAGAAAATAGCGAGTCGGTCAGGCGCTGTCAATTAATTGAGATCGATTCTCATAATTAATTTTTTGGCCGCTGCACGCCGCGCCGGCCCGGCTCCCCGCGGTTTGGCGCCGCCGATTGGGATCGGCCCCACGATCCCGTAAAATGCGGACGATGAGTGACGTCAAACCCGCGGTTGATGTGGTGGAATCGACGCCCGCCTCCCCCCCTCCCCCCCCGGACACCCCCCCGAAGAACCCCTCGGGGGATCCCGAATCCGGGGAGGCTTCCGGGGCGCCCTCCGGGGGGGGCGATCCCGCCGGGATCGCTCCCCAACTCGAAGCGGCCCTGCTCACCGCGGACCGGGCGATCAGCTCGGGCAAGCTCGGCGAGGTGCTCGGCGGGGCGCAGGGCGCGGCGGTCAACGCCGCGATCACCTGGCTGAACGACCAGTACGAGCAGACCGGCCGCAGCTTCCGCATCGAGGCGGTGGCGGGCGGCTGGCGGATGATGACCCTGCCGCAGTACGCCGGCGTGCTCGAATCGCTGGCCAAGAAGCGGCAGGACAACAAGCTCAGCCCCGCCGCGATGGAGACGCTGGCGATCATCGCCTACAAGCAGCCGGTGCTGCGCGCCGACATCGAAGCGGTGCGCGGGGTGGCGTGCGGGGAGGTGCTCAAGTCGCTGATGGAGCGGCAGCTGATCCGGATCGTCGGCCGGGCCGAGGAGATCGGCCGGCCGATGCTGTACGGCACGACCACGACGTTCCTGGAGGTCTTCGGCCTGTCGAGCGTGAAAGACCTGCCCCGGGCGGATGAATTCAAGTTACAACAGGCCAAGTCATGAGAAGTTACACAGGCGGCCGGCGACGGTGGGTGGGGATGATGGTGTGCGCCGCGGCGCTGCTGATCGGCGGGTGCGGCGGCTACCAGCTGCGGGGCAAGGTGGTGCCGGGGCCGGCGTCGAACATCCAGGTGGTGAATAAAGACGACCCGCGGCTGAACCGGCCCGGCATGCCGGGCGCGAGCGTCAGCGTGATGATCGACCCCGAACAGCTCAACCGGGAGGACGCCGGGTCGACCGCCGCGGATGTTGACGGCGGGTTCGCCCTGCCGATCGACGCCGTCGGCGCGGGGTTCCTCGAGTATGACGTCCAGGTGGTCTCGCGGCTGAACGGCTATTCGCCGGCGGTGCGGACCATCCGGCTGCCGGGGTCGGACAAGCGGCTGCTGATCACGCTCGCGCCGGGCGACGATCGGCACGAGTCGGGGTATCACGACATCGTCGACGAGACCCGCCGGCTGGGCGAGCCGATGATGCGGCGATGAAGCCCCGCATGCGTATGCGGGGCTCCGCTGGACGGTTTGGAGCTGAGGATTGAAGACGCGTCGAGCATCCATGCGCCTGGGGCCGGGGGGGGCGTTGTACCTGATGGCGTCGGGCTCGATCCTGGCGGCGGCGATCTACACGCAGGCGAACCTGTTGTTCTGGGGCTTCGGGCTGTGCATCGGGGGGCTGGCGGTGTCGGCGCTGCTGTCGTGGCACACGCTGCGCGGGGTGCAGGTGCAGCGGCTGGCGCCGTCGCACGCGGTGTCGGGGGACGCGTTCGCCTTGCGGTACCACCTGACGAACCGGTCGTGGCTGCCGGTGTTCAGCCTGGTGCTGACCGAGACGTGGGGGCGGGGCGCACGGGGCTGGAAACGGGAGGGCCCGGTCGCGGGCTCGAGCGCGGCGTTGAAGGGCCGGCCGTTCGGCTGGGTGCAGCACCTGGGCCCGCACCAGTCGATCCAGGCCGAGGCGCCCTGCTGGCCGCGGCGTCGGGGGCTGCTGGAGTTCGAGCGGATCGTGATCAGCACGTCGTTCCCCTTCGGGGTGATCCGCAAGGCGGTGGAGTTTTATGAGCCGGGGCGGGTGCTGGTGTACCCCCGGCTTCATCGGATGAATCGCCGGGTGATCGGCGCGCTGTCGCAGACCGACCCGTCGGGCAAGCGGCACATCGACCGCGCGGGGGGGACCGAGGAGTTCTTTGGGTTGCGCGAGTACCGGGCCGGGGACAGCCTGAAGATGGTGGACTGGAAGCACACGGCGCGGACGGGCCTGCTGGTGGCGCGGGAGATGACCCAGCCCAGCCCGCCGCGGATCATGATCCTGCTGGACCTGACGCGTTGGGACGGCGTGGAGCAGCGGCCGACGACGGAGCCGCCGCCGCCGCGGGGTTGGCGGCGTCGCCGCGCGCGAGAGTCGGAGGAGCGGGAGCAGGCCGAGGGCGAGGCGGTCCGGGCGGTGGAGCGGGCGATCAGCCTGACCGCGTCGCTGGTCTGCGACGCGTATCTCAACGGGTATCAGATCGGCCTGGCGGTTCGGGGGGCGGCGTGCACGGTGTTCCCGGTGCATCACA